>JANMRZ010000207.1:0-3473 GCA_031388805.1 Chryseolinea sp.
TTTTTCCTTAGAGGAATACACGGTTGCTTTGGCGCGTTCACCAGCCTGGTAATTTGCTTTGTGAGCGTTGAAATATTGAACCTGACCAACTGAATCATCAGAAGCTTTGTTCCATACTTCCTTTTCCATGATCTCAAAGAGCAGAATACCTTCATAGTACTCTTTCAGTAGAAAACCATACTCGGGGTTCTCACGCATTATTTTTTCCTCCTCCATCTCCATGATGCTTACATCCACAAAATTGTTGTAGAGCTGCTCCATATATTTTGCCGGGTTTTGATTGGTTGGCTTCTGGTTCTTTTGAATGTATGTCAAATATTTCTTCGAACTAAAGCCTTTACTCTTTAGTGTAAACAAGACTTCCTTTTCAGGATAGACAGGGGCTTTCCATTTTGCTTTTTGAAGTGTTGTGTCTCCCAATGCAAAAACTTTTGTTTTTATCGCAGGATTTTCTTTCCATTCATACGTGCGTCTCAACTTGGTTTGCAATGCCTGCTTCGAAAGTTGGGTTCGCTCATCACGATTCACCCGACCCTTCAATGACGTTGAAACTTCTTCGAAAGATGGCACCGGAATTTTTCTCTCCAATCGCATAATGTGCCAACCGTATTGCGTTTGAAACGGATCTGAAACTTCTCCTTGCTTAGTGAGCGAAAATGCAACACGTTCAAACTCGGGTACGCTCGCCATGGTGCCAACACCAAAAGGCTTCAATTTTCCGCCTGTATTTTTTGTGCTAGGGTCTTCTGAATATTGTTTGCACAGCTCATCCCACGCCATGCCACCTTGGGATTGTTCGTAAGCTGTAAAGGCTGTGTTCTTTGCTTTTTCATTATCGATGCCATCACCTGTGCGAATCATAATGTGCGAAACTTCTACTTCGCCACGCGCAGGTTTTCGGTCTGTTACTTTTATAATGTGATAACCAAAGCGCGTACGCACCGGCAGGCTTACTTCTCCTACTTTGGTATTGTATGCCATTGCTTCGAATGGATACACCATTTGCATGGCTGTAAAATATCCTAGATTACCTTGATTTGTTTTGGCCGATGGATCTTCAGACAACGATGCTGCAAGCACACCGAAATCTTCACCCGCTATAATTCTATTTCGAATAGCGATGATTTTAGTATATGCTGCGAGTGTATCCTGAGGTGAAGCATCTGCTTTTACATTGATAAGAATGTGGGATGCTCTTATTTCCTCCACTAAATGATTGTAGGTAAGCTTTACCAAACTATCGGTAAGTCTTGCATCGGGAAGATATGGCTTACGAAGTTCTTCTTTGTATGATGTGTATTCTTTTATAAATGCACGAGTGGTATCCATGCCACGCTTTTTTGCTTCGGTAACTTTCAGTTTGAAGTTGATAAATAAGTCAAGGTATTCTTCGATCTTATCTTTCGTGAAATCGGTTTGTTTATTTTGATGGTTCTTTTTGTAGAGATACAGAAACTCATCGCCTTGAGTAGCGACTCCATCAACCGTAAAGACAGTGGGTGATTTGCTTTCTGCTGACTTTGATTTTTTCTTTTGAGCGATACCTGACGTAACGATGATGCCGCAAAAGAGCAGCAGCATGACATGTTTCAACATAAGCTTTCGGTATTAGTAAATTATGTAAAGTGAACGTTTTTAATGAGGCGACAAATACTTTTGTCTACCTTTTTTTGATACTCAATTTTATCCATGATGGATTTTACGAGGCGAATGCCCAATCCACCCTTTCTTTTTTCGTGAATGATATTGTCTATGGTAGGTTCATCAAACTGGTTGATATCGAATACAGTGCCGTCATCAATGATCTCAAATACAAGCGGGTTATCTTTTTCAACAGCAATATGAAGTTCAAACAAATCATCGGGGTTACAATGATGTGCGTGGATCATGAGGTTTGAACACATCTCGTCTAGCGCCAGCACAATTTCGCTGATGTCGATTTCTGAAACCCCATGCGCTTTGAGTGATGTGCGGATAAAATCGCGTACACCTTTCAGGTTCTCAATGCTGCAACCAACTTTATACTTATAAGTCATTTACCATTTGCTTAGCCTGAACTTTATCTTTCGCTATTTGCAAGAGCTCGTTAAGCCCTAAAATATTAAACGTGTTTACAACTTTTTCGCTCATTCCAAACAGCACCATTTTAATGCCCCGGTCCTTACATTCTTCTATGTACGACATAAACACACCAAGACCTGCTGATGAAATGTATTCCAGCGCACTGCAATCAATCAGAATTTTGGAGAATCCTTCGCCAACACTTTTGGCAATTGCCAAATCAAGTTCGATTGAAGAACTGGCATCTATTTCACCAATTACCATGATGAAGTCAATGCCGTCTTCCTGTAGTCTCTTGATGCTGATCATAGTTTTAACGTTTTAAAAAAGTTTATGTTAACCCGGCTGCTCGTTCTACCTGAACTTCACAATCATGGTCGTGTAATCGTCATTAATATTTTCTGTTCCCGAAAAAGCATACAATCGCTTGATCAAATGATCCTGCATTTCTTTTGGCGATGTTTGCGCTACTTCGCTAATCACTTCCGAGAGTCTTTCGTAACCAAATTCTTCGTTCTTTGAATCTTTGGCTTCGGTAATACCATCGGTGTACAACACCATTACATCTCCGCACTTATAGTCAAATTCATTTGTTTGAATAAAGTTTCGGTAACTTTTGTTGCGCACCATACCCAATGCAACCCCTTTATCTTTGAAATAATCAATCGATTTTTTTTCTGCACAGTAATACAATACCGGGCAATGGCCAGCACGCGCGTATTTTATTTTACGCGTTTGTGTATTGATCATGAAGAATGTTGCTGATATAAATGACCCGCGCTCAAGACAATAAATCAAGGCCTGATTGGCTTGCATCATAAATTCATCTGGCTCGATATCACGCTGCGCGAGACTATGAAAAATCCCTTTCATCTGTGACATGTGAAAAGCAGCCGTTGTTCCTTTACCCGAAACGTCTGCAATGATGAGGCAAACTAAATGATCATTGATACGAAGCGTGTCGTAATAATCACCACCCACTTCATCAGCAGATTCTGAAAAAGCTGAGATGTCAAAGTCATTATCTTTTTCAAGAAGTTGAGGAAGCAAACTTTTCTGAACCGTCTTGGCGATCTTAAGCTCTTCTTTATAGCGCTCGTTTTGGAGTGCCTCCTCCATCAATCGGAAGTTCTCAATTGAAATACCTGCCTGGTTCGCAAACGTAGAGACGATCTTGGTCATCTCTTTCGTAAATCCATCAGGCAATTCTTTTAACAAAGCCAGCGTCCCAATATTCGCGCCCTTCACATATACAGGAAATGCAAGAATGGAACGGTAGCGTGAGCCCTTCAATGATGCCAAATGCTTAGAAAGATTTTTTGTTTTGTCGCTACCCTGATCCAATACACCTTTTACATGCTGGGCATTGAGATGACTCACAATCTCGTGTGCTTCTTTATCGCTTATTCTAT
>JANMRZ010000020.1:0-24587 GCA_031388805.1 Chryseolinea sp.
CTCTCAATCTCCTTAAAGATGTTAACAAGCGAAGGTGGAAGACGTATTCCATCGCGCACTGCAAAACATAATCCGTTTGCTTGTCCTGCTCCGTGATATGGATCTTGTCCAATGATCACAACTTTAACCTCATCAAAATCACAGCAATCAAACGCCCGAAAAATTTCTTTGCCTGGAGGATAAATGGTTTGTGTTTGGTATTCGCTTTTTATAAAGCTGATGAGTTCGGTGAAATAGGGTTTGTCAAACTCTTTTGCTAACCGTGCTTTCCAAGAAGGCGAAATTTTAACATCCATACTTTCAAAACTAAGTGCTAAAGTGATACGCGCAAAAATTAACCTCAAAAGCGCCATTCGAGGAATTTAAAAACACTGATTTACAGCAATTTGATAACTCTTCGATGGGTAAAGCTTGTCTATTCCAAAAAATTAATATTTTTGATGCAATGGTCACTGAAATTACAAAAGGCATTAAAGTGAGTGTGGAGACCGAGTACCAACCGGCCTACTCTAGCCCCAGTCAATACCATTATGTTTTTACGTATCGCATCACCATCGAAAATCAAAGCGAATACACCATTCAATTGATGCGGAGGCACTGGCATATTTTTGATGCGGGTTTTAATCAACGTGAAGTAGAAGGTGAAGGAGTAGTTGGACAGCAGCCCGTATTAGAACCCGGACAACTACATCAGTATGTATCCGGATGCAATTTAAAATCAGGAATTGGAAAGATGATGGGTACCTATCAGATCGAACGTGTGATGGATGGTTCGATGATGGAAATCAATATTCCCGAGTTTACCATGATTGCCCCGATCCGCTTAAACTAAGTGACGGAGAAATTCTTTCAGCTCAAATCTTTTATTACCTATTGGCTCAATGCTGTTGACGCACATTCGCTTCATTCGCCATTCTTCTATAATTTTTATACGAGAGTTGTTCTATCAAATGAAATCATTCCGAAGTCCAAATCAATTGAAGAAATTCGCAATACATTACTATTGGATAAGCGTATATTAAACATTTCTGATTTAGGATCAGGTTCGCAGGTTTTAAAAAAAACTTCCAGACGAGTAAGTGACATAACGCGAACAAGTTCAAGTCCTGTGAAGTATGTTGGCATCTACGCCAGACTTACCTCCTATTTTCAATGTCAATCCATTTTTGAACTTGGAACCTCCTTTGGTATTAATACACTATATCTTGCTTCATCAGCAGGAAGCGAGGTTACAACATTTGAAGGATCTTCTGAAATCGCAATTATAGCGCGTCAATCATTTGAAAAGGCTAATGCCAAAAATATCCACATTGTAGAAGGTAATCTCGATTCTACCTTAATACCTGAAGTTCAATTGACCAACACTATAGATCTGGCCTTTATGGATGCCAACCATAGGTATGAACCTACCGTGCGGTACTTCACTATTCTAATCCAAAAAATGAATGAAAGAAGCATCATAATAATAGACGACATCCACTACTCCAAAGAGATGGAACGTGCCTGGATTGAACTAAAGCAACATGATCGTGTACGTGCCAGTGCCGACCTGTATCGCTGTGGTATATTATTCTTTGATCCTTCACTCAACAATCAGCACGTTGTATTGCAGTGCTGACCGTTGAATAGAAGATCATTTAACCTTACTTTTGTACATTATCCTCTATTATTATGAGCGAAAGCAATTCAACCGTACCCATTACACCGGAGCCAAAGAAATCGAATAAGACGGCTATCATCATCTCATTAATGGCAATTGTCATTGTGATTCAGTTTATCAAAATATACCTTGACTCACAGGAGAAACAAGAGATTAAAACCGAACTTACCACAACGGAACAAGATTTGGACTCCACCCGACAACGGATGATTGAAATCAGAGAAGAGCTTGATCAAAAAATTATTGAAGTTCAAAAACTAGGCGGCAATTATTCTGATTTAGAGCAGGCAAAGGCTGAAATTGAAACTGAACTGAAACGCTCAAAATTTGCCACCGGCAAACAAATAAAAGCATTGAAAGATAAAGTTGAAGGCTATGAAGTATTACTGAAGAATAAGGATGAAGAAATCGAAAAGTTAAAATCGGTTAACAAGGAACTCTTAACCGAGAACAAAACACTCAAAACAGAAAAGAATGAATTGGGTGACTCTATCAACCGTTTAAGCCAAACAAAGGAAGAACTAGCAACTAAAGTGGCCATTGCCTCTCAGCTTAAAATAGAGAATGTAAAGATTGTTGCCTTAAGCGATCGTGGCAAAGAACGTGAATCACCGTTTAAGAATCGTCAGGTAGGTAAACTTAAGATTGATTTCAATATTGCTGAAAATAAGGTAGCGCCAGTTGAAGGAAAGAAAATTATGATCCGCATCATCGATGAAAACGGACAAGTAATTTTTGATGTAGCGCGAGGTTCAGGAACATTTATCTTCAATGGCAAAGAGGAATTCTATACTGCATCACAGGAAGTATTGTTTGACAATACCAAACAGAAATTGTCTTACCTATACGAAAAAGGTTCTGACTATCCTTCAGGAGCCTACACTGTTGAAGTCTACACCGATGATTATAAAATGGGGAGTGGGCAGTTTGTTGTGAAATAGAAATAGTTTCGAGTTTAAAGTTTCGGGTTATTATGCAGAACTCGAAACTTTAAACTCGAAACGCAAAATTTAGTCCTTCACTTTATTAAGTCCAAGTAAATTCAGCATCCAATTCGCTAGTGGTTTTTCAGGATTTCTGTTTTTGAGGTTGAGGAATATTCCCAGCTTTTCGATGATCGGAATTTTATGTGTCTCTACAAATTCGATTAACGTTCCATCCGGATCTTCGATGTAAGTAAAGTGACCTGCGGCTTTACCCATATCAAATGATTGGCTGCTGTCAACTGTAAACTCAAATCCCTTCGACTTACAATTCTCACGGAGGTCCTTCATTCCGTTTATATCGAAGCAGAGGTGAATGAATCCAAGATCGCCCCAAAGTCTGTCTTTAAAAATCATGCGAGGTGTTCTGCCCTTCACTTCAACCAATTCTAATTCAGTATCGCCTAATAGTTTTGAAAAAGCACCTACCCTTGGCTTTTCATGTCGCAACAAAACTCTTCTTACTTCACTCTCACTTCCTGGCAATCCTTTCAAATCCTGAAATACAGATTTAACATCATATACCACTTTTGAATAACCTAATATACCTTGGTATAGCGCAAGTGCTCTGTCAATATCCGATACTCCAATTACACTTCCACCAATACCACCCATGGTTTTCTTTTCTCGCTTAAACCAACTGAGGCCCTCCACTACTTCAAATAAATTTCCATAGGGATCGTGGACAAAAAAGTGTAAGCGTCCATCGGGCATTTTTTCCGGAGCACTTAATAACTTAGCCCCTTTTGCTTTTAGCTCATTATATGATTCCGTTACATTTCTGGATTTCATCTTCACGGCAAAGATCCCGGTATCACCCAACTGCGGAATAAAAGAAGCAGGATTCGGTGTGCGTGAAGTGTATTGCCAAATTTCAAAGCCTCCACCACCTTGCATGTTCATGGCGAGAATGGCGAAGCGCTGCTCTGCATTTCCGGAAGTATAGCGCGTCATTAACGAAGCCGTTGCGGCATCCTTAAAAATGGGCACGTCCATACCGAAATGTCTACGGTACCATGTCCAGGCTTCTTCTGCATTAATAACTCCAATTCCAATTTGTTGAATTCCGCTAATGATAAATCCCATAATATGAGCGCGATGGTTTATGTGTTCTAATACATCATTCGCAACGACAACGTCTTTTTTGAATGATTTTAAAGGTTAAAATTTCTGCAACCTAATAATAAAATCGTAATCCTCAATGGTGTTAAAATATCACAGAACTATACCCGTGATTGCAGAAATTCAATTTTCCTTCAATAGACAAACTACTGTACTTTAGTAGCCGTAACTTCGATCTCTATCAAATAGTCATCATCGATCAGAGCACTAACCTCCACCATCGTTGTTACAGGCTTGATGTCTTTAAAAAACTCGCCATGTGCCTTGCCTACCTGTTCCCAGTGCGAAATGTCCGTTACAAACATTCTAGTGCGCACTACATCGTTTAATGTAAATCCAGCCTGTTGAAGAACTTTTTCGATTTTTTGTATGACGAACTTCGTTTGAACATAAAAATCGCCTTTACCCACAACACCTTGCTCATCGCTGGATACTGTCCCGGATATTTCAAGTTGGTTGCCAATCTGAACCGCCCGGCTATATCCAACAATATCTTCCCACTTCGCTCCGGATGAAAAATTCTTTCGTTGCATAATCTTCTGTTATTTTACGTTTCATTATGACCACATAAACCTGCAGGCACTTGACAAACTTAACGAACGCAGAATTAATTCGGTACAATCGCCACCTGATCTTGCAAGATTTTGGTAAAGAGGGTCAGCTCAAGCTAAAAAATGCGA
Organism: Chryseolinea sp.; assembly: GCA_031388805.1. Classification (GTDB taxonomy): domain Bacteria; phylum Bacteroidota; class Bacteroidia; order Cytophagales; family Cyclobacteriaceae; genus Chryseolinea. Next base: position 4,446 of record JANMRZ010000020.1, read on the forward strand.
GCGTATTGGTTGTGGGTGCTGGCGGTTTAGGTTCTCCTGCCCTGCTCTATCTTACCGCTGCAGGAGTCGGCACCATTGGCATTATTGATTTTGATACGGTAGACGCTTCTAACCTTCAGCGACAAGTCATTTTCACATCAGATGACGTTGGGAAAAATAAGGCAGAGGCTGCATCCCTTCGTTTATCAGAACGCAATCCCTATATACTTCTGAAAACCTACTCCGAAAAACTCACTTCTTTCAATGCGCTTGATATCATTCGGGATTATGATGTAGTAGTTGATGGCACGGACAATTTTCCTACACGATACCTGATCAACGATGCCTGTGTTCTATTAAATAAACCTTTTGTCTATGGTTCTATCTTAACCTACGAAGGGCAAGTTTCTGTTTTCAATTACCTGAATAAAGAAGGAAACTTCAGTGCTAACTATCGTGATTTGTTTCCGACACCTCCTGAACCTTCAAGTGTTCAGAATTGCGAGCAGGCTGGAGTATTAGGTGTATTGCCTGGGATAATCGGAAGTATGCAGGCCAATGAGGTGATTAAAATGATAACGGGCATTGGTGAGGTACTGGCCAATAAACTGTTGTTGTTCGATAGCCTCAGCATGCAACAGACTATCGTTACCTTTCGAAGTCAGCAAACACGTGAGCACATAAAATACCTGATCGATTATGACGATTTTTGTGGTGTAAGTCAGCAGAAAAGTAAATCTTTGAATTCAAATCAATCCACTATGAAAGAAGTTACCGTACAAGAATTACAGAAACTAAAAGAAACTGGCGCAGACTTTCAACTAATCGATGTGCGCGAGCCACACGAATTCGATATTTGCAACCTTGAAGGTGAACTCATCCCTCAAGCCGACATACCTGCTAATGTTGACAAGATCAGTAAGAACAAACAAGTAGTGATTCATTGCCGAAGCGGTGCGCGAAGTGGCAACATGGTGCAGTGGCTAGAGAAAAATCACGGCTTCGAAAATCTCTACAATTTGAAAGGTGGAATTCTGGCATGGGCGAAAGAGATTGATGCCACGATGCCTACTTATTAAGAACATAGAATTTTAAAAATGTCTACAGACCACAGTCGACAGTGGTCTGTAGACCTACGATTTTTTATTCAAACCTCAACGATTCAATCGGGTCAAGCTTGGATGCTTTGTGCGCTGGATAATAGCCTGATATCAATCCAACGAAAATACATACCAGCATTCCCATAAACATCCACATCCACGGCACAATAAATTTCTCAATACCTATCAGGCTGGCAATTCCATTCCCAACTAGTATTCCGAGGATAACACCAATCACTCCTCCGATTAGGCAAACCACAATGGCTTCAATAACAAATTGCTGACGGATGCGCAGTGGAGTTGCTCCAAGTGCTTTGCGCACGCCTACTTCGCGAGTTCGTTCTGTAACCGAAACTAACATAATGTTCATCAAAGCAATGGAAGCACCAAGTAACGTTATGAATCCAACTCCAAAACCACCAACACGCAGGTAACCTGTAATCTCAGCTGTACTCTCGGCCAGTGTTTCGCTTTTATTAATATCGAAAGAGTTTTCTTTACCAACACGATCGTGACGAATGACACGCATTAAACCAGTTGCTTCTCCCATCGCATAATCAAACTGTTCGAAGTTGGTTACACCAATTGACATTTCGTAATAAAGCTGACGTCCACCTGCTAATTGATTCCCCTTTTTGATCGGCACAAAAACTGTATTGTCAAAATTCTGGTCGGCTATTTGGCCCTTTTCAGTCAATGTTCCAATCACTTTAAACTGAGTTCCTAAAACCGAAACCTTTGTATTGATTGGATTTTCATTTTTCTCATAAAGCGCTTTTACAATCTCAGAACCTAAAATCACAACATGCGAAGAGTTTTCAAGTTCCATCACTGAAAAATTTCGTCCCGCTGAAAAATCAAGGCCTTTGATCGCCATGTAATCTGCATTAATTCCATCAACAGCAACATTTGGATTTGTTTTTTTTGATAACCTCTTTATCTCTGCTGCAAATGAAACCTGTGCATTTAAGCTGATGACGGTAGGAACAGTAAATTGTTTTGTAAAGGACAATGCCTCATTGAGTTGAAGCGGTGGGTAGCTCTTCTCGGTTACCCCCTGATTATTACTCCTCCTGTTATTTTTCGATTTGATATCAAAGGTATTTACACCTAATGAAGCAAAACTCTCTGCCACAGTACTTTCAATACCATCAATCGCCGTAAAAATTCCTACAAGGGAGGTAATGCCAATGGCCACAATCATGGCGGTAAGCACAGAACGAAGCATATTAGCCTGGACCGAGCGGAGGCCTTCTTTTATATTTTCAATCAAATTCATGGGAACCTTTATCGCTTAGTAAACATCTATACGTTGTTAAAATAGCCTAATTGTTACAGCCGGCAATGAAATTATTCAGATCATTTCATTTTTCGTCACTTCTGTTAAAATAATGGTTTAGGCAACGTAAATTTGATTCACTAATAATGGGGTTTGATATGAAGCGCAGTGTAGTTTTAATGATTCTCTTGTTGGTTGGTAAAATCCTTTGGGCCAATTCCATCTTCATTCCCATGGATGAAAAACAAACCAACCATCTAAAAGCCTACGGAATTGCCTATTGGATTTTGAAAAGCGATAAGGAGGTCGACTGGTTGTTAAATTATCGTGGAGGAAGTTTTATGTGTGATTACCATCCCGCCATTCAAAATGAATTGGTGGTGCGAGGTGTGAGTTTTGAAGTAATCTCTAATGCACAGACTAATCAAATCATCACCGAGATTGCAAGCCCCGCCCTGAATTACGACATTATGAAACTGGAAAAGTATCCTCGCATTGCGGTGTACTCCCCAAAAACCAAGCAGCCATGGGACGATGCCGTAACCCTTGTACTAACATATGCTGAAATTCCATATGACGTCATTTTTGATGATGAAGTCTTAGGTGGAACATTAGCGAAGTACGATTGGATACACCTTCACCACGAAGACTTCACGGGGCAGTATGGAAAATTCTATCAACAGTTTAGCAACAGTCCCTGGTACATCGAAGCACAGAAGGAAGCAGAAGATACTGCAAGAAAATATGGATTTCATAAGGTATCAATGCTGAAGCTCGCGGTTGTCAAAAAGATAAAAGAGTTCGTAGCAGGTGGTGGTTTTCTTTTTGCGATGTGTTCGGCTACCGATACCTATGACATTGCACTCTCTGCTGAAGGCATTGACATTTGCGAACGCATGTACGATGGTGATCCTGCAGATCCACAAGCACAGGAAAAAATAAACTATCAAAATACATTAGCCTTTACTGACTTTAAGCTTGAGCGCAATCCACTGCAATATGAATTTTCCGACATCGACAACCAACCCAACGAACGTGGCTTGCGTCAGGACAATGATTATTTTTCACTCTTTGAATTTTCAGCAAAGTGGGATCCCATTCCTTCCATGTTAACTCAAAATCACACGCGTGTCATTCAAGGATTCTTTGGACAAACAACAGGCTTCAAGAAAAATCTCATCAAACCTGATGTTGTGATTATGGGTGAGAATAAAGAAATTAAAGAAACAAAATACATCCATGGAATTTTGGGTAAAGGCTTCTGGACATTTTATGGTGGTCATGATCCGGAAGACTATCAGCATCAGGTAGGCGAAGAGCCAACGGATCTTAATCAACATCCCAATTCACCAGGCTATCGTCTTATCTTGAATAACATTCTCTTCCCGGCAGCGAAGAAAAAGAAGCAAAAGACATAAACAAGAACGAATAAAACTTTCATATAAGTCTATACCAAAGCGTATTTCGATATAATTGATATAATTTGCGCGCATGGTAAAATCGAGAGGTGTTATTCTATTTCTTTTACTAACAGGCCTTGCTCCTGTTACCATATTGAGTTGCCTAACATCATCCCAACTCATTCCACCTCAAAACGATTTACAAGAATTCGTGAATACAAATTTAGGAAGCGAAACGCAAATCAATTTCAATGAAACAAAAGCCCTTGCCCTTTGTTACCAAAAGCGCCAGGGAGATCATATCCATAAAGTTTTCAGGTACATAGTTGTGAACGTAAAAGATTGCCATATTATATTGGAAGGCAACTTCTCTGGTGGCTATGTTAAATGGATAAGCGATGATTCAATAGAACTTGTTTCAAGAAGCACCCAAAATAACATGGACGAACCAATCAAAAAAATAATTCGAGTAGAATCAAATCAACGTTGAGATTTAATAAACCTGAAGACACATGAGGAACTTAATACTCTTAGTTAGCACATTCTGTATTGCAATGGTGGTCTGCATCTATGCATTCAAACAAAAAAGTTTAACTACAGGACCTGCACAATACAGTGGTAATACATTCGAGGAAGAATCTAAAACCGATAAGCCCGATAATTTTTTGCAATACCACCGTGCAATTCGAACTCGTGATGGCGAAACTCAGCCAAACTACTCAGCATCCAGCAAATGGAATGAATTACAGCAAGCAAAGAACTATGCTTTTGCCAGGAAAAGAATTGGTCGTACAAAGTCAAATGGCGTAATTGAATTTAGGGAACGCGGTCCCGGAAATGTACCTGGAAGAACAAGGGCATTATATAATTTGCCTGGAGATCCAGACAATGATACGTGGTTAGCAGGGTCAGCTACAGGCGGTATTTGGAGAACTACAGATGGTGGCAGCAACTGGAGCGAGCGCAGTTCCAATTTTCCGTCCTTACCGATTTCTTCATTTGGTGCAGATAAAGACGCAACGATAATATACGCTGGGACCGGTGAATATATTTCTTCCATTTTTCCAGCCATAGGAAATGGCATTTTCAAATCTATAGATAAGGGCATTACCTGGTCACCTGTTTCTTCCACAACCAACGATCCGGATTTCGCAGTTGTAACCCGGCTCATTGTTGACCCTGATGATAACAAAATAATCATTGCTACAACAATGCCATCCAAAATCCCAACGCCCAATACTTCCTACATTATGCGCTCTATTGATGGTGGCGAAAACTGGGAGAAAGTAAAAGAAATTTCTGGGATCTTTGAACAGGTTATTGCAACGCCAAATCAATTTGATGTACAATATGCTTCGCAAAATGGTGTGGGTGTTTGGAAGTCAATTGATGGAGGTGAGAATTGGGCTCTTTCCAACGCCGGAATGGAACCAACGGGTCGGGTAGAAATTTCAGTATCCTATACCAATCCAAATAAATTATTTGCCAGTGCCGAAGGAGTATTGTCGGGAACTAATTCAGATTTATATTATTCATCTGATGCAGGCACAACATGGTCGCTTATCGATGTGAAGTTTAACAACGCTGTTGTCGATTTTTTTCAAGGACAAGGCTTTTATGATAATACTATTTTATGCGATCCCTTTAACGATGACAATGTTTATTTCGGAGGGGTTAGTCTTTTTAGAACTACCTTAGGCACAGGATCCTCAATAGTGGATAATTGGAAAATCAATGAAATCGGAACGGGATCATTCCTTTTCCTTCAGAACTTTGCTAATATTCAGTACGACAATCAACGTTTATCGGTAGGATCATCCAAACCAAAGATTAATGTTGAAATTCGGTTTGGATCTGGTTTAAGTCAGAAAGCACATCAATTTTTTGTACCGGATGGTGCAACAAGTGGCGTGGCAGCATCAAGTTACACATATCAGAATTATATCGATGTGCCTTTTCAGGTTTGGGATATAACAGACATAGCCAATCCAAAACAACTTATGGTTTCATTCCGAGACCAAAACCGAAATGGTTTCGACCTTGTCACTCAACAATTCGATGCAACGCTTCCCAATGCGAACAGCCGTGAATACTTATATATTCACAATCTGCCCTACGCCACCACTCCGAACGCAACTGTTTCAACAGCTGGAGGTCAGGAAACCAATCTTGCTTTTAACATTTTCCCTGCGCTTCAAACATCTGCTACCTGGAATCCTAATATTTTACCCACTTCAAAAGTTGTTATAGAATATAAAGGGATTACAAAATTGCTTGCATCGACTGTTACCGTTGCCGATAGCCGAAGTGTCTTTGATAGCAAAAATCAATCTGATCAGGTAGACCTAACCGCTGGTGTTCACCCTGATCATCATTTTATGATTCCTATTGTTATTAACGAAGTAAATAAAACCTTCAAAATTTTACTGGCAAATGATGGGGGTGTATTTGTTTCAAAAACATCAACTACGCCTGGTGTTACGAATGGCGACTGGACCTTTAAAGGGCTTGGCTATAATACAAGTCAATTCTATGGGGCAGATAAAAAACCAGGAGCGGATGAATACATTGGTGGCATGCAGGACAACGGAACCCGAATCTCACCCCAAGGACAGATTTCATCAGCTTCGTCAAGCTATACATATTCGCTAGGCGGTGACGGATTCGAGGTACTCTGGAATAGTAAGGATGCTAAAAAAATAATGGGTAGCATTTATAACGCGCAAATTTTCAGAACAACAAATGGAGGAACTACTTGGCAGTTGGCAACAAGTGGATTAGCTCAAAATGATACCGATTTTCCATTTATTACAAAGCTGGCAAACTCAAAATATTTTCCGGATCGAGTTTTTACAGTAGGTACAAAAGGTGTCTATGTATCAACAAACTTTGGTGAATCTTGGAAACTTACACCTATCTCTGAAAAATTTGCAACGTCAAATTCATCTTTAGTCGATGTTGAAGTATCTCGTGCAAATGGAAATATAGTGTGGGCTGGAAGCGGCATGTCAAACTTAACAAATAGTGAACGCGTACTTCATGTTTCAACAAATGGTGGCCAAACCTTTATTCAAACAAATAATTATACACAAACTCCGCTTGGAAGTATAACGAAGCTAGCATCACATCCAACTGAACAAAATACAGCTTACGCAGTTTTTTCATTTTCAAATGCGCCAAAAGTCTTACGCACAAAAGATCTTGGTCAATCGTGGGAGGATATCTCTGGTTTTGGAACCGGATCAACAAGCACAAATGGATTCCCGGATGTAGCCGTTTATTGCTTGTATGTTCGACCTGACAATACCGATATCATTTGGGCAGGAACAGAAATTGGAATAGTTGAGTCGCTCGATAATGGGGTATCATGGACACTGCTGGAGGATTTTCCAAATGTTTCCGTTTGGGATATGAAAGGTCAGGATGACCAGGTTGTTATCGCAACACACGGACGAGGAATTTGGACAGCAACGATTGATCAGCCTCAGCTTATTGACTATGCACCTGTTTTGGAAGATCACGGAACTAGTCCTCAGAAAAATCTAGTGCTTCGTTTAAATAATGGATATGATTATGATTCTATTGACGTATTTATTGGGACTACAAAAGCAACTACTATAAAAAACACATTGTCTGGCCGATTGGACATTACTATTTCCGGGCTATCTACCGGAAATAAAAGTGTTTACTTTATTGGATATCCAACGGGTAGCTCGGCACCTTATCAAAGTATTGCTTACACGGTCAATAGGATTAATGTATTGGATACAAAGACATCATACGCCACCTACTTTAATTCCATTTCTGACTTGACCGTTGATGGATTAACCTCTCAAAATTTTCAAGGCGCTTTAAATGGGGAGCGGAAAAATCTTCAAACCAATCACCCCTATTCTGTAAATAAAAATTATTCTGTGCTTCTTCGTACCCCTGTTAAAGTAAGCAGCACTTCTTCATCACTTTTTTATGCTGACGTTGCCATTGTAGAGCCTGAAGTTGAGAAAGACTCTGTGGTGTTAGAGGCAACTGAAAATGGAATTGATTGGATACCGCTGGCGCCAGGATATAATGCCATATCTAATACAGTGTGGCAAACGGCATACAATACCAATCAAGTCGGCACACGTGATATGCTAGATCAAAAAGAAATCGATATCAGCAATACCTTCGATGCGGGTGATACGCTCCTGTTCAGGCTTAGGGTAATCTCAGGGCCAGCCAATACGGGATGGGGATGGGCATTGGATTATGTCAGTATTCAAGAAGAACCTCTTGCTGCTGAAAAAAAAGAGACTAAGAATTCACTAACAGTTTATCCCAATCCAACATCAGGGCTAATCACTTTGCAATATGAGCTTCAACGCCCATCGGATGTTCAGGCAAGGGTTATTGATGTGTTTGGAAGATTGATAACAACTAAATCGTTTGGAACGCAACAATCCGGTAAACATTCAGAAAATCTGGAATTACAAACCTATCAAAGCGGTACTTATCTATTGATAATTGAGACAAATAAAGGTTCTAAAATCACGAAAGTGGTCATAGAGAAATAAAGTACTTTCATTCCAAAGAAAACAGGCTGCCTCGAAGAATTTGAGGTAGCCTGCTTATTTAATACACTTTGTGAGTATTCTGGAGTGTACCATTTCAATAAAAGTATCATCAAAAACCTAGTATTGAGCAAATTACAGGCAATTCAATACTCTGGTATAGATGCACTCCATCAATAAAAGTGGTATTATTTACTTTTTTTTATTTCTTTCGCTCAATTATTGAGTTTGCTTTTAATTATGCTTTACATCTTTTACTTGTTTTGCGTTTTCGGCGCGTTTGCAGCCATGGAGCTCGTTGCATGGAGTACTCATAAATACATTATGCATGGCTTGTTGTGGCATATGCATGAGGACCACCATCGTCCTCACGATAAGAAAATTGAAAAGAACGATTTCTTTGCTTTAATTTTTGCCATACCTGCCTGGCTCTTTATCATGTTCGGTGTAATGGATGGAAACGATTATAAACTCTACATCGGAATCGGCATTACATTTTATGGTATCTGCTACGTATTAGTTCATGACGGATTAATACACCAACGTTTGAAAATTTTCAAACAAACAGAAAATCCATGGCTGCTTGCTCTGCGTAAGGGTCATAAAGTTCACCACAAACAGTTAGATAAATCAAACACCGAGTGCTTCGGTATGTTGGTAGTACCTTTAAAATATTACAGAGAGGCAAGGGCTTACACCCGGAACTTAAAGAGACAGAAAAAATAGCATTCGGTTTTCAAATCAATGAAACATCTTGGTCATAATCTTGGCTGAATTCAAACACATTGGAATACCTGAACCAGGATGAACTGTTCCTCCAACAAAATATAACCCTTTAATCTTGCTTCTGTTTGAATGCCTTAAGAAGGCCGCAAATTTACTATTGGAGCTATTGCCAAAAACTGCTCCAAAAGCACTGGCATAATTTTCCTTGATCTTGGGGGGCGTTAGCACGAATTCATGCTGAATATCCGGATTGATATGGAGCATTCTGTCGATTTTTGCCAACACATTCTTTTTTGCTTTCGCAACAAGTTGATCCCACGATTGTCCTTTATCATTGGGGGCAATAATAATCACAAACCAATTCTCGCATCCGTCAGGGGCATCGCCCTTTACATGCTTGGACGTTATACTAATGTAAACTGATGGATCATTGCAAATGGTACCTTGATCAAAGACTGCATTGTATTCAGCATTCTCGTCTTTAGAAAACAACATGTTATGAACACCCAATTGTTTATGATCTCCCTTTACACTCCAATAAAAACCAATTATGGAGCTTGACTTTGGCTGATTTAAAATTCGTTCCGGCTTTGGTTCATTTGGAAGTAACTTGTGGTATGCATGATACACATCCATGTTGTTCACAATTCTGTCGTAGGCCAGTACTTTATCTTTATCAATGCGAATACCCGCTACCCTACCATTCTTTACGATAATTTCTTCAACCCGTGTATTGTAATGAAATGTTACACCCACCTCTTCAGCTAATTTTACAAGCGCTTGTATAATGGAATACATACCCCGATCGGGTATATAAGTGCCCTTATCAATAACCAAGTGCTGAATCATATTAAGCGTGGCCGGAGCAACCATTGGGTTCGACCCAACATAAAATGCGTAATGGTTAAATAACTGCACGAGATTAGGATCTTTGAAGAAGCGCTTGTTGGCCTTGTCCATCGATTCGAATGCACCAATTTTATGAAAGTTAAACAAGCCCTTTGCCACCCGTGTGGTGAAGTAATTACTTAAAACATGAAGTGAATTTTCTATGAATACTTCTTTTGTAATTTCATACTTAGAGGAGATGTCCTTCAAATATGCCCGAAAGCTTTCTTCTGAGTCATCTGTTTTTTCAACAATCTCCTTTGCTAAAAGATCAGCATTGCCGTACGCATTAATCTGCGTTCCATCTTCAAAGGCATAATTGAACGAAGTAGGTAATCTTGTGTAGGTAAAGTAGTCACGTGGATTCTTACCGCATAAGGTGAACAATTCATCAATCAGATGGGGCATTGTAAAAACGGATGGTCCCATATCAAATCGAAATCCATCCACTTCCTTCTCCCGAAGTTTCCCCCCCGGATAATCGTTGGCTTCAAAGACATCCACCTTAAGTCCCATCGCAGCAATACGAATGGCAGAAGCAATTCCAGCTATTCCCGAACCAATAACAGCGCAGTTCTTCATTTAACGAAAGCTTCCGGAATTAACACCAAATTGTTGGTATGCAATACATCATACCTCATAAAAATTGAAAATGATGAAAAATTGTATCCTGCTAAACCGAGTGACATCATTGACCTTGATCGCACAATTCAAATAAGGTTTATACTGGGCAAAAAACTTTAAAACGGTTTCAAAAGTAACTTTTTTTTACCAAAATGCAGTACCATAAATAATCTGGTTTGTATATACTTTGCATGCGAATTGAACGGCCATCAATCAAAATGAATCAACCTTTAATTGTAATACTTTGAAGGCATCAACTATACCACAAATCCAACAGAAATGGATATTCTAAAATCGGAAAGTCTCGCGCACGAGCTTTGCCGTTACATCGAAAGTAATATAGTCGATAAGAGCATTCAGGTTCATCCAGACACACCGTTCAGTAAATTGGGAATTGATTCACTCTCCATCATTGAATTGGTCTTATTCCTGGAGAGAAAGTTCAAGATTACATTGCCTGAACAAGAATTAATCCCTGAAAATTTTATCTCAGCAAATACTTTGGCCGATAGTGCGATGCGATACGCGAAAAAATAATGGAAGCGAATAAGCCATTAGAACAGATTCTGTTAACACCAGCAGATTGCTTTATGCTGGCATTGGAGAAGCAACACATCAGACGCATTAATGCCGCGAATAATACCTGTCGCCATTTACTTGAGCTGGAAGGACAACTGGATGTAATACAATTTCAGTTGAATATACATTCCAACAAAAACTTATTGCGTCTCGCCTACCTAACCGCTGAAAAAAAATATCCACTCGCTATCCCAACCTGGAAAGAGAATACGCCAGAAAGCGAAATTCCGATAACAGTTGTTCATACCGATACACTGATACCGGAAGAAATTATCAATCGCAAAATTTCAGGTGACAACCCTCCCCTGTTATCTTTTGATATTTTACTTCGCTCGAACGGTGATTCAACGCTTATTTTTTCATGGCATCATTTGCTTATGGATGGTTACGGTGCCATCATACTCATGAAGCAACTTGCTAGTGGAACATCAAATAAGGAATTGCAACTTCACGATCATTCAGAGCAATCAAGACTAAAATGGGGTGAACTTATTAATGCAACAAGAGCTAAATTTTTTATTGACCGTATCTCGCGAAAGCCTCTATCAGGAATTTTTCTCTCAAAAGAAAAAAACACAAACACAAACCAGAAGGTAAGGATCATTCGATTTACAGAAGAAGAAACAAATCAACTCGACAAAGTTGGTCCCTCTCTTGGAGCACAGTTTGGCAGAAGTGCATTGTACCTGACATGTGCAGCCAGAACTGTGCGTTCACTTCTTGTTGAAAAGAAAATTCCAGTTCATGATTTCTGGATACCTGTTCCCCGCGATCAGCGAAAAAAAGGTGCACTTGGTCCGTTACTGGGCAATCACTTGTCCTTTATTTTCTATCGATTGAAGGCGTCCTGTCTCTCTTCACTTAAGCAAACGGTAAGCAGTATCAACCAACAAATGGTTGATCAATTAAAAACCAATATGTCACGTGATTACGACATATTGATGCGTTTCTTGCGAAGAACTCCATCATCCCTTTATTATTTTTGGATTAAAGGACCGAAAGGTGGATCGCTGGCCAGTTTTCTGTTTACTGTTGCTGCTGATCACCCAACTGATTTTCTTGAATTCAACAATCACAAAATAAAGGATGCATGGAACTTTCCATCCAATATTTATCCTCCCGGACTTACCTTTGCGTTCATGAAATTTCAAAGCCGGCTTCATCTTATGGTGATGTATTTTGAAGAAGTGATTTCAGAAGATGAAATGAATACGATTGAGAAGCAGATACGACACGAATTGGTTTTCGGAAAAGAAATCGATTCATGACTCTCACCTCAACAGACATATTGATTGTTGGAAGTGGTGTGAGTGGTTTTGCTGCAGCAATCTCGGCTGCAAAAGAAAACAAAAGTGTAGTGCTGATTGAGAAAAGTAATTCGGTTGGTGGAGATTCTACTCAAACCAATGTCGGTACCATTTGTGGTTCATTTCTTCGCTCCTTCTCAGGGCAAGCTAAACCTATAGGATATTTATTTTGTAAAGATTTTCTCAACGAACTTCAATCATCTTATCCAATTTCAAAGCCAACACTTTATCATGAAGGTTTGTACATCGTTCCGTATGAGTGGACAATACTTCAACAACTGATGAAAGGAAAATTAGCGGAGCACAACGTAACGGTTTTAACAAATACAGAACTGGTAAGTATCGATCGGAAGGAAACAGAAATACAGAGTGTAACAATTCAAAACGCAGATCAGACCATTAAGATTAACATAAAATCAATAATAGATTGCAGCGGAAATGGAATTGTTTCTGTGCTTGGAAAAGTAAGCCTGCTACAAGACAAAACATATCAAGCTGCGTCACAAATTTTTCGAGTTAAGAACATTGAGATCGATAGTGAGTTCGCTCTGAACATGAGCATTAAGCGAATGATGATGCAAGTAATCACAGAAAAGAAATGGCCTGAAAGCTATTTGTCACTAAGTGCCGTTCCGGGTTCACTTCGTAATCATGTTGTTGATCTTAAACTAACTTTACCTGAAGCCATAACAGATTCAAGTACAGAGAATGCAGCAATGCAAACAAAGGGTCATCAACGGATTGAAGAACTATTTCCAATTCTTCAACAGAAAATTACATGTTTTAAAAACGCATTAATCGAATACATATTTCCTTCTCTTGGAGTTCGTGTACAACAACGATCGCAGGGAAAATACATATTGAACGAAGATGATGTCTTATCCTGTAAAAAATCAGAAGAAGGTATTGCCGTTGGGGCATGGCCCATGGAAGAATGGACGAATGATGGTAAATTAAAATTACAATACTTTGAAATTGATAATGGTTATGACATTCCCGCAGATTGTCTAATGTCGAATGACATTTCAAATCTATACTTTGCAGGTAAAAACATTTCGGCTACATCACGCGCTATCGCGAGCGCTCGTGTAATGGGCACTGGATTACAAACGGGTTATGCTGCAGGTAAAATGGCTTGTGCAGAAAATGAAATTAAACGAAAGGAAATCATCAATACATTACACCGTGAGCTCCACCTTACCTAACATAAATGTATATCAAACTTTAATTGCGTCCGCAACTACCTGGCCTCATAACGTTGCTGTAGTTGACGAGTACGGATCCCTTACGTTTACTGAACTTTATCAGCAAACAGAACAATTAAAAAACCAACTAATCAGTAATGGTATAAAATCGGGTCACGGAATTGGATTGCTTATTAAAAACAATCGTTACTTTTTAATTGGACTTTATGCAGGAATTGGTTGTGGTGCTGTAGTGATGCCCATCTCACCACAGCAAAAATCAGAAGAGATCAATAAAGCAACACGTGAAGCAAAGCTGCATTACCTCCTCTCCGATCGAATTGACATTTACACGGATAAGAAAGAATCATTTGAAATTAACCTTTTCGAACAACCTCTATTTCTGGGTTATACAAATAAAAGTTTAGAAGAAAAGACAGTAAGCTTCATTGGCAATCCGGCAGTCATGCGATTTACTTCAGGTACAACGGGCGAAGCGAAATGTGTCGTACTTTCTCATCAATCTTTAATCGAGCGAATCGAAGCCGCAAATGAAGGATTGAAATTAAATCAAAATGATTGTGTTGTTTGGGTATTGCCAATGGCCTACCACTTTATTGTTTCCATCATGCTGTATGTACGTTATGGTGTTGGCATTATTATCTGCAACGATTTTCTGGCAGAAAGTATTCTCGAACATATTCGTCAGCACAATGGAACAATGTTGTATGCATCTCCCATGCATATTCGGTTGTTGGCTACCTATGCGAAGGAAGCATCTTTGCCATCGCTTAAACGAATCGTCTCCACCACGACCAGCATTAGTCCATCCATTTGTAATGCTTTCAAAGCCAAATATAAATTACCAGTGATGCAAGCATTTGGAATCATCGAGATTGGATTACCGATCATCAATACAGATCGATCAGAAGATCATCCGGAAGCAGTCGGTTATAGTTTACCTGCATATGAGATCGGTATCCTCGATGAAGATTTGAATCATTTACCTTCCGGTAAATCGGGTTTGTTAGCCATCAAAGGTCCTGGTATGTTCGATGGATATTTAAGCCCGGTTACGCTGCGCAATGATGTTTTGAAAGACGGGTGGTTTCTTACCGGTGACTATGCCACGCGTTCAGCCGATGGACTTATCGAAATAAAAGGAAGAAAGAAAGTGGTGATCAATGTGTCGGGTAATAAAGTGTTTCCAACCGAAGTTGAGGATGTGTTGAATACCTATCCAGGCATCGTTCTATCGAAAGTATACGGACAAAATCACAGCTTACTGGGAGAAGTTGTTGTGGCCGATCTGATTCTTGAAAAAAACGCTTCTTTTCAGGAAGATGCTTTATTAAACTATTGCCGTCAAATGCTTTCAAGCTTTAAGGTTCCACACAAAATCAACATTGTTGAACACATCGAAATGACAGATAGCGGGAAGATTAAAAGATAGAAAAGGGGTGAAATAAGAACATTACAAATTCCTTATTTGAACCTGAAAATTAAAGCTTCTGGTTTCAAACTTTGAACCTGGAACCTGTTACTCCCACTTCAACTCCGAATCCACGCCATTCGAAACACCATTGGATTTTACCTCTGCTGTTTCTTCTTCATGCTCGTGCATGTGATCGAATTGAGTAAAGTCAACTTCTGGCATTAACTCTTGTTTCACATGGTTTACCGTTGAGTTGAGAGCCTCCATGAACTTATTAAAGTCTTCTTTGTACAAGAAGATTTTATGTTTTTCATAGGTAAACCCATCCTCTTTAAAACGCTTTTTGCTTTCAGTGATAGTAAGGTAATAATCATTCGAACGGGTTGCTTTCACATCAAAAAAGTACGTCCTCTTGCCAGCCTTTACTTTTGTCGAGTAGATTTCGTCTCTACCATTTCCTTTGTTTTCTTCCACAATCCTTCAATTTTAGGGTTTGATCTATCGTTTGCTTCAGTCTAAGGTAGTATTTTGAAAAATCAATGCAAACTAACCCTTCATTATTTTGAAGTAAGAATGGGTGTTTAACCATATAATCGGCTTAGTGGTGAACATTTCGATTTGTTTTCAGGTGAATGTAGAGGTGAAATTTGTACCGATTGACCCTCGAATGACTGTACGTAAGATTCGCAATTAAGTATCGTTAGTATCACTCAGACTTCCGAACTTTAGCGCATGGATTTGAACACATTGAATCAAACAGGCAATCTTGAATTAATTGCCCGTCAACTTGTAGAAGGATTTGTTACAGGCTTACATAAGTCGCCCTACCATGGGTTCTCTGTTGAGTTTGCTGAACATCGATTATACAATGAAGGTGAAAGCACGCGCCACATTGATTGGAAAGTATATGCTCGTACCGACCGGCTTTTCACAAAGCGTTATGAGGAAGAAACGAACCTGCGTTGCCTTATTGCGCTCGATATATCTGCGTCCATGTACTATCCTGAGCAGAGTAAGGCCAAGATTCGGTTCAGCAAATATGCCGCTGCCTCTTTAAGCTATTTGCTGCAACGTCAACGCGATGCTGTAGGGCTTTGTCTTTTTTCTGATTCCATCAAAAGCATTACTCCTATTAAATCTACCCCGGCCCATCTGGATAAGATTTATAAAATTTTACACGATGTTGAGAAGCAAAAGCCGGTTCAAACGCAGACACAGGTAGCGAGTGTATTGCACGAGATGGCTGAGAAGATATCAAGGCGCTCGTTGGTTATTATTTTCAGCGATATGTTCGACTCAAATGAGAACAGCGATGAACTTTTCAAAGCCTTGCAACACTTAAAGCACAACCGCCATGAGGTAATTGTATTTCATGTTATGGATAAAGAGACGGAACTGGATTTCAATTTTGAAGATCGTCCGATGGAGTTTATTGACTTGGAAAGTGGGGAGAAAATCAAACTAAATCCTGCAGATATCAAATCCAGATACCATGCTGACTCAGAAGCATTTTTGAAAGAACTCAAACTACGATGCAATCAATATAAGATTGACTTCATAGAAGTCGATGTCAACACCGACTTCCATGTAATCCTGCAAACGTACTTGATTAAGAGAGGTAAAATGAGATAGAAAATACTGGTTATTTAAATACCAAACATTATCTATTCATGATCATTGTGTTTTTCGTGACCACCATACCATGCTTCTTGCAGCGCATGAAACTGATCGTGTAAATCCGTTAATGATTTTGCCAGTGTAGAATCAGCTTCTACTTTAACCGCATCAGCAAAAAGTTTCGTGTCTGCCTTAAGCTTCTCCATCTTTTCTTTTACTGCATCCGTGTTTACTTTCTCTGGCCGAGCTGCTGCAAGCCAAATACTCGCGACAGAATCCATTTCGTGAGCAAATTTCTTTGCTGGCTCTAGATTGCTTGAATCTTTATATGGATGGAATGATTCCGCCATTACAAAATGAAATTCATCCATTCCGGTCCAGACTGAATCGCTCGCTGTTGATTCGTGTTGATGATCATGTTGCTTACCTCCGCAAGCGAATAGGAGTGTTAATGCCGCGAGAGAAAATAAAATGGATATTTTTTTCATAAGAATAAGTTGATGTGGATTGATCGCAAAAGTATAAAAATGAGCAATACGACTAAATAAAATTTTGATGAATGGAAGCTAACTCTGATTTCGCCTACGCTTTATTTTCTTTCGCTGACGTTCCATTAATTGCATAAAACGTCTTAATACATCTACATAGAGTGTGAGAAACAAAACGGCCGTCATGCTCCATATAACAGCGAGATTAAAATATAAAGTATCAAAATAAATACCTCCAAAATGCTTAGTAGGTTGAAATAGGTTTGCGCGAAAATCAACCCCATGACTTGGCTTATGATCTTCTGCATAAATCGGATAGATCTTCTGAACCAGTTGCCCGTCAAATTCGATGATGCGATCCGAAGCATTCATGTTCTTCACCCCATCTGAAACTGCCTGGTTAACAAAACTCTCCTTTTGTTTTTCATACTCACTTAATTTTTCCGGAGTAGACGTTGCCGCTTGAATCATCTCCTCTTTTGTTGCCGCCGACTCTTCCGACCTTTTCCTATAGTAGGCTTTTAGTACCGTTAGAAAGTGATTTGTTTTTGCATATACGGTAGAATCAAATTTGCCGATAGCGAGCTTTTCAACTTCCGGAAATTTATCCGTGCCAATAAACTTCAACTCATTTGATATTTCAGACTTCAACAAAAACAAAGCCCTGTTCATCTTTTCTGATCTTGTGTTACGCCAGTCAAATGGATTATTCAGACAGTATGCAAGATTAGATTCTAGTGCAGGAATGTAGTACACTCGCTTGTACTCAGCGTCTGCTGAAATTTTATCCAAATCATAAAATTGTTTCTCGAACGGATTGTCTTTGAACTGGGTAACCATAAACGCTTCGAATGCCCACCGAGAAGCCATTACCTCTCCTATCAAAGGAACTCCTATTGGTTTTCCAACCTTAGGATTAAACTTGTCAAAACTGATTACGACACCACTCAGCAATAGTTGAGGAATGACAAGCAGCGGAATCAATATGTAGATGGTCACTGCTGAGTTGAATGCGGATGAAATATTCAGTCCCAGCATATTTGCGAAACACGAGCAACTAAAAAGTATGAACCAATATCGAAACTCACTTAATGGAATCTGCAGGATGAGATTACCCACAACAAAAAATAAAAAGGTCTGTACAGCCGAAATCAAAAACATGATACCCACTTTCGAAACCAAATAACTACTGCGGCTTAAATGAAGAAACTGTTCTCGTTTTACAATCTTGCGGTCGCGGAAGATTTCCTCAGCACTCATCGTGAGTCCGAAGAATAAAGCCACTACCACACTCATAAAAAAGTAAACCGGAATGTTGTGGTTATTATAAAAACTGTATGTTTCTTGTCCGCCAAGCACATTATAATACTTCACCATAAAGGCAATGAAGAATGCCAGCACAGGTGCTTCAAGCATATTGATGTAGAGGTATTGCCTGTTTGCCAGCTTTGATAAGAAATCGCGCGTACTGAAAACGCTCCATTGTTTAAACCAATTGGGAATTTCCTGCGCAACCGGAAGTACATCAACTGAATGGACGAGCTTCGGAACTTTAATTTTTTGCTTAAAATATTGATACCACTGTCCAGGAGAAATTTTTCGGGTATTCGTTAGTCGACCATATTCATTGACAACTTTCGTTTCAATAATGCTGAAGACTTGTTCGGGATTAATGTTACCGCATTCCGGACAGGCTCCTTGTGACTTATTGGCTGCATTCACCATGTCTCGGAAATAAAGTACGGCATCGATTGGATTGCCATAATAAATCTGAAAGCCACCAACATCTAAAATGATCAAAGTATCAAACAACTTGTAAATATCAGACGATGGTTGATGGATCACCACAAAAACCATTTTGCCTCTCAGCGCAAGTTCTTTGAGCAAGTCCATTATGTTCTCCGAATCGCGTGATGAAAGTCCGGAAGTGGGTTCATCTACAAATAAAATGGTTGGCTCTCGTAAAAGTTCGAGTCCCACATTTAATCTTTTGCGTTGTCCACCACTAATAGTTTTGTCCATTGATGATCCTACTTTCAGATCGCGAATCTCAATCATCCCCAAACTGAGCAGAACACGCTCCACCAATGCTGTCGTCTCTTCCTTTGAATAATGATCAAAACACAATCGCGCAGCGTAATACAAATTTTGAAAAACACTAAGATCTTCAATTAATAAATCATCCTGTGGAATATATCCGATAACACCTTCTACCTTTTCGGGATGTTCATGAATATCAATACCATTTGCGGTTACGCGTCCGCTTGATGGTTTCTCGCTTCCATTTAATACACTCAATAATGTTGACTTACCCGAACCGCTGGCTCCCATCAATCCTACCAACTTACCTCCATGCTCTGCAATGTTTATGTTCTGCAAACCAGCCCTTCCACTTTTAAAATGATAGAAGATGTGATCAGCCGTAAATGTTATTTCGGCCTGACTCTCATCCGTTAAAAATTTTCCGACTATGTCACTGAAATAAATTGAATCCACTTTATCACCGCGAATCGTGCTTCCGGTTGGCAACACATCGATCTTCCGGCTGCGGAGTAAAATACTATTGAGGTAAAGTGTAGTGATGCCCAGGTATTTGATGAAATACATCTCGGCATCGGGCAACCATAGAACAGCAATAAGACCGGTTAAATCTTTCTCCGTCATGCGCGGTCCCGGATAATCTTCTTCACCCGAACCTTCATCAATAATCAGCACATGTTTGGAAGAAAGCTCTTCCATATCCTGACCGGTGACGAAATTTTTCAGCTCATGAATATCTTCCTGCGGAATTTTAAGCGCCTGCCCTACATAAAAAATAAGATTGGCCTGACGTTCAGAAATTTCAAAATCAGCAAAAAGCAGTTCAATCATTTTCACAACAAGCACCAACTTTTGCTGCATGGTAAGCGCTTGATGAAGATACTCAACAGTTTGTGAATGACTGGGCGAAGATTATGCAAATCGCCAAGAAGGTTAATCAAGCGCT
>JANMRZ010000040.1:0-97992 GCA_031388805.1 Chryseolinea sp.
GAGAAAGACGACTCCCTTTGCCGTTCCGGGACGCTGCCGGACGATGACGGCGCCGGCGGTGGTGACACGACGGCCGGTCGGTACGTGCTTGAGCGCTACGGCCGAGAGGATCCCGTCGCGCTCCAGGGCATCGCGGTAATGCTCGAGCAGGTGAGAGCCGGTGGTCAGTTCCATCGTTGACAGATCGGCCAGAGTTTCCTGCAGCACCGACATTTCCTGCAGCGGTGACTCCTGTTTCGTCGCACGGCTTCGACCATCGAATAGCGGACCGGCGGCGCGGCCTGAGTGCTCCAGCTGGAGTTACAGCAACAGCTAGCGGAGTGTTGACTTGTACTACTACCAGTGTTACATTGACAGGAGCAACAACAACCAGCGGTGTTACTTATCTATGGACAGGTCCCGGTACGATTACCAATGCAACTTCTGCTGTAGCAACAGTATCAGCTGTAGGAACTTATACTTTAAAAGTTACGAAGACTTCAACAGGTTGTTTTACAACAACAACGGTTGATGTTACTCAAGATGTTAGTGCCCCAGCTGGAGTTACAGCAACAGCTAGTGCTAGTGGCATACTCACATGTTCAACCACGAGCGTTACCTTGACAGGCTCAACCGCAACCAGTGGTGTTACTTATCTATGGACAGGACCGGGTACAATTACCAATGCAACTTCCGCTGTAGCAACAGTATCGGCTGTAGGAACTTATACTTTAAAAGTTACGAAGACTTCAACAGGTTGTTTTACAACTACAACCGTTGATGTTACGCAAGATGTTAGTGCACCAGTGGGTGTTACAGCTAGTGCTAGTGGAGTACTCACATGTTCAACGACAAGTGTTACGTTGACAGGAGCAACCACAACCAGCGGTGTTACTTATCTGTGGACAGGTCCGGGTACAATTACCAATGCAACTTCTGCTGTAGCAACAGTATCGGCTGTAGGAACTTATACCTTAAAAGTTACGAAGACTTCAACAGGTTGCTTTACAACAGCAACGGTTGATGTTACGCAAGATGTTAGTGCACCAGCTGGAGTTACAGCAACAGCTAGCGGAGTGTTGACGTGCACTACTACCAGTGTTACGTTGACAGGAGCAACCACAACCAGTGGGGTTACTTACCTGTGGACAGGACCAGGAACAATTACCAATGCAACTTCCGCTGTAGCAACCGTATCGGCTGTGGGTACTTACAGTTTAAAAGTCACAAAGACTTCAACAGGTTGTTTTACAACAGCAACCGTTGATGTTACGCAGAGTCTGACTAAACCAAATATCAGAATCACCAATACATCCAATAGTCTAACTCTGACTTGTTTTATAAATCCTTTGATACTTACTGGTGGATCAACAACATCGGGTTCATCGTTCCGCTGGACAAGCCCTTCAGGTTACCTTGTTAATGGTGCAGTGGCGTCAATTACAGTTCCCGGTACCTATACATTAACGGTTACAGGGCCGAACGGATGCGAGTCAACACTTTTTCGAACCATTGATCAGCAACTGATCCCACCAGTTGCCACAGCTACTGCAAGTGGCCCGGTAACCTGTACTTCATCTGCTACGTTATTCGGAACTTCTTCTGCACTGCCAGTTACATTTGGGTGGACTGGCCCTGCCGGATACACATCAAGTGAACAGAACCCGATAGTCGCGGATGCTGGAGATTATTTCCTTACAATAACAACACCAGGCGGTTGTACCGATACCGCATCTGTAACAGTAACTCAGGGTGGTTGCGGAGAAGGTCTGCAGATGCCGGCTGATAACACAACAGCACAAACAAATGAAGTCGCTGCTGATATAGTATCCATATCGGTATATCCAAATCCAATTCTAATGGAAGGAACTTTAATCTTGCAATCCGCGACTTCTACCTACGTAACGGTTGAACTTTACTCTGCACTCAATGTGAAAGTGGCCACCCTGTTTACAGGCAATGTCAAACCGGAAACGCCAGAGATGATCACTTTTGATACAGAAAGGTATGCGAGCGGAATCTATGTTTACAGGGTACTTTATTCGAATAAAGAGATGAACAGGAAAGTGATTATCGAACATTAGGCTACCTCTGATAACATCGTGTCCAAAAAACACATTTTAAAGATTCAGGTAAAATAAAGTCAAAAAGGAATGAGTGAGTAGGCCCGCAGGCGACTCACTCATTTTTACCTTTTTTAACCACCTGGAATGAGATGGATTAACCTTTTGTTACCTGTTTTTCGCCTTCAAACCAATATAATATGAGGAAATTGCCTAGGCAGTATTTAGTTACTCTCTAGAAAAATTATGAGCCTACTCATTCAACTGAACGATTTGCAACCCATGCAGACTTCGACTTTAAGGTCTGTTGTGTGTTCATGGTTTACCTTAATAATATACTGTGCACTGGCATCATGGGTAGTCACACCTCAGTACAATTTTCCCGGGTCGTTCCGGGTAGTTATGCGTGAATAAGGATCATGACAGGTCATGATTGGTGCTACTCCAATGAGTTTATGTCTCAGTAAATTATAAACATGTTATACGGGTTAAACAAAAACATATGATACGGGTAATACAAGCAATGAAAATGAACAAACGGTTACAATTTTACCGACCATTGCACGGTTGTCAAATTGCTTTCTTTTTTGTTGTTTTTTTCTTCTTCTCATTCCTGGTTCGCGGCCAATGTCCGACATGGTATAGGGATAGTGACGGTGATGGCTTTGGTAATTCAGCGGTTACACAGGTGTCGTGTCCTTCCCTGGCAGGGTACGTACTCAACCGTCTTGATTGCAACGATGCTTTCATTAACATAGCCATTCGCAAATCGATAGGAGGTGGCGGTTTTTCAACTGGGGCCACGATAACCACTAAGATTGACATTGGATCGGATGGGCTACCTGTCGTATTATACCAGAATTTCACATCATCGGGTGCTATTACGAGTGTTGGAGTAAAGAAATTCAATGGTACAAGTTGGCTTACGCTCGGGGCGGATCCCATCAGTACATTTTACGATATGAACTATACGAATCTAACCTTAGATCAAAATGGAGTTCCTTACATTTCATTTATTGACTATGAATCGAGCGGCAGTCCTAATAATAAGGTAACAGTTCTAAAGTACAATTCCGTGTTGAATACATGGGATCTTGTTGGCCCTAGAAGATTTTCAGTAGAGCTTTTCAACGATACGAGGATAGACATCAAGTTCGATAACAATGGCGTTCTCTATACGGCCTTTCTCGATGATGCCTCCAATATGGTTGTTATGAAATTTGATAATCTTAGTAGTAACTGGCAGTTAGTTGGGGCCTCAGGATTCGCATCATCTGTATCGGAACCGTCCCTGGCATTTGACGGAGCGAATATTCCTTATGTCTCGTTTGCCAATGGGATTGACAATAAGGCAACAGTGATGAATTTTGATGGTGCTGCATGGGTAGACGTTGGCATTGCTGGTTTTTCTGATGGTGATGTCGAGAGTCCGAAAATTGATATCAACAAAGCCAATGAACCCTATGTCGCTTACTACGATTATGGTGTCAATGAAGTAGTCGTTCAAAAATTTGATGGGGCTGCCTGGGTAAAAGTAGGTAACACACCGGTAGAAGCCAGCACAGGTATTTCTGTATCGTTGGCCATCGATTTGCTGGATGTTCCGATAGTTGCGTATCAGTCAGGTTCAGGTCTGATAAAATTAAAAAAACTCAATGCCAGCAACAATTGGGTGAACATAACATCAACAGTTAATAATGGTCTTCGGTTGTCTATGGTAATTGGGCCCGATAATATTCCGTACGTTTCATTCGGTAATCTGACGGATGGCGACAAGGCAACGGCTCAATCGGTTGCTCCACAAATTGTTATTCCCACGACACCAACAGTTTCCGCCACACCGGGTACAATCTGTGCCGGAGATAACACAACTTTAAATTTAACGGCAGGAACGCTGAATGACGGTACTCGGTGGACGTGGTATGCAGGAGGGTGCGGTTCCGGTGGTGCGATCGGAACGGGAACGTCACTGAGTGTAGCACCAACCGCGACAACCACATATTACGTTCGGGGAGAGGGAAATTGTACAACATCTGTTGGTCTGTGTTCCACCGTAACGGTAACGGTGGATCAGAAGCCGTTGATCGCTACCGATCGTTCAATTCAATATCTGGATGGTGGCAGCGCATCATTTACCTCCGATACAGGGCACCCAACCTATAGCTATCAATGGCAGTTGAATTCTGGGTCAGGGGTTTTTACTCCGATCGCAAATGGGGGAATCTACAGTGGTGCAACATCTGTCGGCTTGACAATCAATCCATTGAACACCGCATTGAACGGATATATATATCGCAATCGAATAACCAATGGTGCATGTACTATATATGATGGAGAGCTAACAATTTACGTCACAGGAATGCCCGCGTCAACCACGACTTGTTTAAACGGTAACACCTCCTTTTCAGTATTGACAAGTAATGGTCACATGACATATCAATGGCAGGAAGATGCAGGAAGTGGCTTCGTCAATGTCAGCAACAGCAGTGTTTATAGTGGTGCAACTTCTCGAGAATTGGTCATCACTGGCGCTACTCTGGCAATGAATAATTTTAAATACCGTGTGAATATTACCGATGCATCGAGTAACACTGTTACAACAAACGGCTTGGCGACCCTTACGATAAACATACCATCAACCATTACAGGACAACCAGCAGGAACACAAAACTTATGTGTAGGCAATGCCATGAACCTGAGTGTGACCGCTACAGGTACAGGCTTGAGTTACCAGTGGAAGAAAAACGGGACCGACATCGGTGGAGCAACATCGAGTACATATTCAATAGCAAGTGTTGCAGTTGCAGATGCAGCAACCTATACCGTTGCTGTTACCAGCAGTGGTGTTTGTACCCCGTCAAGTGTTCTTAGTGGCAATGCTGTTGTTAATGTAAACACACCATCCACGATTACAACACAACCAACAGCGACACAAAACTTATGTGTAGGCAATGCCATGAACCTGAGTGTTACAGCCACAGGTACCGGCTTGAGTTACCAATGGAAGAAAAATGGGACGGACATCGTTGGAGCTACATTGAGTACATATACAATAGCAAGTGTTTCAGTTACGGATGCAGCAAACTATACGGTTGCTATCACTAGCAGTGGTGTTTGTACCCCGTCAAGTGTTCTTAGTGGCAATGCTGTTGTTAATGTAAACACACCATCCACGATTACAGCACAACCAACAGGAACACAAAACTTATGTGTAGGCAATGCCATGAACCTGAGTGTGACCGCTACCGGTACAGGCTTGAGTTATCAATGGAAGAAAAACGGGACGAACATCGGTGGAGCAACATCGAGTACATATTCAATAGCAAGTGTTTCAATTACGGATGCAGCAACGTATACAGTTACTATCACCAGTAGTGGTGTTTGTACACCGTCAAGTGTTATCAGTGGAAGCGCTGTTGTGCGAATAAATGCTGCTCCGGCAATTACAACTCAACCAACTGATGCTACCGTATGTGCAAGTGGTAACGCAAGTTTTAATATTGCTGCAACCGGAACGAATTTAACGTACCAATGGCAGGAGAATAGAGGTGCAGGGTTCGTTAATATAAGTAATACCGGTGTTTACAGTGGGGTGACATCATCTACTTTGCAATTGAGGGGTGTTTCTGTCTCCATGGATAACTATAAATTCAGAGTGGTGATTAGCAATACGGGATGTACCGCAGCAATCTCAAACGGTAGCGCAACGCTAAAAATTAATGTAATTCAGAGTATATCGACACAACCAACAAATGTCATTGTATGTGAAGGTGGTAACGCAAACTTTGTGGCGCTCTCCAGCAATGGGAATCTTACGTATCAGTGGCAGGTGGATGATGGAGGTGGATTTGCGAATATCAACGACGGTGAATTTTACACTGGGGCAACCAGTAATTCATTGGTAATTTCTTCTGCTGAACAAGTTATGGATGGGTATAAATTCAGAGTTTCCGTACGCGGAAATTGTGTTGATGAATTCTCCCAAGCTGCCACTCTGTCCATACATGCATTGCCTGATATTTCGGCCGGACCAGATAAGAAAGTTGAACTTGGCGGATCAGTTACATTAGAGGGAAGGGCCACCGGCGATAGTCCTTTGCAGTATCAATGGACTCCGATCAATGACCAAGCTCAGGCATCAATACTGCAACCAACCGTATCTCCTGTGTCCGACATCGAATACACACTTTTGGTCACCAGTGTTCATGGATGCTTTGTTACGGATGTGGTGCAGGTAAAGGTTATGAAGGAGATGGTGATCCCAAATGCATTTAGCCCTAACAGCGATGCAATAAATGATACTTGGAAAATTGAAAATCTAGATCCCTTGGTTGCTGTTTCGGTGCAGGTCTTTAACCGATATGGTCAGCCTGTATTTACCTCAAACAGCAATTCATTCTCGTGGGATGGAACGTATCAGGGAAAGCTACTTCCCTGGGGTACCTACTACTATATTATAGAGTTGGAGAATTCTGGGAAACCAGTAAGCGGATGGGTTGTGATTTTAAATTGAAAACTATGAAAATCAAGATACTTTCTATACTAC
Organism: Chryseolinea sp.; assembly: GCA_031388805.1. Classification (GTDB taxonomy): domain Bacteria; phylum Bacteroidota; class Bacteroidia; order Cytophagales; family Cyclobacteriaceae; genus Chryseolinea. The sequence continues at coordinate 6,589 of JANMRZ010000040.1, forward strand.
TCATGCTGAACGGAATCAGTATGTCATGCCATTCGCAGCAGCAGCCTTTTTATTCGCAGTATATATTAAATCCTTTTGTTTCTAACCCAGCGCTGGCAGGGATCGAAAATTATTGGGATGTAAAACTGAGTTACAGAAATCAGTGGCAGGGGATTGAAGGCTCACCACAAACAACCTATTTCACAGTGCATGGTTCCCGAAAAAAAATGATATACAGTAAACCCACCACAGGAACAGTGCCTCCTCCGGATACGAGAAAAAATGTCAGGACAAATTATGCGCAAAAATACAAACCAATAATTCCGCACGCTGGCATGGGACTCATATTCTACAATGACAAAACCGGCCCCTTGAACCGATATGTTGTTGATGCAAGCTATGCTTATCACATTGGGTTATCGGCGAAAACAAGTATTAGTGCTGGAATTAGTGGAGGTATTCAAGGTGTCAATTTAGATACTGAAAAGTTAAACTTTGGCACCTCTAATCCATCGGACCCTTCGGTGTTTGCGAACGGAGTCGTGAGATATGTAAGACCCGATCTGAATGTGGGGCTTTGGCTTTATTCAGCTTTTTATTTTGTTGGAGCATCCGCTCAAAACATAATTCCCATTAAAACTAATTATGGGGAAGCGATAGATGATCAGGTGATTCTACCGCACTTCACTTTATCGGCAGGCTATAAAATTCTGTTAAGCGACAAGATGAGTTTTCTCCCCTCTACTATGATCAGGTTCGTGGATAAGGCACCAGTAAATTTTGATGTTAATGCAAAGCTCCAGTATCGCGACCTGATGTGGGCCGGGGTTTCATACAGAAATGTTAACACCCTTGCAGCGATGTTGGGGATGAATGTGAACAGTACATTGAACTTAGCTTATGCTTACGACATTACAAATTCTCGCTTGGGATATGCAAGTCATGGAACACACGAAATTCTCATAGGCTTCTTATTTGCAAATCGCAATCGTGTTTTATGTCCGCGAGATTTTTGGTAGAATTTTTTAAATGAACCTTATTAACTTAGATGAATTTTTGTGACCGTGCTTAGACTTTATACATTGATTCTTTATCTCAATGTAGGTTGAGAAGGTTTTTTTGAAACGTTATCATATGGCCCGTTTAGGAAATAAATGTTGAAATATCAAAATGAAAAGGACTGGTTTAATAATTTTAATCTTGGCAATCGGTAGCTCCGCCTTTGCCAAAGATACGACTCGGGTTGATAGTGTAGCGAGAGACAAACAAGTTGCAATTTTGCTCCAACTTGTTCAAAGGAACATGGATACCAATATTCCCATGGCAGTATTTCAGGCTGAATCGGTGCTTGAATTAGCCTTGCGAATGAAAGATTGGGATGCTTTTGCAAGAGCAGCCTATTATTTGGGCAAGCTCTATGGAACGAAAATGTCGAATTTCAAAAAAGGAATTAGTTATCACGAAAAATCAATCAAAGCCCTTGGAGAAAATGATGCCGTTGAGTACCTGGCGGATAATCATTTCAGTTTGGCTACGCTATATTACTCCATAGGTCGTTATGAAAAGGCTCTGAACCATCTGTCAACCTGCCTTGATATTTACCAGGGTAAGCAGGATCTTCTTAATGAATATTTTATTCGAGCCTTCATGGCCAATATATATTCGGAGTATTTACCTCATTCTTTTTCAAAAGTACGCGAGGATTTTGTGGAACTGCTCAAAGTTTCCCACAAAATAGAAAACGATTCACTGTTCGTTGTTACGGCAAGTTATTACACTGCAGCACTAATAGCACACGGTGAATTTGAAGCAGCTGAACTGTATGCCAACAAGGCGCTCGAAATTGTAAAGACGAATGACCATTACGCAACATTTAAACAACTGCTATACATTAATCTTGGTGATATTTTCTTTCATGACGGAATGCTCAAAGCGGCAATCAATCAGTATGAAACTGCTGCAGAAATTTCCACACGCTTTAAAATCAACTTAGGTTTGTTTACAAGTTCTTTAAAGCTCGGGAAAATATACGCTGTGCTTAATGAAGATGACTTGGCAAGGAAACACTATACAGATGCTCTCCGCGGTTTTGATTATCTTGGGATGACCGTGAAATCAATAGAGGTCTATGGAACGTTGTCGCTGTTTGAATACAAGCAACAAAATTTTCATGAAGCTTTCCAGTATCGCTCTTTGCAATTGGCCTTAAAGGATAGTTTACTTTATAATCAAACCGAGTCGCTTGTCGACCTTCAGTCTAGGATGAAGATTGAAAAAAGAGTGATTAAGCAGAAGGACGATGACATAAACTGGCTGTCAATCAACTTGATTTTAGTTGTGTTACTTGGAGGGAGCTTTCTTGGACTTCTTTACTTGAATAAGAATCGTCTGCTGGAATCAAAGAATCGTTCTATGTTGGTCAATGAGAAGATAATTCTTGAAAAGGAACTTCAGAACCAGCGGTTGCATCAGGAAAAACTTGCTCAGCAGTTGGAGTTCAACGCAAAAGCCTTAACTATTAATTCGCTGAACATGATTGAGAAGAATGAAATATTGCTCCAGATCAAAGAGAAAATAGCGACAAGAAGAGGTTCATCGGCAGAAGACTCACAGCTAATAAATGCCAAAGACCTGTCACAGTTGGTTAATTTCGGATTGAATATTGATAAGGATTGGGATAATTTTAAAATGCACTTTGAGCAAGTACACAATGATTTTTTTGATGTGCTGAAATCAAAATATCCTCATCTAAATTCCAGTGATCTTAAGTTATGTGCACTACTTAAACTCAACCTTGATACAAAGGAAATTGCATCGATTATGAATATTTCGGCAGCAAGTGTAAAAGTCGCGCGATCCAGACTTCGCAAGAAACTCGAACTCGACATGACCTCAAATCTTAGCGCTTTTATTACACAGATTTGATAATAATTTGCGTGAGTCCTGCTGAAAAATTTATCACAAGAATTGATAGAGGTGGACTTCGATAGAACTACGCCTGCACTTTTCATGATCAATTATGATCGTTATGATAAAAAGGAAACGAGCCAATATACAAACTGATAGTCATAGCATGTGATCTTCCGTGATCCGGAAAACTGTGTGATATTCTTTTTGATAATGAGATAGGGTGAGGTGTTCACCGGGATTGCCAGTATTATTATTACTTTTCTATTTTAATATGTGGTAATATCATTGGTATTATGCGTCATTTAATAATGCCTTTTGTTTTCAGGCAATCTTCTCAAAATCATTTTTGCCTCCTGAAATCTTAGACTGGCCAATGCCTATGCTCTTTGATTTAATCCTGCTTAGAAATTCTTCGCGGAAATTTTTTCCAACACTAAGGTCTACTGCATCGACCCTTACGGTATTTCCTTCTACTACCGTAATACGGTTGAAGTTCACAATAAACGATCGATGAATTTGAACGAACTGTTCAGAAGGTAAGATGTCCAGCAAACTTTTAAGCGAATGATAGATCGTATAACTCTCTTTGACTACGTGAATTCGAACGTACTCATGCAGACTTTCGATATAGACGATATCATTCAGATTTACCTTTATGATCTTTTGTGGTCCGGTCTTTATGAAGATCGAATTTCCTTCCAAGCCAGTAATGGCAACAGATCCAATCTTTGCTGATTGATACGCCATTACTTTAAGCTCAATAAGATCTTTTGCTTTATTTACAGCCTGCAAAAATCGTTCAAAATATATTGGCTTTAATAAGTACTCAATAACATCAAGTTGATAACCTTCTAACGCATGTTCGGAATAGGCAGTAGTGATGATGATTTCTGGCTTATACTTCAGGGACTTAATAAAATTAATTCCGTTTAGTTCAGGCATGTTCACATCGAGAAATACCAAATCGATTTTCTGTTGTTGAAGAACATGAATTGCATCCAGGGCACTTTCGCAAAGGTCTACTAATTCCAGGTAGGGGACTTTTTTTACATAGCCTTCCAGAAGTTGCCTGGCCAGAAATTCATCATCAACAACAATGCATTTTAATTTCAATTCAGTTTCAGTTTAAGTTCCATTTCGAATATACTATTATTTTTTTCGATCCGTAATGTATGATTGCCAGGGTAGAGCAAACTTAGCCTGTGTTGAACATTCTCAAGTCCTATTCCGCCTTGTTCTTTGGGTTTGATGAGCCTGTCGCGAAACGAATTCCTAATCATAAAAAATAATTCCAGTTCGTTAATAACGATATAGACTTTGATAAAGCCATCACCATTTGAATTCAGATCACCATGTTTGAAGCTGTTTTCCAGAAAGTTAATGAGGAGCAGGGGCGCAATTTTAAGACCATTTGGATTCCCATCTATGGTAATCGATGCGTTTAACTTTCGATTACTCTTTAATTGATTCAGTTCAATATAATTTTTCAAGTAGTCAATTTCTTTCTGAAGCGGAACTAGAGCGACAGCGCAATCATAAATCATATACCGCATCATTTCTGAAATTTTTCCTACCATTGGTGCTGCGTTCCGTGAGTTCACCTGGCACAATGCATAAATATTATTCAAGGTGTTGAAAAGAAAATGCGGATTTACCTGGCTCTTGAGAAAATTCAATTCTGATTCAAGTTGAATCGCTTTCTTGCTCTGTTGTTTTTTTACTGTTGCAATTCGCCAGCGATAAGCAAAAATGCCCAGAGCAAGAAACACGATTGTACAACTGGAAATGAACCAACTGCTTGTGTAAAAGGGTTGCTCAATAAAGAGTTTAAGTTGAATTGGCTCACTCCAAAGACCATCACTGTTTGATGCTTTTACCTTAAAGAAGTAGGTTCCAGGTTCTAAGTTTGTGTAGTTGGCAAATCGAACATTGGCATCGCGGTAAGTCCAGTCTTCATCGAATCCTTCAAGCATGTAGGCATATTTATTTTTTAACGGATTAACATAATGGTATGCAACAAATTCAAATGAAATAGAGTGCTGATCAGGCGAAAGAATAATCTCAGTATGTTCGGCTAGTTTTTCCTGAATGCCACTCTCATTGAATAATTCAACTTCAGAAAGAGGTTTATCAAATGCTTTAATTGTTGTAATGGCCACCTGAGGCACTTGAGGATTATCCGGAACGTGCTCAGGATGAAAAAAATTCAATCCATTGATGCCACCAAAAAACATTAGGCCATCTGAATTTTGATAGAAAGCATTTTCGGTTAACTCATTGCTTTGAAGCCCATCACTAACGTCATAGTTTTTGAAGATTTTATTTTTAATATCAAACTTCGCTATGCCCTTGGTTGTGCTAATCCATAGATAACCACGCTTGTCTTCAAGTATTCCGTAAACAAGGTTACTGGGCAGACCTTCATTGATGGTATAAGTTTCACAGACCATATTTATAGGATCAAAATGACACAACCCATCAGCCGTAGCAAGCCATATATTTTCACGACTATCTTTGAAGACTTCAAAGATATTGCTAGATGGAAGGCCTTGAGGGTTGGCGGGTGTAGTGTGAAGTGTGGTGAATTGTCTCTTCTGCTTGTCATAAATGCTCATTCCTTTTTCGCCAACAGCAATCCAGAGGTCGCCTGTTTTGTCCAGCTCAAGATCGCGAATATTTTCGTTGGAGAAACCGTTGTCTTTTGATTCCAGTCGTGAAATAACCTCGTAATGATTTTTCTCGATGTCTGCATGTAGAATCAAATCCCACCCTGCCATCCACATACTGTTGCCATTGCCTTTTTTGAAATTATATACCCGAATCTCTTCGGTGCTTTTAATGTTTGGATGATACTGAATAAAATTATCGGACGATGGCTGGTAGCGGCTAAAGCCGTTATAATGACCAATCCATAAATTCTGATGATCATCTATAAATAGAGATCGGATAAATCGATGTCCAATGCTGCTCGATTTGTTGAGATCGGGTTTGTATTGTTTTCCTGTTTTTCCGGAGGCATCAATCCTGATTAATCCCTGATCATTCGTACCTACCCAGATATTTTTGTTTGCATCTTGTGTAATGGCTCTTATGTTCCGAGTTGAAGCGAACCAGTACTGGTTTGAATCGTTTCAATTTGATCGAACTTATACTTGTAACGGGTGTAGCGATACAAGCCTTTGTTTTTGGTTCCAATCCAAATAACATTGGAGTGATCCTCATAAACATCATAAATTTCTTCACTATTAATGAATTTGGACTTCTCTGATGTGTGAAGGTGACTGAAGAAATTGTATTCACCCGATTGTTTCACTGCTGAGAAAAGACCATCATATTTAGTCGCAATCCAATATCGGCCTTCTGAATCTTTAATAATTTTTCTGATTTCAACATTGCGCGAGTTGAATGCACTCTTTGACTTTACTAAGTATTGATCAAAGGATACTACTAATTCTTTCTGCTCGTCTATTTGTTCCCAGCTTAATGAGCTGATACTATCTTTCTCTTTAAGCTCAAACAGATCTTCTTTTGAATTGTATTTAAAATTGTAACCATCAATGGAGCGGATACATAATGTTCCGTCTTTTTCTTCATACAGCGAATCGAGTGATTTGAGATCAGCGCCAACCGCTACCTTATCCAAATAATAGGAAGTGAATTTGTCTTTCTCGGGTTGGTATTTAATCATGATGGTGCTGAATTCGTCATAGAGCCAAAGATGGTGTTACCGATCTTCGTATATCTGTGTGATGCGATTATTGGAGAGACTTTGTTTTTTAAGATTGTCATGTTTAAAGACATCAATCGTATAACCATCATATCGATCGAGCCCATCAAGGGTTCCAAACCAGAGTACTCCATAACTATCCTGAAAAATGGTATTAACGGAGTTGCTGGATAACCCTTCAGCGATGCTCATTTGATCGAAGTGAATCTCTTGTCCGACAACTCGGGTAGGTTGGCAGAGAAGAAGGAATGCCGATAATATTAACGTAACAATATTCAGTGACACTGAACCGCAACAGCTTGCATTGCTAACGAGTGTATACTTCAAATTAGATTTCACATACTTCATTCGGTGAGGAAAGTGCGCCATATATATTGCCTAAAGCAGTCGTTCGGTGAAATTATTTTTTAAGAAGCCCTTTTTAAACTACATCTGTTAAGCACGTTGCCTTTACGGTCTCCGCAAAAAGGTAACACATAATTAACACCTTGTAAAAAAAATAGAACGAAGACATTTTTTATTCTTTGCAAAAGTTACCATTCACAAAAAAAGTGTGAGTGCTGGTAGTGCTTTGATATTACCCTGTGTTTACGAAACCGGTTTCGTAAGTAAAGTACAGTAAGCGTTGGATACTATCCGGGATAATCATCAGGTTTGTAAAAGTGTCTTTTAAACAATTATTTGACTAAACCAATTATGCTTATGAAAAAAAACTACAGATGGATGATCCTGTTATTTTGGATAACGGGATTTTCGTACACTGGAGTGCTGGCACAAGGAGCGCAGCAGATTAAAGGGAAGGTCACTTCCTCAGACGGTCCCTTGCCGGGAGTATCGATTGTTGTGAAGGGAACTACAACCGGTACAACAACAGATTCTTACGGAGCGTATGCAATAAATGTAGAGAACAGCAATGCTGTACTGGTCTTCTCTTTTGTTGGCTTTCTTTCAGAGGAGCGGTCTGTTGGAGGTCTCTCTGTCATTGACATATCATTGACGGAGGATATCTCTACCTTGGGTGAAATTGTCGTAGTGGGGTATGGTGAAGTCAAGAAAGCTGATTTGACTGGCTCGGTTGTCTCTATGAACACAGATCAAATCCAGCGAACCAATAAGGTTGATGCTTTTTCTGCTTTGCAGGGACAGGTTCCCGGAGTTGTTATTCAGCGTGCAGACAATAAACCCGGAGGCGGCTTTAATATGCGGATCAGGGGTGCCAGTACGATCAATAAGAATGAAACTATAGATCAGGGTGGTTTTAATCCTGGTCAAAACCCGTTATTTGTGGTGGACGGAATTTTTGTGAACGATATCACTTTCCTCAACCCCGGAGACATCGAGCGCATGGATGTGCTCAAGGATGCTTCGGCAACCGCTATCTATGGGTCCAGGGGTACAAACGGTGTGGTGATCATCAAAACAAAAAAGGGAAGTGCCGGTAAGATGTCCCTACAATATGACAATTATGTTGGCGTAAAGCAGGCATACCACCTCCCTCGGATTTTTAATGGACCTGAGTTTGTGGATTTTGCCAAAGACGCAGTAGTAGGTACACATTATGCATCGGGTGACTTTGCCTTTGACCGTGACGATGTCGTGTTAAGCACATTCCTAAAAGCCAATGAGATCGAAAATATTAACAATAACAAATATGTAGATTGGGTAGACCTGATCCTTAAGACCGGGGTTCAATCTAATCATACCTTGAGCCTGAGCGGAGGTTCGGAAAAGACCACGTATGCCTTTGGCCTTGCGTATACCAAGGACGATGGAACGCTTCCAGGAGAAGATTACCAAAGAGTTAACCTTCGCGGTAGTATCAATAGTGAATTATCCAAATACGTTACGATAGGGTATAGTAATTATGTAACGCTATCTTTACGCAACGAGGGAAGCCGTGAGCAACTGAGAAGCGCTTATCGGTTGAGGCCCACCGGTGATGCCTATGATGAAAATGGCGATCCTTTGTTTTTTCCCCTGGAAAGTGAAACGTTTATCACCAATCCGCTTTTTGAAGAAGCTAATGCCACTTTGGAAACAAAGACATTTAATTATCTGGCTAACTTGTCAGTATCCATTAGTCCGCTCAAAAACTTAAAATTTACCTCTAATTTTTCTCCCAATATAGGATTTACCAGATTTGGCGAATACCGAGGATTATACTCAAAAGCAACTAGCGGGGTACTTGCAAACACACGGGCCGAGGTTGCAAACTCAAATCAGCTATCGTATACCTGGGATAATATCCTCAACTATAATTTAAGTGTAAATCAAATTCATTCACTAAATGCTACATTTATCTATTCCCAATTTTTAGACAGGTATGAAGGGTATACCATGCAACGAAGGAATTTCGCTACAGATGATTACTCATTTTACAATATAGATGCAGGTTCAGTTATCAGCAGCGCTGTAGGTGGTTTCTCGAAACAAACTCTACAGTCTTTTACTGGCCGGCTAAATTATAGCCTCTTAGATAAGTACCTGTTTACATTCACAGGACGGTATGACGGATCTTCTATCCTCGCAAAAAATAACAAGTGGGCATTTTTCCCATCCGTTGCTTTTGCGTGGAAGGCAATTGACGAAGGATTTATGAGCTCACAACCAATTGTCTCCGACTTGAAAGTCAGATTGAGTTACGGTGAAACTGGTAACACAGGAAGCGGTGGAGGACTAGGACCGTTAAAGTCTCAGTCACTGTTTAACAACAGTACCTATACCAATATTGGAGATAACCCAATACTTACAGCATACATTACCGGATTAGCCAACCAGAACCTGACATGGGAGCGAAATAAGGAAGTTAACTTTGGATTGGACTTCGGTTTCTTGAAAAACAGAATTACCGGTTCTTTAGATATCTATAATAGAAATATTGAAGGAATCATTTTTTTCAGAAACCTCCCTACACTTACTGGCTATTCCGGTGTATTTGACAACATAGGAAAGCAGCAAAATAAAGGAATAGAGCTGGCGCTCAATACAGTCAATATTGATAATGGAAACTTCAAATGGACTACGAGCGTCAACTTTGCTAAAAACAAAAATAAAATAACAGAGCTTTATGGTAATGTTGAGCGGGAGTATTTTTCGACACAGGGTGCCTCCTATGTACATGAGGTTGGCAAACCAGCGGGGTCAATTTATTCATGGCAATTCGATGGCATCTGGCAGGCAGATGAAGTAGATGCAGCACAGAGTTACGGACAGCAGCCCGGACAAGTGAAGGTTAAAGATATTGACAGTGATGGGGACATTGATGCTGCTGATCGTACAATTATTGGAAGTCCCACTCCAAAATGGACGGGTGGTATTACTAGTGTTATTAATTATAAAGGAATAGATTTTTCATTCATGGTATACACTAGCCAGGGAGCTACTTCATATAGCTGGTTTCACAGATCGCATGCCTGGGATGGACACGCAGCTCCTGCGCGGTTCAATGGTTTGAAAACGAATTACTGGACACCCGATAACCCGTCCAATGAGTGGTATCAGCCAGGTAACTCCGGCAATTACACTGAAGCACTCCTTTATAAGGATGTTTCGTATGTAAAGGTTGGATATATGACATTAGGATATCTCTTACCTGAGAAAATAACGGATAAGCTTAAAATCGGTAGCCTGAGGATATTTGCTACCGTACAGAATCCATTTATTTTCACAGATTACGAAGGCTGGGATCCTGAAAATGCGGGTAGAAATAGCTGGGGTTCTGCTTACATGTCCAGAACATATATGGCAGGTTTGAATGTGAAATTTTAAAAGTAAAAAAGATGAAAACATTAAAAATATACCGGATCGTAATTCTCGCCATATCTTTTCTTGTGGGAACGACCAGTTGCGACAACTTTCTGGAAGAAGAAAACCGTGAATCATTGACAGATGCCACCTTTTTGGGTGATCAAGGAGCCTTTGAGGCACTAGTAGCAAATATTTACAATAAGATGCGTACAGCCACTACGTATTATGATGTGGATGAGTTGGGAACTGATATTGTTACACGTGGATCAGCAATAGTTGGAACAGATGAACTGAATGATTACGTTAATATGTCAACTTCTAACTACGCCTTTTTGTCTTCCTGGCAAGACCACTATAACCTGATTGCCGCAGCGAATGTTGTTATGAGCCGGGCAGACGATATTGCTGACCTTACTGCTGCTGCAAAAATAACGGGCATTGGGCAAGCAAAGTTCTTTAGGGCTTACGGTTATTTCCATTTGGTGGAACACTTTGGAGGGGTTCCGTTAGTACTTGAAGAAATAACTACTGCTCAGACCAATTTCACAAGAAATACGGAGGAGGAAGTTTACACCCAAATCATAGCTGATCTAGACGAAGCTTTGGACGGAGTAGATGAAACTCCTGCGCAATACGGACGGGTATCCAAAGATGCAGTAAGGCATCTGAAAGCCCTTGTACTCCTTACTCGTGGATATAAAAGTTTTGCAGGAAGCACCGATTTTGCTGATGCTGCCGCGCTTGCAGAAACGGTGCTCGCTAACCATCCGTTAGAAGCAGATTTTGGTACCCTTACGGACATCAACAATCAGCGGAATGATGAAGTGATCTTTGCACTGCTTTATGGCAGCAATACAGTTTCACAGGGAAAAGGAAATAACCGTCATCAAAAATATAAGTTTATCTACTATACTTATCCGGGCATGAAACCAGCGTCATCACTTTATCAAAAGGGACTAGGTCCGGCTCTTACACCATTTTATTATAGCTTATTTGAGGATGGCGATGAAAGAGCTGATGCAACCTTCAGAAGGGTGATCTATGCTGAGCAAAACAGTGCAGACGCGACCATACTGGCAGGTGATACGGCTATATATTTTCCTACTGTAGCCTGGGATCAGGCGGCAATTGATGCTGTACCGTATGCCGTTATTAATCCAGGTACTTATTTTACCAATGATGGGGTCACTGATGTTCATTACCCTATGTTCAAAAAATTTGACAATCCTGGGGTTGCGTATACGAATGAAGGTATTGATCCTTTAGGAACCCGAGATGCCGTGATATTCAGGTCAGGGGACACCAAATTGATAGCTGCTGAAGCTTATTTGGCAAATGGGAATACGGCCAGTGCTGCAACGCATCTTACGGAGCTTAGAACTCGCGCAGGAATACCCTCTTCTACCGTGAATGCTTCGGATGTAGATCTGGATCTTATCCTCGATGAAAGAGCCAGAGAGCTAGCCGGAGAAGTGAGCCGGTGGATGGACCTTAAGAGAACCAGTAAATTGATTGAACGGGTGTTGGCTCATAATCCGCATGCAGCGTTAAACAATGCTATTAAACCGAAGCATTTGTACAGACCAATTCCTCAAAATGAAATTGATCAAACTCATGGCTCATTAACGCAAAACGATTATTAATAAGGATTGAGACATTTAAGGTCTGTTCCGGAAGCATAACCTTTCGGAACAGACCTTTAAGATGTTATAAATTAATAGTCCAAAATATCATAACGGTAGTCTGCCATCAACAACCTGGGAATAGGTCATTCACGCAGGTTATTTCATTACCAACTATTATAAAGATTAAGAAATGGAGAAGCTGATTCATGTGTAAGATGACTCGTCCTTATAATGCACTCCTCTTACTCTCCTCAATTCTATTAATTTTTTCCGATGCGTTTGCTCAGTCGCGTGTCGAAAAGCATTTGATGGAAAAACGAATTGAAGCACTGTCAAAAGAGGCTGGCACAGACTATTTTTTAGTGGTTGGTGACTGGGGAAGAAACGGACAAGGTGATACTCAGGATGTGGCGGATTGGATGGGCGTTGCAGTGAATCGGGTCAATGCAAAATTTATTATCTCTACGGGCGATAATTTTTATTGCTGCGGTGTGGCAAGTACTGAAGACCATCAATGGATGACTTCTTTTGAAAATGTATTCCGGAGTCATGCATTGCAAATCCCCTGGTATGTAACCTTGGGGAATCATGATTATCAGGGAAATGTTCAGACGCAGATTGATTACGAAAAAAAAAATCAACGGTGGAAAAGGCCAGACCGATACTTTACAAAAGTTCTCAGTGGCGTCCGTTTTGTTTTTCTTGATACATCTCCTCTAATACACGAATACTATAAAAATTGTGATGATCATTCTGACTTACATCAACAGGATACTCTAAGACAATTGGTTTGGCTGGATAGTGTATTATCAAAATCGACTAAAAAGAAAAAAATTGTTGTTGGCCATCATCCCATATATTCTGTTGGGGAGCATGGAAGCGATCCTGATTTGAAAAGGTCGCTCGAAGGTGTTCTGGAAAAGCATAACGTTACCATCTACTTTGCCGGGCACGACCATAACCTTCAAAGTTTGCAACGGAAGGACAGTAAGCTTTATCATTTAGTTTCCGGAGCGGGCTCAGAACATACACCATTGAAAAATGATCCCACGATAACCCGATTCTCAAAAGAAACAACGGGCTTTATGGTTGTCGCTTTACAAAATGAGACAATCAAAATATATTTTATTGAAAGCACAGGAAAAATAATTTATACAGAGACTATTCGAAAATGATGTTGTGGATAAGAAACAAAGGTGAGAAAATGAAGTCAGCGTTTACGTTAGGAAGGAGCGTGGTTATATGTTCAGGAGTTATAGTCGTTCTGATTTGTAGTGCAGAACAACAATCCTTTGCGCAACTAAATAAAAAATCTTCTGAGGCATTCATTCAACGAATACTGCCTCAGTATGCTAAAATTTTTAAAGTCGAGCCACTGGCATCATCAACACCCGATGATGTATATGAAATTGAAAGCAAGAACAACAAGATTGTGCTTCGTGGAAATAATGGTGTATCAATTGCCTCGGCATTATACTATTATATAAAGGAGTATGCGAATGGTCAGATTACCTGGAATGGCACCAATTTGAATCTTCCTCAATCATTGCCAGCAGTACCGGTGAAAATTCAAAAGACTTCTCCTTATGAATATCGGTACTATCTTAACTATTGCACCTTCAGTTACAGCATGAGCTGGTGGGATTGGAATCGCTGGGAAAAGGAAATTGACTGGATGGCATTGCACGGAATCAATATGCCCTTATCCATCACCGGACAAGAATATACCTGGTATCAGGTTTATAAGGAGATGGGCTTTTCAGATAAAGATCTTGAGGGTTTCTTTAGTGGCCCTGCATACTTTGGTTGGTTCTGGATGGGAAACCTCGATGCATGGGGCGGACCCCTTCCAAAATCTTGGATTGAAAGTCATAAAGTATTGCAGCAAAAAATTCTAAAGCGGCAGCGCGAGTTGGGAATGAAGCCTGTGTTGCCTGCCTTCACAGGACATGTGCCACCGGCTTTCATTAAACTTTTTCCGAATGCGAAGCTAAAAAAAACAAATTGGGGAAATGATTTTGCGGACACCTACATATTGGATTCGGAAGATCCAATGTTTGCCGAGATCGGTCGAAAATTTTTAGAGGCACAAACTAAACTCTATGGCACCGATCACCTGTATTCGGCCGATACCTTTAATGAGAATGAGCCACCATTAGATGAACCTGAATTTTTGTCGACATTAAGCAAGCGAGTATATGAAGGAATGAAGGCTGCCGATCCACAAGCAACTTGGGTTATGCAAGGCTGGTTGTTTTATAGTGACAGAAAATTCTGGCATGCACCACAGATCAAAGCCTTGTTGGACGCTGTTCCCGATGATCATATGATCATTCTCGATCTTGCCACGGAGATAGAACCGGTGTGGAAACGCACGGAAGCTTTCTACGGCAAACCATGGATATGGAACATGCTTCACAACTTTGGAGGCAACATCAGTTTGTTTGGTCGCATCGATGGGGTGGCAACCGGACCTGCCGTTGCATTAAAGGATAGTACATCTGGAAAATTGAAAGGTATTGGTTTGACAATGGAGGGAATTGAACAGAATCCGGTGCTATACGAATTGATGACCGATCATACCTGGAGAAAGGAAAGCATTGACCTTGATACCTGGTTGCCTGATTATATTCAGGACCGTTATGGGAGCAAGAATGAACATGCTCTGAAAGCTTGGGATGTTTTGCGTAACACTGTATATAATGGAAAAGAAATTCGGGATGGTGCAGAGTCCATTCTCGTTGCGCACCCAACACTTGACACAGAGAGACGCTGGGCTAAAACAAAACTGAATTACGCAGCACCCGACTTATTGCCCGCATGGGATGAATTGCTATTGGCGTCTGATGCATGTAAAAGTTATGATGGCTTTCAATACGACCTTGTTGATGTTATAAGACAAGTGCTGGCCAACTATGCATTGATGCTTCACGCAAAATTTGTGAAGGCTTACCACGAAAAGGATTTGGCCGCTTTCACATCCTGCAGCAATCAGTTTATTAACCTTATGGATGATATGGATAAACTTCTTTACACACGGAAAGATTTTTTATTAGGTCCATGGATACAACAGGCCAGACAATGCGGCATTACATCGCAAGAGAAAGCACTTTATGAACGCAATGCCCGAAACCTCGTTACCCTTTGGGGTGCTGAAGACAATCGCCTTCATGAATATTCCTGCAGACAATGGAGTGGCCTGATAAGTGATTTTTATAAACCGCGATGGGAACAATTTTTTAAAATTCTGGATAACGCATTAAAAAACAACACAGAAGCTGACGTAAATACATTTGAAAAGAATATTAAAAAATGGGAATGGAGTTGGGTGAACACTCAAAAGGATTTCCCAACAGAAGCTAAAGGCACTTCAATAGAAATGGTGAATCAACTTCACGATAAGTACAAGGATTTAATAGGCAATGTGTATAAAGAGTAAGGAATGGAGAAGCTGATTCACACAACAGAACAATTGACTAATGCAGCGTTCAGCGGAATGACTGCAACTCAGCGCTTTCTTTCACTGGATGTATTCCGTGGTTTAACCATTTGTTTAATGATTATTGTAAATACCCCAGGAAAAGGAGCTGCGCTTTATCCTTATCTGGTACATGCAAAATGGTTAGGCTTTACTTTGGCCGATCTTGTCTTCCCCTCCTTTCTTTTTGCTGTTGGTAATGCGATGAGTTTCTCCGTTAAAAAATTTGAGCCCGCAGGCGAATCTTTTTTTCTAAGAAAGGTTTTCATCCGTACCATCCTTGTTTTTTTGATTGGATACCTGATGTACTGGTTTCCGTTTTTCCGGCAGGGGCCCGATGGCATGTGGATGGTTAAGCCATTTAGTGAGACCCGCATCATGGGTGTTCTTCAACGCATTGCCTTATGTTATTTTTTTGCAGCGCTGCTGGTGCGCTACTTCTCCCAACGAACTACCATTATCATTGCTGTCGTATTGCTTCTGTTATATTGGGCAGTACTTTACTTGTTTGGTAATGAAGGCCAAGAACTATTGATCGATGGAAATGCTATCACAAAACTAGATGTCTTTTTACTCGGGGAAGGTCACGTGTATAAAAGAGATGTCATACCATTCGATCCTGAAGGTATCCTCAGCACTATTCCAGCAATTGTAAATGTGTTGGCAGGGTATTGGGCTGGGATATTTATACAACGAAAAGGAAAATCGTTTGAGTGCCTCACGAGCTTGATGGTAGCTGGTGTTGCGCTAGTTACACTGGCCTTATGGTGGAATCTGATATTTCCTATTTCCAAGAAATTATGGACAAGCCCTTTTGTTCTTTACACCGTAGGCATTGATATCCTTATGCTGTCGGTGCTGATTTATTTTATTGAAATACGAAAATGGAATTTCAGCGTAAACTTCTTTAATATATTTGGGAAGAATCCATTGTCTATTTATCTGCTTTCAGAACTGCTGTACATTGTCTTGGTGCTGATCAAACTGCCCTCAGGTCAATCGGTATTTGAATGGGTAAGCAAAGCAATCTTTCAACGCCTTTTGCCTGGTCCGATAGGATCGTTGGCAACGGCTATTGCCTTTATGCTGATTTGCTGGTTGGTAGGGAGGTGGTTGGATAGGAGGAGAATTTATATCAAAATTTAAAAGCATAAATTTCAGAAGCGGCCCTAATAATAGCGAGCGTCGGTTTGTGATGAAGCAATCCAAAACAATGACAGTTATAAAACCAGGAAGTGATGAGTAGAAAGATTTGGGCAAGTATTTCTTTTTTGTTTATTACGGTGTGCAGCCTCGGTCAGCAAAAACCAGTTGACCAGGTTTACCCTTTATTGGATGCAGCTAATTCACGATGGTTCTATTTTTCATCCGCTAGTCTTCCGTTTGGCATGGTCAACTTATTTCCCGACAATACTATTTCGGGTGAGTGGGATAGCGGTTACCGATACAAGGAAGATTCTATCCGGAGTTTCACACACATTCACGAGTGGCAATTGGCAGGTGTAGCCGTTCTGCCTGTTGTCTTTGATGATAAAAATTTAAAAAGTGTACTGTATAATAAAACAACTCATTTCTCTCATCAATCCGAAACGGTAAAGGTTGGATACCATGCCGTAAATCTTGATCGCTATGGTATCAAAGCGGAGTTGACTGCTTCGAATCGCGCTGGGTTCCATCGCTACAGTTATCCATCATCCGGAAAAGCAGGAGTCATATTCGAATTAGGTGGACAACTTGGGCCATCGGAAATGCTTCGCGGAGGATTTAAAAAAATCAACGATCATGAGATCCGCGGCTTCACGGTCAACGGACCCACCATGAGAAGACCAAAAGACACACCTGTTTATTTCAGCGCTGTATTCAGTAAGCCCATTAAATCTATTTTCTTGTATGAGAATGGAAAAGTCACGGAAGGTATAGATAAATGGGATGGTGCACAGGGTAAAATAATAGTGGTGTTCGATACGGAGAAAGAACAACAACTGCTCATGAAGGTAGGTGTTTCATTTACCACGGAAGAAGGTGCATCAAAAAATCTATCTGCAGAAATTCCCCATTGGGATTTTGATAAAACCGCACAACAAGCCAGTGATCGCTGGAATGAAATGCTTGGTCGCATCACCATTGAAGGCGGCACCCCACATCAACAAAGACGGTTTTATACCGATTTGTGGCGGGCCATTCAAGGCAGAAGAGTTATCAGTGATGCGGATGGTAAATACGCTGACCTTACCGGTACGGAAAAGGTTGTACGACAACTTCCATTAGATAAAAATGGCAAGCCAAAATTTAACATGTATAACTCCGATGCATTCTGGGGAGCACAATGGACGTTGAACACGCTGTGGCAATTGGTGTATCCAGAAATAGCGGAAGAGTTTTGCAATTCTTTTTTGGAATATTATAAGAATGGAGGCTTAATTCCTCGTGGGCCATCTGGTGGCAATGATACGTTTGTTATGACGGGCGCATCATCCACACCATTTTTTGTGAGTGCCTGGCAAAAAGGCATCCGTGGTTTTGATATCAAATTTGCTTACGAAGGATTAAAGAAGAACCACATGCCCGGTGGTATTATGGGCAAAGCCGGTTATGAACACAAGACGTCAAAAGGGGGTGGTGTGGAATACTATATTAATAAGGGATATGTTCCATATCCTTTAACTACCGGGAGGAAATACAGCCACGAAGATGGCGCAGGCATGACGATGGAATATGCTTATCAAGATTGGACGCTAGCACAATTGGCTAAGTCTTTGGTTAAAACCGATGACTATTTGTATTTCATGAAACGTTCCTCTAACTATAAAAATTTGTACAATCCTGCATCCGGTTTTATTCAACCAAAAGATTCTTTAGGGAAGTGGAAGGAACCGTTTGACCCCTTGCTCTATGACAATGGTTATGTGGAAGGAAATGCAGCACAATTCACCTGGTTTGTACCACACGATTTGCCAGGTTTGTTTAAGCTGATGGGCGGACAGGACTCAGCCATTTTCCGATTGAACCAACAGTTTGAATGGTCGGCCTGGCACCGGTTCTGCAATGAACACCCTGAAGAAAATCCAAAGTTTGTAGATGACAGGCGTACATGGTTGAACTATTCAAACCAACCCAACATGCAAGTGGCTTATGTATTTAATTATGCCGGTGCCCCCTGGCTTACGCAATATTGGAGTCGTGAAGTAATCAATCAGGTTTTTAGCGGACTGTCTCCCTACAATGGTTACAATGGTGAAGAAGATCAAGGATTAATCGGTGCATTAAGTGCGCTCATGAAGATTGGACTATTTCAGATGACAGGCGGATGTGAAGAGAATCCCTACTATGAAATTGGCAGTCCGCTTTTCGATGCCGTAACGATTTCTTTAAATCCGGCATACTATAAAGGAAAGACATTCCGCATTGAAACGAAGAACAACAGCAGCGCTAACCGATATATTCAATCGGCAAAATTAAATGGAAATGATTTTACTTCATTCCGAGTGCATCACTCGGATATTGTAACGGGTGGAAAGCTGGAATTGCAAATGAGTGATACACCCAACAAACAATGGGGCATCAAATGACGCGATGGAATAAAACAAAGAAGGTGATAAGTTAATGAATTTGAAACAATAATGACACACTATGAATAACGCGGAACATCAACATTGTTCGTGTGGCGAAAACACCGAACTCATGGAGCAGACCGAACGATCACGGCAAATTATCAGTGCAATATTCGATAGCACCCAATCATTCATGCTGTTAGTGTCATTGGATTATCATATTATCTTTTTCAACAAAAGGGCACTACTCTCCAGTAAGATGCTCTACGGAAGAGATCTGCAAGTAGGCGATAGCTTTATGAGCTACCAGCGCAAAGGCGAAGAAGAGATCTTTCAGGCTTTTCGCCATAATTTTGCAAAAGCAATTATGACAGGAAGCATCATCATCAGTGAGCGTGAAATGAAATTTCATAACACCATCAGCTGGTTCAGGTCAGAGTATACACCGGTATACGATCATGGGAAAATTATAGGAGTGGCGCTCAGAGTAGTGGATGTTAGTGAGCGCAAACAAAGGGAAAAGAAAATTGAAAGTCAGAATGAACAACTCCGGCAGATATCATGGATACAGTCACATCAAACACGGCAGCCCATCGCTACGATATTAGGCCTTGTTCATATACTCGATAAAAAAACGCTCACAGATGATAACAAGAAAATCATTGGCATGCTTGAAGATACGGTTGGAAAACTGGACGCTGTGATCCGCGATACCGTCATTCGTGCAAACTCAGTTCAATAAAAAAAAATGGATATGCTCAAAAGACCGTGGATGCTATTTGTTGTTTTTCTTTCATTTGGAGCAGCACATGCTCAGCGAATGTATAATGTAAAAGAATTTGGTGCGTTAGGGGATGGGAAGAAAGATGATGCAGTATTCATTCAACGCGCCATTGATGCCTGTTCAACGGAAGGCGGTGGAATTGTGATGCTGCCTGCACCTCATATTTTTTTAGCCGGACCATTCAACCTCAAATCTAACGTTGAGTTTCATGTTGCAGCAGGTGCACAGTTATTGGCCAATCCGGATGAGCACGTTTATAAAAAAAGTGCTTTTCGCGAAAACCCTGGAGAAGGAACGATATGGATTGGCGGTGAGAATCTTCAGAACGTTACCATAAGCGGTCATGGTGAGATTGATGGCAATGGAATTTCGTTTATGGGTAAAGAGCTTGATGATTCATACGAATTGAAACCCTTTTCTATTGTTGATCCACGTCCACACGTGCTCACGATTGTTGGTGGACAGAACATACGCATCAAAGACATTCGCATCGGAAATTCGTCCTACTGGACGATTCACTTAGTTGGCTGCAATGATGTTGTCATCTCGGGTATTACGCTCATCAACAGTTTAAAAATACGCAATAGCGATGGCATTGATTTGGATCACAGCAAAAACGTTCGAATAAGTGATTGCTATATCGAAAGTGGTGATGATTGCATTTGCCTTAAGAACAGGCGGGAGTATGCTGAGTTTGGTCGATGCGAAAATGTCACCGTTACAAACTGCACCATGACGAGCAGAAGCTGTGCGATTAAAATTGGTTCGGAAAACATGGATACCATACGTCAGGTAGTGTTCAACAACTGCATTATAAAAAAGAGTAACCGGGGTATCGGCATTCAGAATCGTGATGAAGGTGTTGTGAGGGATGTGATTTTTTCGAATATGATAATTGAAGGACATCTTTTTAGTGATGTCTGGTGGGGAAAGGCCGAACCCATTTATGTTACAGCCTACCGCAGGGCTAGAATAAACCACAAAGACGCTAACTGGCGTTTCCCAAAAGGCGCAACGGAAGGTCGCGTGGGGGAAGTGAAGAACATTTACTTCACGAATATTAAATGCATGAGCGAAAATGGAATATACGTTAGTGGAGAATCAATGGATAAAATATCCAATATCTATTTCGACCAGGTGGATGTTACAATTGACAAAAGCACAGCCATACAGGGAGGCATTTATGACCGAAGACCTTCCGCAGTGGATGGATTTGTAAAAGGCCATACTTCTGGATTTTATATCGATTGTGCTAAAAATATTTTAGTGCGTAACTGCTCTGTTCAGTGGGGTTTAAATAAACCTGAATACTTTGCCGATGTTTTTAAAAGCTCGAATTCACAAAACATTGAAATCTTCAATCTTTCTGGTGAACCTGCATTTCCGAAAAAGCTGGAGGAGATAAAGAAATAGATGTAAGTAAGTGTATGTTCCTTTTTTAATTTATGCAAAGCATTGTATCTCCGGTTGTTGATCGGAGATACTCTTTTTTTAATGGCTTACTAAATCTCTCCGATGAATCACCCAAGCAATTAATAGAAGTACAGCGAGAGTCCATTGCTATGAAACCAGATTGCTTAATGGATAGCCGAAGGTTGTCGTTTTGAATTTCTCAGGTTTTGGATTGCTTTCCAGAGGATCAACTTTAACTGATTTGGACTGCTCCGGAATTACTTCCATATGTAAAAGGTAAAATAATGTTGAGTAAACCTAACAGAACAATTAACATTCTTATTTTTCTGGTATTCTTTCTCTTGGTTTGTACGTATGCGGTCGGCCAAAGTATTTGGCAGGCTGACAGTAAGACCGCATGCCAGGGCGTTATAATACAAAACAGCTTTCCAAAAGGCGGCTTACGATATACTGATTCTACCGGAAAAGAGTTTGTATATGCAATATTCTGGACTCGTGTAATGAATGAAACTGCTATTCCGTTAGTGCTAACAATTAATTTTCCTGCTGATTCATTCGCAATCACTTCGCCCCACAACTACGTAAAATTATTTCTGCCTCCTGACACAATGACCCTCGACAAACAATCATTGTTTGACTATGGTTTAGGGTTAAAATCTTTTTTAGATACTGGCTTTAATAAACCGACCATGTTGCATAGAACTATTAATCCTAAAGAGGAGTGTGTTTTCTATATCGCAGTGCTCTCTCATAGGGGTTACAATGGTTCTGTACGAGCAGGGCTTATCTTAAAAGAACAAAACCTTTTTTATCGAATGAATATGCTTGATCCTGCATTAATTCCCTGCGGAAAGATTGTTTTTAAAAAATGAAAACCAAAAGTATTATCTTTTCAAGACCAAAAATTAGACTAACGATGCGTAAATCTAAAAGAACAATTATCAACACAGTTTTCCTCGTAGCCATTATCGTAACAGGAGTCTTCAATAGCTCTCATGGACAATCCAAAGTCGATAAACTAGATAAGCTAATTCGTACCTATGCTGACTATGAAAAATTTAATGGCTCTGTTCTGGTCGCTGAAAAAGGCAACGTTATTTATAAGAAAGGTTTTGGATTGGCAGATATGGAATGGAATATTCCGAATCAGCCTGACACGAAACATAGGTTAGGTTCCATCACGAAGCAATTTACTGCCATGCTGATCATGCAATTGGTCGAGCAAGGTAAATTGAAATTAGACGTACCCATCTCCACTTATCTTCCTGACTATCCCAAAAAGAAAGGAGATGTCATTACCCTTCATCACCTGCTCACACACAGTTCCGGAACTCCGAATATGACTTCGTTTCCGGGGTTCTTCAAGGACATCAGCCGTAATGCTTACAGTCCTGTACAGCTTGTGAATCTGTTCGCTGACTCAACACTACAATTCAAACCCGGAGAAAGGTTTGACTACAGCAATTCTGGCTATATACTCCTAGGTTACATCATTGAGAAAGTAACAGGTAAATCGTACGAGCAGGTATTGCAAGAGAATAAGTCCGAATCAATTTCGTTTACCACCTTCCGCACCAAGTTTTATAATGTTGAATCGAAACGATCTGCATCGACTTTGGAGGATCAGCAGCTTCAGTTTGGGTGATCGCTGATTTTTGCTTATTACCAGGAAGCTTTGTTTTTTTTTAAACTCTTTGGCCTCTTCAGGAGTTTGTGCAGAGGCAAAGGCTTGATGGGTATGACCGACAGGCAGATCTGCCAGGTATTCTGAACAGGCCTATCTATAATGCGCATGGGCTGAGCTATGAAACAAAAGACCTCTGGCTTTCACCAAAGGTCTTCAATAGGTTAATGGATTCTTAATTATTTAAACGTAACCACCAATTCACTTGTGCTTTTCGGATTGTACGGGCTCAATGAAGTTAAGCGGTTCGTCAACACATCCCAATCCGAACCAGGTGAAACACCTCCTGATATAAAACCAGTCTTGTTGTCAAAATATCCGGGAGCTGCCGTGTTGGTTAAATAAGCGGCAAGCAGATTCGGATCAATGCCTGGCCAAACTGAGGTGATTTCATTGGTAAACACATTCTTGATGGAATAGTCTTTTAACAACACGTCACGATCTGATTCATTCAGGTCACTTGGCGGTAATCCCACTTCCGCAACCGCGATATCTTTTACATCATTTCCGGAAGCGACAAAAGCCCAGTTAAAACCAACATTACCCGAGAAGAAGACGGCATTCGGATGATTGGTATTTCCGTAAACATCCACAACATCACCTTTCTTACCGGCAAACATTCTTAAGGTGTTTACAGAATAGGGATTTTCAAGCGGATTATCCAACGGTAAGCCTGATATACTAACCTCCATTTGAGCATCATACCCTAATGTGCTTTCTTCACTGTAGTCAATGCGGAAAACAGCATTTTTTGCATTGGCATTCGCAACACGATCACAGTTGTACGGTTTGATGATGGCAATACCTTTTACAGTTGTGTTTTTGTTCCAGAAAATCTGCAGTGCTTTTCCACCATCAGTCTGATTTTCAGAATCAGCATCGGTAATGGTGAGCTCATAATCCCACGTTTGATTTTCATAAACTGAGTTTGAAAGCACAATTAGATTTTTTGTGCGATGGTCATCATCACTGGTGTAGGTAAGGGATTGAATGCGATCAATTTTATAAATCCGGATGCCGGCCATAATTTCTTCTACCAAATGCGCTGCGCCTTCGCCAACTGCAATAAACGTGTTGAGGTGAAGATACATGTCGTTGCCCTGAAGAGTATCTTCCTTAACCCGTCCCGAAATTCTGCCATTCTCAAAGCTGTTTTGATTGCTCAGTGAAGCCGGAATGTCAACACTAAATGAATTAGGCAATAGATCCTGTTGAGGTTCAATGTTTTGGTTGAGTTCGCACGAAGTGAATATCAGCGCGAATAGAAAACCAACAACCAGTGAACTCGAAGTGACTTTTAACGTCTTCATAATTTTTGCGTTTTAGTTTATTCCTGTTTAAGTGAGGGGGGAGGTTAACTTCCCTTTCACTTACTAAAACACAAGGACGTGTCGTCACCCTTAGTTACCTTTTGAATATTTTTTAAAAGCCCTGAATGGGTACTGATATTACGGTTTTTCAACAATAATAGTAGTATCCGAAACTACAGAAGTAACGGCAAAAAAACCGATAGCTCCCGTGCTTAGATTGGTCGTGGCATTGGCCCGGTCGACATCAAAAACACCTCCGTGCCATTCTGTTTCAGAAAGTACAGAACGAAGAAAAGCGCGATAAGCCGCGCTGGCGGAATGCTTTTTGCGAACGATTGTAGTGCCAACTGGAAAGAGAAAATCAGCTTTATCGGGTTTGTAAATTTCGTTCACATCAACGGTTTTTAAATCATAATATACAATTCGTCCATCACATCCATCAGTTGTCGAGCATGCAGGCGTATTCTTCCACGAGATATGATGGCCAATGTAGTTAGCACTTTGTCCATTGGGATAGAGATTAAGTTCGTATTCATCATTTACTCTTTTGTAATCCAATTCGATAAGAGGTTCTACGGGAACAGAACTGTCTTGTGCGCTGTATTCTTTCCCCTGATATTGAATTTTAAGTGTATACACAGAACCGACAACGGCCCGAAAGACAGGTGTATAGTATTCACCCGATGCAACCGGAAATTCGGTAAGTGTATAAGGAGTGGAGTTGTCTTCTTGTATGGTTACCATCGCGCCACTTACAGGTGTGGATGTTCCATTCATGGATTGATACGGAAAACCAATCTTGATTTTATGGTTGATATTTTCGTTGGTCAATATTCCCTCAACAGCAAGCAAGTTTGTTACATCTGATTGAAGGGGAATATCAATCCGTTCTTCGCAGCCTGTGAAAAGAAAGGGGAGGAGGGAGAGGAGAACGAGAAAAAGGATTTGATTCTTCATCGCCATTTAAAATTATAAGTAACAGATGGTGTGAATTGAAATAAATAAAATTGGGAGATAGCTCGCTCACCATCGAGCAAATTGCTGGGTACTTTAAAATCTTTCGAACCCAATTCTGTTTTATTATAGTTGATGTAAAGCGCATTCTTGCGTCCGTACACATTATAGATCGACATGGTTAAACTGTGCTGAAATTTACTTTCTCTGTTTCGATTCAGCTTCACCGTAGCAGCAGCATCAAGTCGGTGGTAGTCCGGCAACCGATCATTGTTCTTCTGACCATAAACCGGTACCTCCAGTCCGTTGTAAGAATAGAAACTGACAGGGGATGAATACGGAGAACCGGTTAAGTAATTCCAATTCATCCCAATGGTCCAGCGCAGGCTTACATCAAAGGAAAGCGTTACATTGATTTGATTGGGCCGGTCAGAGTATGCATTATAGGTTTTACCTTGATTGAGTTCAGCAAAGTGTCGCTTGGCCCGGGCGTAAGAATATCCAATCATTCCCCGCAACCTTCCTTCATCTTTTTTGATTTGCATTTCAATGCCATACGCTTGAGCTGTACCGAAACGCAATTCACTTTCAACGAATGGATTCAACAAGGTTTCAGCGTGGGTTTCATAATCAATCTGGTTATACATTTTTTTATAAAATGCTTCCGCTACCAGTGAGAATCCGGAATGAGCGAGTTGGTGATACGAGCCAAGTGTAAATTGATCTGAAAGTTGTGGTTTGATGTTGACGCTGCTGGGCAACCAAACATCGAGGGAGGTAAATGGACTAATGGAATTCGAAATGAGATGAGCATTTTGAACATTGCGGGAATAGCTCGCTTTTAAAGAGGAATGTTCATTGATTAAATAGTGAAGGGTTAAGCGTGGTTCTGCCTTCACGAATGTGATATAAGGTTCGCCAGCTTTATAGGCCAGTGTGTCTATGGCATTGTGATTTTTATCAAATGTAAATTCGAACGCTTCTCCGATGTTCGTCCACGATGATAAACGAACGCCATACTTGATACCCCATTTTTTATTCAACGTCACTTCATGATTCCCATACAACACAAATTCAACGGAGTTACGAATGGATTGATTTGAAATCTGTGTATTCGAAGATCCTTCCTGTACATTCCCCGGATTGAAATTATATCCATTCACTCCGATACCAAACGTCAGTTCATTTTGTGGTTTAATGAAGTAGCTGAAGTCAGTTTTGAGATTGAAGTTGTTGATGTGCGAATTCCATCGTTGATTTTTGGATACATCGGTATACAGGAAATAATCATAGCCACTGGCCGAAACCGTTGTGTTCAGAAATAACCGCTCCGAGAATAAATGATTCCACCGAATGGTACCGGCATTGTTGCTCCAACTAATGCCATTGTTTCCGGAAAAGTAATTGTCACTGCCTGTATAGAAAGAAAAGAACATTCTGTTTTTGGAATTGAATCGAAAGTTCATTTTTCCGGTCAGATCATGAAACCGAAACTCCTTCAGGTTTTCATCTGCATTTTGAAACAGCCACCGCATAGTTGAAAATCTGCCAGTAAGTAAATACGAACTAACATTTTTCTTTATGGGTCCTTCAACGCCTAACTTCGTTGAAACCAGACCACCGCTACCCCAGGCTTGCAAGTATTGATCATTTCCCTTTTTAGTATGGATATCGAGCACAGAAGATAATCGTCCTCCAATGGATGCAGGCATGTCACCCTTGTAAACATTAATGTCAGTAATGGCATCGGGAATAATCGTAGAGAAGATGCCGAGCATATGACTCGGATTATAGATAGGAGAGTCGTCAATGAGTACAAGGTTCTGATCTCTTGATCCACCGCGAACAGAATAAAAGGTAGATCCATCCGATTGTAATTTAATACCCGGTACTGATTCAAGTGATTTGATAACATCCATTTCTCCAAACAATGCGGGTCGTTCTTCCACGGTGCGAGGTCTTAGATTTGTTTTACTCACTTGTATTTCTTCGACCACTGGTGCGGGCGCTCCCATTACTATAATTTCAGATAACACTTGAGGCTCTTCTTCGAGCAGCATGTTTTCCCGAATAGACGTTTTTAAATCAATGGATTTGGTAAACGGTTTATATCCAATAAATGTAATGAAGACTTCATAGTTCCCTTTTGGAATGGTAAGTGAAAAAAAACCAAATGCATTCGTGGTGGTTCCAACGCCCAATGCCTTTATATATACACTGGGGCCAATCAGTCCTTCACCATTGCTCGCATCTTTTACAAACCCGCTTAACGTTACATTTTGTATACTTTCCCCGACTGATTTTTCGGACTTCTTTACAGGCTTGAGAATGATCTGACCTTCGACAAGAGAATATTGAAAATCGAATTGATTACCCAGCTCCACTAAAATTTCATTCACCGATTTATTCGTGGCTTGATAATTTATCGTTTGATCAGATTGAATTCGTTTGGGATTATAGGAGAAACGACTTTTACTTTTTTGAGCGATTTCTTCCAATACATCAGCCAGCGATTTTTCTTTTGCGGATATTGAGATTTTTACCTCCGGAACATTTTGAGCAACAGAAACATGTGTTGCCAGTACAAGCAAAAAAAGGAACACACGTGTGCGTGGATCAATCCATATCATAAACTTATTCTCAAAATCAAACGAGCTTAGTGTCAGCAGCCTGCATGCGTGATGTCAATTTGGTTACCCTTCTTCGTGTAAGTGAGGTTAAGGGTTGTTTTTAATACGTTAAGTATGGCGTCAAGATTTTGCTGGTCAAATGTTACCGTCACCACACAAGTATCGAGAACGGGTGTTGAAATGATGATGTTGGCATTATAGATTTCATTCAGTGCTTCAACCACGGAGCGCAAATCACTTTCAATAAACACTACCTTCTTTGTTTTCCATGAAAGGAAATTAGGATTCGTATTCGCAGCACTGGATAGTGTTTTATTTTTCTTTTTAAATACACCGCGATCACCAACGTTCAACACAATTCCCTTGTTCGCTTCTGGTATGGATAGTTTTACAATCCCGGTTTCAACGACCACTTCTACCGCCTCTCGCAAGTCGTAACCTTGTACATTAAAAGAAGTTCCCAACACTTCAACACGGGCCTCATTTACCTCAATAACAAATGGCTTTTGAGGGTCGCGCTCCACATTAAAAAAGGCTTCTCCTTTCAACTTTACATTTCGATCATCATCTCCAAAGTTTGATGAATACGATAATTCAGAATTCCGGTTAAGCGCAACCTTGCTTCCATCGGGTAAGGTAATATCAAGTGTATTTTCAGCCGTTTGATAATGAATGTCAGTGCCCTTTGACATAAAATAATTGATGGCAAAACCAGAAGCTACTACTAAAAGGACAGCGGCTGCAATCCGCACCCAGAATTGAACTGGATTTCGTTCGGCAGATAACGAGCGGATGTTTTCATTCTTCTTCTCATCAATTTGCTTCAGGAAGTGATTCCACTCCTGATCGATGTTGAGATCCGGCTCTTTCGATATCGTATTGGTAAAGTAATCTCCACCCAAGTCAAACGCTCGCTTGGTTTTTTGATAATGCTGCTTGTTCTCATCCTGTTGGGCAATCCAAGCAGCGAGTTCTTTGTCTTCCGCTGCAGACGCTTCACCCGACAACGAACGGGAGATCAAATCATCAATATGGTTTTGGCCTATATTCACACTTGTTTACTTCATTAGAACACATAATAATACGATTACCCTTATAGCCTCATTAAAATAATAATAAGAGATAGAAATTCTTTCAGATGTTCCCGAAGAACACTCAGCGCCTTCGACATCTGCGCTTCTACCGTCTTGACTGAAATCCCCATTTTTTCGGCTATTTCAGAATATTTCAATCCTTCTTTCCGATTCATCTCAAAGACCATTCTGCACTTTTCCGGCAAAGCGTTAATACCCAGTTCAATTTCCCTTTCTAATTCAGCTGCTTCCATCGGCCTCGTTTCTTCGGAGTAATGGTGCTCCGCCATCTTCTCGATTGTCAGATGTTTTTTTGAGTCGCGTAAGTGATTGAGGCAGCGATTGCGAACCGAGGTATACAGATAACTTCGATAGTTGGTATCACTTGGCAGGTTATCAAACTTCTCCCATGTAGTGATGAACACATCGTGAACAAGATTTCGGGCATCATCAAGATCGGTAACATACTTCATGGCGAAGCCGCACAAGGGCTTAAATAATTCCCTGAAAAGTTGCTCGAAAGGTTGGATGTCTTTGTTCAAATCTGGGTCACAATAATTTAAAGATATTAAAAATTTAGACCCAATCGGAGACAGCGGCTTTGCTGCCACGAATGCACGAATTAAAATGGATACTGACCTACATGCCAGTTTTTTCTTAATGCACTTATTGTCTTCAATAAAACAAAATTATTTTTGTTAGTGTGTATGCGAGCTTGCAGCGATTGATTAAGCGAACCAAACTTTCGCAGCATGTCATCCTCCGGAATCATGACATTAGCGAAGAAGACTTGAAAAAGGATAAGGCAGGTTTACGTTTGTGAAGGTTACTTTGCGCGATATAGTAGCGATGGAAAGGACTGACTGAAAATTGAGAACTCATTTAAGTATCTTCTTATGGTCACAATGCATTAGGCGGGTTTGGAAGTTTGCGAATCGGCCTTTGCGGGAACGGAACTCAAAAGTTTACATACACTTGAGCATTGAACCAAATTTATAAATCTTCCCATCACACTATGCAGCGCCAGAATGTTAATGAACTGTTATAAAAACAAAAATCTCAATGGACTGACTGCTGATGCTGTTTTTTTCGATCAATGATGATATAGCCAATCAAAATTGCCAGAGAAATCCCCGCTATCCAGAGCAAGCCTTTCTCTACATTTCCATTCTTACCGAAAATAGCGATCAGCACAATTACCGGAGTGATCCCCGACACTGTGGCGACCATAAACTTTTTATAGTCCATCTCCAGAATTCCTGCGGCAAAGCCAAGGCCATCACTTAGTAATGACGACAATCTCGCGATGGCGATCGCTTTAAAACCGTAGCGCTGAACAAATACTGAAATCTTTTCCTGAACAGTTTGAGAAACAAATTTATCAATAGCCTTTGGACCAAGATGCCTACCGATGCTATACCCCAACGAAGTTGATGCACATACCCCGACCAGACAAATTAGCGATCCCCATATTGGCCCGTAACAGATAATGGCAATGATGAACAACAATAGATTAGGGATAACAAGCATAAACATTTGAACCGTCATAGCCAGTATTAAAACGATCGGGCCTAATATGCCCAGTTTTTTTACCCATACCTGAATTCTACCTTCGTCATTGCTTGTAATCACCTCAAACGCTTCATTGACACCGGCTTTAAATCCGGGAAACACGAAATAACTGGCCACAAGCCCGACTAGTAGGAAGATGGAAATCCAAAGTACCCAGTTCGTCTCTTTTCCTTCTGTTTTTTTCTGAATAGCAGGGATTGTCGTTTCCATGAATCGCTAAGGTAATTAGGTGTCAATCCAATTTGTGTTTCAAAGTGAATGCCAGAATGATCGCATTGATGAAACGGAGTTCAAAAAGCAAATGCATTCAACCAGGACGGATCAGAATGGAGCTATACTATCAATGGGATTGTCAACCCGTTGTGAAATAGGAGAGAAGAGTACATAAAGAAACACTTGATAAACTCGTAGTGAAAAATCTTTGATTGTCGTGGATATAACTCTACATTATTGCATTCAAGTACTCACTATGGTATTTCGATGTTAAGTTCGATTGACTCAAAGCGAACCTGAGCAGAACCATTTTGCAATTGAAAAGATTGATACATCTGAAACGGAGACATTTCTGTATTTATAAGAGATGCCTTAAAATGGTCGGTCTTGTTTATGGAAAAATCAACTAAAGACAAAATGAGTCTTCTACTGAATTTTGAAATGGCTACTTTCTGTCATGAACATGGTTTGACAGACGAGACATTAACATGTTATGGACAAGACAATTGTCGCAGAACATTGAAGGTCAATTTCAAAGCAGATGATAATCGGAAACTCCGTAATCTGTTATCTGAACGAAAACTGGTAAGCTGAAGGTCGCGGACAACTACGAATGCATTTAAAAAATGAGCATAAAGATTTTTTACCTGTTGATTGAAATGGCAAATATCTCCATTGTTTTTCTTCGGCCTTTCAGCAGGTTCTCTCCAACCGATCTTATTGCATATGTGGCCGGAAGCGCAAGTATTTTGGCCAGATCGTCCGATACAAGCAGGTCAGCATCGAAATGGTTGCAAAGTCCCTGAATCCTGGCGGAAGTATTAAGAACGTCACCTGTAAAGATGATTTCTTTTTTCAGCGATCCAATTTCCCCGGCTGTCACCATACCACAATGCAGCCCAGCTTTAAACTCCGGTAAAATGCCGAACTTACTGTGGTACTTTTCCTGCTGCTTTTCCAGCGCGCGCTTCATAGCGAAGAAGCACTCAATACTGTTATTTTTTTTAACCCGTCTTTTAGTTTCCAGCAGACGATCATCTCATCACCAGCGTATTGATAGATTGTGCCAGCATAGTCTATAACAGCTTCTGAGAGGTCAAAGAAATATTCTTTTAACATCTCGAAGTACTTGACATGGCCGAGATTTTCCGCGATAGTAGTCGAGGACTTCATATCCAGGAACATAAATATCCTTTCTTCTTCTACGGGATGATGGTATTTCCCCAAAAAGAAATTACTCAATGTGCCTGGTCCAATACTCTGGCTAAATTCAGCATAGAATTGTGTAATCACAATTACTGAGGCCATGTACGTCATAAGACCAATCATCACGGAGGTAGTGAAAAACGCCCGGGCAGGAGATAACAGGTTTTCCAAAGAGTGCTCCCTATGCAAATATAGTGCATTGCTCAGCATCATGATGAAGAGGAAAATAATGATGATGGCCAGATAAATAATGGATTTTATTAAGATTTTTCTGGTGAAGCTTCTTTTGATAAACCACTTACTAAAATAACCTATCTCCAAAATGCCGGTATGTAAACCTATCAGCACTCCTGTAGCCGGGATCGCAAAAATATTTGTTGCAAATTTATACGGATTGCCGGTAGATGGATAATAGTTCAGGTCCCCGAGAATACTCTTCTCCAATAAGGAATAGATTAGGCTGAAGATAAACCACAATACTATGAAAGGAATAACACGGCCAACATTTCTTCTGGTTTTGGGTGACAGCATAGATTTGGAAATTATAGACTAGTCTTAAAGATAAAACTAACAACTTTCTACATCCAGCGCTGCACATGGGAAACCAACGTATTCAGACCAACATTGTCAATTTGAGTTTCACTATAGAATCCAAGTCAAAAGTTGTTAAACGGCAACCTCAACATCATCAATCTATGATCTAACCAAAACTTCTCTTACCAAGCTTGATTGACAATCAAGGCTTGGGCCAATAGCGCAATTAGCCTCATTGCAAACTCATGCTCTTTTTTTAACCCATAATCACTAGGGGTTTTCAGAGCTTACAACACCAAACAGTTTTCATTTTGTTACTAATTGGTCCTAAACTGTTATGGACATTTTTAAGTGTCCACTATAGACATTCTTATATGTCCCAACCATTAGCAGCCACAAGGGCGTAGCTGCTCAGTAGAACTGTCCAACATTTGCGCATTCTAATCATTGATTACTGGAAAATTGACTCAATTCGTTAGAGTTCAGGACAAATTAACTTAGCATTCCGATACAAAATGTGTCCCTCATTGATAGTCAGTGTTTACTGATTCGAGTAACAAAACAGTGACGAGAATTACCAAGAAAATGCTGACTAAACAAACTTCTCCCGGAATTGCAGATTGAACATTCCATACAAAAGGCAAAGGATACTGAGAATTATCAGATAAAGTCTGTTTTTATAGATGATCGTCAGCCAGATAAAAGCACTCATCTGACGTGGTTCAGAAAACGGATTAAGGAAGATGTTGTAAACGCTGTATTCGAGTGGTTCAGCAAAAAGAAAAAAGATAAACGAAATAATGACGAGTACGATGGCTGTACCATTGCCGTTTTTGATCAGTGTTGAGAGCATGAACGCCAGCGCAGATAAAAATGTAATTGGAAACAGAACCTGGCCGATCATCGGCAGGATGTCGAATCGGTAAAGTGTGAGGTTCGCAAGGTTGCCAAGAATCAAGAGGATGAGGGCCGCGATTCCAATTGTTAAAACAAAACGCACGAGCCATACTTTATAGCGATAGTTGGGAATGCCGAAAATCGTTTCAAGCATTTTTGAATCATCGTCATTCTGGATGCCATACGCCATAGGGTAGAAGATGAGTAAAAGCCCGGGGAAAACAAGAAATCCGTAGATCACACTTTCATCAAATTCTGGATCATCGAAGATTGTAAGCGTAATGATGAACGCGAAGAATAAAAAAGCAGCAACTACAAAGTAGACAAACTTGTTGCCGAAAATTACTTTCACGTTGTAGATCATTAACCTATACGACAGCAGGAGAGAGCTCTTCATCTTTTTTTCTAGATTTACTTTTCATCAACCATAAATATGCATCCTCAAGATTCGCGCGCACGTGAACGGCATCGAATCGCGGCATCTCTTCCGACAAGCACTTCACGCGAATGCGGTCACCTTCCCGCATGTGATGTACAATGAGGAATTTTTCTTTTTCCGTTTCGAATTCATCGGGTGTTAAATGAAACTCCCAAACTTTTTCGTTGGCGAGCTCCGCCATTGTTGTCGGACTCCCAATGTATTCGATGTTCCCTGAAATTAGCACAGCAAGTTTATTACAACTGCTCGCAATGTCTTCGATGATATGCGTTGAGAATACCACAATCCTTTCACGGCTCAACTCAACCAGGAGGTTTCGGAATCGAATCCGCTCTAACGGATCAAGACCAGCGGTTGGCTCATCTACGACCAGAATCTTCGGCAGGTGAAGCAGGATCTGCGCAATCCCGATGCGTTGCTTCATTCCTCCGGAGAAAGAGCCAATTTTCTTATGCTGATGCTCATCCATGTGCACAGCCTTCAGCACGTATTGCACTCTTGCTTCGCGTTCATTTTGATTGGAGATCTTTCGCAGAATTGCCTGGTAGTCCAGGAATTCATAAGGCGTCATATTTTCATACGTGCCGAATGCCTGGGGAAGGTAGCCAATGAGTCCCTGGAGTTCCTCTCTTCGCAAAGTTGTATCATGACCGTTGATCCAGATTTTTCCGTAGCTCTGATCAAGGATCCCGCAAAGGATTCGCATTAAGGTTGTCTTGCCTGCACCATTGGGACCCAGGAGTCCAAACATGCCTTGTTCGATCGTGAGGCTTGCACCTTTGAGCGCCTTGAATTCTGCCTTCTTTGTTTTAACAAAAGGAATGGCGAGCAGCATTTTAAAGTACAGCCTTCGGATTTTACCAAACCGACCGTTGATCTCACCAACATCAACAGGATGTTCTTTAAGTTTTTTTGAAGCTCGAACGAGAAACAAACCGATGAACCACAATACGATGAGAATTACTCCAAAGGCTTTGATCTGCACGTCGCTGTACAAATAGATTGCACTGAAAATTGGAAATGCCCAGTAGAGTACAGTGTTGCTCAATTTTGCAATCTTTTTTCTTTCAGGAAAGAGTTGCATTACATTTTGAAGGATCGAGAGCAAAAGGGCATGCAAAGCAATCATGAATATCAGGTGCCAGAATGCTTTATCTAAATGGAAGTAAATGAAGTAGACCAAAAAGCCGATCAATGCATTTTGCCAGATGAGGTCGGAGAGGATCCGGCCAGTGGTTACAGGTTCTTCGCCTCGTGCCTCGAACAGTTTTTTGTTTCCTTTCCATTCACGGATCCAGCGTTTGTCGCGGCCATATACTTTCGTGAGGTTTTGAATTTTAATGTGCATCGCTTCACCTGGAGCGATCATTTTAGCATTGGCCTGGCGCAAAGATGACATAATGAAATGTGTACCACCCGGAATTAAAATAATGGCACCGATATATGCAATCATCCGCAACAGAACACCTTCCAACCGGAGCGAAATAAATATGCCAATCACGATCATCAATACAATCTGAATGGCCTTGATTGCGGGCTTTAAATTTCGGAACCAATCCAGCACACTTTCCAATCCGGCACTCATCGTTGGGATATAGAAGAGTGTAAGGATTGTGGCGAACGATAGCCCACCCATTACCGTTACAGCAAAAGGTTGGCCGATGCTCAACACATATTCTGCTTCACCCAGCGCCAATGGCAGCATGGCAATAATCGTTGTGATCGAAGTGATCAGGATTGGACGCAAGCGTGAAATGCCACTCATGATCAGTGCGCGGTACTTTGAATAACCTTCTCTCCGGAGGATGCGCGAATAGTCGATGAGGATAATTCCATTGTTCACTACTACGCCAAGCAAAATCAGAAACCCGATCAGCGTGTTGGTGCTGATGAGTGAGTTGCCGGTAAGGGTGAGACCTAAGATGGCGCCAATTCCTGCGAGTGGAATAGAGAACATAATCACGATTGGCAGATACAGTGATTCAAACACGGCTGCAAGGATCATGAAGATAATAACGGTTGCTGCGAAAATAAAAAAGTAGAAGTCATCATACATGCCTTCATCATGGATCACTTCTACTACAATACCAGTTGGAATGTTCACACCCGCCACAACCTGATCGATCTCCATTCGCGATGCATCCAGCAACGACTTTGACTTTACAACTTCTTCAATAAAGTTGTAAGTAATCTGAATTCGTTTCTCCTGGTTCGTGCGAGTAATGGTGCTTTCTCCTGAGGAGTAAAGTACGTTGCCAAAATCGGAAAGTGAGTGTTCCGATCCCGTTGTACTACTCACGCGCATCTCGCGCAAGTCACGCATTTCTTTTGCAGTGGTTTTCACCTGGTTCTCCGTGCGAATGGTAATTTCATACTCCTCGCCACCACTGATGAATTTAGAGCCGGAGGTAAACGCGGGCTGAAAATCATTCAGCGCAACCGCTACATTTTGCAATGTGACATGGTTTTCACTCATGCGCGTCTGATCAAATACCAGATGCGCCTCCGGCCGTTCCGGACTGACATTGACAGAACTCTGCTCAACGGCCTGGATGCCGCTTACCATCGAATTGATGTCATGCGCGATAGTCTGCATCAATTCGAAGTCCTGACCCTTGATAACGATTCGTTCTGAAGCAGTACCGATTCCCAGCATCCGTTGAAAATCATCCTGAGCAGAACTTCCTGCTCCGCTATCGTCTCCACTGTTCCGACTTGGTGGTTTTTCCAGCGAGATGGTAACGTCTTCGAAATCCTTTGACAAGCCGGAGAGTTGATTGCGCACATCTTCGACTGAGATAGTATCAAGGTCACTAAATCCCTCAATAAGCATGATCGTAATTACACCGTCAACATCCGAGAGCTGGCTGATTACTTTTTCAACCACTGGGATCTTCATCACCTTCTCTTCAATCTTCCTCATCTTAACATCAGTGGATTCCAGCGTGCTGCCCTGAGGCATGGTGACAAACAAGTTCATCTCGGTGGTTTCCACTTCGGATGGGCCGGTCATACTTACGATAAGGCCAATGGCTATCGTGACGAAGAACAACACGAGCCCTCCCACAACGGTAAACATCGGCCTTCTAAAACACGACTTCAGCAGTACCATATACAGTTGAATGATGGGCTGGCGGATCGAAGCGTTTTTGATCAGAGGTGCACTGTGTTCATCTTCCTTGCGGATGGCGGAATCAGCCAGCATCGGAATCAATACCAACGCAACCACCAGCGAAACCAGTAGTGTTGAGATGATTGAAACACCAATGTGAGTTCCAATGAGGGTAACAAGAAAATTACTTGAGAATATAAAGGGTAAAAAGACCGTTACTGTTGTGAGCGTTGCAGCGATCACTGAGCGCATTACTTCATTTGTTCCCCGTACAATAGCTTCTTCTCGCGGAACCTTGTTTACAACGTGTCGATAAATATTTTCAATCACCACCACACTGTTGTCAACCAACATTCCAATCGCCAATGCCATTCCAATAAGCGTCAGGCTGTTGATCGAAATGTCGTAGGCATAAAAGAAATTGAACGCTGTAAAAACGGAAATAGGAATAGAAAGCGCTATGCTAAGAATGAATTTCATTTTGCGGAGAAAGACCCAGAGGACAAATATTGCCAGGAGGCCACCGGTTATTGCAAGCTCTTTGATCTGATCGATATTCCTGGACATCATCTCAGCCTGGTTCTGCTGCACAATGATCTTCACGTCCATAGCTTCGAGATCTGTATTGATCGCTTTGATCGCTTCCAGTGTTCTGTCCGACAATGCAATGAGATTGGCCTGAGGATCTTTTGATATGCGGATGGAAACAGCATCTTTACCATTGACTCGGCTTAGCGATGTCTGCTCTTTAACGCCAAAGAACACATCTGCGACATCACTCAGCAGAAGCGGTCCCTTCTCCAACACCACGAGGCCCTGAATGTTCTTAATATCTTTTAACTCCGCTGTGACGTTGACGAAAACTTTTTGCCCATCAACTTCAACCTGCCCCGCAAAAGCGCTCTTGTTGGAATTGCGGGAAAGTACATTGCTTATTGTGTTAGGTGTAATTCCGTTTGCTTCGCAGATCGCATCATTCATGATGATCTCAACGGTCTTTTGTCTTCCACCAAAGACCTCGACACCGCCAACACCATCAACATCACTGAGCCGGTCAGTAATGTATTGATCGGTAATGTTACGCACCCGATCTACGCCACCACCGCCAAGTACTTGCAGGTCCATAAAGCCGTTTGAAAACTCTTCAGTATCGATTTTAATGATGTTGACGAAGAATTCAGGCGTCAGACTCGACTTGATGGCACCGACTTTCTGCTCAAGCTTTAAATAAGCGTATTTGATATTGACCCCTTGTTGAAAAGAAATGAAGATCATTCCCTGACGGCTATCAGCGTTTGCAGTGATCTCAGCGACACCTTCAAGTGTACTAATTGCACTTTCCAGCGGAACGATCGCCTGCCGTTCCATATATTTTGGATCAACGTCAGTTGCCGACCGCACGTGCACGATCAGTACAGGTAATTCAACGTTGGGAAACAGTTCAACCGGAAGTTTAGTATACGAGATGTAGCCCATCACCGTGCATCCGATGAACAACATCGACACGAGAACTTTTCTCTTGATGATGGTTTGGAGCAGACTGTTATTAGCCATGCGAAACTTCGATTTTGACTTCCTTTTTACGCCTGATCCGACTAACGATGTTTTCAACGCTCTCGTAATAACAAGGGATGATGATGAGCGTTAAAAGTGTTGAGGTGATCATCCCGCCAATTACCGCAATCGCTATTGGCGCACGCAAAGCTGCGCTCTCTCCGAACCCGAGTGTCAACGGGAGAAGACCTAAAATTGTAGTTAAGCTCGTCATCATGATCGGCCTTAGTCTGCGCTCTGCTGCATCGAGGATCGCTTCTCTGAGCGGCATTCCGTTGTCACGATTTTGATTAATGCAATCAACAATCATAATCGAGTTATTCACTGCGATACCTCCTAGTAGGATGATTCCGATATATCCCATCATGTTCAACGGCATTCCAAGTATAAAGAAGGCGAGGATGGCGCCTACAACAGCAAGCGGTATGGTCAGCAAGATTGTAAACGGATGCAAGAGCGATTCAAACTGGGAAGCAAGAACCATGTACACCAATACGATGGAGAGAATGAGCGCGAATGTCAGATTGTCGACAGACTCCTGGCGTCTGATTTCCTGGCCCGCAACTTTTATTTTGTATTGCGGAGGCACGGATAATTTTGAAAGCGAACTTTGAATTGACTTCACCACCTGATCATATGGTTCATCCGGATTTACGCGGGCGCCAATGGAAACCGTCCGTGTTTGATTTCTCCTGTGAATTGAGTTGCTGGCGTACTCTACACTCACGCTTGCAACTTCACTGAGTGGAAACTGACGCTGACCGCTCTTGATGCTGATGTTCTGTAATCCCGCTAATGACACTCCGGGTACTTTTATTTTGATATCCTGCATCTCACCGCCACGCTCAATGGTTCCAGCGTCCTTACCCTCCAACTGATCTTTGATCTGTACAATCACATCATCAATGGACAAATTGAAAATCCCGGCTCTGTATTTATCAACGTCAACATGAATCTGTGGGACACCTTCTTCAAGGTTCGAGACGGGATCATAAACGTATTTATTGGAAGACATCACGAGCATGATCGAGTCGGAGAGGGGCTTTAGCTTTTCAAAACTTGCTCCGCTCACTTCTACTACAAGGGGCATCTCATCCTCACCCATGACCGAGTACAACGCACTTTCATCATTGGAGAATGTTGCATCAATGCCAGGCAGTGCTTCAAAGTAAGCAGAGAGCTTTGCTGTAACAGGAGCAATGTCGAGTTCAATGTCTTCGCGGAAGATCAGCTTCAGCGTTGCCTTATTTTCATTATAAACGTTTTCATTCTTGATCCCCGACTGGCTTTGCTGCGATCCGATGTGCGAATAGATTTTGTCAAGCTGTCCATCGAAAAGCTGCAGGAGCTGGCCTTCAATCTGTGTTACCGTTGATGAAGTTCTGGACAGCGGGGTTCCATTCGTTAGCGTTACATCAACGGAGATCGCTCGCGTATCCGATTGTGGCATATACTCGCTGCCAATGACGGGAAGCAATAATGCTGTACCTAAAATCATGGCAAATGATGCGATGATCAAAACGGTCTTGTGATTCAACGCTTTTTCCAACGCTGAGCGATAACGCTTAAACGTTACGTGCTTCTCATCAGAGAACACCTTGCGCTCCCTTGCGAAGACTTTATCTTTTTTAAAGAACTGTGTGAAAAGCATTGGGATCACTAGGATGGCAACAAACAGTGATGCAATCTGTGAGAACGCAACGGTCCATGCCTGATCTTTGAAGAGTTCTCCTGATGGTCCTTGCAGATAGACGATTGGAAGAAACACTACAATACATGTAAGGGTAGAGGCCGTTATTGCACCGCTTACCTCACTGGTTCCTTCGATAGCAGCATCGAGAACACCCAAGCCTTCTTCACGTTTGCGGAATATATTTTCAACGACTACGATGGCAATGTCTACTAGCATCCCTGCACTTAGGGCTAGTCCACCCAGTGTCATGACATTCAGTGTAAGACCATTGAAATACATCAGATTGAAAGTTGCAATGATCGAAATCGGGATGACGATACTGATGATCAGTGTAGAGCCGATTTTCCTAAGGAAGAGAAACAAAACAATTACTGCGAAAAAAATGCCGTAGAGGCCGGACTCTTTTACTTCGTCAATGGCACCTTGAATAAATCTTCCCTGATTCTGGATGATCACAAACTCATAACCCGGTACTGTTTTCTTCAACTGTTCAAGCGAAGTCATTAACTCATTCACAGCGTTGACGGTGTTATAATTAGTCTCTTTGTAAATTGACATTCCTATACTCCGCTTCTGATTTACCCTGACGATGCTACTGGCTTCTTTATCCAGGATCTTAATGGTTGCTACTTCTCGCAATAGAACGGGCACCTGATCCGATGAAGATGCATTGTTGCTTGTCTGAGGAAGTGTTGTAGTTAACGCAGGGTCTTCTTGATTTGCAACCGGATTCTTACGGCTTGTATAACCGACCACCAGGTCTTGAAGGTCTTCTGGTTTTTCAATAATGCCAAGGCCCTTGATTACATATTTGCGTCCGAGCTCTTCAATAAATCCTCCCGATACGCTGCGATTATAATTTTGGATCTTTGTTACGAGATCATTTACGGTCAGACCAACGGAAGCAAGCAGATCCGGATCTGTTTCTAAGACTATCTCTTTATCCTGTTCACCCGACAGGCGAACTTCAGCAATGCCGGGAAGTTTAATGAATTCATTCCTAAAATTATTCTCGGCAATATGGCGCAATGCTTCTGTATCATTCGTGGCCGGATTGTAAATGCCAAGAATCATAATAGGCGCTGCATTGGGATCAAATTGGGAGATGACGAACTCATCAATTTCATCGTTGAGGGAGAAAGAGGATAACGATTTTTGAAGATCGAGAAATGCTTTGTCCATGTCTTTACTCCAGTCATATTGAACCGTAACCCGCCCGTAACCCGTCTGGCTCACGGAACTTACTTCAACAGCACCGTTCTGCCGGATCGCAACGGACTCTATCGACTCGATGAATTGTTTCTCTACTTCTGACGGAGGTTTGATTCCCACTTTCAGTTCAACAAACAACGTTGGATTTTTCAACTCAGGCACTAGCTCAATGCCTAGTTTTCCAAATGAAATTGAGCCGAGTAAAAGTACACCCAATACCAGCATCAGAATTGATACAGGGTAGTTTACGGCCAGCGAGACGATCTTCTTCACAAGGTGATTTGTTTAAATGCTTATTGAATAACACTCACTTTCGATTTGTTTCTCAACGTTTCATACCCTGAGATGAC
Source organism: Chryseolinea sp. (assembly GCA_031388805.1). Taxonomy (GTDB): domain Bacteria; phylum Bacteroidota; class Bacteroidia; order Cytophagales; family Cyclobacteriaceae; genus Chryseolinea. The sequence goes on from JANMRZ010000040.1 coordinate 48,236, forward strand.
GAGTCTGTCGTTGACTTTTAAGCCGCTGACTACTTCAATCACATTTGTGTTTTCCAGTCCGGTTGTGATTTTCTTTTCTGTAGCAATACCATTCTCAACTGTGAAAACAACTTTTCCATCCTGGCGGGAAATCACCGTCTCTTTCGGAATTACAATTGTGCCCTCGCGCTTTTCAGACAGGATAAATGCTTTGATGAACATGCCGGGGCGCAGCAATCGTTTCTGGTTATTGATTTGAAGAACACTTTGAAATGTTCTTGTGTCCGCGTTGATCACGGGCGAAATCTGACTGATCTTTCCATAGATGGTGTCTTTCGCAACATTATAGTTTGCAATCTGAACAACCTGGTTCACGGTAACTTCAGACAAATGCTTTTCAGGAAGCTTCACATCCATCAGCAACTGGTCATATTGCATTACTTTGAGAAGTGGCTGACCCTGATCAATTTTTACACCATCGGTATGGTAGGGGAGCTCCACGATGACACCATCGAATGGCGCTTTCACGGACATCTTTGTGACCTGGATCTCTGCGTTTTCGTAAACGTACTTTGCATTTACATACTCGATCGATGAATTTTTCAATTCGGTTTGCGTAACGCCACCTTTGTCATACAGCGATTTCTGTTTCTTGAGATTATTCTCAGCCAGATCGAGTTTGAGTCTTTTGCCTTCTAGCTGAAGATTATTTTCAAATTCTCGGTCTTCAATTCTGATCACTGCCTGGCCTGCCTTCACCTGGTCGCCAAGGGCGAACGGTCGTCCCGTTGCAGGATTTCTTTGCAGCTTGTAAATGCCAGTGAGCTCCGATTTCATCATCCCTTCTTTAAAAGAGTAAACCGTACCTGTTGTCTCAATGAAACGGGAGATACTTTCTGGTTTGATGCTTACAACAGAGACCGGAATTTTTATTTCTGTTTTAATACTTGAATCTTCCGGGTTGCAGGAGGAGATAAAGGCCAACACCAGCAACGGAAGTATTCCCTGTCTGGTTATCGAGATAATCCTGTTAATCAGCGTTTTCATTATTTATAATGGTTCAGTGTGAATATTAGTTTTTAGGAGAAATGACGGGTTGCTGTCTTTCAAAATCATAAAGTGACAAGATCTTTAGATTTAATAATTCAATCTTGTAATTGATCAGAGCGTCAGCGTAGGCGCTTTTCTTTTCAGAAAGCTGGCTTTGAAATCGATCGAGGTCGATACTGGTAAGATCTCCATTCTTATAACGCTCGAGGTTTATGTCATACGTTAACGTTGCGTTTTTTACATTTTGTTCAGCGATCTGAATTTGGTTCTCAAGGTTCTGAAGATTGCGGTACACTTTTCGGATGTTGATAATGATATCATTTTTCTCCACTTCAAGGTCAACGATCTTGATTTCACGTGAGGCGGTGGCAGCGTCTATCCGCGCTCTTTTTTCTCCCCAGTCGAAAATGGGTATGCTAAATGAGACAGCAACGCGTGGATTCACATCTGGCGCTTCGTAGATCTCCGGAGCGCGAGCATTATCGCCAAAGACTCCTAGCGACAATGAAACTGCGCCTTTAAATTCGTTCAACGATTTCGTGCGAATCAGTTCAAACTGAGATCGCTCGATATCAATCGCACGTTCTCTGAGTTCCATTCGGTTTGTCAAAGCATGTTGCAGCGCCTGATTAAGGTCAACTTCCCGGGTGACAAAATTGATATCAACTTCCACCGTAAAGTTTTCTGTGAGATCGACACCGAGCAAAAGTTTAAAATCATCTGCAGCATTGTCCAGCAGCACGTGGCTGTTTTCCAATGTTGATTTTGATGTTGCAAGGTTGAGCTCGGCCTGGTAAAGCTCTTCCTGTGCAAGCAGATCTGCGTCTACTTTATTTTTGGTGATCTCATAACCTATCTTTTGGTTTTCGTATTCATCTTTTGCGATTTGCAAATTATTTTGTCGCTGATAAAACGTGTAGAATGATTGCGTCACGCTTTGTTCAAGACTTAATAATTGCAATGCGTTGCTGATGGTGGCATTCTCCAGGTTCAACTCTAATTCTTTTAGCTGGAGCTTCGTTCTGTTGTAAGTAAAGATTGGCTGATCTAACTGGAGGTATAAATTGTTGCTGTACGTTTTTGTTCGAAGGTCCTGAAATTCTGAATAGTTGTCTCTATAACCAAGGCGATTTATCAATGAGATTGTTCCATCAGTAGCGACAATCGGCTGGCTTACCGAAAGATTCGCAAACACATTATAAACTTCATTTGTGTTCCACACTGAGAACAGATCATTGAAGCTCCGATTCCGATTGTAATCAAAGGGTGTGATGTCCAATGCGAATCGCGATTTTAAGGCAGCACGCTGTGCATCAAGGGTTCTCTGGTTACTGTACAGATTTAACATTGACTTTTTGATATTGCGACTGCTGGCTTGCGCGATAGCGATTGCATCATGCAGTTCCAGTGTAGTTTGCGCCCTTGCGCCCGCAGAAATCATAAGCAGGCTTCCCAGAAGCAAAAGGAATACTCCTGTATTCTTTAAAAGCCTTAAGGTTGATTGGCTCGGGTTGGTCTGGTTAGAAAAAATCATATTCGATTGCGTTCTAGTGGTTCTTTAATAAACTAATTGCTCTTATCTATTGATCGGTGTTGTGAATATTCCAGCATCATTGCTTTACCCATTTAACTGCATCTGCATATACCGTTCGAAGCTCACATTCATCCGTCAACGAAACGCTTCCTCCGGTTTTTTTAAAGTAGTATGATCCAAGGTAATTCCAGCCTGACTCAGCGTTTGATATATTGTAGCTCAAATTGTCTGTACCATCTGCGTTGTTAATGATATAGTGATATGTAAACTGCCTGCCATCTCCATCACGTCCGACAAATTCGTTTTGATTTTTCCCCCTCATATAAACGTAGATATCATAGAAGCCTTCTTCTTTGAGCACGGGCGTCCAGGTCACAATCTTTTCGCCATCACCGGCCCTTGTGAAGTGCGCAGAACGGATTACGCTGCCATAAAAATCAGAATCTGTTGTCGCATGCCACCGGGAGAAGGAACTATCCCAATTACCATAATACTTTTGCCCTACCGTATCGCGGCCATCCAGCCATGCCTTGAGCATTGTTGGCTTGATCGGACTGAAGTGAGTGAAGCCCTGATCTTCATTGTCAACAATAACTTCAACCTGCTTTAGGAGCTCTTCTTTTTCAACTACGCGTTCGCCATCGAACAAAGCTCCGCCTTCACGCTTTGAAAGCGTGCCCATTGGTAGATTGATCACAGAAGGAATATTGCTGGAGACGATTGTATTGATACTGATGTTATTCGGCTTTTCATCCAGAACAAATCCAAACAGTTTTGTTTCTCCGTGTTTAATGACCGTGAGCCGGCCAGCCTTTTCCTCAATCACTTCTTCATTCACCTTTGCATAATTGTCGTCTTCATCATCTGACTGCTCGTTGCTGTTTAATTTAACCTCCAGCACTCCGTCACTTTCGCCAGAGTTTTTCGCTTTGACTAAGACCTGGTAACGTTTTCTGTCACCATCCATCACTTCATATTTTTGGACGTCCAGAATTTCAAACGCTGGCTGTGATGTTTCAGAATATACTTTGCGGATGATCGGATCAATATCAACATTGAAATGCACTCGCATTGCATTTCGAAAATCTTCGTAGCGGGCTAGCTGATGTTGATGTTTGTTCACCCAGTCATAAAGGAAAGTCTTGAAGTTGTTTTCCCCGACTGTCTGCCCTAGATAGGAGAACAAGTATTGGCTTTTCAGCGTCACGGACTTACTGATCTTACTAAACTCAGCTTGCGTCAAAATCTTTGTGAGGGATGTGCTTCGCATGAGATTGTTGCACTCCTCAGTAAACGAAATGCCATTGATGTTTCGCGAATAGTCATTCTGGATCTGTTTATCATTTCTCAGATAAGTTGCAATGCTGCGGTTAAGCAATGCCCAGTCTTTACTTACGATTCCGGAATTGAAGTCGTAGTAATTTGGAAAAAGTGAATAGTCAGGGTTGTCAATGTCGTTACCATCGTATACCCAGTTCGAACCAATTTGTTTTGTAAATACTTTTCTGATCAAGTCATTAAAGACATTGGCTTGTTTCTGCTTCTCGGTGAGAACTTGGTTTGTTTTGGCAGCCTGTTTGTTCATGTCTCTCAGTTGAATTCTGAAATCAAACTGACGTATTTCACCGCCTTCCTCTGGAACAAAAACCATTTCGGGCTGGACAAAAGCCTGGTGACTTTCGTAGATCTTATTGTAAGCAGTGAACTGAAGCGGTACTTCAACTAATTGAAGTCTTTTAAAAGGATAGAAGATCTTTTGCGCATCCTCGTATTCATTAACAACGTCTGTGATCAGATAGGAGAGTGTATCGCTAATCTGGTTAAGTTGTCTAGCGAAGAAATCATTGGTAGGATAGTGGAACACAGAATAAGAAATGCTGTCTACAATGATTTCTTTCTTTTGATAATCGCCAATCACAAGCGAAATGTGAGGAAGCGGATATTCTGGTTTGAACTTGTGTTGGTTGCCGCTGACAACTAACTCACCTTGTGAAATCGCTGTCTTTCCGGCCGGAACCTTTACATTTAATTCGAAGTCGATAAATGATTGCCTTGCTTTTACAACCGACTGCCGATTATACCCTATCTCGGTGTCCGGGTACCAAAGCACATCCTTGGTGAGAAGCACATAATCGTCTTCGAGAAAAGAATATTTTTTTGGTAACGAGAAGACGATGTAGTCGACAGCATTCTCATGTCGTTGCTGGTCAACTTCAAGGTGTGCCGCAGATTGTATTACGGTCCCATGATAACTTACGCGCGCGTTAACATGTTCACCTGCTGCGATCTTGATGCCTTCTGTAATTGAAATTATTTGGAGATTCCGATTAAAGCGAGCCGACTTATTATTCACGAATACGGTGTCGACAATTAAACCTGGGTTTAACGTGAAGTAAATCGTATCAAGCTGTCCGCCTGAGTTGTTCGTTAGCGTGAGGTCGGAGCTGCTGATAATCTCGTTTCCAGCCCACTCAGTGGAAATGGAGTGCGATTTGATTTCAACGTTAGGAACATCGGCCCATTGCGCATTAACCCTGATCATCTCTTGGCGCAAGTCAATTGGGAGCTGACGTAGATCCCAAAGTTTCACCATCAGAAAAGCGGAGAGTGCAAGAAGCACGACACCTGTGATAGCCGTAGCGTTATGTGCGGCCTTGTGGCCCGATAATCGTTCGAGAAGAAATGCTGTTACAAACAGACACGCAATGCCCGTGACAAAATAAAAGGCACGCTGCCATAGGGCGAACTCCACATCAACAAACCCTGCAATCTCCGAGGCGAACAATGGAATTCGAAAGGCAGTGAAATCCAGAATATTCGAGAACTTATCGAAATAGTAAATGAGTTGAACTCCGGCAATGCCGATCAATAACACAATAGAGATCGGTTGATTTCTGATGACGGTGACAAGGAGGAAAGCAATTCCCGTTGTGAATACTATGGTCGGAATGCTGATTAGCAATGGATAGATCACGAATGCCGTTGGATTGATAGTAGTAAAAGGATTTGTAAGGCCTACAATCAATGGAATGCAGAGCAGCACCACGTTGAGAAGAAAGAAAAGTTTGTACAGCGCGAATGCTTTTCCAATTACGTAATCCAGGTTGGTGATCGCTCTGACAAAAAAAACTTCGTTTGTGTCGAGCTTCTTATCCTTCTTGATCAGTCCCGTTGCTAAAAAAATAACCGCAGCCGCTTGTGGTATGCTGATCATGACTAAACTCGAATAGGGAAGCATCCAGCCGTTGGCAAGGTCGCGCCAGTTCGGTGTATCGAGTTCAGAAAATACCGCGAGATTAAAAATAGTCAGAAAGCCGATGCCGAGAATCGCGACAATGCGAAAGAACCAGTTTCTCCAAAGCACTTTCGACTCGTAGGATGAAATCGTCAATATGTTTTTAATCGAGATCATACCAACGAAACTCCGAATTCATTTTCCATAAAATATACATAGGCGTGTTCCAGATTCGGATTGGCAAGTTTCGCTTCCGGATGAGGCTTCTCGTTGGCGATCAGTTGAACTTCCCATTTTCCATCCGCTGGAATGGTTGATACTACTGAATACTTTGACTTCAGAATATTAAATTCTTCATCGTCCAGGATGATCTGCCACACGTGGCCGCGAACCTGATCGATCATTCCTTCGGGAGAACCCTTGAAGACCACTGCGCCTTTATTAAGCATTGCCATATTGTGGCAAGTACTGCTGATGTCACCAACGATGTGCGTAGAAAGAATGATCGTAACATCTTTTTGACTCAGATCAGAAAGTATGTTTCTGAAACGAATTCGTTCCTCCGGATCAAGACCTGTGGTAGGCTCATCAATTACCAGTAATCGCGGCTCACCAATCAGTGCTTGAGCAATTCCAAGTCTGCGTTTCATTCCACCGGAAAGTTTGTTTGCCATTCGGTCACGCACATCCAACAGCCCTACCTGATCGAGCAGCTTGTCAACCTTTGCAATGCGTTCCTTTCTTTTGAGTGTTGTAGAGAGTTGGGCTGCATAATCCAGAAACTCCCAGGTTTTCAGCTTAGAGAAAAAAGTAAAATCCTGTGGGAGATATCCAACGAGTTTCCGGATCTCATGTCGGTGGGTATTGATATCCAATCCGTCCATGATGATGGTGCCAGAAGTGGCTTTTTGTGCGGTAACAAGAATCCGCATGAAGCTTGACTTGCCTGCGCCATTGGGACCAAGCAATCCAAACATGCCGCTGCCTATTGAAAGATTTATGTTTCTAATCGCAGCGTGCCCATTAGGGTAAACCTTCGAAAGTTCAGAGATCTCAATATTCATAGCGCAGAGAGTTGAGTATGATATGGTCGTGAATCGGCTTCATCGGGCGCCCAACATTTTATTAAGAAGATTTTTTTACGCTTTTGTTACACGCTTCGTCAACAATTACTAATAAATGCTCAACGTGCTGGTCATATCTTTCTTCAATGTGATCTGCTCAATCAGGGTCAGGCGTAAAGAAGATTTGTTTTTCATGGAGCCTTCTAAGAGCCCGACCGGAGACCAAACTTGCATTTCAGAATCTTTAAGGTTCAATGACAATGTATTCACACCCGGACTGTTAATGCTGAGAAATGATTTTTGTGTTAGATCAGATTGAATTTTGCTGATGTTGTTGTCAGACATCCAAACATTGGCCGCGGTTTGCGAGATTTGCAATGCGTCTTGCTGGAGGCCGTTAATCATTAAACGGCAAGAGTTTGCTGTAACTGCTTTTAAACTGGCGGACTGGACAAAAACGGTGATCTTCATATTTTTAACATCTTGCGACTCAAGTGCTGATATCGTAAGCGTGTCGCCAGAGATCCTGTATTTTAATCTTTTCAGAATGCCGCCTGAAAGACTGCGCACTTGTAATACAGCACTATCAGCCGCACGAATGTGTACATCTTTATCGATGTCGTTTAAAACAAGATGCGTGACTCCTGAAATGTCAACGCTTTCCGCGATGCTGTTTTTTTCGTCAATGAAGTTTGGCGTACCGGTCAACCTTACTTCAGCAAAAACTGCAGTAAGGTAGATGAAGAGAAAGCCAAAGAATCCGAGTAGTATTTTATTGCTGAGCTTCATATTGTTTCGTTCAATTTTCTAAATGTTTTTTCAACTCATCAGCACTGATGCCGAGTAATGCAGCTTGCTTCAGGAATTCCGGAAGCACTTTATTGAAGAAGTCCTGTTTTTTTTCTTTGAGAATAATTTTTTTTGCTTCTGGATTCACAAAGTATCCGATGCCCCTTTGATTTTCTATGATGTTCATAGCTTGAAGTTCACTATACGTGCGCATTACGGTATTAGGGTTGACGCCCATTGCAGCTGCGAGCTCTCGCACTGAAGGTATTTTTCCACCTGCAGGGAATTCACCGCTCACTACTTTCTCAGTGATCGTATCTGCTATTTGCAGAAAAATGCTTCTACCATCTTGGAATTGCATATTAAACCTCCCGCTCTTTTAGTTTCCGGTATGCCACAAAGAGCATGATCATTGTTGCTGCAAAAAGCGCAACCGTAACCGCCAGCAATGCTCCGTGCTCATTTAAAGGAACCAGCATCATTCGATCAGGCGGATTATATTTTCCAATTCCTATGTGTTCTACAACGATGTAGCTATATCCAGAAAAGAGCATGACAACCGTGGCCACCGCAAAAAGGGCTTTAACAAGAGGTTGTTTTGTAAACATCGCAGCTCCCGTGAACGCCAGCGACAGGCAGAACAAGATCGCAGCCGTAACAAGTGAATAGACCATCATGGGCACGTCCTCGTCAATCTTAACGATGTATTGTAAGCCAATCGATTGGAAAACATGGTCGGTGAAAATCGCAAAGAAAAATCCTTGCAAGTGGTAGGTCAGCCAATACAACACCGGCAACGTCACGAGCGCAAATCCGATTCTGCTGAGGAATTCAAACGTGAATTTCTCCAATGCAGAAGCGGGTGTCATCAGGTAACTGATCGTGCTTTCTTTCGAACGAAATGCAGGGAAGGAGTGACCCACATACAAAACACCAAACACGACCACGAAGCCGATCAGAAAACCCTGAAAGCTGTTTAGGTCATGTGGTTGGAGGCCGTTGCCAATTTGCGCGATAGACAATACAATGAAGATCAGGCCGATATAAGCGCCTGTCGACAACAAAAGGAATTGCGCGTTATGGATGAAATGCTGTTTGAACAGCATCTGTAATCGCTTCCAACTGAATATATTATTCGACATATTCTCTCATTTTTTCAGTTCCGTTAGAAATCGCATTGAATAGTAGTTCAATGTCGACAGAAGAATTTCCGTCTGTCTGCGGAGTAATCACTTTGTACCCACCGGGCACCATTTCGTGATACAATATATTTTTCCCTTCCGGTGAAGTCGTGGTGGAAAAATGAAGCCTGGAAGAGATCTCGTAAATATTTTTTTGCATGATGAATTTTCCCTCCTCCAGCATCAACACTCTGTCAATGAGATTTTCTACATCCCTTACCTGATGTGTTGAGATGATCACGAGCTGATCGTCATCAAGCGAACCTGCCATCACCTTTCTGAAGATCGTCTTTGATGGGATGTCGAGGCCGTTGGTAGGTTCATCCAAAACTAGGAGTCTGCATTTCGTAGATAATGCAAATGAGATCAGGAATTTCTTTTTCTGTCCGTAAGAAAGCTGACTTAGCTTTTTATTGTCGGGAAGCTCGAAGTCGTTGATCAGACGCTTAAGAAGGTCGTTGTCAAATCGCGGATAAAAGCCAGCATTTGCGTTTACGTATTTAGAGATCGAAACACTTGGCTGATGAAATTCTTCAGGAAGAAAGTAAACTTCCCGTAGTAGCGAAGGTTCCCGGTTTGAAGGCTCATGACCCATGATGCGTACCGATCCCTTGGTGGGCACGGACAAACCGATCATGAGTTTAAGTAAACTTGTTTTGCCTGCTCCGTTCTTCCCTAACAGACCGACAATGCTGCCAGCCGACAGTTCACAGTTCAAATTCTTGAACAGCGGCTGCTGTTTTTTAGAATAACTGAATTTTAATTTGTTGATACTGACCATTGTATCAGATTTACTGTATTACTTAACTAGTACGGTACAATAGTCAAGATTATTTTTCTTTTTTCCAAACCGATGGGATGAAATAGGGGATTTTTGTGATTAATAGCTGTGCGCGTGGGTCGGATGGTTGATTTCCTGATTGCGATTGAAACGCATTTATGAAGGAACACCCATAATAGATGCACACGCTAATATCATCTCAGCAATGAAAAAATTCGGAATAAAACGAGTGCTCACTCTCGCTACAACAAGTGTGAAGTTCGAGAAGGATAAAAAATCATTATCGATTCTTAATTGTACTCACTTCCCAATGCAAAATCTTCTCAAGACTGATAATCAAAACGTTAAAGGCCGCGCGCAACAAACTAGGTGTTTGTTGTACTCGTCTGGTTAAACAATTTACGACAATTTAAGGTATTATGAATTAGGTAATATAAAATGTGTCATGTGCCTTTAGTTAACTTTAATTCGAAAATTCAAAGGCTTTTTGTCAAAAACCTGAATCAACCTCAGCATGCCAAGCTTTTCAGTCATTTAAATGTTTTCAAGACCAAAAAATGATATATGTTTGATTTAGTATCTGATTGACCAAATGAAACCTTCAAGGAACTTGCTATTTTTTTTAGCCAGCTTTTACTGTGCGGGAAGTATGTATTCAGTTCAAGCACAGGAATTTTCCTTGGGTATCAAGGGTGGTCTGCTCTTTACACGATCTGTTATTGCCGACAAGATAGATAGAGAAGATTTTTCTCAACGGAACCAACTTGGTTATTTGGGCGCTGCGCTGATTATTTTCCCTTTGAAGAATAGATACTCATTTGAAACTGAAGTGGGTTTTTCTCAGCGCGGACGCAAAATACTTTCGAATAACGATTCGTGGACAAATTTAGGAACCTATTATTACGGAGACGTTTCAATGCTTCTGCGTAAATCATTTCCTTTTAAATTGCGAAAAAATATTCCCTCACTGTGGTTTGTTAATGTCGGGCCAAACATCAGTTATTGGTTGGGTGGCCACGGCAAGATTGGTGTGAATCAATTTCAACGCTACGATATTGTCTTTCAGCCCATGCCTGAAACTCCACCTGGCACAGGCCCTGATTTTGATAAAATGTATTTTACGGATGTAAATCGTTGGCTCTTTGGAATAAATATTGGTGTTGGATTTGTTTCGCCCTTAAGAAGATCGCAGAAAATATTAACTGAACTTCGCTTTATGTCGGGGCACACATTTTACGGTGGCGTTAACAGCGCTAGTTGGCGGACACTTGGTTTCACAGACAATTTACGATCTAACGAAAAATTTCTAAGTCTAACCGTTGCTTATGTATTTGACTTCAATCTAAAAGAAGGTAAAAAAGGCAAGAGCACAAAAGACAAAGAAGTAAAGAAAAATAAAAGAAGAAGATAATTACACTGCGTAATTCTCCTCTTCTACAGTTACAAAGGTTAAACATAATTGAAAGCATAAGTTTTCACGCAATTGATTTAATTTACCCTTAAAATATATCTGTGCTTAATTCATCTAACACCAACATTGAGCGAAGATAATTGACACGAAACATCAACACACCTATTTATGACCTATCGTAACCATTAATACGTGTGCTTCTTTTAGCTTGGTATAGTTCTTCAAGTTCTTAACCTCCTCATTCGCTTCACTTTGTTTCAATGTCTCCATTATGAACACATAATACTTTTTGTCTTTCTCATTGTAAAACACATTGCCGTTGTATTTATCAGCAAGCAATTTCTTTTTATAGCCATCGGCCTGACCGAAATCAGTGAAGCTGCGAATTACTACATAATATTTTTTTGTGGCTTTCTCCTCCGCAGTAATGTTATCAGGATCAACTACTGTTTCCTGGAAGCGAGCTGTATGGTGTTCAGTCGGAACAGTTTTTAACTGCGATCGCAAGATGGGAATCACTCGTTTAAATTTCTTCTTTTCTCCTAATCGGATACCCAGGATTATATCGTGGATATCCGATTGTAAATCATTTTGTACAGGTTCGTAAGAGTATCCGAGCGTAAAACGTTGATAGGCTAATCCTAAGTTTGCAGTATACCCTTGCGGTAAGCGATATGAGCCACCCACCCAGAAATTTTCAGAGAGATTGAATTTAATAAGAGCCTCCATCTGACTATTACCTGCAGCTGAATATTTATAGTTGAAGTATAATTCCAGTGGAGCATTGGCTTCCTTGGACTTGACTTTTGAACGCACACCTCGCTTGTTACGATTCACTAGTTTTCCTTCCACTTTCCTTCGGTAGTATGCGGTAACAAAAATATTGTCGAAAGGTGAAACTGCCGTACTCGCAAAATTATCAGAGCCATTGAATGCAGGGGTAAAAAGTTGGGGCAATGAAACACCCAGGTTAAAACCCGAAGCAGACCGGAAAAGCATGCCGAAATTTGCCACCGGCTGAATATTATTAGAAAGGTAATTTTTTAAAGCAGGGTCGGTGGGATCAGAAACTTTTGTGAGATCTATTGAATTTGAAATTACTCCTCCTGAAAGTCCTAAGAATAACCAGTTCTTTTTGCTAACGGGAACAGCATACGCATAGGAAAGCGTTGCATCGGTGGTACTTAATACACCTCTGCTGTAAGAGGATATTTTCCCTCCGATCGCTGAGCGGGTTTCATTTAGTAAAGTCGAAAAGCTAATAGATGACAAAACTGGGCCACCTTGAATATCCTTCCATTGCTGACGGTGCGTAAGATATACATAACTAAATTCAGTAGCAGCTTCTGCGGGATTATAGAAATACGGATTAACAAAAAAACTGTTGTATACAGGATAATTCTGGGCATATGTATCAATACACCCAACCATTAAAATAACCAGAAGAAAGCAAAAAAGAAAGCGCATTCACATCCATTAATCAGGCAAAAGCAAGACGTTACTGAAGACTCCACGTCACCATATCGAAAATTAAAAAAGCGTCTGGTTATATTAAAAACAGCACAGCTTATAGTATCCGTAGTTGATTGCAAATATACGACACAATAACGATAATCATCTATCATCATTGCCTTCATCGCAAAGTCAGTATAGATTACTACATATTGCGAGGCGAAAAGACGGAAGACCATCAGATCCTCATGGGCGTTTCTTTTTCTTTGCCAACTATTATGATAGATTTCTAAAATATTACCCTTTGTGCAATACATGGCAGACACATTGAACGTGTCGCAAAGCTATTTAAGCAGTTTACTAAAAGCATTGACAGGACAAAGCACACAGCGGCACATTCACGAAAAAATAATAGCAAAAACGAAAGAGAAACTTTCAACGATCGATTTATCAATAAGTGAAATAGCATATCAACTTGGGTATAAACATCCACAGTCGTTTAGCAAATTATTTAAAACGAAGACTAATCTTTCTCCTTTAGAATTCAGGCAGTCGTTTAATTAATTCTCTTCTCAGTTTTTCTTCATCTCAACAACTATTCTACAAATTGGTAGCCGTGAAATCCTAACTATATTCAAGGGAGATAGAACTGTAGAAACTCCCAAGCTTAATATTCAGGATAAATTAGAACTATTCAACACAGCGCAGCTCATCAAATACGAGATTGAAAACAATTTGATAGAATTGAACCGAAATAAGTGAACACGTCCGTTAATATATTCCTAAGAAAGATCGGTAGTTAATTAGTTCTAGAAAGATGTAAATGATAACGAAAATCATGGCATAATCTCCCTTTCCCGCTATCAGGAAAACTCTTAGGTTCATGATTTGTGTAAATCAGGTTCACGCTGATTGTTCTTAGTCGTTATTGTCACACCTTTGGCTTCTGAGAAAGCAATGAATATAACTGACGACCAAATGAATGAAATCATAGATACAGATGAGGTGCTACTTTTACAGGTTACGAATAATTTTCAAATAAAATAAGAAAACCCAAATACAAGAGCAAGTAAGTGTAGCTCAAAAAGCTTAGTATCTATTCTCTACTGCATATAGTGATTTAGTTTCTAATGCGTGTTTAAATAAGATCGCATACAAATAGTGTTGCGGTGCTGTGTGTTTCATATCTCCCACTAAAATGAAGGGTCTTTTTCTTACGCTGGTTTGTATCATCTGTGCTACCACAGTGAAAGCTCAACGGCCAGTTATAGTAAATGTAGATCCCTTAAGAACATATCCGCTAGACACTATTTTAATAACCGGATCTGGTTTTAGCATAAATGCTACGTCTCTTCAGGTGTGGTTCGATCACGTACAAGGGAGTGTTGTAACATCAACCGAATTTTCAATCACTGTAGCAGTACCAGCACAAGCTAAGTACCATAACATTGAAGTACTTAATCTCACCACGCGACTATCAACAAAATCGCCCCTTAAATTTTTATCATCCTTTAGTGGTACATTCTTCGATCCAACAAAATTTCAAACTGTAGTACTTTCTGCAAATGTTCCTTCGGTGTTTGATATTACCTCTGCTGATTTAGATGGTGACGGAAAACCCGATTTAATAGGGACGCGAAATGATGCCGGAACCGATTTGATTGTTCTCCACAATAAAAGTCCACTCGGGGGTGTCGCTTATGATCGCTACGACAAAAGTAATCTCCCAACACTGAATATTAATTTACCAACACAACACATTGCTTCGGGAGATTTAAACGGTGATGGTAAGCCGGAGGTAGTTGTGTCTAGGGGAGGGTCAACAGCGAACAGTATCCTTGTTCTTCGCAACACAAGTACAACAACTCCCAATTTTGCAACCGCGACCGAACTTTTTATCGACATCGGAAATTTGGCGCGCCAGATTTCTATTAATGATTTAGATGGTGATGGTAAGCCTGAAATTATTGTGACGAATTCAGCAAACAACAATAACCTCTATATTTTTCAAAATCAAAGTTCGGGTGGTGTGTTGAACATCAACCCTACACCGATAAAAGTAATTGTAATAGGAGCACCCAATACCCTTGCGCTGGAAATTCAGGATTTCGATAATGACGGCCGGCCTGATATTGTGGCTTCACAAAATCAAGGAGCTAACTTATTTCTTTTAAAAAATTTAAGCACAGCATCTATAAACTTTGCGCCGGCGCAAACCATAAATGTTCCCGGCACGATCAACGATGTTAATTCAGCCGACTTCAACAATGACGGCAAGCTTGATATGGTGGTCACAAGTGTCTTCGGTTCACAAGTTATTGTGCTACTGAACAAAACAAGTGGTAGCACAATTGCTTTCTCGTCTTCTAGTGAGCAAATTTTATTGAGTACCGGTCCAGGCCCATTTGGTGTTGAATGTGCCGATATAAACGGTGACGGTTTTCCTGACGTAATTGTCAACACCAGACAAACAAATTCTATTAACGTGTTTTTGCATAATGGCAATTTTGCAACACCTGGTTTCACCTCATCTGTCATTGCTACACCGCTTAAGACTGGATGGTTTAGCCGGGTAGCTGATTTTGATGGCGATGCCAAGCCGGATATTGTTTTCACTAACGCGGTTGCTCTAGGTGTTGCCAATTCAATTACCATGTTGCGGAATATGAATTGCCACAACCCTGTTATATTAAACGAGCTGCCATTAACTATTTGCCCGGGGCAGACCATTCGTCTCAAGGCAATTCCGATACCGAATGTAACATTCGAATGGATAAAAGACGGACTAACCGTGAAGCCCGCAAGTGCGGATGCTTTTGCTGTCATAAATTCGGCCGGCACCTATACCGTTAGGGCGGTAGGAGAGAGTGCGACTTGTAGCGAAGTTTCAACTTCCGTAGCGGTAGCATCGGGTTCCGGATCGGTTCCTTCGATCGCGGTAATCAATGCTGTGCCTCAGGCTTGTGTGGGTGATAACTTGACGATTTCCGCAAATGCAGTTGCCGGGGCAACCTATGTTTGGAGGGGTCCAAATGGTTTTGCTCTTGAGGAAACGGATAATCAATTAATCATTTCCCCAGTAACAGCTTTACAAGCTGGGCTTTACTCTCTTAGGTTAAAAGTAGGCGCGTGTACAGGCAATGAAGATACAGAAGAAGTTACGATTGCTGATGTCGGCAGTTTCAATATCACCAGCACAAGTGCTACAGGCGTTTTATGTGAAGGTGAAAACGTTACACTGTCAGTGGCTTTCGTTCCCGGAAGAACATACCAATGGGTTAAAAACGGAGGCGATGTGGGTGGACAAATCAACACCTCGCTAATTCTCAACAATGTGTCCGCATCCTCTGCTGGTAGTTACACCGCGAGAATAATATTCGGAGGTTGTTCAGAAGAAACCTTACCGGTTGTGTTATTGGTAAACACAAAACCTGTTGCAAACTTTACCATAAGTGCTCCAGCCTGCATCGATGAACTTATTACATTTACTAACACATCAGCTGTTGATAATACAGCAACGGTAACCTACACGTGGAGTTTCGGCGAGGGTGGATCTAGTACAGATTTTTCTCCTACTTATACTTATTCAGCAACACCAGCAGCTAACCCCTCGCTTACTATAAACTATGCTGGGTTAAGCACATGTACTTCAAGTGTTTCAAAACTCATTACAGTATTGCCATCGCAACAGCCAGAAATTATTGCCTCTGCAATGGAGATTTGCCCAGATAAAACGGTCAATCTGTCGCTTCAGGGAATTTTCAATTCAGTCGAGTGGTTTGCTGGAAATACCAGCATCGCTACCACTCCTGATGTTGATGTACCATTACCTGGAATTTATTCAGTTACGATACTCCAGACAAATGGATGTATTGGTACCAATCAAATCACGATTGCCCCTTCAACAAATTGTGCAGATGTAAATCTTGTAGTACCCAATATGTTCTCACCCAATGGTGATGGACAAAATGATCGATGGAAAGTGGAGGGTATTGAAAGTTTACCGGATTGCACAATGAAAGTTTTTGATGATCGGGGAACCATGTTACTGAATCAGAAAGGATATGATGTACTTGGTTGGGATGGAACTTTTAACGGTAGAGTACTTCAGGACGGCGTGTACTTCTATGTACTGTCCTGCCCCAACAAGAAACCATTGACGGGTTCAGTATTAATTATGAAGTAAAATTTAGACCTATATATGACGCAGCGTTTGACATTTTTGCAATCAAAAAATCGCTCTCAACGGTTTATCTTTTGCATTGTCTTATCCCTGTTTGCAGTACGGGCATTCTCTCAAACTGTAGATTGTAGCAAAACCGCTAATTGCACAGATCCGTTCTGTCTGCCCATTCCGGCTGATGGGAAAGAACTTGGTTGTGAATGTTTTGACTTAGCAGATAATGATGGCGATGGAAGAATTGATCAGGTCGATTCGAATTGTGCGACCTACTATGGTCTTACCTTTGTTGGACAAGGTTCGGACTGTAGTATCACGCCCCCAGGGGCAAGCACACCGTTTGACTTAGTGGGTCCTCCGGCAGTGTCAGGTCAAAATACAGCAGATACTCAATCAAAAGTTGCAGCAGCCGATGTAGATGGTAATGGAATGCCGGATGTATTAATAACATCGAAATGGAATGCTGAAGTACGACTTGTATCCACAACTACACAAACAGGTGTACCCGCGTTGGGCGGAGGAACATTTGCGCCCGGAGATATCCTGGCCGATTTCAGACTTTCAGGAAACGCAATTTCGAGCAGCTTCGATGACATTGGCTGTGGTAAAACCGCCAATTTAGTGTTTGAAATGGAGGTACTCACAGCCGACATCGATGCTGATAAGCGTGGTGAAATTTTTGCCGTGGTGAGTAACCGGGCGGGTAGCCCAAAGAGTCCACCCACTTGTTTTTTTCTCGTTGGGTTAAAGCTTCAGGCTTATGGCGCGCAAGGTCTTGTGCTGATGCCTGGCTATCCGATATATCTGGGTACCAACCGCCCTGGCATATTTGGAATTGCCGACATGGATGGTGATGAAAAAGCTGAGATTTATTTGCGTGATAGAATTTTTGCCGCTGAAACTGGAAAATTGCTCGCGAGTGATGGTGCTAAGTTAATGACCAATACGAGTCAATGGGATATTGATGTAACTGCTGCGCCTGTAACAGTTGATGTCCAATCAGCGGGTAATGACGGAAGCGTAATGGAACTGGTTGTCGGACCGAAAATTTATAAAATTCCATCGCTTACCAATCGTAGTCCGGGTGCTCCGGCTGCCTTAACGTTGTGGCGCGACATGAATACTTTGAGTTTCGACATAAACTCGGATGCGGTACCCGATAAGTACTTTGTCAAATTAATGAATGATCCGGTTGAATACGGAGTAGATACACACGCCAGCACAAGTGTTGGAGATATCGATAAGGATGGCTTTGTAGATGTCGTTCTAACAGGTGCATTAAATTCATCGGTAGGAAGAACAACCGTATTCTATTGGAACGTTCAGAAAAATACTGTCAGTGGCTTTAGAACCCTAAGCAGTGCCGATTTAGGTATTGCGCCTGGAACAGAACCGGCAGGTAAATGTCCGTCGGGAGCCAGTTATACAAATTATCAAAGCGGATGGATTTGGGGTACGGGACGAGTGAACATTGGAGATGCGAACGGTGATGGAAAGCTCGACTTTTCATTCATTGCAGGTAGTCATTTGTATTGTATTACCACGGATGCTCCAGGAACAAATATAATTCCTTTATGGACCAATCCCCGAACCATTAACGATTCTCGTTCAGGTGTATTAACGGTAACCATTTACGATTTTGATAATAATGCTAAACCGGAAATGATCTATCGTGATTCACAAGAACTGGTTGTGATTGATGGAGCCACTGGCACGGTTAAATATTGGTCATCGATATGTCAGTCGCATACCTATACAGAAGGACCCATCATTGCCGATGTAAATGGTGATGGCGCAACCGATATTTGTGTACCGTGCAATAGAAGCAATGCATTTGATATTTGTGATGATATACAACAGCAAGCTTTAGGCGAAGTACGCCTTTACTTTTCGACTGGTAATGAATGGATGCCAACCCGAAAAGTTTGGAATCAACCAGGGTACCATGTCGTTAACATTAACGATGACCTGACGTTGCCTTTCCCACAGCTCGATCCTGCTTTAGTGTTTAGTAATGGTGCTTGTTCGAATGGTTTACCTGGCCCACAGACTCCCTTAAATGTATTCTTAAATCAAATACCTTTTTTAAGTGCAGAAGGATGCCCAGTGTTTCCTGCGCCTGACTTAGCCTTCACCGGGGATACGCCAAATCCACTTTGTAATAGTAACCCAGCACTTCCCGGATGTGATTCGAATGGAAATAGTGTTTACGACCCTGCTGTTGTTTTTACACCACCAATTTGCGGTAATCTCGACATTCAGGTTTTCTTCAATATTATCAATTCGGGGGACTTGCCTATTTCGGACGTTGTTCCAGTAAGTTTCTTCAACGGTGATCCAACCACGAATCCTGCTGCTGTACTTTTAAAAAGTACTACGGTTACTATAACCAATCTACAGGTAAATCAAAAATTCAAATCACCTACTATTGCGTTTAATGGACCCGGTACCGTATTCGACTTGTACATTGTCATGTATAACAACGGTGCGGTATTGCCCATCGTACTTACCGGACCATCTACAAAGGAGTGTAGGATTGAGAACAACATGTATCGGGTTACGGTTACACCTGATCCATTTACGGCTGCTGTGCAAAAGATCCGCGACAATGTTAAATGCGTAGCAGCCGATCCTAACGTTGGTGAATTGCGCGCACGCATATATAAAGGTCCTGCCGTTGCTGCAAATGAAGTAGTAGATTACAGTGACTATACCTTTCAATGGTATTATGGTTTAAACACCGCCAGTCCTGTACCAGCAGCTCTTGGTGGTACCAACTACACTATTTCTGGATTACCTAGCGGTGACTACTCTTTTATTGCAACAAATGTTTCGAAAGGCTGTACCACCACACTGGTGAGTACGAATATCGCACAGGAAATTACATTACCTGCTGTTACCATTAACGTACTGTCAGATCAAACCAATTGTTCGCCGCCAAATGGTGCCCTCGAAGCAGTGGTAGCTGGGGGAAATACTGGATTTAGTTTCGAGTGGTTTACCAATGCGTCACCTCTTGGTATATCTACAGCTAGTGCATCTAATCTCATTGGTAATAACTACACCGTAGTAGTAACCCGAAATGGTTGTACCACCACGGCATCCGAGGTAGTAGATGATTTGGCGTTTGAACCAGACGTTACGGCTACATCGACACCGGTGGTGAATTGCGCCAACTTAAGCAGCGGTGCGGTTACTGCTCAGGCTACATTAACGGGAGTACCACAAGATCCGGCTAATTTCACGTTCAATTGGTATTTTCACAACATAGTAGGTGGTACACGAGGCAGTATCCTTCCACCTGCAAATGGCACCGGTCCCACACGAACGGGCTTAGCGGCTGGTTTCTATGAAGTGGAGACCATTAATAATGCTACGCAATGTAAGTCGACTCCTTTTGTTGTAGAAGTAAAAACTGAGACGATTGTACCGCAGGTTACAACTGCACAATTGGCACCACAAACTTCTTGCGATCCATTAGCGCCTAATGGTCGACTGCAAGCTACTGCGATAATAGGAGGAGTTGCACAAAGCCCATCCAATTTTACATTTGAGTGGTTCGTAGGTCAAAACACGCTGCCTCAAAATTTACACACATCAGTTTCAGGTACGAATGGTAGCATAGCCGAAAGTGTGAAGGGTGGTGGTCAGTCTTACACGGTCAGAATAACGTCAGCCTTGAACTGTTTCGCTACGAAAGATACCGTCATTCAGGAAGTAATCAATCTACCGGTTGTTACACTAACCCTCACACCAAATGGCATCTGCGATGAAATCTTAGCGAATAAGAAATTTTCCGGGGCTGTGTCGGCATCGGTAACATTTGGTGGCACTCCGGTAGTTGACTTTACAAACTATAGTTTTACATGGTTTACGGGCTCATCAGCTATTGGTACACCACGAGCTGAAACCGGAACTTCGTTGATTGATTTGAATACTGGTTTCTACACGGTTGTTGTCAGCAGAACAGATTTAAAATGTACTGCTGCACCAAACACCGGCTTTGTGGATGATCAACGCACTATACCCGGCATCACCGCGAACCCGGTACCTTCGACAAATTGTACCACTGCACCGAATGGTTCAATGATCGTAACAAATGTTACTTCAGGCGCTACATCAGGCACTGGTTCTCCTTTTGTATTTGCATGGTTTAATGGAGTAGATGAAACTGTATTAATCCCTGCTCAAACAGGATCGAGCTTAACAGGAATACAAGGTGGAGGCGCGGTGTTTCGCACAGTCCGTGTCACCAATACGAATGATGGATGCAGAAGTACAAATACACAGCTAATTGCCGATAATAGTCTTCTGCCAATTTTACAATTGGAAGCAGATCCTAATTCCATATGCAATCCCAATCTTACTTCACCAAGGGTTGAATTTAATGGAGAGGTCAGAGCAACAATTACCAATGCTGCTTCAAGTCAGTTTTCGAATCCAACCTTCGTTTTTTCATGGACCAATACGACCACGGGCACAACGATAACGGACACCGATGCCACTATTACTTTACTCAATAATGGCAGTTATAACGGTGTTGTAACCCACCAACCAACGGGTTGCGTTTCGGCACCAGCCAATATTGATGTGGTACCAGCCAAGGTAACATTAGTCATTGATGCTACAGCAAATCCTTCTACTAATTGCTTACCTATAACTGGAAATGGAAGTGTAGTAATCAATAGCGTCACAGCAGGTGCAACTTCTGGTATTGGTTCTCCTTTTATTTTTCAATGGCATAACGGAGTTGACTTAACCACTCCGATCGTTGGTCAAACCAGTTCTTCGATTGTTAATCAGCAGGGTGGAGTAGGAGTATTTCGCACCGTATTGGTTACAAATCAATTGGATGGCTGTCAGATGACGGACACCAAAGAAATTTCAGATGCTCGTGTGCTACCTGTTTTGCAATTGGTTGCTACTCCCAATTCGATTTGCGATCCTGTGGCTGCAGGCGTCCCTTTCAATGGAACGGTCACGGCTTCCATTCCTAACTTGGCGTCTATCGGTTTACCTCAAACGTTCGTATATGAATGGACAGATGAGGAAACGGGATCCGTTTTAGCAGGCATTACCGGTGCTAATTTGGTTAATCGGGACAGCAGTTTTTACTCCGCATTTGTGACACATGTTTCAACTGGTTGTCAATCACCAGTCATTACAACACAAGTTACACCTGCACAAGTTTTGCCCATTATTCAGGCAAGTGCTCTGGCATCCACAAACTGTGACCCGGCTAAAGCAAATGGTTTGGTGCAGGTCGATGATGTTGATGGTAATAGTTCTCCTTTTTCTGGATACACTTTTGCGTGGCGCAGGGGACTTTTACAGACTGATCAACTCATTGCCAACATCCCTACAAGTCTTGATACGTTGCAAGGTGGAATCGGTAAATTCTATACCGTTCTTGTAACGAACAGCGGTGATGGTTGTAAGAATACCTTTACCGTGGAATTACCGGATACTCAGGTTAAACCTTTGCTTACGTTATCCGCCAATCCAAATACCATTTGTGACCCTATCGTTGCTGGTGTTTCGGTGAATGGTTCGGTACAACAACTTTCGTTCATCTATGGAGGAACCTATTCAGGAACTCAAACATTAAGGTATAATTGGTTCAATGGTGAATACTCCGGTACCGTATTACCTTCGCATAGTCCCGCACAGACAACGATCAGCACCATTACATCTTTAGTAGCAGCATTTTATTCAGGTACAGTTACCATTGATGAAATTGGATGTACATCTGATATTGTTTCGGTGGAAGTAAAAGATGATTTCTTTACGCCTCCAATTACGATAACACCAATCAATCAAACTTCATGTGATGATTTGAATCCAAATGGAATGTTAACGGCCACCATTGATGAAAGTAGCTTTGGCGGATCGGGCGTAGAAAACCTGGCATCAAAATATACCTTTAGCTGGTTCAATCAGGGTAACCCCATAGTGAATCCGGGAACACCGGTAACTACCACCACAGCCAAGAACGGACAGGTTAATCGTCTCGAAGGAAATCTGTTTTACAACCTGAACGTGGTTCGCCTGGCTACAGGTTGCACCAACACACAGTCAATCTTCTTACCAGAAGTAATTACGTATCCTGTAGTAGCAGCTGCGGTTAGTTCAGATGTTACACGATGTGATACTCCAGACGGAGAAGTCAATGCCGATGTTGGCGGTGTTCAAAACGGTTATACCTTCTTCTGGCTAAACGAAAAAGGATTGAATCAAACAACCCTATCTGCCGATGTTATTACGAATGCCGATGTTTTTAACCTCGACAATGGCGACTACTCGAGTCTAATACCCGGTGTATATACGGTTGTTGCACAGGATAATCTAACGAGTTGTATTTCACAACCGATTAGCAGGACGGTAGCCGACAACACAAATAAAACAACCATTGCAATTGCCATTGATGTTAGACCAGCGGATTGCGCAGTAGGTGGAGGAGAAATGACTGCGACATTGACGGGTGGCGATGGACCAACGTATGACTATTCATGGTTTAGAGGCGGCCCGCTAAATGATAGCATCAACTTTTTTAACAACCCACCTGTGTTCAATCCCCTTACTCCGTTTGATGTAGTATTTGGCGCAGGTCTTGTAGATCAGATTACAGGACTCTCATCAAATTTATACACCTTAGTAATTAAGGATAATGGGAATGGTTGTGGTAACTATAGAACTATTTTTCTGCCGTTCTCAAATTCACATGTTATTACACCTGTCTTGACTCCCTCTACGATTTGCCCTTACGACATTGGCAACGGAGAAGTTGAAGTAACAGTTAGTAACATTGAAGCAACCAGGACAATTGATAATTATATTTATCGATTTTACTCAGGAGAGAATCCTCTTGCGGCTAACAAAATAGGACCAGACATCGGCCCGGCTGTTGGGAATCCGAATCCTCAGACCTATACTGCTTTAGCTCCTGGAAAATATACCATTGAAGTAAGACAAGGCTTTGCACCCAATTGTCCGGTATACGCAGTCGTAGAAATCGAATCGCATGCATTGGCACCAGTAGTTGATTTGGTGGGTGCGTTAACCGCCAACACCTCGTGCGATACCAATTCAGCGGATGGTTCTGCTGAGATTATCATCTACCGAAACACCAACGATTTAACCACTGGCTTTACCTATGCTGTCGATGTGAACCCGGCACCGGTAGCGTGGGGAGGAACTGTTGCTCTAGGACCGTTCGCTATTCCTAACCCTACACAAGGTGCACCAGCGCCTGTATCCATTACCGGTTTACGACCAGATAATGAAGTTCCTCTTTATACAATACACGTTGAATCTTCAAATGGATGCTTTACTGAGCGAGTAGTATCAATTCCGAACCAACCGGCCGTTGCAGAATTGGTGGATGGAGATGTTACCAGTCAGGATGCTTTGTTCTGCGATGCACTATTAGAGACGAATGCTCAGATTGAAGTTCAATCACTTTCTATTGTGAATGGACCAAGCGATGATTTAGGTGACTATCGATTTGATTGGTATACTGATCCTACGCTTACCCTTGCCTCGCGGGTACTCAGCTCGAATGGTAACAACACCGCAACAAAAGGCGGTGAAATATTATCCAATGTCGGTGCACCTTTACCTTCCGCATCGATTACGGTAGGTTCGTATTATGTGGTTGCCACGAAAGTCAATGCAGGTACAACGGGTGGTTTAGGTTGCTTTAGCGCACCATTTAGAAAGGATATTTTAGATAATTCGGTTAATCCTTCATTCACGCTAACACCATTCTCCAATACGGCATGTGATACTAATTTTGAAGGTGCGGTTCAGGTAATCGTTACTTCATCAGGTTCAGTCAATCCAATTCCCGGTGTGGCCTACACATACGATTGGATTGCCGCAGCTACGGCCATCACACCTCCGGCTACCTCTGATGGAGACGGGCTTTTAGTAGATGATAATTTTACAGGTCTGAACGATGGTGGTTATACCTTGGAAGTTTTAAATAACGCCAGCGGCTGTACAAGCTCTGGATCTACCACTATTTCACCAGCATTCCTTCCCATCATTGTTACGAACGCTGCTTCTCTACCACAGATTTTATGTAATCCTGATGGTAGTATAACGGTAACACAGATCGATGTAGGGTCTACAAGTTTTATTCGCGGTACCGATCCTGAATTCTTTTCTGATTTCTCTTACTCGTGGTTTAGAAATAGCCCGACACCAACAACGTCTTTCTTAACGGATGATTTAGCAGCCAAAATTCAAGTGCCGCAGTTAACTGCAGGAACAAATCCGGGCGAGTACTCGACCATTGGCGCTGATATATATTTTGTGCAAGCGAAGCGTACTGCCGGTGCTCCCGGCTCCGGTTGTGAATCAGCACCGTTACGAGTGGACATAGACGATCAGCGCGAAAATCCAAATGTAGTATTGACACCTTCTAATGATACTTCGTGTGAAACGGTGGGTAATTTTGAGGGTGCGATTCAAGTTGTAGTCATCGATGCCGGATCAGGTCCAGCGCCTCTTAACTATACCTATGATTGGACTACCTTAGAACCGTCTGTTCCGGCTGATGGTGTTACCTATTCTGCAAATGAACCGTTTATCGGATTGAAGGATGGTGATTATGTAGTTCGCGTTACCAATAATACCAGTGGTTGTTTTGTCGATGCTTCAACGAGCATTCAGCGATCGTCGGTTCCGGTTATCATTGCATTGGCCGATGTAACCAATCAAATTATTTGTAATCCGGATGGAAGCATAACAGTAACACGCATCGATGTAGGGGCAACAGATAGTTACATTCCAAGTGATGTAGCCTTTGGAGACTTTGAGTTCACATGGAAAAAAGGAGATCCCAATAGTGGAGCGCTTAATGATGATTTGGCTAATCCAATTGTTGGAGGAGTTTTATTACCTGGAACAAATGCTGGTGAGTATTCACAGTTGCTTGCCACCAGCTATTATGTAACGGCAAAGCGTCTCACAGGCGGTCCTGGTTCAGGATGTGTATCTGCGCCATTGAGAAAAGATATCATTGATTTAAGATTTGATCCAACAGCACGATTGTCTCCACTCACCAATACATCGTGTGATCCAGTTTTCTTTGAGGGAGCAATAGTAATTGATGTGGATAATCCTGGGTCGATGCCTTCTCCGGCACCTGTGCCTACCTACACCTATAGCAGAACTTCATTAATTAATCCAGCTGCTATCGTTAGTACAACCCAAGATGGAGTAGCCGATAATTTTCCAGGGTTGCAGGATGATGCATATGTTGTTCGGGTAACCAATGAAGTAAGCGGTTGCTTTACTGATGTGAATACCATTATAACCCGCTCTCTGATTCCGGTTACAACGGTTGATGCATTGGTGAATGATCAATTAATCTGTTTGAACGATGGAAGAATTACGGTAACGGAAGTAGCGGTAGGCACTGATAATACTCGTCCATTTACAGAGTTTGAATTTACGTGGTATCAGAATTCGCCAGTCTCAGGAAATGAAATTGCTTCCGCGAGTGGTATCAATGGTTTTGATTTAAACACGACTACGATGCCAACCATCAAGGCCGGTACGTACTTCGTAAAAGCGAAGCGCATTTTAGGTAGCCCTGGTTTTGGTTGTGAATCAGCGCCGTTGCGTAGAGATATTCTGGATAAAAGCATAGACCCTGATGTTTCGTTTGCCTT
The DNA here is from genome assembly GCA_031388805.1 of Chryseolinea sp. GTDB lineage: Bacteria > Bacteroidota > Bacteroidia > Cytophagales > Cyclobacteriaceae > Chryseolinea. The sequence continues at coordinate 74,572 of JANMRZ010000040.1, forward strand.
TACACCTGCATCGAACTGTATGGGTGCTTTGCCGAATGGTCAGTTAATTGCAACCGCTGCTGAACGGAATGGCGGAACGGATGGAAATAGTGATGGCATTATGGATGTCTATAGCTTTACATGGACCCTTAACGCAGGGCCGTTAGACCCTGCCACGACAGAGACCTACGTCAACCCCGTGAGCACACTTGATGCCGCTCCCGAAGGCACTTATTCAGTACGAATAGATAATGTCGCTACCGGATGTTTCTTTGAAAAGGGCATGGTATTGAATCTTGACTTATCCTTAAGCTTACCCAACATTGTTGATGTTGATGTATTCGATCCAATCAACTGCTTTCCAACGGGCAACGCGCGAGTAATTGAAATCACTATCGGAGGATCAACAACCATAACAGATCCTACCCAACTCGATGCAGGCTTTGACTATAGCTGGTTTAAGGGCACCTTCCCGAGTCCTGCTATGGTCGATGCAGGGAATGTTCCTTTTCAACAGGCACTATTGCCGGATCAGTTGCCAGACCGTTATTTTGTGTTGGTTCGCGACTTGCAAACAAATTGTGAATCGTCACCCGTTGAAGTTGTAATTGAAGATGCTGATATTGTTTATCCGGATGTTGACATTACCCAGAGCTTACCACAAATAAGCTGTGATCCTTCCTTCGGTACAGCACAATTGATCGCTACTGTTGACAACGGACAGAATAGCTCAAACCCGAATTATACTTTCGAGTGGTTTCAATCATTGGATGGAACACCTCCGGTATTTTCGGCAGCGCCTGCTAATTCTACGATCTCAAACCTTCAGGCAGGTGACTATTCTGTCACCGTATTGAATGTGACCACCAACTGTCCTAGCACAGCGCTGTTTATTATTCCAGATACTTCACCACAGTTCTTACCCCAACTTTCTCTTTCGACAACTGAACGTACACGGTGTGATATTGAAGATGGTGCTTTGTTTGCGAGTGGTGTGCCATTTCCGGTTAATCCAAGTAGTCCGCTTACGAATTATCCATTCGTATATAATTATCGCGCAGACTTATACGCAGGTAATCCTCCAAACGACATTAACAATCCTGATCTGGGTGTTATGTTAAACGATCCACTCTTTCCAGCGTTTACCTCTAACTTTTTACGTTCAGGGTTAGGTGAAGGATCGTATACGGTTCGATTAACGGATTTGAATACTGGTTGCGTCACCATCAGGTCATCCATTATTGACGATGGAAGATTGTATCCTGAAATCGAAATCGTTCAGGATAATCGACTTATAAACTGTGATCCGCTTAGACCAAACGGACAACTTACAGCAACTGCCGATGGTGGTAAAGTAGGAGGGTATTCATTCGAATGGTATTCAGGCGACCAGGTAGCCGGACCTGTAATAACAAACTTCAATACCCTTATCGGACAAACAATAGAACTCTACACCGTTCAGGTTATAAACAATATCACTGCATGTCCCGCAGCCAAGACGGGTGAAATTACCGATGGTACTGTGAAACCTCCTGCACCCGATGCTTCACTTGTGCGTGGCCGTACGAACTGTTTGGATCCAAATGGTTGGGTAACGGTAGATGTAGATGGTGTGACCCTTGGATTTGATTTTAACTGGTATGATGGAAATACCATAAAGCCACTCGCTGACCTCGTGGGTATCGATTATATCAATCGCGATATTGGTGACTATGCCGTAACCGCCACCGATGTTATCACTGGATGCGTTTCACTCCCGGCTGTCATTGCCGTTCCGGATCTAAGACTAACACCTCTCGTGAATTTGAGTAGTACACCTTCGTATTGTTTAACAGCGACCGGTAGCGTATTGCTTGAGCTGATTAACTCCACTGAAGTTGTGCTGGCGGATGTTAACTGGTTTAACAAAGAGAGTGGTTTGCAAATAGGAACAGGCCCCGCTACCTACGAACTATTCACCGGTGTATATATTGCTAGGTTTGTGAGTTCAGAAGGATGTTCCAGCGAAGCCGAGGTGGAAGTAGGTACAGAAATACTTTCTTACAATTTGGTTTCTGTGAATGTCGATGGAAGAAACGACACGTGGCAGATCGATTGTATTGAAAATTTCCCAGGCAACAATGTGAAAGTATTTAACCGATCTGGCGTAAAGGTGTACGAAGCCGATGGGTATAACAACACTGATGTTGTATTTAAAGGCTTAGGTGAGAAGGGTGTTTATACACTTGGCAATGAACTGCCAGATGGAACCTATTTTTATATTATTGACAAGCGAGATGGATCAAAGCAGGTATACGGTTACCTTGAACTAGTACACTAAATGAAAAAAATTGCAGCATTACTCATAAGTGGAATGATGTCGCTGGCCGCGGCTGCACAGCAACGTCCTGTCAACTCACTTTACATGTTTGATCCATTGTTGATTAACCCAGCTTACACCGGCACGCAAGTTCAGTTAAGCGCGACAAGCATTTATAGAAATCAGTGGGTGAACTTTCCAGGATCACCTAAAACATTTACGTTCAGTGCCAGCACTGGATTTAAAAAATCAAGGGCAGGAGTAGGGATTTTAGCCAGCAACGATCAGATCGGAATACATGAAGAAAATACCGTGTACCTGCTTTACTCATATAAAATTCCATTTTCAAAATACAACTCAAAGTCATATTTGTCTTTCGGATTGCAGGGAGGATTTAATAACCTGAAATCGGACTTTAGCATTCTTAATCCTAAAGATGTTACTGACCCGTATTACGGTGTAGTGGAGCGAAACATGTCCTGGAATTTTGGTGCGGGCCTGTTCTTAAAGCATAACAACTTTTATGCAGGCTTATCGGTACCGTACATTTTAAACAACCAGGTGATCAATGCAAAAGCATTTTCAAGCATTGCGCGACAGTACCGATATTACTATTTCAGTTCGGGTTTTACAAAAAAACTATCCAAGGTAGTGAAGGTGGTGCCTTCAGTTCTTATTCGGTTACAGGAGAAAGCACCATTGAGTTTTGATTTTAATCTAACAACCGTATTGTATGATGTTGTTGGTCTAGGTGTTTCATACCGGTTAGATGATTCGGTGGTGGGCTTGTTTGAACTTCAAATCAACGATAATTTTCACGTAGGCTATGCGTATGACTTCACCACGTCAAACCTTTCTACCTATTCCAACGGAACACACGAGATCATGCTCAACTACCGTATACGAATTAGTAAGTGGCATAAAGGCTTGGAATGTCCATCGTATTTTTAACTTCATTTTGCGATAAGCCCAATTTTAGTATAATTTTCAAATAGAGTTGTACTCAAAGAAAGAAGCAACAATAAAAAAGGTTTAACTTTTTTAAAATAGCATACATGGCTGAAAGGGGTAAAGGATTGTTTAAAACTTGAACTATTGAGTCACATCGAATCTCCCCTCTGTTACGGTAACATTACTTTGGCAATCAACACTTGATGCAGTGAATTCAAAAGTGCCAGAAATAATTGTACGTTGTGGGCACACCACAGTGACAATTAACCTTTTTTTATACTTGTTAACACCAGGTCATTGAGAAAAGCAATAATATCTGCTTCTTCTTTAGTGTTACCAAAGTCGGTAAGCGAAGGAAGATTATACATAAAGAAATTTTGGAAATGAGCCATTTCAATAATCGTAGATGCTAATGACTTGGGAAATTTATATTTAGGATTACATTCCAAAATTATATTACCAATTACAGCGCAGAGGTCTTTATACGGCTTAAAAAATTGGTGCTTATTATCTTCGCCAACATGTTTGGTCAAATAGGATTTTGAACCTTCCGAAATTACAATCTGATGCAATAAACTTTCATCAACATGACTGATACTCTCATCGTCTTTAACAGTTGATGCTAATAAAGTAATTACCAGTTTCAATCTTTCTATTGGGTTCTTAATGTTATTGGTCTGAAACGCAATTTGGTACTCAAGCCAACTCCAATACCAGGCGACAATATATAATAACAGCCGGTGCTTATTTTCAAAGTATCGGTAAATGCCGGCTTCTGTTGTACCAATATCTTCAGCGAGCTTTTTAAAAGTAAACGCCTCAAAACCGTGCTTAAAAATCAGTTGAATACTGTGCTTTATGATTTTTTTCCCAAGTTCTGAACCTTGGGGGTCGCGGAGAAACAACGCTTCATTCATCCTAATCTGCACCTGTAACTTCATTTTCTGAGTTGATTTTAGCTCTTTTTAAGCTTAAACAAAGGTAAGTGAAATATTTTACAATTATTTAAGATAGTATTACTATCATATAAAGAATACATACTACCTTTACTCCCAGTTCTTAAACATCATGTCATGTTATTAAATAAGCCAATTCCGATTACGTACATTTTAAACAAAGTCAAAGTTGACATTGCTTATGTGTTATTAGTATCCATATCTGTTCTTTTTATTACAAACAGGTTTCAACAGCTGTTACCAGAAATGCCGCTTACAATTCCAACATTTATTGGAACAGCCATTTCAATTCTTCTTTCATTCAAACTGAATCAATCCTACGACAGATGGTGGGAAGCTCGTAAAGTTTGGGGAAGCATAGTAAACGACTCAAGGAGCTTGACTATTCAGCTACAGGCATTAATAGTTAAAGACAATGACCACTCAATTAAGAAATTGGCTTACCGACAAATAGCATGGTGTTATTCACTTGGTCAATCACTCAGAGGTTTGAACCCAACAGAAAATTTGGAAAGCTTTTTAACTGCTGATGACCTTGCCTCAATTAAATCACATGCCAATAAACCACTGGCAATGCTTCATTTACATGCAATGGACATTAAGGAACTGAAAAATAACAACCAGCTAGATTCATTTTCGCAAATACAATTAGACAACACACTCGTTCGGCTTTGCGATGCTCAAGGAAAAGCTGAGAGAATCAAGGGGACTGTATTTCCAGTTACCTATAGATTGTTCCTTCACTCTATGATTTATTTATTCGTGGTTACACTATCCATTTCACTGAAGAATATAACAGCATATTTTGAAATCCCACTTTTGCTATTGATTTCCAGTGCGTTTTTTCTTTTAGAAAAATCAGCAACGCATATGCAAGACCCATTTGAGAATAGACCTACAGATACTGCGGTGACCGGCATAGCAAGGACAATAGAGATAAATATTAAACAGTTACTGAACGAGACGAACATTCCCCAACCACTTCAAGCAAACAAATTCTATTTACTATAACAATTAAACACATCTAAAAAAATGAAAACGCTAACTAAAGAAATGCAAGCAGCCATTACCCCTTCTATGGCGTTAGGACTGTTAAAAGAAGGAAACAAAAGATTTATGAACAATTTGAAGGTAAATAGAAATCTATTACAACAAGCGAACGAGACATCAGACGGTCAACATCCATTTGGTGTAATTCTGAGTTGTATTGATAGTCGTACATCAGCCGAGCTTATTTTTGACCAAGGGTTAGGGGATATATTTAGTATTCGTATTGCGGGGAACATTATTAATGAGGATATTTTAGGTAGTATGGAATTCGGTTGTAAAGTTGCTGGCTCTAAAATTATCGTTGTCTTAGGACATACAAAATGTGGAGCCGTAAGAGGTGCTTGCGACCATGTAGAAATGGGTAATCTAACGGTATTACTTACCAAAATAAGACCAGCTGTTGATGATGAACAGACGACAAAAGAAAATCGTAATTCAAGCAATGGAGAGTTCGTTGAAAACGTAGCGACCATTAATGTAAAGCGGACTGTTAAGGCAATTATGGAGCGCAGCACTATTCTAAAGGAAATGATTGACAACGGACAAATTGGTATCGTAGGAGGCACGCATGATATTTCAACAGGAGAAGTAACATTTTATTCTGACACAATAATTTTAGGTTCATAAGACAAGTGGCCACCAAACTTTTTGGGTTGTGACAGTTACTAAGTCGCACACACATTGTCTGGCAGCACAAACAACCCGCATCCAAAGCCACCCAAAGAGTGTACTCAGTGTAGTGTAAGTGGAGAAAGTTGTCAATGAAAAATGATGATGTAACATTAACGGGTGACGAAAGACACGGCTGCGAATGAAGTGAGGAGAAATTTACAGCTGGAGGATTCGCTCAAGCATTCAAAGCAATTGCCGTGCGGTAATGGCTCTAATAATAGAGATGCTCTGAGGAGCTATTCACGGACTCTAGCCATTCGCGTTTTTACAATCCTACTTATGTTTTGTAGGCCAACTCACCACGCCAAACAGTTTTCATTTTATTACTAATTAGCCCCAAACTGTTATGGACATTTTTAATTGTCCCAACCAACTTAGCAAGTACGAGGGCGTGGCTGCTAAGTAGAACTGTCCAGCATTTGCCTGCTCATACAGTAGACTGTTTGAAAAATGACTCAACTCTGCAGCATTTGGGACAAATTAACTTGGCAGATTGTCATTAATTTAAAACGGATTAGTACGGCATTACAAACACTATTTCTCAGACCAACTTATCAACCCCAATCTGAACAACTTTGGTCTATGTCCATAGTATCCTAACTAGTATTGTCAACTTCTCAGTCAAACCAACAAGAAGTCAAAAGAACCAACGTAATCCTTAAACACCCCTCATCCTTCTAATAGTTTAACTTTAAAAATTCTTAAATTTGAAGGTGCGAAAAATCAAACGTCTCATTTTGACGGGTAAAAAAAGATGACTAATCAAGAACCTCAAAGTAATGTTTTAATGGATAGAGCTGTTGAAATTAAAAAAGTAGTAAGCATAATCTCATCAACAGTCGTTTTCATAGTTGGAGCTACCGTTTTTCAAGATTATCTGGAATCAAATAGAAGTAACTATTCATTTAACTTGGATGAATCAATACTCTTCAAAACAATTTGGTTTATATTCATTCCAATGTTGATTATTCTGTATGTAAAACTACAGCGGGATAAAGTAGATGCAGCATTAAAAAAAACAATTTATATAATTGGTCTTGTGTTGATCCATATTGTTGCGCTTCTTTTTGTATTCTGGATTTCCTCGTTCCTTTTTTTTGATGGCAGGTATGATTTGTATAAAATACTTACATATACTTTGTCTAACGATTTATACAAGCTCGCATTTGTTTATGGCCCGTTCGTTTTAAGTTTCAATTATATTAGAGCCAACAGAAATCAACTTACTGTTTCAGAATGCAATTCTTATCTGGAAAGTATAATCGTTCGAAATGGATCCCACAATACGGTTTTATATGTCAGGGATATTTTTCATTTAACGGCTGAAACCCCGTATGTTTCGATTAAGCTTGAAAGTAAAAAATATCTGCAAACAGGAACTTTGAAATCCATTTGCGAACAACTTGATCCTGAACTCTATATACGTGTTCATAAATCATCCATTGTTAACATCGAAAAGGTCGTGTCTTTTAAATCCCGCTTAAACGGAGACTATGACCTCTTATTAAGAAATGGTGATCAAATTAGGTTGAGCAGAACTTTTGCCTCAAATTTTAAGAAACGCTTTCAATTGAGTCATCCAGTTAACCACTAAACTCATCGGGTTACAGCACTTCTTTTTTTCTACTGCCAGCCTGCCATTATTTTTGTTTTGAAAAAAATGGTATGGGGACTAAACCAAAAAAGATTCAGACATTATTGACGCTCATGTTATTCGCATTGTCGTCATGTTATTCGCAAACAGGCACTAAAATCAACCCGGCATCGCGTAAGGTTGTGGGAGGTGGCTGCGAAGCCTGTGAGGGTGTATTTGAATTCGGTAATAAAACACTTACACCATTTGATACACTTCCCTTGTTTGAGGAGAACCACCCCAAATTAATAATAACAGGAACGGTTTTTAAGAAAGATGGAAAAACGCCAGCCAAGGATGTCATTCTTTACATCTACCACACTAATCGCCAAGGAATTTACCAAACTAAAGGTGATGAAAATGGATGGGCAAAAAGACATGGCTTTATAAGGGGTTGGATAAAGACGGGTGACAATGGAGAGTATACGTTTTACACGTTTCGGCCCGCTGCATATCCGGACAGGACTGAACCTGAGCACATTCACTTAACTGTAAAAGAATTTGATAGAAATGAGTATTACTTAGATAGTTATCTCTTTGATGATGACCCTCTGTTATCATTGGAGAAAAGACAGAAATTAGACAGCAGGGGAGGGTCAGGGATTATGAAGCCTGTTATTAAAAATGGCTTGGTATCCATTCATCGTGACATCATTTTAGGGCTTAATATTCCTGACTATGACTAGGTGGCATTTGTTGGTCCCTTTAACGTTACTATCATCCTGTCTTGGTGAGAATAAATCAGATGCACCAAAGGTAACAGCAACACCTGCTACTTTTAATTCGAATTTAATGGATGCTGATACAATACCAATCAAAATTGGACAATCAAAAATAAATTGGGCAGTAACCGAAATGCGTGGGACTATTAAGCGTACTGGTAACATTCAATTTAAAAGTGGATATTTTCTAATAAATAACAGCGGATTGGTTGGTGGAAAGTTCACAGTTGATATGCAAACCATTGATGTAACAGATATTCCAATGCATGAAAGCATTGCAAAGAGAAATTTGATTGATCATCTAAAAAGCAATGATTTTTTTGATGCTGAGTCCTTTTCCACTTCATCCTTTGAAATCACAAATATTGACGAGGGGAGTGGTAGTATTAAAGTAACTGGCAATTTAATGATACGCGACATTAAGAAAACTATTGTATTTACCGCGTATCTTGAAAATGGTAATTTCAAAACACGATTTACTTTTGATCGCATTCAATGGAATATTGCGTACGAGGGAAGCTGGGCTAATAAAACGCTTATTGATAAAGATATCGAGCTGGCTATAGAAATTATCACTGATAATTAGATATGCTAAAAGAACGGAAGAAACCCTAAACTGCTAATTAGAAGTTGACGCAACGTGGGTTCCTTAACTTCTGGAAAACTTGAAATTTAGAATTCTTAAATTTTAAAGGATGAAAAACAAAATGACTCATTTTGCCATTCACATTGACGACATTGAAAGGGCAAAGAATTTTTACGAACAGGTATTTGAATGGGGCTTTACATCTTACGGACCACCTGATTTTTTACAAATAAAGGCTGACAAAACAGAAAACGGAGAATTGATTGGGGCTTTGCAATCCAGAACATATTCTCCGGTTAAGGAAAAATTGATTGGTTTAGAATGTACAATGGAGGTTGATAGCGTTGACAATATAATTAAAAGAGTGCAGTACAGCGGTGGAAAAATTCTTATGCCAAAGACAGCAATTCCATATGTCGGATGGATTGCAAAATTTTTAGACACAGAAGGCAATCTAGTTTGTGCTATGCAATCTGACAATGAGGCAAGAGGATAGAAGTGGTTAACGAATATTCTTAAAGTTTTTTCAAAACATGTTATCTATCGTGGTTGGGACATTTAATGTGCGATCGCTAAGTAGAAATGGAAAGTGTAAATGTAGGTGGAGCGTCTTCTGATCCATGAAAGGCTCAAGAAACGTTTCCGAATAAGGCAGGGGCCCGGAAGCGGGGAATCTTGAAGGAGGTGGATTTTTTCGATGGCAAGGAGTCGTAAAAACAAAAAAGTTTACCGGTCACTGTCAGATGATGGCCGGCAAACTCTCCCGTTTCAAACTAAATATCTATTCAGTTATAAATACTTTTCCGCTCTTTACTTTTTTGTTGTTCCGCAGTAGCGTGTAGTGAAAGAATCTCTTGTCGCCAAGAGCGTTCCTGTAGGCATCGTAGTTGTCCTCTCCTTTATACAGGAACTCGCCCTGCGTACTATAAATCACAATAGAACAATCCCCGCAGCGTTTGCTAGGTACGGATTCTTCGTCCGAAAGCGATTCTTCCGATGAAACCGCTACTCTTCCTGAAGATTCGTTTACATGAACCGTAACGTAATCCCTGTTTGAAGAACCGTCATTGTCGAATGCAGTGAGCCGGAAACCATAGATTCCAGCAATAAGACCCGTGAGTGAGAGTGTTTGTGTATTCGTTCCGCTCATGGTGGCAGGCGAGCCGGAATACTGCTCCCATAGGTATCCGACAACGGTCCCATCCGGGTCGGTGGCCGTGCCGGTAATTGACACTGAGTTTGTCGGAAGTGTAAGTGTGATGTCGGGACCTGCGTTCGGTATCGGTTTCTCGTTCACACGGATGTTGATGTCATCATACGCCTGCCCTCCAAGGTTGTCTGTGGCTGTTAATCTGAATATGTACAGGCCCGGAATGATATCTTCAAGCAACACCGTTTGGGTATTCGCGTTTACCAATGTCACCTGACCACCGGAAATCTTAGACCACTGGTAAGACGTTATCGTTCCGTCTGAATCGGTTGCGGTACCAGTGAGGGAGGGCTTATAAGTGGCAGTTGCCGGCTTCAAGATTTTGTCCGATCCAGCGTTAACGACAGGAAGAATGTTCGTTTGTGCTTCAACTTTGAGTTTGATCTCATCTGGTGTCGAAGGCCACCCGGAATTGTCCTTTACCTGCAGCCGAAAAACATATTCGCCAACTTGCAGGTTGGATAGCTGCAACGTGGAAGTATTCGTTCCCGACATCGTCACTGTTCCGCCTGACGTCTTCGTCCATTGGTAAGATGCAATCGACCCGTCAGCATCGGTGCCACTACCTGCAAGCGTAGTTGATTGATTGGCCGGTAATGTAATTACTTTATTGGCTCCTGCGTCCGCCTTCGGTGTGCCGGGATGGCTTTCCATGATCCATTGGTAAACATTTGGAAGGTGCAGGTCGTTGTTCAGTTTAAACGCTTCATCCCAGATGTCGTGATTCTGTCCTTCATAAATTGTAAGGATCGGTGGCGTTGGAGGGGCAGGATTGCAATTGTTGATCGCTTCGATCATATCGATGGACAAATCGGGATCGGTCACTGTATCGAGGCTGCCGTGAAAATTCCAAACGCGAATATTGTTCTGGGCAACCAGACAGGCGTTGGGAATATTGTTCTCGGCCGGGCATACGGGGACAAGCCCTCTCAATTTCGGAGCGTTGGTTGCAGTCAGCGCTTTCGCCCAGGTGGCGGCACCGCCAAGACTCAATCCGACCACATAGATGTTGTTCAGGTCAGCGCGGTAGTTCACCGGATCACGCGCAATGTTGATCATTCCATCGACAAAACTCTGATACCATCCGTTCTGTGTGCTCTGCAACTGCGGTGAAAGCAGGATAAAAGGAAAGTCATAACTCTCGACCTGGGCGGGAGGTGTGTCAGCCAGGAACACTTTTTTCATTTCCGTAAGAACATCCGCTGACGGATCATAGTTGCCTTTTTGACCTTGTCCGTGAAAAAAAATTACAACCGTGTATTTCTTATCAGGATTAGCAGCATAGCCCGGGGGCAGGTACTCCCAGTAACGTCTTCCACTTTTGATTTTAATTGTCTGCCTGCCAGATGGGCTCGTTTGGCCAACAGCAAGCAATGGCATTACTACCATGATGATGAGAAGGATTTTTTTCATAAAAAGATTTAAGTGAACTCAAATATAGTTTCACAAAACCATGAGTAGATGCTGTCCACCGACAAAATTATCATTTTAACTCAATGGCAAGTTCCATTGCAATTCTCCTCAGCTGGCAATGGAAATTCAAGGTTGTCAATCAAAATAAATGCAGGGCTGAATCCCGTGTGCTTAATACCATTAATCTCCAATCACAAGGTGATTCTGATTCCGAAGACATTTCTTTGACATGGAATGAATATTCAAATGACCTGATCTTGAATTATGAAGTCGTAAATTCGACTCATAAGAAACCTGAAAAAGCTCAGGTCCAGATGAATTCAAAAGAAGTGAGGGCAAATAGCTAAAATTATTTTTGATTTATTCTGGCCTTTTCTAAATCGTGTCGCATCTGAATATTGAGCCAGAATTCGGCAGAAATGCTAAAGAATCTACCTAACCGAAGGGCTATGTCTGGAGATAATCTACAGGTGCCCTTTATTAATTTGCTAATTCTTGTCCTGTCAACAGCTATTGCCTTCGCCAGAGCATAAGGTTTAATATTCATCTCGTCAAGAAAGTCCAATTTCAGGATCTCACCAGGATGTACACTCTTTAACTTTTTCCTTTTTTTTGGCCGCATTTGTTCTTAATCTCCAAGTTATTGACACTGTGCAATGCTTCGTCAAATTTGCGAATGTTGTTACAATTCCGAAAATTAAAAATCGATAGGAATTATATCCGCACGATCCTAGTGTGAGTGGCGTTTAAATACTCTTCACTATTGTTAAACGGCGATCTCAACATCATCAATAAGATAGGGGATTAAAACTCACTGATTCGCTGTTTATCAAACTGTTTAATGCCATTTCTACTTGGTTGGGACATTAAACAATGTATCACGAGCCTGGGTAAGAAGTGCCTGAAATTCCGCGAAATCAGTGGAAAAGCGTCGGATTTTGTCTGGTTAGCGATACAAGAAAAAAGACAGTTAAAAAAGTATTTTTCAGTCGAAAGGCTTGACTTTCTTGAATTTAAAATGTGCTTGCATTTTTTCAGAACGGAGCCCAATTTTCAATAATTCAGGTCAATTCATCCCGACTTTTGTTAAATGCGTAATGGGGTTAAATCCCGAGTTTTATCCCTGATAAGCGGGACACGTTTTAGATACACTTAATTTGTTGTATACGTGTTATACTACACCAATCAAAGTGAAATCTTTGAAACGAAGCAAAATGTAAACAGAAGAAGTTTCTTTGCAATTGGTTTTACTTATACTTCAGGTAGTGGAATTTTAGTGCCTTTGCACTTTCCGATACATAATTTTCTTACAGCATGTAATCAATACGTTAGATAGGTCGCGCAACAAACCAGTAACAATAATTACCGAATCATCGCTGGAGATACCTAAATATCCCGAAAGAGATTCTTAGGAACTTGTTGTCAAAACAAAGATAGATTTTCTCTCGCGCCTCGCCAAGGAGTAGTTCAATTACTGTGAAAGAAAAAAGTTGGATGAGATATTTAAATTAATAGATTTAAAATGCTGAACGTGATTTTGCTTGGAGTTGGTTTAATAAAGAGGAGGAGATCTCTATTGCAAGTTCATATTATGAAAAGTGTTTTTGGAAATGGTAATTGCAGAATATCCGCAGCAGCTTTCAGCTTATTTGTTTGTTATTTCATGGTGAAAAAACCGCTAATCCACTGAAGATGTTTTACTTGATTTAACACTTGGACTACTACCATCTGATATTGTAAAGCAGTTAGTGTATCTCAACAATTCCGTACAGTAAGGAAGTTAGGAAATTGAAGAACTTACTGAAAACATTTTCTGTTTACCGAATTGCATTAGGCCAGCCTCGACAAGAAGAGCATGTCAATCGCCTGATTGATAAATTTGATGAAAGGAAATTGAGAAAGTGCTAGCTGAATTTGGATTTACTTAATTTCTTAGTCACTCAAGAATCAGAACTAATATCGTTGGTCTTGTCTGAATAAAGAGTAAATGATGTTACCAACTCATTTTCAAAATGATTATATTCGATACATGCAATGCGTGAGTATATGGAAACCATGTTCCAAATAATAGTTACACAAAACACGGTTGAAGAATTGAAAGCAGCATTAAGTTTGAGACTTAATGCCAAACTAGATTTTCAATATGATAGTCAATCGGGTGCGTTAAAATTTAAAACAGGGGTGGAGAATTTATTTTTTATCTGTAACGAGATCGATCTGAAAATTGACAACACAAAAAATATTGTTGGGTTTGCCGATAGAAAAATTAATGACACAAAAAAATCAAGTAAAAGGAATTGACCGCTGGATAACAGTTGAACACTTAATCTTTCACCATGATGGGAAAGTAGTCAGTGCTACGATTAAAAGCAACGTCATGTTTTATTGACTTGTTGAGCTCACGCCTTAAACTACTATTTTTTTCGAACGCGGCAGAGCCGCGGGGTGGCCAGATGATAACCTCATCCATAACTCTCTAATTTTCAGTATTTTAGTATGAGTCTTTTTTAGAACTCACCTTTTAACTCACCTACTAGCTCAATGGCCGTAGGATGAATAAAAGTGGCAGTTAGGAACTGATGACTTGAATTAACAATAATTACCTGACTTTGGCAACTAGCAAAGTTGTTAAAATAAAAAGACTCGGATTCCTATGTCTTTTCATCTCATTCCAGAATAAATCTGTTTAAGCACGGTCCAATTAATCCGTCAATTGTCACTTTCTAATTTCACTTCACCAAAAAAAAAATTACAAAACTAACCTTAGGCAACTTCAGCAACGATGCCTGCTAATTTTTTTGCCGGCTGGTAATAATGCAAAACAACCCCCTTATCTAATGTCTGGGTTTCTACAATTTTCAACCCCGTAGTTTTCATCCCTTCTCTGAAAAAACGCATTCCACCGCCAATAATAATAGGATGAACCAGGAACCGATACTCATCAATAAGATTAGCTTCCATCAGCAATTGCACAAGTGTAGCACTTCCTTCAATATGAATTTCATGACCCGGCATTTGCTTTAGCTTAGTGACTTCTTCCACTATATTTTCTTTAATAATCGTGGTATTATTCCAATCTGCTTTTTTCAGTTTTGTAGATACTACATACTTTTTTACGCTGTTGATTTTGTCTGCAAGCCCATCCTCATTTTTTTTGAGTGGAGACCAGTAAGGGGCAAGCATTTCGTAGGTGGTGCGTCCAAATAGGATGGCATCGCATGCATCCATAGTTTTTATAATATATGCTCGCCTGTCTTCACTGTCAAATGGCATAAACCATTCCTTCATTGTATCGCCATCAAAGACCCCATCCAGGGTCATCCATTCTGAAACTATTAGTTTTCTCATTAGCTTTTACCCTTTTGCTTTCTCTTTCATTTCCATTGTGGGCTGCATTATGCTTACGCGATTGCCCTCCGTATCAAAAAATGAAACATACATTCCAAAGCCTGGTATTTCCGTAGGTTCGCCAATCACTTTGCCACCTGCTTTAATAAGTTTATTCATTGATTTTTTGATGTTATCAACTGAAATAACCAGCGATGGATATTGTGCCGGCATCTGGTCGTTTTTTGTATAAAAACCGCCATTAATCATACCTACTTTTTTGGGCCTTCCTTTTTTGTCGACTTCGGCAGTAGTTGTGACGATCACGTAATTTCCCATATCCTCGCCCAGCATTTGTGTTTGCCAGCCAAATGTTTTGGCGTAAAATTTTGCCATTCTTTTCCTATCGTCTGCGGGCATTTCAAAGTGTACTACTGGGTCTGCTTTTTTTGCGACAGATTTTTCAGTGTTGATTTTTTTTGGAGTAGCCATTTTATTTGTTTTAAAATTGTGAATGAGCAGGAATCAAATGTGAATGCACTATCTGCTGTTCATTTTAAGTTGCGTTCTAATTTATCAAACGATGATTGCCACCCTTTAATACAATCATCTGCTATTTCAACAGCAAGTCCCGCGTGTTGTAACGAAATGTTTGTTTTGCTATCCAATTCTTCAAATGATGCTGTCACCAGCAGTTCTAATGCCATTTCTCCAGGCATTTTATAATCAGAAGCAGGCACTATGTTGCCTTCGCTGTCTGCAAAACTGTCCGTAACAACTATTTTCTTTTGAGTAATAATTTCTTTGTACGTTCCGGTAGACCAAATCTTTTTTCCATCTTCCCCCTGCATGGAAGCTAACATTTTACCTCCAACTCTAAAGTCAATGGTACAGTCTGGACAAGTAAATTCTTTTGGACCCCACCATTTTTTAAAGCTTTCCGGTTCTGTCCAGGCTTTCCATACTGTGCTAAGCGGAAGATTAACTGTTCTTTTAATGGAAATTGTTTTTTGCTTTTCAGCAGTTGAATTTTGTGTCATTTTATTTGTTTTAAAATTGTGAGTTTATAATTACATCGAAAAATTATGAACTCTTAAAACGAAAGGTGTTACAAAACTTTAGAAATGTGTTACATGTTTCGCACATGTGGGTGATATTAAAAATCAAGCCTTTATATTTTATGAAAGGTTTCTTCCAATAATTTATTCAGCTCATCCGGGTTTTCCAGCATCGGAAAATGACAAGTTCCTTTCATGTGCAGAACTTCATAACCGCTTACAGCATATTGTTTTAGAGGCTCCTCATTGGTTGGTATGTAATCTACATTGATGAGGAACAATTTGAGTTTTAGCAGAGGTAATAATTCTTTTTCTATCTTAAACATATAGAATATCTCAGGTGTCGTTTCCATCGCCATTGGCTGATATGCATTGCGATAATCCTTTACCACCTTATTAGTAATTTCTGTTGAGGTCTGTTTTGTAAGCAATGCCATATGTGCATATTGTTCATTTGTATTGGCAAAATCGCTTTTGAGTTTTTGTTCAATAGAAATAGCTTGTTGCTCATAATCTGGTAAAGACATTGCGGCATTTTTGAAATAATCAATGGCAATAAAGCCAATAATATTTTCAGGGTTTGAAGTTGCTGCCATCAGGTTTATATCGCCACCTAATGAATGCCCGATAAGAATTACATTTTTTAAGTTTAATTCTTTGATCACTAGAACTACATCATCGGCAAAACCTTGAACAGACCATTGTGTGCGTTCTGTACCTGATTTGCCATGCCCCGGAAGGTCTAACGTAACAACCTTGTATTGCGAGCTAAAATAGTTTACTTGTTCGTTCCAATAAGTCTGGTCAATATTTGAGCCATGAACAAACAATAAGGTTGTATCTCCGCTACCTGTAATTTGATAGTTGATGTCTGCGTTATCTCTTTTTATTTCTTTCATATTGATAGCGGTTTGAGTACAGGAGGTAAATTGTACTACTATAATCATTGCTACGATTGCCACTATTTTAGCTGTCATAAATTTTTAGGTTATTTATCTGATACTTTTTAGTAATCAGTGCTTCGTATACCTTCTATTCCTGTCAATAACCTGCCTACAATTTATTCATACTTCATCGCTTCATATCCCAACAATCTCCGCCACAAAGCAATTTGTCCGATGCAATTAGCTTCCCTATAAATGCTGAAAGTAATCATATCAAAAAGTGTCATTTCCATTCCACCCATTTGTATTTTGCCATCTAATTTCTCATCGGTTACCTCTATAAATGCATGTCTTGTAATAGGGCTGATCGTGTCCCAATCTCTTTTGTATTGAGTCAACTCAGGATAAGCAACGTTATCCTGAATGCCCTTGCCATCCTTAAATAATTCGTGAGCAGATTGCTGCATATGAATACCAATGTCCCTTGCAATTCCATATCGCTGCTCCACAAGGCTACCGACAAGCCAGGCAATATGGTTTGCTTTTGTATCTAAACGATTATGTGTGTCTTTATCCGAAATTCCATCAACAGCATTTAGGAAAAAGATGGTTTGCATATCATATAAAAGAAGAAGTGATTGCATTCTATTGCTGATCGTCTGTGCTTCCATGGTATAATATTTTGCTTGTGTAAGATTTTGTCTTGCTCCCATATTACTTTTTATAATGACTGACCTTTTTTGGTTGGAACAATGAACATCGGTATTGATGTATGGCGTAATACTTTCTCAGTCACACTACCCATTGCAATTTGTTCCAACCATTTTCGACTATGAGAGCCCATCACTATAACATCCGCTGAAATTGCTTTCGCAATTTCATTGATTGATTCTGAAGGATCACCCTCCGTTACCAAGGTTTGAATATTTTTATCAGAAAGGTGTTTTTTTGTTTGATCGAGAAAATCTTGCGAAGCTTGTTTGAGCTGCTTGTCTATAAGGTCTAAATGTTTCGGGTCAATATTCATGTAGCCACCGAACCCCATTACAGGATATTCCATATTGGAATAATGAAGTGCATTTGAGATCACATGCATTAGAACAACTTCAGCATGCATTGCTTTTCCTAAAGAATGACCTGTCTCCGCTACTTTTTGTGCAGTAGGATCATAGTCTAACGCAATTAATATTTTTTTCATTTTAGTTGAATACGATTTAATGTATACTTAATGTGTGGGTGAAATGCTCTTTTACAAATGCATGTTGTTGGTTTTCCGTCATTTTATCGGTCTGTTTCACTTCAATTTTTATTTTTGCGAAGTGTTGATCCTCGATTAGTGTATTTAGTAGTTCAGCTTTAGCGTTTGTGGGGCCGAACAAAATCACTTCGTTATATTCTTTTATGATTTCTGCTAATGTTTTGTAGTATTCTGATTGTTGATGCTGTTGTTTGTTATGCTTCAGAGTTTCATTCTTACCGAAACCAGGTTCATTTTCGTGATGTGTAGATTTTAGTTCAATCGTTTTTGTTTGAATTGGGTCAGTAGTAAATTCCATCAGGTTAGCTTTTGAATGATCCATCCAAATGCCCAGCTTTTTTATTGTTGTCATAAATATTTTGAGAGTTTAGTGAGTTCAATTATTAGTAAAATGTAATACAGTCCATATTTATTAAGTTGCTATACAGCAAATCGCACTTAAATATTCTAATCATAAATAATCCAATGAATAAAATATTTGTTAGCGTACAGGAATGTAAATATTAAACGTTGCACCTTCGTTAAGCACACCACGTGCGTTAATAATACCGTTATGATTGTCAACAACCTTTTTAACGATGGCAAGCCCTATTCCTGTGCCTGGATATTTATTGATACTATGCAGCCTTTGAAATACCTCAAATATTTTATCATTGTATTCCGGCTCGAAACCGATGCCATTGTCGGAAATGCTTATGTGACAGTAATTTTGTTCATCGGAAAGTTTTACATCGTTTAAATCCCCGCCCTTTTTTATTGAACTTTTAATGATGATGTTCGGAGCAATATTAGGCTTGGAAAATTTAAGTGCATTGTTTATTAAGTTGTACATGATCTGACGAAACTGGAATGGTATGATGTGAACTTTACATAACTCAGTTGCTTCTATCGTTACATGTTTTTCTTCCATAACTTCCTTAAGCTCATTTTTTACTTCATCTATGATTTTATTAAGGTCGGTTTCTTCGTATTTTCTTTCCGTTATATTTAAACGAGAGAATGCTAACAAATCGTCAATAAGCGATCGCATACGGGCTGCTGCCGACTGCATCCGGTTTAAGTATTCCTTTCCTTTTGTTGTTAAGTTGTCATTTTCAATTTCTAACAGTCTGCTGGACAAGGTTTGTATTTTGCGCAGTGGTTCCTGTAAATCATGGCTTGATACATAGCTAAAAGCCTCGAGTTCGGCATTGACTAAAATCAATTCCGCAGCTCGTTTTTCTTTCTCGTCATTTTGAAACTCGAGCTCGTTATTTGCGATAACCAATTCTGCGGCACGTTTTTCTTTTTCCTGGTTTTGAAAAACCAATTCCTTGTTTGCAACAACTAGTTCAGATGCGCGTTTACCTTTCTCCTCATTTTGAAAGGCAAGTTCTTGATTTGCAATCACTAATTCAGCGGCACGTTTTTCTTTCTCCCCAATTTGAAAAGCAAGTTCACCATTGGCCGAAATTAATTCTGCCGCCCGCTTACCTTTCTCACTATTTTGAAAAGCAAGCTCTCCATTGGCAATGATCAATTCTGCTGCGCGCTTTTCCTTCTCGCTATTTTGAAATACTAGCTCTCTATTAGCAATTGCTAATTCAGCGGCACGTTTTTCTTTTTCGGCATTTTGAAACACCAGTTCTTCGTTAGCAATAATCAATTCGGTTGCCCTTTTTCCTTTTTCCTCATTTTGAAAGACGAGTTCCCGGTTAGCGATGTTCAACTCTGCCGCACGTTTCCCTTTTTCACTATTTTGAAAAGCAAGCTCTCCATTTGCAATGACCAATTCCGCGGCACGTTTTTCTTTCTCTCCATTCTGAAAAGCAAGTTCGCCATTGGCAATGATCAATTCTGCTGCGCGTTTTCCTTTCTCACCATTTTGAAAAGCCAGTTCGTCATTAGCTATAATTAATTCTGCTGCGCGTTTTCCTTTTTCTCCATTTTGAAAAGCTAGTTCCCCATTAGCAGTGATCAATTCTGCCGCGCGTTTTTCTTTCTCTCTGTTTTGAAAAGAGAGTTCACCATTCGCAATGATTAGTTCTGCGGTGCGCTTTATTTCAAAAGCCAAATCTCTGTTTGCTAACAATAATTCTGCCGCTCGTTTTTCTTTTTCTTCATTTTGAAAAACGAGTTCTCCATTGGCAATGATTAGTTCAGCAGCGCGTTTTCCTTTTTCGTGATTTTGATAAACCAATTCTTCATTCGCGATGATTAATTCAGCTGCGCGTTTTTCCCTTTCACTATTTTGAAAGCCCAGTTCTCCGTTCGCTATGATTAGCTCAGCTGCGCGTTTTCCTTTTTCTTCATTTTGAAAGACCAGTTCCTGATTCGCGATGATTAATTCTGCCGCTCGCTTTTCTTTTTCTTCATTTTGAAAAGCAAGTTCTCCATTGGCTATGATCAACTCCGCAGCACGCTTTCCTTTTTCTTCATTTTGAAACACGAGTTCTACATTTGCAAGGATAAGTTCAGCAGCACGTTTTTCTTTTTCTTTGTTTTGAAAGTCTAGTTCTCCATTCGCAATTATCAGTTCTGCAGAACGCTTTCCTTTTTCTTCGTTTTGAAAAGCAAGCTCTTGATTGGCAATTATCAACTCTGAAGCCCTTTTTTCCTTCTCGCCATTTTTGAACGCAAGTTCCTTGTTGGCTTGCTCTAATTCTTTGGTTCGTTCTTTTACTGCTTTTTCTAATTTTTGGGCATGAAGTTTACTTTCGTGAATCTCGTTTTTAAACATTTTGCTTCCTTCCAATTGCGAGATTGTACTTTCCTGCAACTTTTGCTCGATGCTTCTTCGATTGGTTATATCTTCAAGCATATTAATTGCTCCTGCAATGTTTCCGGAGTAATCTTTGATGAAGGTAATATGCGGTATAATGTAAAATTTGTCACCCGTTGGACTTTCCACAATGATCTCTTCACCCTTTACAATTTTTCCAGACTTTATGGATAGTGCCATCGGGCATTCGTCATGTTGGATGGCAGAACCATCAAGACGGTACATTTTCCATGATCCACACCATTTTGATATTCCGAGTTTGGGTTCGATTCCCCATAATTTGAATGCTGTTCGATTGTATAGTTTCAGATAGCCACTACTATCACATGTATAGACAGCAGCGGGTATTCCATCTAATAAGTGATGCGAATGTTGTTCGCATCCGTATGCTTCTTTTAGTGCGGTGGCTTTAGCAGTTTTATTTGGCACTCTATAGTTGTAAAGGTGGGACGAAAGAGATCTTGTGAATAATCAAATCATTGGCGCAAAAATTGTACCCTATCATAGCAAGTGTTAACAATTCCAGTAAAAGAGTTAATTGTTGAAATGCATCAACGAGACTAAGTATTTCCTGTTTGATTTTTGCAAAGGGACATCCATTTTGTATGACTGCAATTAGTCATCATTGAGATTTGGGGTATTATATCTACGTAGAACAAAGTCACCACAAGTTTGAATTGTAGTTGCTTCCTAAATCTCCTAGCCAATAAGAGTTCCTAGTTCCTTGCCGCAAAAGATCACGCCAGCACAAACATTAAATATAATGCAGCTGAGCGATTCAATCTTGCTAAAAGCTTTAACTAGCCGGGCACCGAGAACAAATAAAGAAATGAAACACAATGGCCCTAAACATAACCTGTAAGCAAACTCATTAGTACGATTATCATTTTACAAAACAGGAGTATAAATATCAAACCTTACGCCCACGTTTAATTCACCTGAGGCATTGATATCGCAATGATCCGGTTGCACTAATCGTTGAAATGATTTATATTTTCGGAATTGTCAATGTGATCGATTGAATTCCAAACTCTTTTAGTCGAATCATTCGCGCAGTAGGTGCTGATATTACTCTACGTTTATAGGCATATATCCCTCAATCTCATTACATACCATTAAAAGTCAATCAAAGTTTGTATCAATTGTAATGTCTTACGAATCATCTATGGCGAGATCTGCTGCATGTATTTCATGTTAAAATTAAAACGCATGTGCTATTTTGTTAGTACAGTACTTCGTGGCACGAAGATGGAGCATGGTTGTGATAGCATCGAGATCAGCTCGTGCATGTTGAGGCATTTAAGTAGCCTTCAAAAAGAACCTGATAAGAATCAGTTTTTGAAATGTGTAAGGTCATGAGTTCGCGGTTACTGTTTATTCACATTTACATTACTAAAAAAAGCCAATTATGAAAACTCGATTAATTCTCTCCGGTATTTTTTCTTTATCAAACCTTTTTGCGTTTGCGCAGAATAGTGGTGTCTATTTAAGTGCATCTGATTTTGCTTCAGGCAAACTCGCATATGAAATCAATTGCTCAACCGAGAAGCATAAGATCAAGCTTAATGAATTTTTGAATCAGGATTACATCACTGTCGTTCATGATAAGCAATCACACAAATTGCAAAAGAAAGAGATCTTTGGTTACAAAGATTGCGATAACCTCGCCTACAGGTTTGCAGGAAACAGCCATTACGTGATTTTAAATCCAACAGAAGAAATTCTTTTGTATAAGCACACTATGGAGGCATCGAAAAATCAGAAGGAAGCCACACATTATTATTTTAGCGTTTTGGGAGCAGGAGAAGTACAGACATTAACCCTAATGAATCTAAAGAAAGCATTCCCTGACAATCACAAACTGCACGATGCCTTGGATGCTGAGTTTAAATCAGACGAACAGCTAGCTCAATATGATTCATTTCATAAAATTTATAAAGTAAATCGACTATATACAGCCAGTCTACTATAAGAATAATCTAGTTCTTAATTCAATGAGGAGTTCTTATGATAGAGAATTCCTCATTTTTTTTGGCACTGTTTAATGGAGAAATGAACATCCTCCAAATTATCGAATAGCTATTAACGAAAAGAAAATGATTGAGAAAATCATCTCTTGGTCAATGCACAACCGCTTTTTTGTTTGGTTAGGGATACTCCTGATCATTATAGGCGGAGTGTTTGCCGTAGTCACTACACCGGTTGACGCTATTCCTGACCTTTCTGAAAACCAGGTAATCGTTTACACCGAATGGATGGGTCGAAATCCGCAAATCATGGAAGACCAGATTACCTATCCGCTGGTTTCCAATTTGCAGGGTATCCCTAATGTAAAATCTATTCGTGCCGCTTCCATGTTTGGCATGAGTTTCATCTTCGTCATTTTCAATGATGATGCAGAAATTTATTGGGCCAGAACCCGTGTGTTGGAACGATTGAATTTTGCACAACAGGCATTACCGCAAGGCGTAACACCAACGCTCGGTCCCGATGGAACAGGTGTTGGTCATGTGTTTTGGTACACCCTTCAAGGCGATGGATATGATTTAGGTGAATTGCGAGCCGTGCAGGACTGGTATGTGAAGTTCGCTTTGCAAAATGTAGCTGGTGTTAGCGAAGTTGCTTCATTCGGAGGATTTCAGAAACAATACCAGGTAAGCAT
>JANMRZ010000053.1:0-11098 GCA_031388805.1 Chryseolinea sp.
ATGAACTCCGGCAGCCGTAAAACTGGATTCAAGGTCTGCAAAATCAAGTTTATTATTTTGAGTGAATATCTCCAGGTTCGCCTTGTTAACATGAGTGGCGAACGAAGGAAAAGAAGTCAACTGATTATTCTTCGCACTGAGATAGACCAATTTGGGGAAGTTTGCAGTCCAGTCAGGTATTTGTGTCAGTCGGATAGAATCCAATCCGAGAGTTAAAAGATTCACAGCATTCGTCAATGCGGATGGCAATGTTGTAATTTTTGATTTGGAAATATTTAGATTCAGAAGACTGGAATTTAGCATGGCCGAAGGAATGCTGCCTCCAATGTCCGAATCCTGGATAAGAACTTGTGTAAGCTTGCTAAGTCCTGATGTAAAGGAATCAAGATTTCCGGAAAGTGTCGGATTATTAAACAGTGTCAAAATTCTAAGATCAGTGAGATTGCTGAGGCTATTCGGGACTGTTCCTGAAAATTCGCTATTATCTAAATATATCTGCTGAAGCTTTATACAATAACCCAGTGAGTCTGGAATAGCACCATGAATTTTAGTATGAACGTATGGCCTACCTGGTTGTGCAATCCACCCACCACCCACGAACCGCGTCATCTTGGTGAGTTTCCCAACGGAGGAGGGTATTGTGCAGTTTAGATTTGGATTTCCATAATAATAAAACTGAACCATATCAGGCATCTTGCCAATCCAATCAAAATTTCCAGTCAGGTCATTAATATGAAATGCCAAAAATTGCATTTTAATAAGCTTTCCAAACGATGCAGGAATGCTACCCGTTAACGAATTTCTATATAAGTATAAATATTCCAATGATGTCAAGTTACCTATGCTGGAAGGTATACTACCTGTGATTCCGGGACTACTATAGAATTCAAGTCGCTTAAGTGATTTTAGATTACCCACACTTGCTGGAATCTTACCTATTAGGTTATTTTGAAAAAGAATAACTTCGGTAATATCACCGCCCGCAGATGCAATTCCAAACCATGCATCCATCTGTGCTGCTGTGAAATTGGGACTCCAGTTTCCTGCCGTAGGCCAATTTGTTTTAGCTGTCCAGTTGAGTCCTCCAAGGCTATCGTAAATCTCTTTGAGGACTGCAAACTCCCATGCATCCGGTATCAGCCCTCGCGATGCCGGTATCCAAAAAGACGACATAACTTGTGGTCCTTTTCCATTATTGAGCAAAGATTTTACAATATAATCCTTGCTTGAACTGACCGTTGACGTTCTAATCAGAACACCATTTTTGTAGTAATTAATGGCTGTGCCCTGTCTCTCAATTTTAAAATAGTCACCCACGACCCAGGCACCAAGATCAATTCCTGTTGCGTTTGATTCATGTACGAATATTTTATTCGTACCATTATTCATGATTTCAATTCCATACTCAATATCTGCAAGCGTGTTTCCCGCTGCGGTAGTTGTGAAACCAACAGTATAGTTACTGGTTGCACTGTTGTTATCCGTCACAAATTCAAATGAACCGTTCTGATTGGCTGCCAATAAATTCTCTGATACAGCTTTGGCATTTCCCCAACCGGTCGCAGCAGTTTTTGCTAGTATCCCATTACTCTCTGTTACACCAACTTGTTCGTTCCAAATAACGGAAGGGCCTACTCTTACAGCAATCGGATCTGAGGTAAGTGTTTTACCTGCAAACAGCGTGTTGGTCATCTTGAATCGGAACTTGCCATCTTCAGTATCTGTGAAGGGTGTTTTCAGAAAAGTCTTTCGTGTTGCATCCTGGTCTTGGCTGGTAACGCTTACCCATGTGCTTCCTCCTTCAATCATTCTTTCCCAGGTAATGGCACCGTTTACTCCTGCGTTTCGCGCCTGTATCAACAGTGTTCCATTCGGATCTACTCGTATAAATGAAAGGTCACTAAAACCGTTTTGGGTGACATAGTTAACTACTTTTATCCCTTTACTATAGAGCGTCTCCAGTTGTCCAAAGTCCAGTTTGTTATACTCCAGGTACAAGTAGAGATTCGTTTTATTGACGTGGTTTTCAAATGCTGGTATCTGTGTTAGAACATTTCTTGTGAAGTTGATTGTGTTATTGACTGGTAGTGTTAGTACTTCATTCGGAACTGAAGTGAAAAAATTGTCTTCGGCCATGAGCTTAGTCAACGTTGTGCAACTACCGATTGAAGTCGGAAAAGCTCCCTTAAACTCATTATAGCCTAAGTTAATTTCAATAATATTTGACCATTGGCTGAAACTCGGAAGTGGTCCGACTAAATCATTTTTGGAAACATTGAATGAAAGAAGTGTGGTCAATCCGGAAAAAGTGGAAGGTATCGGACCACTCAATAAATTTTCACTGACAAAGAAATATTTTATTTTACTTAATGCATTTAATTCATTTGGAATACTCCCAGTGAGTTGGTTTTTATTGAGATATAAATATTCAAGTAATGTTAGGTTGCCAAGAGTAGTAGGTATTGAACCCGATAGTTGATTGTTACTTAAATTAAGTTCATTCAGAAAAGGAAGACTTCCAATTGAAGTGGGAATTGAATCTGTCAACAAATTCTGATCCATTCGAATTCGGACAATCTTGGTTAACGAACCGAATGTAGATGGAATGGAACCTGTAATTTTATTGGCACTTAAATATAGATGTACCAGGGAACTCAGGTTTCCAATAGCCTTAGGTATTGAACCCTCAATCTTATTGGTACCCAAGTATAAATATGTCAACTTTTTGAGTTGGCCAATGGTAGCCGGTATTTGTTTCGTCAGATTATTATTGGTCATGGCAATGCTGGTAATATCACCATTAGCAGTGGTAATGCCGTACCACGTATCCATCTGTGCTGCCGTTGCTGTAGCTGGCCAATTGCCACTGGTTGGCCAATTGGTTTTATTCGTCCAGGTCTCTCCACCTAAACTATCGTAAATATTTTTTAATGTCGCTAATTCGACAGCATCGGGCACAGTGTTGGTTTGGGCCTGTACTATACTGGAAAGAGAAACAAAGAAGGAACTTAAAATAAGAATCCTGAAAAACGGTTTGAGTGAAATCATCCTCACAATATTTTAAGTTTTTAAAGCAATTGCAAACTTTGAATAGTTAACTCTTTTGTATCCGGGGTCTCGGAGGCCATCGCAATTAAAATCTTTGTATCATTTCCTTGCCTGCGGATGGATATTGATCCGCTAAACTGTCCATCCGTAATTTCATATTGCACCCCCCCATCCATGTTTACATTACCCCATTCTCCTATCATTTCAATAATTTGAAAGGTCTTACGAATACTGCCATCCTGATTTTTCCAAACCAGACTTGAAGAACCATTGCTGGTTATTGACGTTACCTCTTCGGTCCAAGTACCAAGAGATACATTGAAGGTCTGTGTTGCGTTCCACTTAACTGTAGACGTTGTGACGTTTTGCGACCAGGAAAATGTAGTGATCGAAAAAATGAATAAAGAACTTAGTAATAGTGATTTCATCAAGTATAATTTTATAGTCCGCTCTGTGCTTTAATTGTCTTTGTTGCTTCCGGAGGAAGTACGGTTATCAGATTTCCAAAGTCATCGTATATATAATATGTCTCTGCATAGAGTTTTACCCCGTTCTCTTCCTTGTATTGAACCTTCTTCAGTATAGTCTTGCCCTCCTTATCTTTAAACTCAATCACTTCGTTGTTGTGCTCGTCTATTACCTTGTTTTTGTACAGCTGCTTTGGCCCATAATGGCTTAATGATTCCATTGCAATCTCCTCTGTTTCTTCATCGTACTCAAAATGAAGCACTTCGTTCAATTGGTTAAAACCATAGGACATCTTTATTGATCTGTCAATATTTGGATCATCATTTGGTTGCCATGCCTCACCAGGAGAACCTTGCTTTACTACACGATTCAATGGGGATGCCTCGAAAATAGTTTCAGCAAAAGGTTGCCGGTCTTCGGCAACCTTTAATGTTTGCTGATAGAATTGAAATTGAGGATTAGAGGATGTGGCATATTCCGTTTTATCTTTTGGTATAAAATCCGTTTTATACCAACCATCATTTCCTGAAGTATAGGGAAGATAACTTACTCCCTGGCGGCCAAACTGGTCATAGGCAATTGGCTGAACGATATCTTTTTTCCCAGGAGAACCCTGCGTAACTACAGATTGTATTGGTCGACCCAGACCATCAAAATATTGAGTGGTTTGGCTGTTCTGCAATACAGTAAGGGCACCAATAGTATTCACATCCGTTACCCCACCTGTCTGGATTGTGTTTGAAACAATATAATTGAGGTTCTGGCCAGTGAGTCCACCAGACAATGTAAAAACAGGTGAAAGACCGCTTCCATTTACTCCTGCCTTCGTTACAACCACACTATACTGTCCTGCCACTGAGGTTTGGTATGTAGAACCCGTTCCAACTTCTGTATTCGAGGAGTTCCGCCAGCTATAACTTGTGTAGGTTTCTGTCACACCAAGTGTAACCGGACTGCCCATTGTAATTCTTTGGCTGCCAATGGTTTGAATTTGTGGCAAAGGTTCAAGAGTGGCTGTGACAGCTTTTCTTTCCGTGCTTTCACACACCCCTGCAAAAGATGAAACATAGTAAGTAGTGGTTGCGCTCAGGCTTGGCACTGTGTAGGTATTGGTAGTTACCCCATCAATGAGCGTACCAGCGGAGGTGTACCATTTATAACTTGTAGCTCCACTAACAGTTTCTACTGATAGAGATACAGAACCATTCTGAAAACATGAACCATCCGTTGAAATGGTCGGTACTTCCGGTGCAGTGGCATACACTGTAATAGTCCCCACTGATTGCGCGGTTGTGCTCCAAGTATAGGGAGAGACTTTAAGGGTTGATCTTAAATAAAGATTAATTGGAGTTGTTAATGTTATACTCGCTGCTTTGCCCAACACAGTTGTGGCTCCTGTAGGTGTCGTTTGCCAATACCAATCATAACTAGCACTTGGGTTTGTATTTCGGGTAACAACTGTGCTACCACAATTATACACTGTAGTAAAGGTAGTATTAGGAGGAGATGGTGGTGGGGTACCACCCGAAATGGTCACATTCTTACTTCCGTTTGAGATCAGTATATCAACGTCATAGGCAATTTGTATTGTACCTGTTCCACTTTCTGTCCATTGAATAGATACCGAATACGTTGTACCACTCTGAGAAGAACTTACCACAGATCCTTTAGCAACGTACCAGGTTACACCAAAGTAAAGTGTGCCATTATCAAATGTGTAATTTGTGGTAGAACCAACACTAGATGAGGACGGGCCTGTCCAAGAATCCGGAAGCAACAGAGGGGTGCCAGAGGAAATATGTGTAATCAACTGAAAAGCAAAAAAAAGGAAACTGATTAACGTATATTTCATATCAGTTGTTGATTTTTAGAACTTGTGTAATAGGGAAAACAAAGGCGCGCAGACCAGTTGCTGTTTCGTAACTCAAGGTTACACTGGTTGCATTATTGATGCGTTCAAATTTAAAGGTTTGTGTTTTGCTTTTACGTGTAGCATGAAAAATAACGTACCCGTTGGTAGACCAATCACCCTCTGTTCTCAACACTTCAAATTCAAAAACAGTTGTTTCTGCTGCCGATTGCTGCCTCCACTTCACTTTGGACGTTCCATAAGAAGTGAATTCACTTGAGTTTACTGCCGTGGTGTCTGTTAACTGGTCAGTATAGCTGCTGGCTGTCCATAATAGTGTATCCGATAGAACATTAAATTCCTGAGCACATGCTAATGCTGGCAGAAAAAGTAAGCTGGCTATGCCCAGCAGCAATCGATATTTAATCTTTACCATTGTATCTATTATTCTTAGAACATTTCTTGTGTGTCTTATGTTAACGAGGCATTTAAACCGTTTCTACTTAGATGGTTCGTATTCATACCGTTCAATTCTTTTAATCTACCAATTGCTTAATACTTAGTAATACATTAACACGTTACTTCAATGACATCGCTTCTCCATGTCTACAATTCATCGCTTATAATGATAATCATAGGCTTTTACAATATTGCCTTTATCATCTTTGATGGCAAGAAGTCTATTGAAAATATCGTAATTGTAATAGGTAATAATAGTATTAGGATCAGTCATCGAATTCATACCTATCATTGGCTTGTATGTATAAGTTGTGATCTGGGCTTTAGGTAAATTAGATCTTAAATTATTGGTTCGAGTTACATAATCTGAAGAAGGGACATTTTCATTAGCCAACAAATCCAAGGTGGCTTCATCAAGGCCTAGAGCAATAAGCACTTCTGAAAATTTAGCATTCGTTATTTGCGCAATCGGATAACTATTATTATAACCCCATAAAAAGGCAGTGTGTGTATTTTGAATCTGACCTGACATTGTTGAAATATCAAGCACATTCCCTTTAGAATCGTATCGATGATATTTCAATCTCGTTTCATAGGTGCTATTTTTAGCCTTAAGTATCTGCACATTGTCTAATACAATATGATCATTCACATCAATGATAAAATTGTTAATTATGCCATTTGTAGTCACACTATTATCCAAAATAGTTTCTTGCTTAATTACTGGGTTCAGGATATTATCCGCAACCATTCTGTTAAGGGTAGAAGTAGTCATTGATGTGCCTGTAGGATTATCGGACGGATACATCAATGTAGTCACGGCACTTCTGCCTTCACTTGTTAACGTTGTTGATTTAGTCAGCAGCTTATGGACTGGATTGGCAAATTCAAAATCAGTAGTAATTGTCATGGGATTAGCGCCATTTTCATCATAGGTTGTTTCAATCGTGGTCTTAGGATACCACCATTCTGAATAAATACGATAAAACCTAAACATCGGGCTAAAACCGGAAGACGAGCTAGGGGGCTCTTTTAAAGGTGTTCTTGCATAAATGCCCTTAACCAAAATAGCTGTGGTGTCATCTTTATGGAATTGTACCTCCTTCTTCTTGAGGATTTCTCCCGTGCTGGAATACATAACCTCCTTCAACAAGTTGCCATTGTTTGCATGTATGGTTACCGGGAAACCCGGCAAATTGAATACACCGTTTCCTTTTTCATCTGGCTCATTATGGTAGTAGTATTCCGTCTTACCCAACGAATTGCCTTGCTGGTCGACATCTGAGACAGATACCTTACTATATCCTACAAAATTCCCCTGAGCGGATGAGCTTAAAGGGGTTTCCGTATTGGAAGACCTTACAATGACTTTTTCTGCCCTCGTATCAACGCCAGGAGAGCTAAAGGGGTCACTTTCGAAACCAACATCTTTGTAAAAATGCTGAATCTCAGTCATTGCTCTTCCCGTCTCATAATCGTAGGTTCTCTTCTTTACCACATCACCTGATGTATCCAAATCTTCTTGTACAGACAATCTCAGTCCTCCTCCCATTTTGTTATACGTCTCATCTGTCCAGAACTGCTGCACAAATTCAACAGACATATTAATTTCCACTATGCTACTACCGGCATTGGTCTTGGCAAAAGCTTCATAGCTTCCGGGAGGCAGAATTAGCTGAACTCGCTTCCAAAAATCGTTAACCGTAGGCTGGAAAAGTATTACATTTTCACCTGTTGCCTTTTTTATCAACGCTTGTACATTCGTTAATTCACTTGCAGAACCACCATTATTAAAAATACGGCAATCAATGTTTACAATGGTATAATAGTTTAATGTAAACTGCCTTGTTTCAGCGTCCCCCAAGCCTTCATGCCACATACTGAATCTAGTACGTTCATATCGGTAAAAATCCACGTCCGTTGGAGCTATGTACTCATTTGGACTATACGTGAATCGTGTGGCCCCTCCGGTGGGATACTTAATTTGAGTTAAAATAGCAGCCTGCATTTTCTGTGCATCAGGTTCTCGGTAAGCTCCGTTGAGGAATGGATACCGGGTACTGACTGATGATGGCCCACATTCTATCTGAAATGGCATGAAATATTTTCCTGTGCCGCCAGCATTCATTGAATTATCACCTACAATAACAGGAAAATTATAATTACCGTCCGTATCATATAAACTGCTTGTCAAATCTCCATAAAGGGCAATGTGATCATTGTCAATCCCATTGTAGTAGCCCCAATGGTCAATTCCCGCAGAAGTTTTGGCAGGCAACGAAGTTGAATTGTAATTAAAGGTATAGGGAGGCTTGCTTACATATATTCCCGATGTTTCATCGAAAAACAATTCCTGAACACCATCCAACTTTAATCGCAAATAGTTCTCTTTGTTATTTCCAGTCGTACTTTGATTGAAATAAGAATAATCAAAATCAATTTTTTTAACCGGTCGCCCCAGCACATCAAACACCTCAAAAGACTCAATTTTTTGAGCCTTTGGATAACCGTTCTGTGCTCTCAAGTCTTCCCGGTCACTCGTTGTAAACTGGATATATCCATTATTAAATGTTATTTTTTTCAAATTAACATTGTCAAATGATTGCATGTTGGCGGTTACCCCATACTTGTACTCACTGAAATACCCATGCCATAAATTTTCAATTGGGTAAAGAAACGGATCACCACCACCTATAAGCGGATCACCATAGTAGCTCTCCTGCTCGTAGTAACTCATTTGGCTTATGCCCTTATACTGCGAATCTTGGTCATACTCAAACACCACTACATCCCCTTTAGGAGTCACGATTTTATTTAGATACCAAGATGATACAAAGATGTCACTCAAGATTACATTAGATGAATTATCCATCCTGTCTACATTGAACAAGAAACGGCCGTTACCGTACAAGGCAGGATCAGTATACAGCTCCCTTGAGTTATGATTCAGTGACATCTCTTTGACATTGAAATAATATTTCCATCCATTGCTATCAGTCACTTCCCACTCCTGTTCATCGGTGTCATAAGCAAACTGAATATTAGTTTGCTCCAAGGGAATCCCTTTTATTATGTTGTTACCAGTTTCTTTTTTATCGAAGATTAACTTCCCCGACACTCCCATAAAATTGTAATAGAGCAGATCGGGTTGGCCATCGCGCTGCCCGGAACTTATTGCCTGATATTTCTCAAAATCTGGGTGTCCCATGTTATAGTTTGCTGGTAAATCTGCATCTGTCGAAGCTAAATCATCAATCACAGCGTATCCTCGCTGTGGTTTTAAATCATCTACCCCAAGAACCGATCTAGTAATAGCGCCCCAGGCATTGAGACTCCATCCAAGCCCAACAGAACTTGATTCCTGAGAAACCTTGATTCCTGACGCATAATAGCTGAGCGTAATAGGAAGATTTATTTCACCAGATTTAATATCATATAGAGGAACCTGTATGTTTGGAATGCCTGTATAGTTACTAACGGGCACTGCTCCATACTGTCCCAAAGAGGTCGCCGTAGGAGATGGAGGAATCACTTTTGGTAACTCTTGGGCCGAAGCTGCGAGTCCGAATGACAACACAGCCAATAAAGTCAAATTTATTCTCATACTAAGGCTTATAATTTTTAGCTGGAAGTTTAATAGGGTTATAGGTAAAGACATACGGAGGCTTGCTTAATAAGTATTACTTGATTCATTGTAAGATGATTCTTGAACACTGTTTAGTTTGAGCCTCCAGTAATTTTCCTTGTTGTAGCCACTTACATTTTCATTAAAATAGGAATAGTCAAACTGTACTTTACTTTTCGGTACGCCAGATTTGTCAAAGACTTCGACAGAATGCAACTTTTGTGGTTTGGCAGCACTACCTGTTTTTAATGCAAAATCCTCCATGCACATGTCTTCTTTGTCTTCGGTCTTAAATTCAACATACCCATTGTTAAAATTAATCCGTTGAAGATATACGTCACTTACCCACTCCATACTCGCGGAGGTGTTTGCGTACCTTTGATCACCAAGTTTCCCATACCAAATATTTGATGAACCTTGTTGTATTAAAGTATTAAATGATTGATACTCAATTTGGCTATAATATACTTGCCCAATCGTATTGCTTAACTATTATCGGTGCTTGCCAATATGGTAAGTGCTAATTGCAATGGTGTGCACTTCCTTAATTGTGTAAATTACGTTTTAATTTTTGCGAATTAATACCTTATACATAAGCATGTTAGAAAACTAACGAACCCATTTATCAACGTCACGTACCCCCTAACTGTCTTAGACTGCAATACTATCCATTTTATTAATTCAAACCAACATTGATGGTTAAATTTTATATTAAGAATAAGTACATCGCACTCGGTATCTGTTTTAAGGCGGGCTTTTCCGTAATCCAAATCCTTTGAATTTTACGTTTAAAACGTTTGTCTACGTCTACTAATCCATTCTTCGGGCTACCATTAAAATAATTAGTTATTCAAGAATTCATCGACCTGCGTAATTTCGTGCATTGAAATAAGACCTCTATGTCATCCGTTCGCATCAAACAACCCAACCGCAAGGATTACTCCAAGTATCCTTTCATGAATTTATCCCTCATCGATATGAAGGGTGAAGTATGGAAGGACATTCCAGATATGGACGGCTACTTCAAGGTCTCTAACTACGGAAGGATATGGGCGATTGAAAGACCAGTTATATCAGTCACTGGCCAATTCTATTCCATTAAGGAAAGAATCCGCAAGCAGCATTTGTACACATATTACAATACCTACACCAAAGATTACACAGAGCAACTGGGTATCAAACTTCGCTATGAGGACCACGAGTATACCTTTAAAGTAAACCGCCTGGTCTATCATCTTTTTATTGAGCCAATCGATTTTGAAAACGAGAAGAAATCCGTTGTGCATCGTGACGGAGACAATTGCAATAACCGGGCTGAGAACCTCGTGCTCATGAATGGCACTGAACTCTACAGTCATGGTCTGGACATCAAACGAAGGCCAAGATCAGGAACTGTGACCATAACAAAATCAAAAAAACAACTCGTCTGGAGTGAAAGTAATTATCCACGGGGCATTGTTCAATACACACTCAACGGAAAGAAAGTAGCGGAATATGAAAGTATGGCACAGGCTGCAAAGTCAAATAATACCAGTCGGGATGGCATTCGTAAGATTGCCACGAAAGAGTTAAAACAGCTACATGGTTTTGTATACCGGTATAAAGGAGAAGCCTACAAAGGAGAACATGCCGACTTTTCTTGGGAAAAG
>JANMRZ010000064.1:0-2308 GCA_031388805.1 Chryseolinea sp.
CCAGCCAGCAGTGCCAAGCGCGAGGTATCCATTAACACCATGCTGGACGGCCTGTGCCGCCGAAGGTGACATTCCCGCCACAACAGGGATTCCCAGCTGGCTGAAGACGTAAATCCTGCCCGCATTGGTGGTTTTCTTGAAACGCAGCAAATAATCGGCGTGCGGGTGGGAGGGGACCAGCAGAGAATATGGCTCGGCAAGTTGCTTTACACGTATTTCATCCTTGAGGGGAATCAAATTTGGCACAATGCCAATGTCCATTTGCGAGATAATGCGATCATATATATCTTCCTCCCATTGAAAATAACGGACTTTGACCTTTTTGGGATCACACAATTCAAACGGCATTTCTCCCAGGGAACGAATATCATAAACCGCCCATAATTCCAGCGTATGATATTCGGATAAAGCTTCCAAGGCAGCCACCACATGCGGCTGCGTTGCGGCAAGATGCAGTTTGTTCCCATGATATCCGACGATCAAGGGCCTGTTTTGCGCGTGCTTTTTTAAGGGCGCATTGACCTGAGGGTAGATGGGGTATATAAAAATATTCTCAAAATAAATGGAGAGCCAGTCCGATACTTCCACGCCATTCGCAACTGCAAAGTCAGCGCCGCGCGCTTCGACAATATCCATGAAGCGTAGGTCAACCACACCGATCTTAATAGAGGGGTTTGCCGCGCGCGCCTCTGCTACGCGGGCATCGTAACCCATGAACAATACAACATCGTAATCGGCATAATTGCGATTATGGAAATCAATTTGCACGCCTTCTAATTCGTTCAATCTTGCGAAATTGGGCGCGTTGAGTTGGGTGGAAACCTGATTAACAGCGTCGGTGGCAAATAAAATGCGCATATGATTATTTTGATCGTTGATCTATTCAGGTTGATTAATAATGCAGCGTATGATTAAACAAGGGGTTTGCGCACAAAGAATCCTATACCTGATGGCTTTTCCATAAGCTCTATAAATTCATATTGTTTTTCAACAGGAAGGCTTTCTACTAATTGTTTCATATCTGAAAAATCATCGGCAAAAAACTGCTCTGAATTTTCCGACATTCCATCAGTAATACGGATCTCGAAAAAACCAGACTCAGTAAACAAGTGTAAGATTTCAGACATTCTATAGAAGACATCATGAGGATGTAGAAACATATCTGCCAACCCAGCGTTATACCTCCTGGTTTCTAATTCCGGATCAATTATTACTGAGGTAGATGATACCTTGAGCGATTCTGGTCTTCCAAAAAACTTCGACATCATTTTCTGCAATAGCGCTTTCCAACCAGACGTATTCAACAAGTGAATTGAATACTCCAGCGCATTCAACAATTTGCTATTGAGCGGCTGACCCACCAATGGGACAGGTTTATTCTCGTGGTGGCGTTTTAGTCCTTCAGGTCTTTTTTTTGCATAATATATCGAAAGAATTCTCTTGGCGAATTCAAGCCTTTCCTGATAGGGCTTATCACCATTTTGGAGCAGGTTCAGTATCTCTCTAATTTCCAGTATCCACCTTCGTCCCAGGAGCATATAGATCCAAATATATGCATGCCGCCCGGGGTTCAGGTATTTATAGAGATTCTCCAAACCTTTTCGAGGATCAGATAAATGGTGGACAACTCCCTGGCAGTGTATGAAGTCAAAAGTTCCTAGTTCTGCATCATATTCCAACAAGTTGGAATATTTAAATTCAATGTTTTTTAGACCTAAATTTGCCGCTGACTCTTTGGCGATTCTTAAAGACTCTTCAGTGACATCAATTCCAACAACGTGCGCTTCTGGAAAAAGTTGCGCGATTGCAATAGCCACATTCCCCGTACCGCAACCAGCCTCGAGAATCGAATTAACATTTCCTTGATCTACTAAAATGGGGTAAACGATATCTTTAAACATCTCACGATGCGTCCCTACTAAAGGGTAGGGATATTGGTTATACATTTCAGTGACGCGCTCGGTTGTCTCATCCAAAGTGGGCTTTCTCTTTGTGTCCATGCTAATCTCCTATCTTCTGAATTTCAGGCACTCGGGCGCTGCGTCGATGACGACGCCAATGTTATCGTTTGATAAATCGACAATACATACTTCGCATTCCTAACCTGGTCAAAAAAATCCCCTGCCTTTAAGTATCCTTTTTCTCCTATTAAATTCATTTGCTGTTTATCATTCAACAAACGCGCCACGGCATGTCCCAAAGCCACCCCGGATATCTCTTTAACAACAATAGCGTCAATCCCGTCTTTCACATGTTCCTTTATGCCAAGCACATCAAAAACTATAACCGGCTTCTTCATCGCCCAAGC
>JANMRZ010000008.1:0-11135 GCA_031388805.1 Chryseolinea sp.
ACTCCGAATACTGCAAAGATTATTCGTACGATAAAGTCGTTCAGCTTGCGCAAGCTTCGCGAGGTGAAGACAAGGAAGGATACCGCATCGAGTTTATAAAAATGGTAAAATCGATGGGTCTGTTAGCTCGTAAATATAAGAGGAGGATTGTGGTTGGTTGTCCTGCGGATGAGGGTTCGCAGGACTTTTTTTATGCTATTGCATTCCCTCTGTGCCTCTCTGTGAAAAACTCTGTGTTCCTCTGTGGTAAAACTATCACCACAGAGAATCACGGAGGAATGCACACAGAGAAATCACAGAGACCTATAAACCAAAATCACAAAATCCTTCAAATCGGTTTTGATAACCTTATACCTTCTTCTTACTTTTACCCGACATGGAAGAAGAAGTCCCTCGCAATTCATACTCAGACAAACAAAAGCAGGATATATTCGACAACGAATTTATGCCTCACATCAACGCGATGTATAATTTCGCTTATCGGCTAACATTAGACCGCGATGATGCCAAAGATCTCCTTCAGGATACCTATCTAAAAGCGTTTCGTTTCATTACCTCATTTCAGCAAGGAACTAATGCTAAGGCATGGCTGTTCCGAATTTTGAAGAACAGCTTCATTAACGACTACCGCAAAAAAACCAAGGAACCAAATAAGGTAGACTATCAGGAGGTAGAAAGTTATTACAACTCAGAAGATGTTGACAGGCAAATAACGCCCGATCTGCGTGTGGAGGCGCTAAAGGATATGATCGGTGATGAGATTTCCAATGCCCTCAACTCACTTGACGTGGATTTCAGAACGGTAATTATATTGTGTGACCTGGAAGGATTTAAGTACGAGGAGATGGCCAAGATACTGGACATCCCCATTGGCACCGTACGGAGTCGCCTGCACAGAGCCCGTAACCTGCTGAAAGAAAAATTAAGTGAATACGCAAAACAAATGGGTTATAATAATGCCTAAGCTATGAGCAATCCTGACCAGAATAACATGAAGAAGAATTGTTCGAATCAACGCGAGTGCCTCGAAATGCTC
Organism: Chryseolinea sp.; assembly: GCA_031388805.1. Lineage (GTDB taxonomy): Bacteria > Bacteroidota > Bacteroidia > Cytophagales > Cyclobacteriaceae > Chryseolinea. Next base: position 1,037 of record JANMRZ010000008.1, read on the forward strand.
CAGTTGATTTTAGATGGTGAAGCGACACCCGAACAAAAAGCAAATTTCAAATCACACGTGGATGAATGCATGCCGTGCTTTCAACATTATCACTTCGACCAGGCCATCAAGGAACTTTTGAAAGTGAAATGTTCCCACGAAGCGCCCACCGATTTGATTGCGAGTATCAAAAGCAAAATTAGTGCGGCAGAATAATGGCGGGCAAAGCACTTATTTTTTCTGCCCCCTCCGGTTCCGGCAAAACAACACTTGTTAAACATCTCCTTTCTATTAACCCCAACGATCTGGGTTTTTCCATCTCTGCTTCAACTCGCGATAAGCGTGGCCGCATTGAACAACATGGGAAAGATTATTACTTTCTAACCCCTGAAGATTTTAAAAAGAAAATCGATGGTGATGAATTCATCGAGTGGGAAGAAGTATATGAAGGTAATTTTTATGGTACGTTAAAATCGGAAATAGAGCGACTCTGGTCAGAAGGCAAGGATGTAATTTTTGATGTCGATGTAAAAGGCGGATTAAGTCTTAAGAAATATTTTGGCGATAAGGCGTTAGCAATATTTGTAAAAGTACCTTCACTGGAGGTATTGAAAGAGCGATTGAAAGACCGCGGTACTGAATCAGCAGAAAGTTTATCACGCAGATTGTTCAAGGCACAATTCGAAATGTCTTTTCAGGATAAATTTGATGTTATTCTTGTAAATGAAACACTCGAAAAATCATTGGCAGAGGCGCAGCAGTTATACAATGATTTCAAGAAGAAAGATTAGTCCAGATACTAAATTTGGATAGTATTACCTTAGTGATTTCTCTGCGCCTTCGCGTCTTTGCGGTAAAACATAATATAAAATGAAGATCGGTTTATTCTTCGGCTCCTTCAATCCCATCCACATCGGACATTTGATTATCGCCAACATTATGGCCGAGACAACCGATCTGAAAAAAGTGTGGTTTGTGGTATCACCTCAGAATCCATTCAAGCCAAGCAAAGGACTTTTGCATGAATTCGATCGATACGATATGGTGCGCCAGGCCATTCACGATCATTATAAACTAGAGGTAAGTGATGTAGAGTTTCATCTTACGAAACCAAGTTATACCATTCATACGCTCGTTCACCTTCACGAAAAACATCCCGATAAGGAATTCAAAATTATAATGGGTGAAGACAACCTAACGGCCTTCACGAAATGGAAAAATCACGAACGCATTCTGGAAGATTATGGACTCTATGTTTATCCACGACCAGGCGTAACAAATTCAGAACTTACACGTCATCCAAACGTTAAGATGGTGGATTCGCCTATGCTCGATATTTCAGCAACATTTATACGGAACTGCATCAGAAAGAATCAATCCATTCGTTATCTGGTGCCGGACGTGGTAGAAGAAATAATCCGGGCAAAAGGTTTCTACAAAGATTAACGATTAACCCAAGACCCTTCTCGCTTGATCCCTCATTACAAATTTCTTTTCGTTGTCATCTTTATAGTGTTTAGCGTTAGCTCACACGCCACAGGTATTCGCGGTAACATTAAAGACGAAACCAATACACCATTAGCATACGCTACAATTTTTGTGAAGCAGACTGGCTCCGGCTCCACTACCAATGTAAATGGAGATTATGAAATCAGTTTACCTCCTGGCAGATATGAATTGGTTTATCAATACCTCGGCTACGAAACTCAAGTGAGGGTGATAGAAGTTAAGTCAGGTGTAGAGGTTGTGGATGTAATAATGAAAGTTCAACCCACCTTGTTACAAACGGTTGTCGTTGACGGGAGCAGTGAAGATCCTGCTTATACCATTATGCGTAAAGCCATTGGGAAAGCAAAGTACCATACCCAACAATTAGATGGATATTCCGGCAGAGTATACATCAAAGGCGTTGGTAAACTAAAAGATTATCCATGGCTGGCCAAGAAGGCGTTGGAAAAAGAGGGCATTAAGAAGAACAGTGTTTTTGTTACTGAATCGGTGAGTGAAATTAAATATACCCGCCCCCATAAAGTTGAAGAAAAGGTAATCTCCATTCGGAGCGATGGTAAAGACAATAACACTTCACCCAATCAATATATCACCGGTAGTTTTTATGAGCCCGAAGTTGTTGAAACCATTTCACCTCTGTCGCCTCGTGCTTTTTCGTATTACAAGTTTGAATACCAGGGAACGTTTAAAGATCGTGACTATGATGTGAGCCGCATTAAAGTTACACCAAGATCGAAAGGCGACAACGTGGTGGAGGGCATGCTTTTCCTTGTGGAAGATTGGTGGAGTATACATAGTTTTGATTTCACTACCACACGATCAGGAGTAAAGGTCCACCTCAAATCAGTTTGTGCTCCTATTGAAGATAAAGTATGGATGCCAGTTACACATCAGTTTAACATCAACGGTAAGTATCTGGGTTTTGAGTTTGAGTACAATTATTTCGCCACCACCAGTGATTACAAGATTAAACTTAACCCTAAGGTGTATGTGGAAGTGAAACAAATGGAAGTGATTGATGAAAAGGTAGAGCCGGTACAAGCAAAGAAAATTCAGCAGCAACAAGGCAAACAAAAAGGAAAGGACGTTAAGAATCAGCAGCTTCAGGAACGTCTGGCTTCAGGTAAGGAAATCACAAACAAAGAATTAAAAACGTTGGTGAAAGAATATGAAAAGCAGGAACAGAAACAACAAAAAGAACCCGAAGTAATTTCGAATGTAACGTTCAAGATTGACAGTGGTGCATATAAAAAAGATTCAGCTTACTGGACGGACATCCGACCGATCCCACTAACTACAGAAGAAGTGAAAGGCTATGAAAAGATGGATAGTATAAGTGTGGTGGAGAGAAAGAAAGAAGCAGGTGATACCTTAAAGGCATCCAAGCACAAAGGCTTTCAACCGTGGGACATTGTGATTGGTGATAGTTACAAAACAGGCGAGCATTCCAATTTTAAAATTCACACACTAATGGGAGGCTTCAACACAGTGGAAGGTTGGAATTTGATTCATAAATTCTCATGGGGCACCATCTTGCAAGACACCAACAAGACTCGCCTCACCCTAACACCAACATTTAGATACGCTTTTTCCAGAGAGGTATTCTCCGGGCATTTAAACTTCACAATGAGTAATAAGAAGTATAAGTTCGAAGCGGTTGGGGGTCGATATGTAAAACAATACAATCCGGATGAACCCATTCTTCCGATCGTGAATGACATCACGACCCTTTTCTTCGAACAGAATTTGATGAAAATTTATGAACGCGAATTTGTGGATCTGTCATTCAGTCGAAATATCAATTTGTTTTTGACCGTTCGGGCAACAGCATCCTGGGCTCAACGAAGAGAGCTCTTCAACAACTCAGATTATAAATGGATCAACTGGAAAAGCGTGGAGGGATATACCGAGAACCGACCAGTGAATAATGAAATAACTACAACCGAATTCCCAACACATCAAGCGCTGGTCGCTTCTGTTAGTGTTACCACGCGTCCGTGGTTAAAGTATAGAATCCGAAATGATCGGAAAATCGAAATTCAAAATTCATCGCCAACATTTTTGTTCGGCTACAGAAAAGGATTTAATACTGTATTGAGCAGCGATGTTGATTTTGATCAGATTGAATTAGGTGTACGACATCAATTCAGTTTGGGTGTGCGCGGAAAACTTGATTTCGCTTTGCGTAGCGGCCTGTTTCTGAATACAAACAAAATGTACTTCATGGATTATAAACATTTTCTGGGTAATGAAACTCCGTTTGTTACAACCGATCCGGTTGGAAGTTTCCGGTTGCTGGATTATTATAAATTCAGCACAGCAGACAAATATTTTTCAGGGAATGTACATTACCAGTTCAGAAAATTTCTTGTCACCAATATTTTGCTGGTGCGCATGGCAGGCATTCATGAAAATATTTTTGTGAATTACCTTGCCACACCAACCTCTAAAAATTATACAGAGGTGGGGTATACGATTGATGGCATCCTTCGCATTTTCAGGTTGGAAGCAGCGGCAGGTTTTCAAGACGGAAAGTATTTGAACTATGGTGTTCGCATCGGTATAGCTTCCAACATCGGTGTTAATTTCTCTGACAATTAGTTTATCGTTGTTGGTTGATCGTTGCTGGTTGTTCGACCAGCCAACAACGATCAACCAACAACGAATCATCACAGAAGTTGTACTTTTACCTCATGCAAATCGAGCTGACTGAATTCCTTCAACTGCGTCATCAACTTCCTGTTGTAGATGTGCGTTCCGAGGGTGAGTTTCAGGAAGGGCACATTCGCTCGGCTCTTAATATTCCGTTACTCAACAATGAAGAACGAATTGCTGTAGGTACCGACTATAAACAAAAAGGTCAGGCCGAAGCAATCAAGACAGGCTTCCGTTTAGTGGGTCCACGACTTCATGATATTATTATCAATGCACAACAGATCAGCAACGAAATAATTGTTCATTGTTGGCGAGGAGGAATGCGATCATCCAACTTTTGTCAGTTTGTTGGCATGGCAGGTGTGAAGACACATCAACTCAAAGGTGGTTATAAAGTATATCGGCAATACGCAGTTGAGTCGTTTGCAAAACCGTTTCAGTTTCTTGTAGTGGGAGGATCTACTGGCAGCGGGAAAAGTGAAATCCTCCGGTCACTTTCGCGGAAAGGTGAACAAATAATTGACCTGGAAGGATTGGCCAATCATAAAGGTTCTGCCTTTGGCGGATTGATGATGCCAGCACAACCTACCACCGAACAATTTCAAAACGAATTGTTTGAAGAAATTTCAAAACTCGATATCAATAAACGAATCTGGATTGAAGATGAATCGATTGCTATTGGAAAAATTTTTCTTCCACAGAAATTATGGGATACAATGAGAACAAGTTCAGTTGTAGAAGTAAAGGTTGATAAACCTGTTCGTGTTCAACGGTTGGTGAAAGAATATGGTAAGGCAAACAAAGATGAGTTCCTGCAAGCCATGATAAACATTACAAATAAATTAGGCGGACAACATTTCAACACAGCCAAGGAAAAATTATTGGCTGATGATATGTTCGCTACCATTGACATTTTGCTTACCTACTATGACAAAGCCTACCTTCGAGGACTAGAAAAGAAAAAGCAGCGAATAAAATTTGAATCATCGTGGGATGGAATCTCATCAGATTCTTTTGCACAAGAATTAATTACACAAGCGAATGCACTTCGCATCAGAGTATAGAAATGGAAAAGATTAGACTCACACAATACAGTCACGGTGCCGGATGCGGATGTAAAATTTCGCCAGCCGTACTGGATAAAATGCTTCACTCCGATTTACCGAAAGCATTGTTTCCAAATTTATTAGTGGGTAACGAATCGAAAGACGATGCTGCTGTGTTTGATCTCGGTGATGGAACGTGCATTGTAAGCACAACGGATTTCTTTATGCCGATCGTAGATGATCCTTTTACGTTTGGAGCCATCGCTTCGGTAAATGCCATCAGTGATATTTATGCGATGGGTGGAGAACCGATGATGGCTATCGCTATTTTAGGTTGGCCGATTAATAAAATCGCACCCGAGATTGCGAAAGAAGTTCTAGAAGGGAGCCGTAAGATTTGTGCTGATGCAAAAATCCCATTGGCAGGAGGACATAGCATTGATTGTCCGGAGCCGGTGTTTGGTTTAGCTGTTACCGGGAAATTGAAAAAGGAAAACCTAAAACGAAACGATACCGCGCGTGAAGGTTCAATTTTATACCTCACAAAATCATTGGGCATAGGCATCATTACAACGGCACAGAAAAAAGGTATTGTAGAGGAGCAGCACTTTCAGCAGGCCGTAAAATCAATGTTGACATTGAATACATTCGGAGCAAACGTTGGCAAATTAAATTACGTCAGTGCGATGACTGATGTAACGGGTTTCGGATTGCTGGGACATTTAGCTGAAGTGTGTGAAGGTAGCGGACTCTCGGCTGAGATTAATTTTAATGCTGTTCCAAAGTTTGATTTCCTACATCACTACATCCAACAGAAAAGTATGCCGGGCGGAACCACACGTAACTGGGAAAGTTATGGCATGCATGTAAGCACCATCACCGAAGAACAAAAAGCAATTCTGGCCGATCCTCAAACCAGCGGAGGATTATTAATAGCCGTTGATGAAAACAAGACAAATGAATTCGAAAGGTATGCCGCAGAACACGGTATGAAGCTCTCGGCCTTCGGGAAATTGGTAAAGCGAACCGATATGTTAATACAAGTCAATTGATTGCCGTTCATCAAAGAGTTACAAACAAGCTAATTACCGTTCGCCTAATTCATTATTCTTCTTACTTTTAGGCGATTATCTTTAACCTAACCTAATTAAAAGAATACGATGAGTTTATTTATCAAGAAGTCTCTTGCCCAGCTTATGGTGCAGGCTTCGGATTCCGACACGGGATTGAAGAGAACATTGGGTGCCGGAAATTTAATGGCCCTGGGAATAGGTGCCATTATCGGTGCTGGTCTATTTGTGCGAACAGCAGCGGCAGCAGGGCAGGCTGCCGGTCCGGCAGTAACCATTTCCTTTATTGTTGCAGCCGTTGGTTGTGCTTTCGCAGGATTGTGTTATGCAGAATTTGCTTCTATGATTCCCATTGCCGGAAGTGCCTACACCTATGCATATGCCACCATGGGAGAATTTATTGCCTGGATTATCGGATGGGCACTTGTATTAGAATATGCATTGGCAGCGGCCACAGTATCGATTGGCTGGAGCGAATACCTTAGTAATTTAACGGGTGGGGCAATACCCTATGAATGGTGTCACTCGCCTTTTGAAGTATCGGCTACGGGAGTGCAAGGTATTATGAATTTACCTGCCCTTGGTATTTTACTACTGCTCACACTTGTCCTTATTAAGGGAACTCAGGAGTCAGCAATACTGAATACCATAATTGTATTTGTTAAAGTAACGATCGTTTTATTGTTCATCTTCATCGGATGGCAATTCATAGATGGAGCAAATCATACTCCATACATGATTCCTGAAAGCACACCTCCGGTAATTGATCAAGCCGGAAAAGTGCTGAATGATTATTCGGCATGGAACCACCATGGTTTGGGTGGTATATTGGGAGGTGCCGCAATTGTGTTCTTTGCGTTCATTGGTTTTGATGCCGTATCCACTGCAGCGCAGGAAGCTAAAAATCCGAAACGCGATATGCCAATTGGTATCTTGGGTTCACTTGCCATCTGTACAGTCTTGTACGTTCTGTTTGGTCACGTATTAACCGGAGTTGCGCCATGGTCGGATTTTGTTGATCCCGCAAAGGGAAGTGAAGCATCGGTCGCCTATGCCATTAGTACGTACATGCATGGCTATTCATGGTTATCCACTGCTGTTACGGTTGCTATTCTTGCTGGTTTCTCTTCTGTGATTCTGGTGATGTTGATGGGACAATCCCGCGTATTTTATTCGATGTCGAATGATGGTTTAGTACCGAAAGTATTTTCTGAATTACATCCTAAATTTCGCACGCCTTACAAATCGAATATGATTCTGTTTGTTTTTGTTGGCTTATTTGCAGCGTTTGTACCAGGCGATGTAGCGGGTGACTTAACCAGCTTTGGAACACTCTTCGCGTTTGTGTTTGTATGTGCTGGGGTGTGGGTAATGCGTGTAAAGAACCCGGATGTAAAACGATCATTCACTACACCGTTAGTTCCTCTCATTCCTATTTTAGGTATGTTAATATGCGGTGGATTGATTGCAGCGCTTGATGCGAATACATTGAAGATTGCATTTGGCTGGATGGCCTTCGGATTGGTTGTATATTTTGGTTATGGAAAAGCCCACAGCTATTTGAGCAATGGGAAGAAATAATTGATTTTGAAAATAAAGAAAAAGCCTCTCTAAATTTTAGAGAGGCTTTTTCTTGTTACTGAATTTATAATGTATTTTAGAATGTTGTGAGTGGATAAAGTTTAGATGGATGAAGACTAGCTGGTAATATTTGTAAATCCGTTGATGAAAAAACAGCAATTAAATTAATAGCGTATGCCACTAGCAAATAATGATATCGAATCTGAGTTAAGTTATGCCTACTTGCATGCTATAGCAAGTAAAGCCGGGTTGAACTGTAAAGTTGAAAATAGACATGGCGACAATTATGGAATTGATGCCCAAATTGATTATTTCGCAGCAATTCCAGGAACCTGGAGGACCGATGTTTCTCTAAGAGTGCAATTAAAAGCAACGATAAATAGAGGTTCGGAAACAGACACGCATATTTCTTATCCATTTAAAGGTATCGAACAATATAATCGACTCAGAACAAATTCAGGTGAACCACATAGAATACTGGTAGTGTTATATTTACCAAAAGACCCTAATGAATGGTTGAGTATAGGTCCTGATGAATTGATACTCAAGCAAGCTGCATATTGGGTCTGTTTATATGGTGCAGAAGCATCGGAGAATGGTACTAGCAAAACAATTTATTTGCCCAAAGCAAGTTTACTAACCCCAGAGAGCCTAGTAAATATTTCTCAAGAAATAGGCAGAGGAATTATTCCAAACTATAATTTGCCTTAATATGAGAGCAATAGATGTGTCACCTATAGAAATAAGAGATTACGCGATTAGTTATGGCTGGACTCTTGTAAAAGATGCTTTGAAGGAGGGATTGTTTGTCTTAAATAGTCCCAATCAAGATTACAAGCAACTAATGTTTCCTATTGAACTTAGTAGTCCTGATTTTAATAGTTTGACCGAACTTTCAATTTCCAAAATTGCCGAACAAACTAAGAAGTCTACCTTTGACATTATTGAAGGAATACGAGAAGTAAATGATGATGTAATTAGTCTTCGCTATTACTCAGAAAGTAAGATAGTAAATTCTCTCTCCTTTCAGGAAGCGTTAGAATCTATAGAGGCAACTAAGCAAATGATTTTAGCTGCTGGTAGCTCTGTTGTTAATCCAGTCTTATATCACAAAAGATTATCTAGAGGTGAAGCTGTAGAACTTTTAAAAAAGACTAGGTTTCGACATACTGAAGAAGGTAGCTTTATACTTAAGATATCATGTCCCATCCAATTGGAAGCAGCTCCAGTGCCAAATCTGTTTGGAGATGACAATGTATCAAAACCAATAAGTCGTAAAGCCTTTGAGATTATTAATCAAGGTTCTTTCAAGTTACTCACTACAGTAGAAGAAGATAGCTTTGCTCAACTTCTTGAGGAGCAAAGTCAACTAGAGAAACCAATTATATCTTATAATCTTTGCGACTCTTTAGTTAGTTTGTTTGATGATGAGAGAGAGCTTCCATTCGAACTTAAATTTAATTGGAGTAGAGCTTATTTAAATAAATTACCTACTCCACAAACACCATCAACAATCAAGTTTCCGTATTCATTCAAACCTAAATTGGATGAGCTAAAAAACTATTTTAAACCTGAAAGTAAAGAAACTGCTGATACATTTTTTGGGACGGTAGAAAGCCTAAATGGAAATGAAGGTGATGATGGCAGAAGAGCAGGAGAGGTTATTCTTGCATTGATTATTGAAAGTGAGATTGTAAATGCGCGAATAAATCTTGGAGCTGAATGGTATGACATTGCATACAAAGCACATGGCCAAGGTGGTGGTCTAGTTAAAGTAAAAGGTAGATTGTTGGCTGGTAAACGAGTACGAACGCTAGAAGAGATTTCAATATTTGAAGCTGTTTTAAAATAAAAATATATCTCCCCTCCTTTATCGATAAAACTTCAATTCACCCTCTCTCTGCCTTTGTTGGTGTTCACAAACAAGTTACGCTGTCTCACTCTCTTCTCGCCAATACCAAAAATCCCACTTTCCCAACCCTGCCTTTTTTGTTGGTTGTAAGAATTTGGGCAGTAAGCTAAAACGGACATTGATCCCTCTTGTATTCGTTTGATCATTCTGCTCCCAGATTTGGAGCCCTTTATGCCAGATGATTTGGCTAAATAGTCATCCCTTAAAAACCTGATTGGGTTCTATTTACAAATAAAATCGACAGAATTGAGTTGAAAAAATCTGCAAGAAAGTAGAGCTTTATATCGAAAACCTTGCAGATTTTCTATGCTTTCAAAACCATCTTCCTCTTCTCAACTTAGTTTTTA
>JANMRZ010000087.1:0-4129 GCA_031388805.1 Chryseolinea sp.
AACGCTTCCTGCGGAACTTCCACCGTTCCGATCTGGCGCATGCGCTTCTTCCCTTTCTTCTGCTTCTCTAATAATTTACGCTTACGCGAAATATCACCACCATAACATTTTGCAATCACGTTCTTCTTGATCGCGCTGATATTTTCGCGCGACACAATCTTCTGGCCAATAGCGGCCTGTATCGCGATTTCAAACATCTGGCGTGGAATTAATTCTTTTAATTTTTCGCAAAGCTTTCTTCCCCAATCTTGTGATTTAGCACGGTGAACAATAGCACTTAATGCATCTACCTTTTCACCGTTCAACATAATATCGAGCTTCACCATGTCTGATTCCTGAAAACCTATGAGGTGGTAATCCAACGAAGCGTATCCGCGTGAAATGGATTTTAGTTTATCGAAGAAGTCGAATACAATTTCAGAGAGTGGCATTTCGAACGACATCTCCACGCGATCGGTGGTGAGGTAATTTTGATTTTTAATAATACCACGCTTATCCATACACAAACCGATAATCGGCCCGATATATTCTGACTTCGAAATGATCTGTGCTTTAATGTAAGGCTCTTCAATGCTTTTGATCCGAGTAGGGTCTGGCATTTCAGAAGGTGCATTAATATCTAATTCTGTACCATCCGTAAGATGTGCTTTGAATTGAACTGAAGGTACCGTTGTGATCACGGTCATGTTGAACTCGCGCTCCAATCGCTCCTGGATAATTTCCATGTGAAGCATACCTAAGAATCCGCAACGGAAACCAAATCCTAACGCAGCTGATGTCTCAAGTTCCCATACTAAGGATGCGTCATTCAACTGAAGTTTTTCCATCGAGGCGCGTAACTCTTCAAACTCCGATGTTTCCACAGGATAAATTCCAGCAAATACCATCGGCTTCACTTGTTCATATCCTTGCAAGGATACACCCGGATTGAGCGCACTTGTAATCGTATCGCCCACATGAACTTCCTTCGCGACTTTAATACCGGATATCAGGTAGCCTACATTCCCTGCGCTGATTTCGTTGCGTGGTTGCTTATCTAATTTCAATACACCAATCTCATCAGCATTGTATTCCTGACCAGTGCCAACAAACTTGATCTTCTCTCCTTTTTTCATCGTACCATTGAATACCCGGAAATAGATTTCAATTCCACGGAAGGAGTTGAACACTGAGTCAAAAATCATGGCTTGAAGGGGAGCCTTCGGATCGCCTTTCGGTGCCCTCACCCTGTGTACAATGGCATTTAAAATTTCTTCAATACCCTTGCCTTCTTTTGCGCTGGCGCGAATTACATCTTCGCGCTTGCAGCCAATCATCTCAACAATTTCATCGGTAACTTCCTCGGGCATTGCATGGGGAAGGTCGATCTTATTCAATACTGGAATGATTTCCAGATTATGTTCTAAAGCGAGGTATAAATTTGAAATCGTCTGAGCTTCAATGCCCTGGCTAGCGTCTACAATAAGCAATGCACCTTCGCAGGCCGCAATTGCGCGGGAAACTTCATATGAAAAATCTACGTGGCCGGGGGTGTCGATCAGGTTCAGAACGTAATCTTGTCCTTCAAGTCTATATTTCATCTGGATAGCGTGGGCTTTAATAGTAATGCCCTTTTCCTTCTCTAAATCCATGTTATCAAGGACCTGAGCCTCCATTTGGCGCTCATTTAGGGTACCGGTAAACTCCAAAAGTCTGTCAGCCAACGTACTTTTTCCGTGGTCGATGTGTGCGATGATGCAAAAATTCCGAATATTCTCCATGTAGTTCAGCTCCTCTTATATTGAATCCGCAAAAGTAACACTTATATGGAGTCGGGGAAAATAAAAGAATGAAGGGGATAGTACGAGTTACCGATTGCCAGGCACTCAGTAATCGGTGATCTGTTATTCGCAATTAGAGATCGGACCGTATTTTAAGTTTGACATAACCTTAGACAAGCAGGGCAATCTGCTTTTCTATCGTTTGCTTGTCGGTTTTTCTTTTGGCCAATGTTAAGGCTTTTTGAAAATTCTCTTTTGCCTTTTTGTTATCGATGTCTTTATAGAGTTCACCAAGAAGTGCGAAATAAAAATGATTGTCGGTTAAATCCAATTTCTTTGCTTCAATAATGGCTCCCGTTTTTCCATTTGCTTTTGAAAATGCGTACGTTCTATTGAGTGCTGCAACAGGTGAATATTGAATTTGTAATAACCGGTTATAAAGCTGCAGAATATTTTCCCATTTTTCTTTTGTATCGGCTTTGATGGTATGCCAATAGGCAATGCCGGCTTCGATATGATATTTTGAAATTGTATTTCCTTGTGATGCCTGATGAAAGAAATACAATCCTTTCGCAATCAATTCCTGATTCCATAATGTTTCATCCTGATCCTGATATAAAATCATTTCACCCTTCTTATTCTTTCTCGCTTCAAATCGAGAAGCATGAAAACACATTAACGAAAGCAAGGCATTTACTGAAGGGTTATTGGTCTGTTCGTTTTCGATAAGCAAGTGCGTTAAACGCATGGCTTCCAGACAAAGATCTTTGCGCAATACCGCATCCTGACTTTCGGAATAATAACCTTCACTGAAAAGTAAATACAAGGTTGTTAAGACCGTTTCTAATCGGATATTTATTTCCGTTTCATTCGGAAACTCTATTGGCACTTTTTCATTGCGTAATTTTTCCTTGGCTCTGAAAAGTCTTTTGTTGATCGTTTCTTTATTCGTTAAGAAAGCATCAGCAATTTCATCAATGCCAAACCCGCAAAGTATGCGAAGGGATAAACCGATTTGCGCTTCTGTTGAAATGGAAGGATGACAAAGTGCAAATAACATTTGTAACTGACTGTCGGTAATATTTTTCTCCGATAAATCTATTTCGATTTCCCGAACTGCCGATGATGATTTTACTTGGCGGACAATTTTCTGTGTGAAGACGGTATTGTGTTGAATATGATTTTTGGCTTTATTCTTTGCAACGGTGTACAGCCACGCTGTCGGGTTTTCGGGAATACCTTTATAACTCCACGTTTCTACTGCCAACAAGAAAGTATCACTCGCAATGTCTTCTGCTAATTCAAGATGATCAATCCCTAAAAGTTTACAGAGTACAGAAGTTATCTTTCTGAATTCGGTCCGGAAGAGATGTGGTATTAATTCTTGATGTTGCATGCTTTTTTTACCGCAAAGGGCGCTGAGAAACGCAGAGTAAATACAGATCAAACTATTGGAGACCTTATAAATCGCAAGTAGTAATATTGTGCTTCTACAAAACCCTCTGCGCACCTACGCGTCCTCCGCGGTTAAATCTTTTTAGTGAACACCATCGTTCTTGGCTATTTTTCTTACTTCCACCGTGTTGCCAGGTCCTTGCAAAACAGGATTACCCTTTGCAAATTCTACCGCTTCATCAACCGAGTTCGCTTTCACAATAACGAAACCACCAATGGTTTCTTTAATGTCGCCAAAAGGGCCATTGGTTACAACATTGTTATGGCCTACTACTTTGGCATTCTCAAAAGGTAAGCCCGTGCCACTTACAAATTTGTTTTGAGCTGCAATGCCACCGATCCAATCCATGGTTTGTTTCATCCATACTTGCATTTGTTCTGGTGAAGCAATTTTGCTCCCATCTTCGTGTCTGAAAATTAAAATGAATTCATCCATTTTGTTTGAAGTTTAGTTGTTATGTCTTCATGACAATTGAAGAGTAGGGAATTGGACAGAGCTTTTATTAATTTTCACAAAGATACTTGAGATTATCTTTCAATAGACTAAAGGAATCATGCCTGTGATTTTAAATTATTCTGCTCAAGTAGAATTTAGATAACTGAACTCACCGATATTAAATGTTATGATCTGCAAAAGAGTACTGCTGCATCAAATTCAAACCTTATCTAATTTCTTTTGAGCTTTGCTAATTCTTCCATAGCTTAATCGCCTTTTTTCCCTATCCAAAAATGTAGAAAGGGATTGCGTCAAACATTGTTGGCTCATGGTAATGAACAATGCAAGATTAAATAAACTTTATGGATCATAGCGCAGGCTGGATCGGGGATACCAAAATGATTTTAAAATTGTTTGCATTCAAGCGCAAGCTTGCACGAGAATTAGCTTTTATTCAATTTTATAACCCAATATGAAA
>JANMRZ010000119.1:0-43954 GCA_031388805.1 Chryseolinea sp.
GCCGTCCACCGGCACGTCGAGCGGTGCAAACGTCAGCGCCGGCGATCCGGCGACGTTGCCGGGCAAAAGGAAGCGTCCGGGCGGCAACAGGCTCATGGCATAGCGTTCGTCGCGGCATGCTTTCAGGTAGGCCGTGAACAGTTTTGCCGCCGTGAGCGCTGCCTGCTCGTCGGCGCTTGCTGTCGGTGTCATGCTGCCGAGATGGGCGTGCCAATCGCCGGCGAGCCGCAGGCGCGGTCCCTCGCGCGACAGTGCAAGGCTCTCCGCCGACCACTGCTCGTAGCTCTTGTCGATGTTCTTACAAAAAAAATACATGATGGCTTTGAGTTTCCTATTGATATTGGTTTTACAGATGATGTAAAGGATCGGGTTACAGCGCACCAATACATCATCTATTTTTTAGATGACAAAAAGAAAGAGCAAAGCAGGATCGTGATTTTTGTAGAGGAAGACGGAACCTTCCTGGTGAATGGAGAAGTTAGGGGAAAGTTATAAGTAATTTATCACGTAAGGAGTGGTGTAAATTCAGTGCACTCGTTTCCGTAAAATCTGCAATTATTTCTTGTTAGTTTAGCAATAAACGTTATGACATGCAGCATATCGATTTTGTGTGAGGATTTTGTTCGGTATTATTTTTTGTTAAGAAAGTATTACCCATATTTAATTTTTATTAACCTAAACAAATCAAAACCAAACTAAATGCTTATGATGAAACGTCTATCAATTATTCTGTTTATGCTCGCATGTGGCATACAGAGTTGGGCCCAGGACCGAGAGGTAACGGGCACTATCACTGACAGTGAGAGTGGATCTACTCTCACTGGAGTTAACATTGTAGTCAAGGGAACATCTGTTGGAACAGCAACGGATGCCGAGGGTAAATTCAAATTGAATGTTCCTTCTTCTGCTTCCGTTTTGGTTGTATCCTTTATTGGGTTCGCAACTCAGGAAGTTACGATTCCAGCTTCTAATGTCGTAGCCATAGCACTTCTGGCGGAAGCTTCTCAGTTAGATGAGGTTGTGGTTTCTGTTGGCCGTGGTGTACAACGCACTTTTACAGATACACCGCTTCCGGTAGATAACTTAACGAACAGAGACTTATCCACAACAGGTCAGTTTACATTTGATAAAGCACTACAATATCGTGTGCCTTCGTTCAACACAGTGAACACGCCCGTAAATGATGCGTCAACATTATTAGATCCATACGAAATCAGAAACCTCGGCCCAAGCCGGCTATTGGTTTTGATCAATGGAAAAAGAAAAAACTTAAGCTCACTATTATATGTACAGTTTGCTCCAGGAAGAGGAGAGACCGGTGCGGATCTTTCGGGTATACCAACAGATGCAATTAAGCGTGTTGAAATATTACGCGATGGAGCTTCTGCTCAATACGGATCGGATGCAATCGCGGGTGTAATGAACATCATTTTAAAAGACAAGTTTGAATACTCAACACTGAATTTAACTTCAGGTGTAACGAGCAAAGGTGATGGAGCATCGTATGGTTTGTCATTCAATAGCGGAAGCAATTTCGGCAAAGGTGGATTTATAAATTATACCATCGGTGTAAACCAGCAGAACAATGCAATTCGTTCAGGTAAAATTGATGTGCCTACTGAAGTTGCAACATTTAATCCTTACCCAGGATTTAATTATGATGCTAGTGATCCGTTAGATCAAGCTGCAAAGTTAGCAGATTTTCAAGCACTAGACCCCACATATCCTGATGCAACAGGAGTTCCAATAAATCCAAATGGAGGTGCTGCTACTGTTGCCGATCTTGACAATTGGAATGACGTGAGACAACCTCAGAGCACTACATTATTTGAAAATAATTCTGTAGTACCTTTTTTAAATAAATATCCCGGAGGAAAAAACTTAAATGGTACAGGCGAGACCTCAGCCGCTAAATTTCTTATTAATATGGGGATGCCGGTTGGAGAGACCGGACAGTTTTATGTCAACGCTGCCTTTGTTACAAAAAAAGTTATTAGTAACGCTAACTACCGCACTCCGTATTGGAGGGTAGACCACCTGCTGCTACATCAGGCAGATCCAAGTGGTGTTGATTACACACCTTACATCGTTGGCGGTTCAGGTTCAGCTTTGCAAAATGAATTTCAAGCGGACAAAGCAGCCGGTTCATATAAAGGTTACATTGGTTACATGCCTACTTTTGAAGGTGACTTAAGAGACTACAATGCGACTGCAGGTTTTAAAAATGAGTCGAATGGATGGGTAGCAGATGTAAGTATCACGGTTGGTGGAAACCAGCAAACCTATACTGTGAACAATACCGTAAACCGTTCTTTGCAAAAAGCGAGTCCTACTTCTTTTAAACCCGGTGGATATAGTTTTAAACATGTGGTTGGAAACTTTGATGTTAGCAAAGCTTTGACTGATAATTTTAACATTGCCTTAGGCACAGAGGTGCGAAGTGAAACGTACCAAATTATTGCGGGCGATACAGCCTCGTATTCTGGTCAAGGCTCCAACTCATTTCCAGGTATACGTGCTGAGAACGCAAGGACAAATAGCCGTTACAACTTAGGAGGATACTTAGATGCAACGTGGGATATTACAGAGAACTTCCTGATTGCCGGAACAGTGAGAGCGGAACGATACAGTGATTTCGGAGACGCGACTGTAGGTAAGTTGTCATCTCGCTTAAAGTTTGCAGACGACAAAGTTGTATTAAGGGGATCAATCTCATCGGGCTTTAGGGCACCAACCCTGCACCAGATTTATGCACAATCTACACAAGCAAGTTTTGCTGGTGGCACGATCGTTCAATCTGGTTTATTTAATAATGGTAGTAAAGAGGCGTATGCCTTGGGTATTCCGAAGCTAAAGGCTGAGAAATCTGTGAATTTTACATTAGGTACAGGTTTGAACTTGACAAAAGATTTCAGCGTAACGGTAGACTATTATGACATTACGATTAAAGACAGAATTGTATACAGTTCGTCTATCTCAACAGGTGATGCTTCAAGCGAGTTGGGTAAAATTCTTGCGGCAGGTAATTTAACGAGCGTCCAGTTCTTTATTAATGGTATAAAAACCAGGACACAAGGTTTGGATGTGGTTGCTAGTTATAAAAATATTGGATTAGGAGCAGGAAGACTTGCCTTTAATCTAGCAGGCAATTTCACATTATCGAACAAGATAATAGGAAGTCCGAATGATCCTCAGGCTATAAAAGATGCAGGTGCGACTATCCTAAACACACAAGTAAAATCACTCTTACAAGAAGGAAGACCAAAGTACAAAGCGATACTCGGTATAGATTATAGTATTGGTAAATTCAATGTTGTGTTAAATAACACTTTGTTTGGACCAACGGCATTTCAAGACTTAGATAACGGTGGTGGAGATATGGAAAATATCAAACAAAAGTTCTCTCCTGCAGTCGTTACTGATTTAAATGTTGGATATAGTTTTACTAAGAATATTTCCCTTTCATTCACAGTGAATAACATTTTCAATGTTCTTCCAAAATGGAAGCTAGAAGCTCTGAATGCAGAGGGGCAGGCGGTTTTGGATGATGCTGAGGCGAAAAACTTATTGGAAGGCTTCCTTTCATTCAGTGGTCGGTACAGAATTCTTGGATACAACGGTTCTCAGTTCAGTCAGCTTGGAACCATGTTTATGGGTCAATTGACTTTCAAGTTTTAAAAAGAAAAATTAATTAAAAGTTTTAAAAGAGGCTGTCTCACAAGGACAGCCTCTTTATTTTTGACCAAATTCGTCTGTGTGAAAAAAAATCTCAATCTCAATATCCTTGAAGGCCTGGTCTTCGCCATGCTCTGGGCCTCAGCATCCGTTGCTGGCAAGTTTGGTTTGCATTCGGTAGAGCCGCTTGTACTTTTTAATGTTCGGTTTTTATTGGCGGGTGTTTTATTGCTTTCTGTCGTATATGGTTTTCAAGGTAACCGATTACCTCAAGGTAAAGAGTGGATTCAGCTCACCATTTTTGGTGCTTTCAATACGGCTTTGTATTTGGGCATCTTTATCATCGCTCTTCAGTATGTTGCCGCGGGCATCACAACATTGGCCATTGCACTGAACCCACTTTTCATCAGCATCATGTCCGCCATCTGGATGAAAAAGAGAATTACATTGATGGTTTGGTTAAGCATTCTACTTGGGTCGTTTGGTGTTGTTGTTGCGGCTTATCCGTTGTTGCAAAACAGTCAGGCAACAGTTGGTGGTTTACTTTTGTTGGCGTTGAGCATGTTTACCTATTCTTTCGGATCGGTTTATTATGCTGCCGTTAAGTGGGAACTTCCACGAATGGTTATCAATGCCTGGCAGGTCTTCATTGCTGGCTTTCTGATTATGCCGCTCACTTTCTTTATGCATCAAAAGGAAAATCATTTTGACCTTACCTTTTGGTTATCACAAGCCTGGTTGATTATTATGGTATCAGTGTTTGCTGTTCAGCTTTGGCTTCGTTTACTGAAAGCAGATGCAGTGCGTGCATCACTTTGGCTTTATCTCTGTCCGATTTTTGGTTTTCTGTTCTCTACTCTTTTTTTGAAAGAACCGTTTACACTTTATACGATTTGCGGAACAACATTGGTTATACTGGCATTATATGTAGGGCAGCGAAAAATCAGCAATCGGTGAGAGGTAATCCGCTTTAGAAATGATTAAGTGCGAAATTTCAATTTAAGGTAGCCCTAGAACACAATGCTGAAGACGAGGTACAAAAAAATCAGTAAGATCAGCACAGCATACATTACCAGATCTACCCGAACATAGGGTTTGTATTCTCTGTAAAATTCTTTTAGTCTCTTAAACATGGTAACGAAAAATTAATATCGACTACTTCTGTAATTAATTCACCGGCAAGTTAACTATTTAGGAGAAGAATAGTCAACGATGTGCGCGTGATGAATTATTTTTTAAGAGCACGTGGGGGTAAATGCTTTTTGAATTGTCTTAACCGAAACCAAAAATAAATGATCCGATACTTACTAACTGTCGTCACTGCATGGATATCGTTTGCTGGGATGGCGCAAGAAAATGTTACCTTAAATGGTTATGTGAAAGATGTACAAAATGGGGAAGAACTAATTGGTGTTACGGTTTATGTCCCCAGTCTAAAAGTAGGTGCATCCACTAATGCCTACGGATTTTATTCCATCACCATTCCAAAAGGAACGTATGAAGTGCATTACAGCTTTGTGGGTTTTAAAACCCATGTGGTTACAATTGCATTGAATTCAAATCAGGCGCGTAATACTGAATTGGAAAGTGAATCAACTCTAATTGAGGAAGTGGTTGTGTCTGATAGGGCCATCGATGAAAACGTGATTGGCTTACAAATGAGTAAGAACATCATTAACATTGCTCAAATTAAAAAACTTCCGGCTTTGTTTGGCGAGGTTGATATCCTCAAGACCGTTCAGATGATGCCCGGTGTAATTTATGCGGGTGAAGGTACCTCTGCATTTTACGTTCGCGGAGGAAGTGCTGACCAGAATTTAATTCTAATTGATGAAGCTCCGATTTATGATCCATCACATCTGTTCGGATTGTTTTCCGTGTTCAATGCCGATGTTATCAAAGACTCTGAGTTATACAGGGGAGGTATACCTGCTCGTTTTGGAGGGCGCTTATCTTCTATACTTGAAGTCAGAACCAAAGATGGCAACAACAAGAATTACAATGTAACCGGTGGTATTGGCACACTGGCCAGCAGGCTCGCTGTAGAAGGACCAATTGTGAAAGATAAGAGTTCATTTATTATTTCGGCACGAAGATCATATGCAGAACCATTTTTGAAATTAGCCAATCAAGATAATACCGTCTTCTTCTATGATGTAAATGCAAAGGTGAGTTGGAAGTTTTCGAACAAGGACCGCGTGTTTGCAGCATTTTATGCCGGGCGCGATAAGTTTAGCTTTGGCAATGACTTTGGTTTTGATTGGGGAAATAAAACCGGAACCCTTCGTTGGAATCATTTATTCAATGACCGATTATTCTCCAATACTACTTTTATTGTGAATAGCTTTGATTATAAACTGGAAATAAAAGATCCGGTTCAAGGTTTGTCGTGGACTTCCAATTTAAAAGAGATAAGCCTCAAGAACGATCTTTCATATTTCATCAATACAAATAATGATTTGGCTTTTGGTTATCACCTCACCAGGCGAGAATTTTCACCTGGAAAAATATCCCCCTCTTCAGAGGCATCGATCTTTACGGAAGTCGAACTGGAAAAAATGTATGCTCTTGATCACGCTTTATACATCAGTAATCAACAACGCTTAAGCGATAAGATTACATTGGATTATGGCGTTCGATTATCCATCTTTCAAAGCTTAGGGAACAGCGATGTATATATTTATTCCGATCCTAAAAATCAGAACAATGCAGAACGAATCGACACGGTGCATTATGGTGCATGGAAAAATATTAAGACATATGTAAATCTTGAGCCTCGTATCTCCATGCGTTACATAGTTGGATCAGGTCAATCCGTAAAACTTTCATACAATCGAATGGCACAGAATACGCATTTGATTTCTGCTGGAACAGTTCCCGTACCCTTCAATACGTGGAGTCCAAGTGGATATTATTTGAGGCCCCAGTTAGCGGATCAATTTGCGATTGGATACTTTAGAAATTCCTCGAACAATATGTATGAATTTTCTGCCGAAGCATATTACAAATCCATGCAACATGTAACCGACTTTGCCGATAATGCACAGATCTTTTTTAATGAAGATTTGTCTACTTCATTTCGCCAGGGCAAAGCAGTTTCGTATGGTTTGGAGTTGATGGTGACCAAAACGAAAGGCAAACTTACAGGCATGTTAAACTATACACTCTCGAAAGCAGAGCGAACCATAGAGGATGTTAATCAAGGAAAAACCTTTGATGCCAATTATGATAGGAGAAATGTAATCAACATACAAGCTGCTTATGAGCTGAACCGGAAATGGACTTTTGGTGGAACGTTTACGTACAGCACGGGCAGACCTATTACTCTACCAACTGGGAAGTTCGATTATCAAAATTACCATCCTGATGTTATAAGCGAACGGAATGGTTATCGCTTACCAGCCTTTCACCGATTGGATTTATCAGCTACACTAACTCCAAAGAAAAATGACAATCGAAAGTGGCAGGGTTCATGGGTTTTTTCAGTGTACAATGTTTACAATCGTAAAAATCCTTTCTCGATTTACACACGAACTGCAAAAGATAAAGATGGAAACGTAATTGGTGATGGTACTAAGAAAGAGGCCCGTATGATTTACCTTTTCCCAATATTCCCTTCTGTTACATATAATTTTAAATTTTAAGACGCCATGAAGAACATTATTATATTAATATCAATAACTATTCTTTTTACGTCTTGTGAAAAGACAATCAATTTAGAAGAAACTATCCACCTGTATTTGGAACAGTCAAAACCGAAGATTGTGATTGAAGGACAAGTAACAAATCATGATGGTTATCAATATGTAAGAGTAAGCCGTACTGCTGGGTTTTACGATGATGGCACGACACCTCGTGTTACCAATGCAAACGTGTCTGTTAAAGATGATTTGGGAAATGAGTTTTTGTTTAGTCACAATCCAGAAAATCAAAATGACTCTGTTGGATATTATTTACCAAACACTCCTTTCACAGGCGATGTGGGTCGTACCTACCTTCTAACAGTAGAAGTAGATGGAGAGATCTACACCGCGCAAGATAAATTGTTTAGTGTGAGTGGCATCGATTCACTAAGTTATCGTATTAATGAAGACGAAATGGAAGAGCCGGAAGACGGCAATAAATTTTATGAGGTATTGCTTTATGCTACTGAACCACAAGATGAAGTGAATTACTACTTGTTCAAGTTCTTTCGCAACGATTCACTGAAGGTGTATTCGGATACCGACATTTATTTTGCGGATGACAAAGTATTGGGAGAAGCAATAGACGGCTTGGGTTCACCAATTTACTTTGAACCAAGCGACAAAGCCCGTATTGAGATGTATAGCATTTCTCGGGACGGGTACAATTATTATACAGATTTACAAGCTCTGTTGAACAACGATGGAGGATTGTTTAGCCAGCCACCTTCTAACTCACGCACGAATCTTTCGAATGGAGCGCTTGGTTTTTTTCAGGCGAGTGATGTGGATGTTCAAACAATTATTATTGAGTAGAAGATTTAAATAGTCAATTGTTTTCAGTCCATAGTCTATAGCATTTTCGCTATCGACTATGGACTTTTTACTATCGACTATTTTTTTACAACCATATTACATACATTTACGTAATTAATCATCAGATATGAAAGGAACAAACCTTGGCGAATTTGAAGAACTGGTTTTGCTCACCATTGCCGCAATGGTAAACGAGGCATACAGCGTTGCGATCTGTGACGATCTTGAAAAGCGAACAGGCCGCTCCGTAAAGTTGGGAGTGGTACATTCCGTTCTCAATCGGCTCGAAGAAAAAGGTCTTGCAAAAAGTAAACTTGGAGAGGCAACAAGTACGAGAGGTGGTAAGCGAAAAAGATATTACAGTGTTACGAATGCAGGTAAAGTTTCGTTGATCAATGCTAAAGAGTTGCGCGATCAATATTGGAGTATCATTCCTGAAATGTCTCTGAAGCGCATCTGATGAAAGGACCTCAAAAAACATCACCACCCAAATGGGCGGACCAATTGCTTGCCTGGTATTGTCGACCAGATTTGCTTGAGGACCTGCAGGGTGATTTGAATGAATATTTTGAGCGCAACATAAAATCAAAAGGAGCGAGGCGCGCACGATTGATTTACATTATTGATGTCTTTAAGTTCTTCCGATTATATTCTGTTCGTAAACCCAAATTTATCAACCTCTTAATAAACTGGATTATGATTCGCAGCTACATTAAAACCTCTGGTCGCAGTATCGTGCGGAACAAATTATTTTCCGCAATTAACATCATCGGATTGGCTGTCAGCATGTCCGTTGGTCTGGTGATGATCGCCTTTATTTCTAATTTAATGTCCTATGATAACTTTCATGAAAAGAAAGATAGGATTTACCGCGTCATCACTACAAATAATACTATGGATCTTGCTTCAACGTCTGTCAAGGCCGGAAAGAGTATCCAGGAAACCATATCGGGTGTGGAAGAGTTGACCCTTCTGCGCAGAGGATTTGGTGGAGATGTTACAATAGGGCAAACAAATTTACCCATTGGCGGACTGTGGGCTGATGAATCATTTTTTAATGTTTTTACTTTTCCTATGTTGTCTGGTGATCCGGCTACAGCATTGAAAGAACCGTATTCCCTAGTATTGACAGAACAATCCGCAAAAAAAATATTCGGAGTAACCGATGTACTCGGCAAATCGGTAAAGTTTGATACGTCCAATTATGTTGTGACCGGTGTATTAAAAGACATTCCCAAACAGTCACACTTACGCTTTGAAGCACTGGCTTCTTTCTCAACGGTAGAATTACAAAAACCGGACACAGACGGAGGCTTTATGAGTTGGGGAAGCGTCTATATGAACCATGTGTATGTAGTTCTCCCCGAAAATAGCAATCCTCAACTAGTACAAGCCAACCTGGATAAATTAAGTGCGGCAGAAAACGCAGGCATCGATAATTCAAAAATCACGTTATCGCTTCAGCCTTTAAAAGACATAGTACTAGGAAAAAAACTAGTCAACCAGATTGGACCTATTGTGAACTCATCAGCGATCTGGATATTGGGTGGTTTGGCATTTATTGTTATCCTCTCAGCTTGTTTTAATTATACCAATCTTTCCATCGCCCGTTCGTTAAGGCGCTCGCGCGAAGTAGGTATTCGTAAAGTTATTGGCGCGCAGAAAAGCCATGTCTTGGGACAGTTTATTACAGAATCGGTAATCATCTCCTTGATCGCACTTACGTTTTCGTTTCTCCTTTTTTTGCTCTTAAGGACACAATTCCTTTCTCTTCACCAATTTCTTGAAAGTCTTACCTCCCTTGAATTAACGCCAAGGATTATCTTCTGCTTTATTGCTCTTGCCTTTGTCGTTGGTATCACAGCAGGTTTTTTGCCAGCGTTGTTCTTCTCGCGCATCAATGCTATCCGGGTTCTAAAAGATGTGTCATCACTCCAACTATTTAGGCATGTGAATATGCGCAAAGTGTTGATTGTAGTACAATACGTTTTTTCATTGATTTTTATTACCACTACCGTTATCGGGTATAAACAGTACAAAAGTTTTCTCACGTTCGATTTAGGTTTCGCTACAGAAAATATTCTAAATATAAACCTGCAAGGCAATAAAGCTGATCTGCTTAAAAAAGAGTCATTGGAATTGCCGGAGGTAAGTGGGGTTTCACAATCGCTAATCGTCATGAGCCTGGGAAACCTTTATAGTGGACAAATGAAATACAAAAAGATAGATGATTCGGTTAGCGTGTGGTTAAATTTTATTGATGAACATTATTTACCACTTCACAAGTATACGCTTCTGGCCGGAAAGAACTTTACTTCAAAACATGAGAACGCAGAAGAAAGCGAGGCTATCGTAAACGAGCAGATTCTTAAGCGATTTGATATCGGGGAGCAAGATCCAATCAAAGCGCTTGGTGAAGAGATAACTATAGATGGAAAGAAATTAACGATCGTTGGCGTGGTGAAAGATTTTCACTATGAAACCTTGGAAGACAATATAGAGCCGGCGGTCTTTCGTTATTTTACCAATAGAACTTATGGCTACATTAACGCGAAGGTTTCTACAAACGATTGGCCTGCTGCATTTGCAAGTATTGAAAAAGCCTGGCAGAAGGTCGATAAGATCCATGCGCTGGATGCAAAATTTTATGATGATCAAATTGAACAAGCCTACAGCCCATTTTCAATGATGATTAAGGTGATTGGTTTTCTCGCATTCCTCACGGTTTGCATTGCCTCCATGGGATTGTTTGGGATGGTGGTGTTTACAACAGAAACACGACTGAAAGAGATCAGCGTCCGCAAAGTGCTGGGTGCAAGTGAAGGAAAACTAATCTATTTGTTGAGTAAAGGATTTTTAATACTGCTCGCAGTTGCAGCATTGATTGCACTGCCTGCTACTTACTTCTTTTTCGACAAAGTTGTTTTAGCCAACTTCGCTTATCATCAACCGATTGGTTTGAGTGAATTATTCTCTGGAGTTCTGATCGTTATGATACTTGCGTTTTTAATGATCGGTTCGCAGACACTGAAGGTAGCACGGAGTAATCCTGCAGAAGTGTTGAAGAATGAGCAATGAACAATGAGGAATG
Source organism: Chryseolinea sp. (assembly GCA_031388805.1). Taxonomy (GTDB): domain Bacteria; phylum Bacteroidota; class Bacteroidia; order Cytophagales; family Cyclobacteriaceae; genus Chryseolinea. The sequence continues at coordinate 11,266 of JANMRZ010000119.1, forward strand.
AGTAAGGGAAAGAAAAAAAATAAAATAGTAGGACCTCCCCGTTGGGCAGAACGATTCCTGAGTTGGTATTGCCATTCTGATTTGCTGGAAGATTTACAAGGCGATCTGAATGAATATTTTGAACGTAACATAAAATCAAAAGGATCGAGGCGTGCACGATTGATTTACATTATTGATGTCTTTAAGTTCTTTCGATTATATACTGTTCGTAAACCCGAATTTATCAACCTCTTAATAAACTGGATTATGATTCGCAGCTACATTAAAACCTCTGGTCGCAGTATCGTGCGCAATAAACTATTCTCTGCTATCAACATTATCGGACTTGCCATTAGTATGTCGGTAGGACTTTTTCTTATTGGGTTGATTTCTGATGTTCATTCGTACGACAAGTTTCATGTGCAACATAGCAATATATATCGCGTCATTAGTCGATACCAGTATCTTGAAAATAAAGATCCGGATTTTATGGCGACTACTTCTATCAAGGCAGGTGAGTTGATTCAGGAAACCTTCTTGGCACCTGACAATGTTGCAATTTTTAGAAGAGATTTCAGTGGGGATTTAAAGGTAGGCGAAAAGGTTATTCCCCTTTCTGGCCTTTGGGCGAATGAATCGTTATTCAATGTTTTTTCTTTTCGACTAATAAAGGGTAATTCTGCTACCGCATTGAAAAATCCGTTCTCAATTATTTTAACAGAGAAGTCAGCAGAGAAATTATTTGGCGAGCAAGAGGCGATGGGTAAGACGATCGTTTTAAATAATGACAGAGAATACACTATTACAGGTATTGTAAAAGACCCACCCATTTTCTCTCATATTAAATTTGACATGCTAGGTTCACTTGCAACGAGAGAGATTCTACATAAGGACGATGAGTATGAATTGAAGTGGGATAATATCTGGAATGCATGGGTCTATATTGTATTGCCTAATGGTACTAACCTTGATGAGTTTAAGTTTAGCCTTGATCAACTTAGTAAAACTGAAGACTTAACCGTAAAAAACACACACATTGAATTGGCCTTGCAATCGTTAGACAATATTATGTTCGGGCAGAGTCTGGGTAATCAAATCGGCCCAGTGGTTGGTTCTACTTATTTGAGGATTTTTAGTGTACTCGCTTTTATCGTTATTTTATCGGCTTGTTTTAATTATACAAACTTGTCTATTGCTCGTTCACTGAAACGTACGCGCGAAGTCGGCATTCGAAAAGTTATCGGTGCATTGAAGAGTAACGTGGTTGCCCAGTTTGTAGTTGAGGCGATTATCATTTCACTTTGTGCTTTAGTATTGGCTTTTGGCTTGTTCTTAATTCTCAAGCCCTATTTTCTTAGCATTGAACCGGAGCTTCAAAAAATATTGGTTTTGAATTTATCACCTCAAATCATTCTGTATTTCATTGCCTTTGCAATTCTGATTGGAATGGGCGCTGGTTTATTCCCCGCGTTATTCTTCTCGCGTATTAACGCTATCCAAGTATTGAAAAATTCCTCCTCTGTTCGTATGTTTAAAAAATTGACGTTACGAAAAATATTGATCGTTTTTCAATATACGATCTCCATTATATTCATAACGTCTACCATTATTTTCTACAAACAGTATAGACACTTTGTTTCATTTGACTTAGGATTTAATACCGAGAATGTGTTGAATATTTCTCTTCAAGGAAATAAAGCGGAATTGTTGAAGAAAGAACTTCTTGCTTTGCCAGAGGTGAAAGGTATTTCGCAATCAGGAATGATAACCAGCGTAGGAAGCTATTGGGGTGTTAGAGTTAAGAATCCCGCAAACCCGAACGACTCTGCGAGCATATGGTTCAACATTGTTGATGAAAATTATTTAACGCTTCATTATCATACGTTATTGGCCGGTAGAAATTTTGTGGCCAAAGCAAAAGATGCAACCGAAACTGAAGTAATCGTCACAAAGGAAGTACTCAGACGGTTCAATATTTCAAATCAAAATCCCTCAAAAGCCATTGGAGAAACCATCCGCGTGGATGGCAAAGATGTGCAGATCGTTGGTGTATTGAAAGACTTTCAATACAATCAGGCAAACAATGGTCACTCAAAATCCGCAGAAGTGATTTTTCGATATACTGCTGGAGATGCAGGAATTCTGAATGTAAAGATTCAGTCTGCTGATTTGATAACTACTCATGCCAAAATAGAAAGCATTTGGAAAAAGTTTGACAACGTTCATGCGTTTGAGGCAAAATTCTACAATGAACAATTAGAAGAGGCATTTGCAGGACTGAAGGCAATTGTAAAAGTGGCAGGTTTTCTCACGATTCTTGTTATTTGCATTGCCTCTATGGGACTTTTGGGTATGGTGGTGTTCACTACAGAAACACGGTTGAAAGAAATTAGCATTCGCAAAGTACTGGGAGCGAGTGAAGTTCGATTGCTTTATTTATTGGGCAAAGGCTTTCTCTTTTTGCTTGCCATTGCAACATTTATTGCCTTGCCGTTAACTATTTTATTCTTTGAGCAAATTGTCTTTGTTGAAATTTACAACCATGCACCATTGTCGTTACCAGACATGTCATTGGGTGTAATTGGTGTGCTGGTACTGGCGCTTGTTATGATTGGTTCTCAAACCTTGAAGGTAGCACGAACTAATCCTGCTGAAGTTTTAAAGAATGAGTAGCTGTTTTAAAATGCTGCGATTAAAATCCGAAGATTAGTATTGATTTGTTAAATTCAAAAGTCCACAGACCACGGTCAACTGTCAACCGTGGTCGTGGACTTCTTTATTTTAAGGATTCTCAAATAGAAACCACGAGTTTAGTATGTTTGCAATTCATGAATAAAATCAAAGCGAGCAATCGCACCATTATCTGGATATTAGGAGCTTTAGCTACTGTTACTCCGTTTGCAATTGATATGTACCTTCCTGCTTTCGCACAGATTGCAGAAGATTTCGGGAGCACAACAGCAATTATCTCCCTTTCGGTCTCCAGCTATTTTATTGGCATGGCTCTGGGGCAAATACTGTATGGTCCTTTGCTTGATCGTTACGGACGCAAGAGACCCTTGTATGTTGGTCTTGTTATTTTTATAATAGCCAGTGTAGGATGTATGCAATCTCACGATGTAAATACATTAGTTGTATTTCGTTTCTTTCAGGCCATTGGTGGAAGCGTAGCGTGGGTAGGAGCGTTGGCAATGGTTCGCGATTTCTTTCCTGTGGAAGAAAGTGCTCGCATATTTTCCCTTCTTGTTTTAATTCTTGGAGTTTCACCATTACTCGCACCAACTTTTGGAGGTTTTATAATCACAACTTTCGGATGGCAGTCTATCTTCATCATACTTTCTGTACTCGTAATCGTGCTGCTGATTGTTGTGTTCTTTTATCTTCCTGAAGGTCATCAACCTGATCCAACGATTTCATTGCGAGCGAAACCAATGATCGAAACCTTTATTAGCATTCTTAAAAATTCACAGTTTAGTACTTACACATTTGCTGGCGCATTTTCATTTGCCACATTGTTTATTTATGTAGCGGGTTCACCAATCATCTTCATGGAAATTTATCACGTTAGCCCGAAAGTCTATGGTGGAATTTTTGCCTTGTTGTCGGTTGGGTTTATTGGGAGCAGTCAACTAAATATTATAGTGACACGCAAGTTCGAAAGCATTAAAGTATTTCGCGTTGCTTTGTTTTGTCAGGTTATTGCGGGAATCATTTTTGTTTTAGGGGTATGGAGCAATTCATTCGGATTGTACAGTACGATAGTAATGTTCTTTATTTGTCTTAGCTGCATTGGCTTCATTAACCCGAACGCGAATGCTCTTGCCCTTGCACCATTTACCAGAACAATAGGAAGTGCTTCAGCATTGATGGGTTGTACACAGATTGGTATCGCTGCACTTTCTTCTTTTGGTGTAGGACTTTTTAATACGATCGATGCAGTACCTATTATTACCTTAATTGTTTTAACATCATCAATTGCGCTGGTGATTTTACTTTTTGGACAAAAGCGAATCGGTAAAGAAATTATTATGGCCAATGCCAGCACTGAAACCGTTTCTCATTGATTTTACTTTTGTGTAAACTCTATTTTGTTTTTTGAAACTATAAAGGAAAGGAGCCTTATGAGCTCCGCCTGAATATTGTTTTTCATAACGCACCAAAACATCAGATGCCAACATCTTTCGTTGAAAGGTAGTCCTTCTCAGTTTTGTGCCCAAGATGGACTCATAAACCTGTTGAAGTTCTTTCATCGTAAATTTTTTCGGAAGAAGATTCATACCCACCAGTTTACGATCAAGATTATCGCGAAGCGTTTCAATTGCTTTGGTCACAATATCAGCATGATCAAAAATTAATTTAGGCAGCTTGTCAATTGGATACCATGTACATGAATCGGATAGAACATCAGGTGTAGGCATTACATTCTTGTAGTTGATTAATGCATAATAGGCCACAGAAATAAACCGGTCAAGCAACCAATGGTTATCTTCTGGTGTAATTCCATTGGCTTCTAATATTTTCTTCATCGGAGCAGGCTTATTCCGCTTCGCATTTCCAAATGTATAGAATTGTTCAAGGTATATATCAGCAAGGCCAGTTCGTTCTTCGAGCCCGCGTCTTACGGAATCATTCAAATTTTCATTTACTCCAACAAACCCTCCGGGCAGCGCAAACAGACCTGTATTGTGATATTCCATGATCAATATTCTTAACTCATCTCCCGAAAAACCAACAATCACAGAGTCGTAAGCAATATGGGGCAGATAGTCTTTTGGATCCATTGGTAAGTCTTTTCTCAAAAATAGATGGGAGTTTATAAAGAAACTAATTATTATTGTTACAAATTGAGACAATATAAAACCAATCACCCAATACAATGAAAAAATCAGTTTACATGTTGGCGATCTTACTCGTCACATCTCTTGCATTAGTTGCTCAGAGCAACAATGGATTTCCCATTCAAGCGACTACCGATCACGGAGTAATTGAAGGTCTTTATGATACTAAGACAGGTCTTCAAACTTACTTCGGAGTACCTTTTGCAAAACCTCCAGTAGGCAATTTGAGATGGAAGGCTCCACAGCCTCTGGATAATTGGAAAGGTGTTTTAAACACAAAAGCTTTTGGCCCACGTCCGGTTCAGTCCATTGTATTTGGTGATATGAATTCGCGATCAAACGGATTAAGTGAAGATTGTCTTTACTTAAATGTATGGACGCCAGCAAAGCGTAGTACTACCAGTTTGCCCGTTCTTGTTTATTTCTATGGCGGAGGCTTTGTTGCAGGTGATGGATCAGAACCAAGATATGACGGAGCAAGTATGGCCAAGAAAGGAATTGTTGTGGTGACGGTAAATTATCGCTTAGGTATCTTCGGTTTTTTTGCTCACCCGGAATTAAGTAAAGAAGCTGCATATAAGGCGTCAGGTAATTATGGACTGCTTGATCAACATGCAGGATTGTTATGGGTACAAAAAAATATCGCAGCTTTTGGTGGCGATCCAAAAAAGGTGACGATCGCTGGAGAATCTGCAGGTTCTGTTTCAGTGAGTGCACAAATGGCTTCACCACTTTCTAGAAACTTAATTGCCGGAGCAATAGGAGAGAGTGGATCAGGTATGGGCACACTGTCAGCAGTATCCTTGACGGAAGCGGAAAAAACAGGATTGGATTTTGCAACGAAAGCAGGTTATCCAACACTGGCTCAGTTGCGTACTCTTAGCACACGTGATCTGTATGAAATTTATGCAGAGTCTAAACGCTTTGGGTTTCCCTCGGTGATCGATGGCTATTTTTATCCCAAGTCAATGCTCGAAATCTTTAAGGCCAAAGAGCAAGCACAAGTTCCGTTGCTGTTAGGTTGGAACTCTGCAGAAATTCCAGGTATGGCGTTTATGCAAGGCTTACCTTATAATGATGATAGTTTTGTTAAGAAGGTGAAAGAAGCATACCCGAATGATGCAGAAGAAGCATTGAAACTTTATCCTCATGGATCGGAAAAAGAAATTGAATGGTCGGCTACATTGCTGGCATCTGATCGGTTTATTTCTTACAGCACATGGAAATGGTTTGACGTTCATCGCAAGACCAGTTCACAAAAGGTATATCGCTATTTATACAGCAAACTTCGTCCACCACTGGTTGATAAAACATTGGGCTCTGGTTTAGCGGGTGGAACGGTACAGGGTGGTTTTAAAATGCCTGAACCAATAGGTGCTCCACATGCTTGTGAGATCGAATACTGCATGGGTAATCTTGATTTGGTTAAAGATTATGCGTGGACGAAAGATGATTATGCTGTATCGGAAACCATGTTGAACTACTTCGCGAACTTCATTCTTAAAGGAGATCCGAATGGAGGTACATTGCCTCAATGGCCAGCAGCTGATCCAGGGGATACAACACCACCGGTAATGATTTTTGATGTTCAATCAAAAGCGGTTGAAGCAAAAGATGATGCCCGGTATTTGTTTTTGGATAAGATGAATAAGAATAATTAGTTATCAACTTGACAAATAAAAGATCCCAGGCTTTCATAAGTTTGGGATTTTTTATTTAGCGACTTTATTTTCAAAAACAAGATCATTCAATAACTACAAAATGATTAATGTTGTATAGCATAATCTTGATTGTAAAAATTGCCCGGATGATATTATTAAAAGTTTCTGATGTAGGTAAGAAAATAGAGAGTGACTGGGTCGTAAAGGATATCAGTTTTGTACAAGCAAAAAATCAAAAGATTGTTATTGCAGGCGAAACCGGATCAGGTAAGAGCACGCTCTTAAAAATGATTGGCGGACTTGTTCAGCCTGATGCTGGAAATATTCTTTTTGAAAATAAGGTAGTTGAAGGTCCTAATGAAAAATTGGTTGCCGGACATGAAGAGATTGCCTACCTATCTCAACACTTTGAACTTCCCAAATTTTTACGTGTTGAGCAAGTGCTTCATTATGCAAACTTACTTTCGGTTAAGGAGTCAAGTTCTATTTATAAGGTTTGTCAGATTAATCATTTGCTTCAACGCAAAACTGATCAATTGTCAGGAGGAGAGAAGCAAAGAATTGCCATTGCCCGATTGCTGATCTCAAAACCAAAGCTCTTATTACTTGATGAACCCTTTTCAAATCTTGATATGGTGTTGAGGGATATTCTAAAATCTGTGATTGATAACATTACAAAAAAACTTCGCATTACCTGCATATTAGTTTCGCACGATCCGATTGATTCACTTTCATGGGCTGATGAAATCATAGTAATGAAGAACGGAAAATTAGTTCAGCAAGGATCGCCAGAAACGATTTATCGAAATCCAATCAATGAATATGTAGCGGGTTTATTTGGAAGCTACAATGTGCTGACAACGGCCATGATTAAATCTCTTGGAGTAAATCCGAAAAAAGTCAAAAGCATTGTTCGCCCGGAAGAAGTACGTATTAAGAAATTGAAAAGGAAGACCAGAACTTCAGGGCAAGTAATCGGTGTTCATTTTCTGGGAACACACTATGAAGTTGAAGTGACCATTCTTAAGAAAAAAATATTCTGTTCCTGCAAGAAAAATACATTTAGCATTGATGATTGCGTAGAGGTATCGATTAGTAGTTAAATCGTATTACGAGACGTTTATAAACTCACCTTTTATTTTAAAGGAATTTTTGAAGAATTTGAGGAATAATAATTAGACTAAGAATAAAATCCTTTAAGTGCAATCGTAGCTGTTTTAATGATCGTGTTATGTGATATTCAATTGCTTTCTCAGATAAATTGAGTGTAATGGCAATTTCTGGTATTGAATGCCCCTCTAAGCGATTAAGTCGAAATACTTTTCTAGACTTTTCTGGAAGGAGATTGACTTCACTTTCGATGGCCTCAACCAATTCATCATATGCAACAGCTTTCTCTGTTGATTCTTCAAATTTAGGAACAAAGGCTCTGTAATAATTCCAATATTTTTCGCGTACAATACACGCTTCAATATAATTGAGCGACTTATTCTTTATAGTGGTATATAAGTAAGAAGAGAAATTATGAATGTGTAAGGAGGAACGCTTATCCCAAAGTGTTATGAATAGATCCTGAACAATCTCCTCAGCAATTTCTTTTGAATGCACTTTCGTGTTTGCCATTCTGTGAGCTTTGCGCCAATACCTTTCAAACAATTCAGAAAAAGCTTTTTCATCATCCACTTGAATGGCACTCAAAAGTCGATCATCGGTATGACTTGTATAGTTTGACAAATTGATGCTTTAGGTGTTAGGTATACAATTGTACAACACTCGGCTGAATAAAACAATATCGTTTGCGGTGACGTTTTTTTTATTTTTTTAGGTTTAGGGAGAATTGGCGTTGACCTGTCTTAATACATATGACACAACAAGAGTTTCAATCAGTTCTAAGGAGATACCGACAAGGTTTGTGTAGTCCCGCGGAAGAAAAAATCATAAATGAATGGTATGATTCTATTGGTCAGGATATTGAACTAGACGTTGAAAATTGCGAAGATGAGGTTTTCCAAAAGCGATATTGGAGTCAGATAAGTAATCATATTGGGAGATCGAAGCCACTTAAAACAAAGTCAATAATTTTTTCTCCATGGAGTTACGCGAGTGCAGCTGTTATTATACTAAGCCTGGTATCATTTATTTATTTATTTGCCACCTCACAATCAGAACGTTCAAACATTTTCTCTTCTTCAAATAGTTTAAGGGTTGATACAAAAGAAGTTCAGAATACTGGACTAATTCCAGAAGAAATTCTTTTGCAAGACGGTAGTCGCATAACGTTGCAGCGAGGGAGCAAAGTCAGTTATTCTGAACCATTTAACTCTTCCAAGAGAGAAGTTTATCTGGAAGGAGAAGCATTTTTTGAAGTAGCAAAAGATCCTGCTCATCCTTTCTTAGTTTATACAAACGAGGTAACGACCAAAGTTTTGGGAACTAGTTTCTTTGTTCGTGCTAATAAGGGCGAAAAGGAAATTGTGGTGATTGTTAGAACTGGTAAGGTGATGGTGTATGCTCAGCATTCTGAAAGTGATGAAAAATCTACTACACATTTGCGAGAAGTTGTTGTCATACCGAATCAACAAGTTGTTTATAATCGAAAAAACGAAAGTGTAGAAAAGAAACTGGTTGAGAAACCTCAACTTGTTTTAGAGCAACCAACATTTAAAATGAATTATAGCAACACTCCTGTGGCTGATATTTTCGCAGCATTAGAAGAGAGTTATGGAGTAGCTATTCAATTCGACAAAGAAGCCCTATCGAGCTGCACTCTTACAACCGATTTATCAGAAGAGGGATTGTATGAGCGCATTGAAATTATATGCAACGCACTTGGTGCAAGCTACTCTACCCTCAATACAGCAATTGTTATTGAGGCAAAGGGATGCAAGTAGAAACTAAATTTACTAACCTAACCCAAACTAAAACCTAAGCCTATGATTTAAAAAAATACAAAAAAAGAAGGCTGATAATGTCTCACCATTACCAGCCTGGTCATGCCTCACTTAAGATTTGCGAGGCACCTAGTTTTTGGCCTTTTAGTACACAAAAACCATTAAATCTATGAAAAAATTAAAGCCCTTTCAAGGGGGATTATTGTTTATTATGAAAGTGACAGTAATTCAAATGTTTATTGCAATTACTTCTGTAGCAATGGCTTATGCTATAGACAGTTCCGGCCAGAAAGTGCTGGATAAAAAGATAACGATTGATGTTGAAGATGTTGAGTTTGAGAAAGTCCTAATCATTCTGAAAGAGCAGGCTAAAGTCAGATTTACCTACAGTCCAAGGTTGGTAGATGCCGATAAAAAAGTATCTCTTCACTTTGCAGATGCTAAGCTCGTTGATGTTCTCGATATTCTACTTGGATCAGAGGTATCATACAGAATAATTGGTAAGCAGATTATTCTTAAGCCTGTAACAGTTCATGCTGATGGCGAAGAGAATTCCAATTCTGAAGCCACATTCTACAACGATGCTTCAATTAAAGTTGAAGGAAAAGTTACGGATGAAACAGGAGCAGGACTTCCTGGCGTGAATATTATTGAAAAAGGAACATCAAATGGTGCTGTAACCGATGTTGATGGGCGATTTGTAATTTCAGTTACTGACAACAGTTCTGTTCTGGTTTTTACATTCATTGGATATGCAACGCAGGAGATTTCTGTTGATACCAAGACAACAATAGATATATCACTTGTTGCGGATATTAGCACACTTGAGGAAGTAGTAGTTGTGGGTTATGGCGAACAAAAGAAAATAACAGTTACCGGGGCTGTGGTAGCTGTAAATGGTAGCGACCTGGAAAAGTCACCGGCTATTAATCTTTCCAATTCATTAGCAGGCCGCATGGCAGGTGTGTCAGCAGTTCAATCAAGTGGAGAACCGGGTGCAGATAATTCAACAATTTTAATTCGTGGTGGAGGCACCTTAACTCCTGCAGGTAGTCAGGCATTGGTTGTTATTGACGGAATTCCCGATCGTGATGGTGGCTTTAATCGACTAAGTCCCCAGGATATTGAATCGATGTCCGTTTTGAAGGATGCATCTTCTGCTATCTATGGAGCACGCGCAGCAAATGGTGTAATCTTAGTAACGACAAAAAGAGGAAAAGTGGGTGCACCTCAATTATCCTATGATTTTAACCTCGGATGGTCACAACCTACAGTCATTCCTAAAATGTCAAATGCTTCTGAGTATGCGGCCATTATGAATGAAATTCCGATGTATAAAAAGATACCGGTAAACGAATGGGGTACAGCCTGGACAAGTATTCAACAAACTGGAACGTATACTTCTCCAACTCCTGATATCGGCTCGATTAATTCTCAGTACAGTCCAACAGATGTTCAAAAATTTGCTGATGGTTCTGATCCATGGGGCCATCCCAATACAGATTGGTTTGGTGATGCCTTCAATACATGGGCACCTCAACAACGTCATAACCTCCAAATCAATGGAGGTAATGAAACGGTACGGTATATGACATCGTTGGGTTATCTAAATCAGGATGGTATCTATAAGAATTCGGCAACGAATTATAAACAATACAATTTCCGAATAAACCTAGACGCAAAGGTGAATAAATACATCAATACCAGCTTTGGTATCATGTTGCGCGAAGAGGTTCGCAATTATCCAACGCAATCTGCGGGTTCTATTTTTCGGATGTTAATGCGTGGAAGACCAACTGAACCTGAGGTATGGCCAAATGGATTACCAGGCCCTGACATTGAAAATGGACAAAATCCTGTTGTGATTACAACAAATGCTACAGGCTACGATAAGAGTCCAACTGACTATATACAATCAAACGCAAAAGTTGATATCACTAATCCCTGGATTGAAAATTTAAAGTTAACCCTCATGGGTTCTGCTGATAAAACAATTGCCAGCAATAAAAAATGGGAGACACCTTGGTACTTATATACATGGAACAAAATAGATTATGAAGCAGATGGGGTCACTCCTTTATTGGTAAAATCCATTCGGTCTACATTTACTGATCCGCGCCTTACCCAGTCGAACAGTAATACACTGAATACCAATCTGACAGCCATGTTGAGTTATGATCACACCATTAATGATATTCATACCATCGGCATTATGGCAGGAACAACTCGTGAGACGTTTAAGAACGATAACTTTAATGCTTATGGAAGAAATTTTATTTCCACATCGGTAGATCAATTATTTGCCCGTGGATCTGAATTGCAGAATACCGGTGGAAGCGGATATAATCGTGCACGTCTGGGTTACTATGGTCGTGCTACCTATAACTTTAAGGAAAAATTCCTTGCTGAATTTATCTGGCGATATGATGGTTCCTATAACTTTCCTTCTTCACAGCAATTTGGTTTTTTTCCAGGAGTACTGCTAGGATATAATATATCCAACGAAGAGTTTTTTCATAATAATTTGAGTTTCATTAACTTCTTGAAGATACGTGCTTCATATGGTCAGATAGGAAATGATCAGATCTATTTTACGGTTGACCCCACTCGACTTCAGGAATATGGTTATTTGCAAGCCTATTCATTAGGTCAATATCCAATTAACAGCCAGGTGCAAACTACACTTTATGAAACTGTAGTAGCAAACCCTGATTTTACCTGGGAACGAGCAAATAATATGAACGTGGGATTAGATGGAACATTACTGGAAGGTAAGCTTGATTTTACATTAGACTACTTTTATAATAAGCGCGACCAGATTTTAATTCAGAACACAGGCACAACGCCAGCATCATCTGGTATTGCTGATTACCTTCCTCCAGTGAATGCTGGTAAAGTCAATACATCCGGTTTTGAATTTAAGGTAGCGTACTCGAACCAAATAGGAGCACTGAAATATTCAGTTGGTGCAAATGGAGGAACTGTTAAAAACGAAGTAATCTACATGAACGAGATTCCTGGTGCTCCAGATTATCAAAAGCAAACGGGCTACCAATATGGCGCCTACCTGGCGTACATATCCGATGGCGCATTTAAGGATCAATCGGAAATAAACAGTGAAACTCTTGATTACACTGCTGTTACTGCAACACTTTTGCCTGGCGATATGAAGTTTAAGGATCACAATGGTGACGGTAAAATTGATGCGAACGATAAAGTGCGATTGGATAAATCAGCTACACCCACGTTTAATTTTGGGTTCAACTTGAACTTTCAATATATGAATTTTGATTTAGCTATTTTGTTTCAAGGCGCAACGGGAGCATTACTTCAATTTGGAACCGAATCAGGTGATATTGGAAATTACCTCAAGTATAGCCATGACAACCGATGGTCAATTGACAATCCAAGTAGCTCTGATCCTCGTTTATCGTCCAGAGGAGATACCTATTACACGGGAGGAAATTATGGAACAAATACCTACTTTTTGTTCAACAAAAATTATATGCGCTTAAAAAATCTAGAGCTAGGGTTTAACGTACCCTCAGCATATGCTTCCAAAATAGGCTTAAGTAAAGTTAGAATTTATGCTAGCGGATTAAACCTGATTACATGGGATAAGTACAAAGGAAAACTCTTTGATCCTGAAGCACCGAGTGGAGGAGGCCAATATTATCCGCAATCCAGGGTAATGAGTACAGGTGTTCGTTTAACATTTTAAATAATAATGGCTATGAAACATACCACAATAAAAATAGTGATCGTGTTGATATGCATGTTATTTCCCATGTCATGCGGCACAGATTTTTTAGATACGAAGCCAGTCGATAAAGTTCCGAGTGAACTTACCTGGAGTGATGGTCCGCTTTCACAAGCATTTGTATTTAACGTTTATTCATTCTTAGGCTACGGAGGATTTGAAGAACAAATGCTTGCAGCCTACACAGATGAAGCCATGTTTACACATGCTGGTCGAAACATTAATACGTTTACTGAAGGAATTGAAAATCCATCCAACCTGGCATGGTTCAGTCCGACTTATGAATGGAAGAAGATGTATACAGCAATCCGTGAAGCAAATGTTGCGATAGAAAATCTACCGATTTCAACTTTTGAGGATACAGCATTGCGCGATAAATTGTTGGGAGAATCGTATTTCTTGCGAGCGTATTATTACCATCAGTTGGTTCGATTTTACGGAGGAGTTCCAATTGTTAAAACGTCATATGGTCTAAATGAAGATTATACGATCGTTCGAAGTACATTCGAAGAATGTGTGAATTTCATTGTAAGCGATTTAGATCAGGCTGCTACTTTGTTGGATGGATTAACAATGGATCCAGGTCGTGCATCTAAACTTGCTGCGCTGTCCCTTAAGTCAAGAATACTACTGTATGCCGCAAGTGATTTACATGACCAGGTAAAAGCATCGGCTGCATCCTCATTAATTGATGGGTATGCTGATTATGCATTTTTAGGTTATACTACAGGTTCTCAGGCCAGCCGTTGGCAAGCCGCAAAAGATGCGGCTCTTGCAGCTCTGAATCTTGGCATTGGATACAAACTAAACCTTGTAGCTCCAGCAACTTTTGATGAAGCTGTAGCGAATCATGTTGCCTTATCAATGGGTGGTGGAAGTGGTATTGCTGATAAAGCTGCAGGCGCAGAGTTAATTTTGCAGAGAACTCAAACACCACTCTATACAGTTGAGAATAACTGGCCTTTAGGCGGAATTCACTTTGGTATTAACAACGGACCTAATGGATATCATAACTGGGCTGGTAATACACCAATACAACAGCTTGTTGATGATTATCAAATGATGGATGGAACCGAGTTTGATTATGGTAATTCTGCTCATACCAGCGCACCTTATGAAAACAGGGAACCACGCTTTTATGCCACTATTTTATACGATGGTGCTACATGGAAACCGCGTCCTTCCGATGTCGCTACATACGATAACGTCAACCAGATTCAGACTGGATATTACGATGGAGGCTTAGATGGTACTGGAAAACCAATAATAATTAATGGAGTAGACACACGTGAATCTCCAATCGAAAACTGGAACGGAAGCCGCACCCATTATTATGTCAGAAAATTCATTGATTCTGATCCAAATGTTGTTGACAATCAATCCGGATCACAAGTTGTGCCATGGCCTTTTATTCGATATACTGAACTTGTCTTGAATTATGTTGAAGCATGCCTTGGTACTAACGATGAAGCAACGGCGATAACCTGGTTAAACAAAATCCGCTTCCGTGCTGGCCTACCTGCAGCTGTGCAAACCGGTTCTGCCTTAGTTGATCTTTATCGAAATGAACGCAGACTTGAATTAGCTTATGAAGAGCATCGCTATCATGATGCCCGAAGATGGATGATTGCTCCAACTACGCTTGGCAGAGGCATTAAGATCATGAGAGTAGATGCAACATTAAAAGTTGGTAAAACTCCACTCAGTCCGTATAGATTTGACAAAACAGTGTATGATTATACCTACACTGTTCAAAATAATACAGATAATGAAACCAGAACATGGAATGATAAGATGTATTTCAGACCTATTGGCAGAGACGAGATTAATCGAAACGAAAAGTTGAAGGACAAAAATAATCCTGGCTACGGAAACGAGTAGGTACTTTATAAATTAACTTGGAAAAAATCTATCCCATATGGGATAGATTTTTTCTTTTAACTAAAGCTTAATGCGCATTATATACACTCCATTTTTTTTGACCTGTCTTATTTTATTGATTCTATTTTTTAGTTGCACCAAAAAGGAAGTGAATGATCAATCTGTAAAATCAGATAGTACAAATCTATCAGCATTGTTCACTCAGCTATCGCAATATCAAACAAACATAGAGTTTAACAACGAGCTTACCGAAGGCCAAAATACGAATATTCTGATGTACGAATACTTCTACAATGGAGGAGGTGTAGCAGCAGGCGATCTCAATGGCGATAGTTTGATCGATCTTTATTTTGCCTCGAACATGGGTAAAAATAAAATGTACATCAACGAGGGTAAGATGAAATTTAAAGATGCAACCACTGCTTCTGGTGCAGCGGACAATGATGGTCCCTGGAAAACGGGTGTAACGTTTGTGGATATTAATGGTGACAATAAACTGGATATCTATGTTTGTCATTCAGGAGCGGTTCGTGATGAGAATCGAGCCAATAAATTATTTGTGAATGATGGCAATGACGAGAAAGGTATTCCGCATTTTAGTGAGCAGGCGGAGAAATATGGTTTGGCCAGCATAGCATATAGTAATCAAGCTTACTTCTTTGATTATGATCACGATGGCGATCTTGATGCATTACTACTCAATCATAATCCAAATTCTCTTCCCATTCTTAATGAAGTAAGTACAGCAGAGTTTCTTAAGAAGGATGATATTTTAAAAGGTGTAAGACTCTACAAACAGACGAAAGGTCATTTTGAGGATGTCACAGCAAAGACAGGCATTAGTGGTTCAGCTTTAACCTATGGATTGGGGATAGGTATTGCAGATGTAAACAATGATGGCTGGCAGGATTTTTACATCTCGAATGACTACGCAGTTCCTGATTATCTCTATATCAACAATCACAATGGAACATTTACAGATAAACTTCAAAGCAGTATTGGACATAACAGTCAGTTCTCGATGGGGAATGATGTTGGTGACATCAACAATGATGGATGGCAGGATATTATTACCCTAGACATGTTACCGGAGGATAATCATCGCCAAAAATTATTATTAGCACCCGATAATTACGCGAAGTTCGATTTGAATGTGCGCACTGGTTTTTATTATCAATATATGCGCAACATGTTTCAACTTAACAATGGCAATGGAACATTCAGCGAGATTGGACAGTTGGCTGGAATTTCAAATACAGATTGGAGTTGGGCTGCATTGCTTGCTGACTACAACAATGACGGTTGGAAAGATCTTTTTGTAACGAATGGATATTTACGTGATTATACTAATCTCGATTTCATCAAATATATGGACGACTATGTTAAAGCGAAAGGTAGATTGAAGCGAGAAGATGTGCTTGAATTGATTAGTCATATGCCTGCTTCTAATGTGGTCAATTGTATTTTCGAGAATAAGAATGGAACCAATTTTACGAATGAAACAAAAGAATGGGGAATGGATCGTCCGTCTAACAGCAATGGTGCGGCCTATGCTGATCTTGACAATGATGGTGATCTTGACTTGGTCGTTAATAATGTTAATCAGCCGGCATTTGTGTATCAGAATGAGTCCAACAAAAATTCGGACAATCATTATCTGCAAATAAAATTAAAAGGTAATGGACTCAACACGCAAGGAATAGGAGCAAAGGTGACTATTAGCTGTAAAGGAAAGAAGCAGTACATGGAGCAATCCATTACAAGAGGATATCTTTCATCTGTGTCCCCCATTCTTCACATCGGATTGGGAAATAGAAAGGAGGTAGACTCCTTAATTGTAACATGGTTAAGTGGAAAACAAGAAGTGCTGAAAAATGTTAAAGCAAACCAGTTAATCATGCTTTCAGAAGCTAATGCAAAAATGACTGCTAAGAATAGCTTAACCACAATTGCATCTTTGTTCAAGGAAGTTCTTTCTCCAATACAGCATCAAGATGCAATTTTAATTGTAAATGACTTCAAACGTCAACCACTGCTGATCAATCAATTTTCGTTCTCGGGACCATGCATGGAGAAAGGTGACGTGAATAGTGATGGTCTTGAAGATATGTATGTTGGATGTGGTGGTGGACAAGCTGCTGTTTTGTTTATTCAGCAAAGAGACGGTAGGTTTATCTCTAAAGCAACTTCGGCTTTTGAAAACGATAAGTCATCGGAAGATAGTGATGCAGTTTTTGTCGATGTGAATAGTGACGGAAATCTTGATCTCTATGTTGCCAGCGGTGGATATCATACCTACGAAAAAGATGATGCTTTGCTCCAGGATAGATTGTATATCAATGATGGGAAAGGTAATTTCTCTAAAAGTAAAAGTACTTTACCCAATATGCGCGTAAGTAAAGGGTGTGTTGTTGTTTGTGATGTTAATAAAGATAACCATCCTGATTTGTTTGTTGGAGGAAGGGTGATACCAGGAAGATACCCAGAGACTCCCCAGAGCTATGTATTGATCAACGATGGCAAAGGTAATTTCTCTGATCAGACAAGTACGCTTGCTCCAGAACTACAAAAATTAGGTATGATCACTGATGCAATTTCAGTCGATATCAATCAGGACCAACATGATGATTTGATTGTAGTAGGAGAATGGATGCCTGTTTCTGTTTTCATCAATGTAAACGGCAAGTATCAAAAGGCTAAAGAACAATATTTTGATAAGAATTATAATGGTTGGTGGAACACCATCAAAACTGGAGATTTTAACAAGGACGGTAAACCTGATTTAATTGTAGGCAATGTTGGTTTGAATACTCAGTTCAATGTGTCTGACCAGCAACCCGCTGAATTGTATTTCAAAGACTTTGATAGCAATGGCTCAGTTGATCCTTTCTTTTGCTTCTACATTCAGGGAAAAAGTTATCCCTATGTAACGCGGGATGAAATGTTGGAGCAGATTGGTGGTTTGCGAAAACGCTTTACTAGTTATTCGAGTTATGCCGATATTGCATTAACAGATATTTATAATAAAGATGAGCTGAGCAGTGCAGGCCATTTACAAGCCAATCACATGGAAACAACTCTTTTCCTGAGTGGAGCAGATAGTAAGTTTAGTGTTTTTTCATTACCACTTCAGGTACAATATTCACCTATTCATACCATAACTGTCTTAGATTATGATAAGGACGGAAATGAGGATGTGCTTCTATGTGGAAATAATAATCACACCAAATTAAGATTAGGGAAATTTGATGCAAACTATGGTGTTCTTTTGAAAGGTAATGGTAAAGGTGAATTTAAATATATTAATCAGTCAGAATCCGGTCTTAGTTTACGTGGTGATGTGCGTAGCGTTCTTGAACTGAATGGTACTTTGTTTTTTGGTATTAATCAACAATCCATTGCTGCTTACAAGCATAAGTAAAATGTAAAGAAGTATGAGAAGTAATATTCAATTAGTTTTTAAGAATTCTTTATTACATTTTGTTTTCGCTCTAATACTTTTTGGATGTAGTAAAAAGGAAAAGCAGTTTACACAGCAAGAAGTAGCCACTACTTGGGCAGACATGGCACTTTTGGTTACAAAAAGAACACCTGCTAATTCACCCACCTTTGCTTCAAGGGGATTTGGATATATTGGACTCACCATGTATGAATCAATTGTACATGGTTACCCAGCATACAAAAGTCTTTCTGGTCAATTAAATGATTTAACAGTACTACCGAAGCCAGAAGAAAATGTTCAATACAATTGGGTACTTTCTTTAAATGCTGGTCAGGCATATATTCTTAAGAAAATTTACATTCAAACTTCTGATGCGAACAAACATCGGATTGATTCATTGGAGAGTCTCATCTATAGCCAGTTTTCTGAGACCTCTGAGGATGATGCCGTTGCTTCTCGATCTGTTAATTATGGAAAGGCAGTTGCGGAAGCTATTTTTCAATGGTCACTTTCAGATGGTGGCCATAGAGGCTATTTAAAAAACTTTGATAAGTCGATTGTGGCACCAACCGCTCCCGGTTCTTGGGAACCACCGTTGTATGGTCAATCGTTTAGTCATTTTCCGTTGCATCCACACTGGGGTGATAACAGAACTTTTGTGAAAGTAAATTCTGAATTACCAATACCCACAATGATTACCTATGATACTTCTAAAGAATCAGAGTATTACAAACAATTTCTAAGAGTTTACAAAAAAAACACTTCGGTGACTCAGGAAGAAAAAGAGACAGCACTTTGGTGGGCAGACGACCCGGGTGAGACCTTTACACCTCCCGGACATTCATATTATTTAGGAACACTCGTGTTACGAAAGCAAAATCCGGAATTAATTAAATGCGCAGAAACATATGCAAGAATAGGTATGGCCACTGCCGATGCATTTGTAAATTGCTGGAAGTGGAAATATCATTTATGGTCGGAGAGGCCCTCAAGTTTTATCACAAAGAATATTGATGAACGTTGGGAATCATTCTGGCCAGATCCTCCCTTTCCAGCTTTTCCATCGGGACATGCAACACAGGCGGCAGCTACGGCTACCGTTCTGATCGATTTGTTCGGTGAGAAATTAACATTGATTGATAGTGCTCATGCTTTGCGTCCACGTGATGAATTAAGAAATGTCGATTTTAAACCGAGGAAGTTTACTTCGTTCTGGCAAGTAGCTGAAGAAACGGCCAACTCAAGATTTTATGGAGGAATACATTCACCTCAAGATAATGAGATTGGCTTAATGGAGGGGAGTAAGGTAGGACGTAATGTTAATGCGTTGAATTGGAGTAATGATAAAAAGAAACACACTCCTGAAAATTAATAGGATGCTACATAGTTCTCAAATAGTATTATGCATCATCTTGTTCGTATCGGGCAACTATGCAAACTCAACAGCTCAAACGAACTTTAAAGATGTTACAAAGGAGTCGGGTATACAACATCAGTTTGTAGTGTATGAAGGTATGTTTGGTGGAGGCGCATGTGTATTGGATTTTAATAACGATGGGTGGGAAGATATTTTTATTACTGGAGGAAAAAATGAAGATGTATTGTACCAGAATAATGGTGATGGAACATTTAAGAATGTTTACCACCAATCAGGTTTAGATGTTACCATGCATTATGTAACAGAGGGAGTCTCTGGTGCAGATGTTGATAAAGATGGTTGGGTAGATCTTTTCATTACCACCATCACTATGAAGGATAGTGTAAAGCGCATTCCAAGAGCAGAGAATTTATTATTTCTCAACAATGGTAACGCAACATTCAGAGATGCAACGGCTGAGTATGGCTTAAGTAATCTCATTTCTTTTAGTATGGGTGTGAGCTTCGGTGATTTTAATTCGGATGGTTATCCAGATGCATATGTTGGAAATTATTTTCAAGACTATGATGGCCCGCTCAACTCAATTAATGATGCCACCATTGTCAACTCAAATGCAACATCGAAAGGATACCTTTTAAAAAACAAAGGTGGTACATCATTTAAGAACGTTTATGAGGGCTACGATCTCAGGCATAGAGGTTTTGGATTTGGTGGTCCTTTTACTGACTTCGATAACGACCATGATGTTGATCTCTTGGTCAATCATGATTTTGGATATAAAGCTAGTCCAAACGCCTTTCTGGTAAATGAGTATCCCGATAAGGAATTTAAAGATAAAGGAAAAGTACTGGGTATGGATTTAAAAATAAATGCCATGGGTACTGCCATTGGTGATTTTAATTTTGATGGCCTGCTGGATTATTACGTCACTAACATTCGCTTTAATCGATTCATGGTTAGTCAAGGTATTGGTAAACCATTCGTAGATAAATCAAAAGAATTGGGAATGGGATATGTTTCCATTAGTTGGGGTGCTAATTTTGCCGATTTTGATCACGACAATGATTTGGATTTATTCGTGGCAAATGGAGATCTCAATCCAAACGATGTGCCGATGGCAGATTACTATTTTGAAAACAACAATGGAATGTTCACGGAGAAAGCTCCTGTCGTTGGCTTGAATGATTATGGTGTCGGTCGTGGATCAGTTGTCTTCGATATGGACAACGATGGTGATCTTGATCTTTTGGTAGTCAATCAGAAACCGGTTTTAAGTTATCCAGTTGCGTCAGAAACACGACTTTATCGTAACGATTCGACAAAAGGAAATTGGCTGAAGGTAGCTTTAAAAGGAATCGATTCAGAAACTCATGGATTGGGATCTCGTGTGGAAGTAGTGATTGGAAAAATTAAAATGATCCGTGAGATTGATGGAGGCTCAAGTCACATGTCTCAAAATTCTACTATTGCTCATTTTGGATTGGGCGAAGCAAAGATTGTTGATTCGGTTATTGTAAAATGGATAGGAGGTAAGAAGCAAATTCTTACCAGTCAGCCTATCAATAAGCTTTTGATTGTTACGGAACGAATAGAAGAAAAAGAAGATTTTCCTCTATTCGTTGGAGTAGCAGTTGTTCTCGGCCTGGGAGTGATCTTTATTGTTTATCGATTTCTTACAAGGAAGTAATATGTTTTGGATTTTGTTTATCTCCATGTGTAATGAGGTTAACTATTCCCAATTATTGAATACCTTGAACCGAATATAACCTTATCAACCTCACGCGAATTATCAATGAAAAGTCTTCTCAAAAAATCTCTTTTTGCATTTACACTTTGTGTTGCAACCAGTTCTTTCGCCCAAAGTGATTTAAAACTCTGGTATAAAAAGCCAGCACGTAACTGGAACGAAGCATTGCCTATCGGGAATGGAAGATTGGGTGCCATGATTTTTGGTGGAGCTAAGGAAGAGCTTATTCAATTAAATGAAGCAACACTTTGGTCTGGCGGACCGGTAAATACAAATCCAAATCCGTTTGCGGCTCAATACTTACCTGAAATCCGAAAGGCATTGTTTAATGAAGAGTATGAAAAGGCTGAAGAGTTGACTAAGAAGATGCAAGGATTGTTTACAGAATCGTATGAACCGCTCGGTGATCTTACTTTGAATTACACATTAAATGGCGAACCAACAGATTACTATCGCGATCTCGATATTTCTTCGGCCATTGCTACAACACGTTTTAAGACTAACGGCATTGAATTTACCCGTGAACAATTTGCATCGGCTGCGGATCAGGTAATTGTGATTCGTCTAACATCAAGTCAGAAGGGTGCTTTGAATTTTACTGTTGGTACTTCTAGTCCTTTGTATTTTAAGAACAAGAGTATCAGCAATAGCGAGGTTGCTATGAAAGGAAGGGCACCATCGCATACTGACCCAAGCTATGTGCAAACTATGGAGCAAGCAGTTGTCTATAGTGATCCAACCAATTGCAGAGGTATGCGCTTTGAACTTCGGGTTCGAGCGAAGAATACGGATGGCACAGTTACCAATAGTGAATCGGGTTTGCAGATAAATAATGCGACTGAAGTTGTTTTATTTTTGTCAGCCGCAACGAGCTATAATGGTTTTGATAAATGTCCGATGAGTGAAGGTAAAGATGAAAGTAAATTAGCTGAACAATATTTAAATGGTGCATGGTCACAGACTTTTGAACAATTGAAGAAGAATCACATTTCAGATTACCAACAGTTTTATAATCGTGTTAATCTTTCATTGAATGGCAATCCTAAAATTGATCTGCCAACAGACGAACGATTATTGCGCTATACAAAGGGTGAAGCAGATACGGGTCTTGAAGCATTGTACTTTCAATTCGGAAGGTATCTGCTGATTTCTTCTTCACGTCCCGGAGGAATGCCTGCTAACCTTCAGGGAATTTGGAATCATCATGTACGCCCACCATGGAGTAGTAACTACACTACGAACATTAATGCAGAGATGAATTATTGGATGGTGGAATCGTGTAATCTTTCTGAACTACACACTCCACTTTTAGATCTGATTGGTCGATTGGCTGTGACCGGTAAAGAGACCGCACGTAATTTTTATAACGCACCTGGTTGGGTATTGCATCACAATACTGACATATGGGCAACCACGAATCCCGTGAGTGGAAGTACATCATGGGCTAACTGGCCAATGGGCGGTGCGTGGTTAAGTCAACATCTGTGGGAGCATTATCAATTCACTGGTAATGTCGATTATTTGAAAAAGGCAGCTTATCCAATTATGAAAGATGCGGCTGTATTTTGTCTGGACTGGTTAGTTGAAGATAAAAATGGAAAGTTGGTGACAGCACCTTCTACTTCTCCAGAAAATTTTTATATCAACGATAAAGGAATTAAAGGTTCAGTTGCTGTGGCATCAACAATGGATATGTCGATCATACGCGATTTGTTTTCAAATCTGATAGCGGCATCTGAGAAACTCGGAGTGGATGAAGCGTTTAGAAAGACATTGATTGAAAAACGAAGTAAACTATTTCCACTTCAGGTTGGCAAGAAAGGTAATCTTCAAGAGTGGTCTCAGGATTGGGAGGATGCCGAACCACAACACCGTCACATTTCACATCTTTATGGATTATTTCCCGGAAATGAAATCTCACCTCGCACTACTCCTGTATTTGCAAAAGCTGCAAGCAAGACGCTTGAGTTTCGCGGTGACGGTGGAACAGGATGGTCTAAAGGTTGGAAGATAAATGTATGGGCGCGTCTGCTTGATGGTGATCATGCACACAAATTAATTCGCGAGCAGTTAACCGTAACCGGAATGGAGGGAACGGATTATACTAATGCCGGTGGAACCTATCCCAACCTCTTTGATGCTCATCCGCCTTTTCAGATTGATGGAAATTTTGGAGGAGCCTCAGGCATGACGGAAATGTTATTGCAAAGTCACTTGGGTGAACTTCACCTTCTGCCGGCTGTTCCGTCTGATTGGAAACAAGGAGAAGTAAAAGGACTCCGTGCTCGGGGAGGATTTGAAGTGAATATGTCGTGGGTAAATCAAAAACTTTCAATTGCTTCTATTACCTCTCTTAATGGCGAACCTTGTATTGTTCGAACATCTTCTGCTATTAAGATTGAAGGTGTATCAGCAAAATCAAAGAAAACAGAATTTGGTTATGTTACATCATTCCCAACAAAGAAGGGAGTTGTTTATAAGATCAAATCATCACGCTGATAATTTTTGATATTTTGCTTTAAAGGATTTAGGAATGGAGATCATTCTTAAATCCTTTCTTTTTGGTTAGATTACCTATGGTACAAGAAGTACCGGAACGTGAATATGTTCTATCAAATCGCTTATTATTTCTTTGCCCGACTCATTTGCGTTTTTATTCATCACCAGGAAGCTTAAGGAATTTTTTCTGGCATGATCCTCAATGCGATCTGTTACGAATCCTACTTCGGTTCTAAAATCGTAAGAAATACCTCTACCCATCAACAACTCCTTTTCTAATTCTAGAAATTGTTGCTTTGCTTCATCTTCCATCTTTCGCTTCAACTGCAGCACTTCACCATTTCGGTATTGAAGAAGTCGATAGGTATATAAAATGGTAAGATGCATTTTTAGTTGCTGTGCCATGGTAACTGCCCACCGAATAGCCGGTCTGGAAGACTCCGACAAATCGGTTGTACAGAGAATTGAGTTTGCCATTGTATTAACCCCCGAGATTTCCTTCATGACACGAACATAAGATGATTTCGGCATGGATGATGAAATTTTGATCAATTGAAAATATGACTTTTGTCAGGTTACATAAGATCAGTATTTTGCACCTTATGGACGATATGATTAAAGCACTTTCTCAGGTTTCGAATGACGCCTTCCGCGAGATATTTCAAAGTATGTCAGAGGGTATTGTAATAGTTGATAATAATGGAAAAATTATAGTGGCCAATAAAATTGCTGAGCAACTTTTCGGTTATCCTGAAAATGAGTTGACCGGAATACCGATGGAAGATTTGTTGCCAGAGCGCTATAGAGGAAATCACATCAATCACCGTAAGGGATTCAACGCGCATCCCGAACCCAGAAGAATGGGAGTTGGTCGCGACCTTACTGCATTGCGAAAAGATGGAAGGGAATTTCCGGTTGAGATTAGTTTGAGTTATACCCAAGCGAAAGGGCAGTTGCTGGTGATGGCGTTCATTAGTGATATCTCTCTGCGAAAGAAAGCCGAAGAAGCCTTAAGGCAAAGTGAAGAGCAGTTGATTGTCTATGCGGCTGAGTTGGAGAAGAAGGTGCAATCGAGAACAGAAGCGCTGCACAAAACAATTCAGGAATTGGAGAAGGAAGTAATCGAACGAAAGAAAGCGGAAGAAGAAGCCAGTAAAGCATTGATTAAGGAACGTGAGCTCAACGATCTGAAAACGAAATTCGTTTCCATTGCATCGCATGAGTTCCGTACACCATTAAGTACGGTATTGAGTTCGGCATCGTTGATCAAACAATACAACGAGCGTGCGGAACCTGATAAAGTTGACAAGCATGTGCAGCGAATAAAATCTTCGGTTAATCATTTAACTTCTATTCTGAATGATTTCCTTTCTCTTGGAAAATTAGAAGAAGGTGTAATCGATGTTAGTCCCGAGTTTTTAAATGTAAAAGAATTTCTTGAAGAGATTAAAGAGGAAATCAGCTCATCGCTAAAAAGTGGACAGAAGATTGAGATTGAATACCAGATAGATGAAAAGATTCTCTATTCCGACCCAAAAATTTTACGCAACATACTTTTTAATCTTATCAGCAACGCCAGTAAATATTCTGAAGTAGAAAAATCCATTTATGTAAATTTTGGATTTGAAGACGACCAATTTGTATTTCTGATTTCAGATGAAGGTATTGGAATTCCGAAAGAAGATCAAAGGCATATGTTCGAACGCTTCTTTCGGGCAAGCAATGCTGGTAATGTTCAGGGAACAGGTTTGGGATTGAATATCGTGAGACGATATGTCGAGTTGTTAGCAGGCTCGATTTCATTTGAAAGTGAAAATGGAAAGGGAAGTAATTTTAAAGTGACAATTCCGAGTGGAGAAAATTAATCATATATGAAGAAGATACTATTGATTGAAGATAATCTTGAGGTGCGAGAGAACACAAGTGAGATTCTTTCATTGGCGAATTACGATGTGATCACCGCTGAAAATGGAAAGATTGGTGTTGAGCTTGCTCAAAGTGAAAGACCTGATCTTATCATTTGCGACATTATGATGCCGGAGCTGGATGGTTATGGGGTATTGCATATCCTAAGCAAGAGTGAAGCTACTGCCGCTATTCCTTTCATATTCTTAACAGCCAAAACCGAGAAGATAGATATTCGAAAAGGTATGAACCTTGGAGCAGATGATTACCTTACCAAGCCATTTGATGATACTGATTTGCTCAACGCGATAGAAGCACGGTTTCGTAAAAGTGATATGCAGCAAAAGCACTATGAATCTACACCAGAGGGATTGGACAATTTCATTAGAGATGCGCAGAAGATTCTTCATATAAAAGATCTGGCGAAGGATAGAAAAGTAAAGTTGTTCAAAAAGAAATCAGAGATATTTTCAGAAGGCGATATGCCGCTATATGTTTTCTTCATCAAGTCTGGTAACATAAAAGTATTCAAATCACATCCCGATGGAAAGGAGTTAATCACAAACCTTTATCACGACAACGATTTTTTTGGATTTGAATCCATTCTTCAGAATGAGAATTATAAAGAATCTGCCATTGCTATGCAAGATACTGAATTGGTAATGATACCACGATATGATTTCATGTTGATGATTCAAAGTCATCCCGATGTATCGGCAAGCTTTATCAATTTGTTATGTAAGAAAGTAGTAGAACGCGAACGACAATTAATTAACCTTGCCTATAATTCAGTTCGTCAGCGAACAGCCGAAGCCTTGCTAAAAGTAATAATGCTAAAAGATTCAAAGTCCATTATAGCAATTTCACGCGATGACCTCGCGAAGATGGTGGGCACAGCTTCCGAATCTGTAATACGTGTACTCTCTGACTTTAAAGACGAAGGTATTATTGAGATAGAAGGAGGGAAGATAAAGATTCTTCATCCGGAGAAGTTGGAGAAGGTTGTGCGGTGGAGTGTGGCACGATAAAAGATTAGGGACTTCAATTCTTTCTTGAATAAAAGCATTGGCCAATTCTTGAATCGAACACAGCATAAAACTAAAGTCATATAATACGTTTGATTAAATCCAGCTATTGATTTTTTAAGGTTTTCTGAAGTGGTTCCACTTCACTTCGCCAACTACCCGGTGAAGAAGTTTGTTTCGTACAGTGTCTATTACAGTCATTTCGTTCTTTTCATTCAGCTATTTTTATGGTACAACCGATTTCGTTGGTTACTTCACCATGATGTATGTTATTTAATATTTTGAGAGCTTTTGTTATGTAATAGATAAAAATGACAAACTATGTCGTAATTAGTAATCTCCTTATTTATTATTAATTTATTCAAAATGAATGTGTTGAATATTAAGTATAGATGTAAAGAATACACTTTATATAAAAAAGGTACATCAGTTATTTATTTCATGAAACATATTTAAATTTAATTACTACAACTTAACCAAAACGCTTATGAAAAAACTTAGTTGGCTTCTGATCATTGGCTTTGCCTATGCCTGTCAGACTGAAGAAATGACTTCTGATCAGGAAATCGCGACTCAAAGTAGGTTTAAAGTTTCATCATCGAAAGATGCTGCGAGTAATACCCGTGCAGTCACGGATGCATGTGGTGACGTTAAGACTCTAACATTATGGGCTGGTCAGCACATCGATGTTGGTAATCTTGAAGTATACAACAATGAAGAGTCATTATTTGTGGTCTATAATACGAATGGAGATTGGAAAATTACAGAGACCCATTTGTATGTTGGATCAAACCCACCTAAAAATAAAAATGGAATACTCGTTCCTGGGAAGTTCCCTTACAAATCAACACATGACAATGCAAGCACTGTGATCTATGAGGTGCCACTCTCAGATCTGTCAGATTGTTTTCAGGTATATGCTCATGCAGTAGTAAATAACGTAGTAGCGGGCAGTGTTGTTGATTCTCAAACAGCGTTTGGTGGTGATCTTTCAGGCACCGGACCACGTTGGTTCTTTTACACTGATTTTTGCGTGCAAGATTGTGAAGATGATGAGGAATGCATTCCAAGTAATGAAACAGCCTGGTCTGAAGGCGATCTTTATGACGATGGAGGTGGATGGGCAACATTCACAGCTTATTATGGCTCAGAAAACACCGTTACGCTTTATGCAGGCCAAACTCTGGTTGCCGGTACAGTGACTTTCTCTGATCCTTGGTTTAGCCCAATAACAAGTTTAGGAGAAGTAACCATTACCATTGAACTTAATGATTGCTGGAACTTTGGAGCAGTTAGTGAAAACGTAAAGATTCAAGGATATGAGGGTATTCCTTCAGGTATTCCTTCACTTGGACAATTCGATTCTCAATCGGATGCCTCAGGGTCATCCTTTACCATTGTAGTTCCATACAATCCATACTATGGTGTTCATGTTGATTTAGTTGGCGGTTGTTGTGATTGAGTTAAATAGTAATTTTTTAAACAGACCATCAGAACGATCGTTCTGATGGTCTGTTTTTTGTAAATAGTATAGATTAATTCTTTAATAAAGAAGGGTAACACTGGCTTCCTTTTAATAGGCAAAATGAGTATGCCTTTTCTGCGTTTAAGTCATCACATCTCCATCCACTGTCATTAAACCTTACCTGCATATAACAAGATCAATCATACCTTCTTTGAATGAAGTTGCTTGCGAAAGATGAACAATAAACGTCCGCGCAATTAATACTAGTCCAGAGAGAATCAACATCCCAGTTGTAATATTTTTCACATCAAAATGAAATCGCTTGATCATAAATTGAAGTACGCTGGTCAACCCAAGCATAACAGGTAATGTTCCTACACCAAACAGCAACATAAAATTAAATCCATCAATAGGTCGTTGTAACGTTAAGCAATAGCTAAGGGCAAGGAAGGTTAAGCCACACGGAAGCAAACCATTGATACTACCCAACATGAAAAGCGATCGGTAATTCTTTTGATTGAGGTATTTTCCAAACACATTCTTTAATCTATGACTGAGTGCTTGCATGGTGTTGGAGAGAATGGGAACATGAATATTTCGGATACCACCAAAGGCAATGAGCAAGAGTGCAATGCCAAGAATAATAGAAAGAATGTTCTGATAATTCCTTGCAGGCAATGCCATACCTGAACCGGCTACTATCATTCCGAGTAGAGCATAGGTAAATACTCTTCCGGCATTGTATAGAAGTCTGCTAAGAATAGCGGAAGGCTTCATCGCAGTGGCCGCCATTATCAAAGGACTGCACATGCCTAAGCAATGCAAGCTTCCAGCTAGTCCAATGATGAGTGCAGTGAGTACCATTTAGATGTTGATTATTTCTTCTATGTAGAATTCTTTGCCCTTCATAGTCCATAAAAGTTTGGCTTTGTACATACCACTTTGTAATCCGTTTAATTCAATGAGTTGGCGTCCATCTTGAGAAGTGTTTAGTTTGAAGTTTCTATCCATCTTTGGATTGGAAGGACAGAATAGTTTTAGTTCGCCATTTTGAATTTCTTCATTCTGGTTGAAATTTACTTGCAGCAAATTATTATCAACTACTTTCACTACTGGTTTCTGCTGAAGTTTCTCGGTGTTGTTTAGTCGTTCAATCTGATCCTGATAGGCTAGCTCTTCCTTGTAATAATCTTTTGATACCAGGTTAACGTCTTGGCGGATGCATACTGTTACCAGTGTTCCAATGAAGACGGCGAAGAGTATGAAGGAGACAACAATCCATTTTCCAAAGTTCATAATTCAATTTTTAGTTTCGTTTTGCATCGGATGCTTTGCTTACAGGTCCGATGAATTTAGCCTTTACGGTTTCAATACGTTCGCCATTCTGGTAGATTCCAACTGTAACCACTGTTCTTGCATTCTTTACATTGTGCTCAGGTATCTTAATGAAGAAAATACTTTTCGCCATTCCTTCTGCTGGAATATCAATGGCTTTTCCATCCGCCTTTAGAATTTGAACGCCTGCTGGTTCTTCTACCTTCACTTCGAGTTTAATGGGTTTGAATGTTTTGTTTACAAATTCAATGTTGTACAGATTGGTAATGAAACCGGCTTCGCGCTGATATAACGTTCCCGGAACTTTCAATACTGTAGTCTCTACATCAGAACGGGTGATCAATGCAAAACTCAAAAGTCCAATCAAAGCAACTAATACAAAAGAGTAAGCAATGACTCTCGCATTGATGATTTTTAGAATACCTTCTTTAATGGAATTATAGGAAGCAAATCGGATCAGCCCTTTTGGTTTTCCAATTTTTATCATTACATCATCGCATGCATCAATGCAGGCAGTACAGTTCACACACTCAAGTTGAGTTCCATTTCGAATGTCAATCCCGGTAGGACAAACGTGAACACATAATTTGCAGTCAATGCAATCGCCTGTATTGGCTTGAGCCGTTAAATCTTTTTTCAGACGACCACGAGGTTCGCCACGCAACCAGTCGTACGCAACAACTATGGATTCCTTAGTAAGTAATACACCTTGTAATCTTCCATAAGGGCAAACTGCAATGCATGCTTGTTCTCTGAACTTCGCATAAATTCCATAAAATATTCCTGTGAATGCAATCAGGCCAATGAAACCCGCAAGATTTTCGGCAGGTGAATGTTGTACAATGGCTAATGTTTCATTAATGCCAATTATGTATGCCATTAACGTATGGGCAATAGCAATGGAAATCAAAACAAAAATAATATGCTTGCTGGTTTTCTTTAAGATCTTCTGAAGATTCCACGGTTCTTTCGCTAACCTTCTTTGTGCAGGTGCATCGCCCTCTATAAAGTATTCTATTTTCCGGAACACCATTTCCATAAACAACGTCTGTGGACACATCCAGCCGCACCACACGCGACCGAATACCACCGTGAATAGAATGATAAAGACGAAGAAGGTAATGAGCACAATGGCAAGCAAAACGAAATCCTGCGGCCAGAAAGCCTGACCGAGGATAATGAATTTTCGTTCGAGTACATTCAACAGGAGTAGAGGTTGTCCACCAATCTTTATGAACGGTCCTCCGAAGAGTAACGAAAGTAAAACTACTGTGACTGCAATTCTCAAATTGTGATATCGACCGGAAGGTTTCTTAGGATAAATCCAGATGCGTTTACCTTCTTGATCGACCGTGGCAATGCTATCGCGAAACTCATCATCGTGTAGGAGGTATAGATCTTCGATAAGTTGTTTCTCTTTCATCACGTCAAATTTTATGTTACGGGTTGCCAGTTGCCGGTGACTGGTAACTGGCATCACTCTTTACAGAGAAGCTCTAACTACTACAGAGTCTGCTTTCACTACTGTACTATCCGACTTTAGATTTTCTTCTTTATAATGTTCTCCCTGAGCAGCTTTTGCACCAACCGGGTTTGTTCCTTTCAGACTCATCACAAAGTAGGATACCGCTTTAACATCTTGCGGACTCATCGATTTACCCCATGCAGGCATTCCCTTTTCAACAACACCGTTTTTAATTGTGATAAAAATATTTTTGATGCTGCCACCATGAATCCAATCTTCATCTGTCAGGTTTGGTCCAATGGTGTTACCACCGCCATCTGCTTTGTGGCATGATGCGCAGTTATAACTTATGAAAACTGATTTACCTTTTTCAATGATGGCTTTATCGTTAGTGAAGGCAAGTGTATTTTCGTCAAGGGCTTCTTGAGGTTGTGCGGCTTTAAATTTACGAGCTTGTTCATCAGCCATCGTCAGCTCTTGTTGATATTCATCTAATTGCAACGGAAGGGTGTCGCTTATATGATAGATTACCAGATACACTGCACCCCATGCTATGGATCCAATAAACAACCATGTCCACCACGGAGGTAAATGGTTGTCAAGTTCTCTAATGCCATCGTAGTTGTGATCGAGTACAATATCTTTTTCCTTTTCAACAGGTACAGCCGCATTGATCTGATCGATGAATTTATTCCACCAATTTTGCTTGGGCGCATAGGTAATGCCCAGCTTACGTGCGTTTTCTTCTTCTGCCTGATCGGCAAGCATGTTGAAAATCTTCCACAGATAAATGGCAACAAAAATAACCAACACAGCAGCGATAAGAACAAAAAGAGAAACAAGGTACAGCGGCAGGAACGGATCGTTCAGTAGAGCATCCCCAATTGATTTTGTTTTTAGTTCAGTTTCCTGCGCGAGCGCAACGAATGACAAGAGTGTCAAACATAAAATGGAAAATATTTTTTTCATAATCCTATACTTTAAGATTAGTTTCGTTTTTACGATCACTACTGTCGATTGGTAGGTTTCCCATTTCCTCAATGAATTTTTTATCCGCAGTAAAAACATAGAGGAGAAGACAGAGAAAGAAAATAAAAAATATTGCGAATGAGATCATAGGCCAGATGGCGATGTTCTCTATGTTTTCAAGAATGTTCTTATACATGACTTTTTAGTTTTGAGGTTACTTTCTAGTTCAAAGTTCCAAGTTCCAAGTTCAAGGTTAATACTTTGAAGAATTTGAGTTCTGATATTTTCAACTTCCCATTTCATTTGAACATGGAACCATGAACCTGGAACTTGGAACCTTGAACTTAAAATTATTTATCCGCTACTTTTTCTGCCTTAATATCTT
Source organism: Chryseolinea sp. (assembly GCA_031388805.1). Classification (GTDB taxonomy): domain Bacteria; phylum Bacteroidota; class Bacteroidia; order Cytophagales; family Cyclobacteriaceae; genus Chryseolinea. The sequence continues at coordinate 43,891 of JANMRZ010000119.1, forward strand.
TACCCAGTCGTTGCAGGTAAGCGATCAATGCAATAATCTCTGCATCATCGGGCACTTCAACACC
>JANMRZ010000125.1:0-16981 GCA_031388805.1 Chryseolinea sp.
AAGAAGGACCAGCTGTCGATTGAGGAGGCTGCCGAAAAAGCAACTAAGCTGATTGAAGAGGACGCCAAGGCCCAAACCGACGCGGCTTCTGTCGCCGACGGTCAGGCCAATCAGTAAATATGGTCGGGGAGACAGGATTACAGCTTCTCTCACAATATTTTGTATATTAATTAGAAGGTTACAGGCCGTTTTTCCGCCTACCTGCAGGCTTACCAACAATCAATTCAACGCGCTTTTCAAACCGTTCAGCTTAATTTGGCGTTTCAGGCAGTTTTTCCTCGTATCACCCCAGAGCAGTGATAACAAGTGCAACGCAATTTGCAATCGCTGGGCAGGACCGCTGTGAGCATTTAACTGTGGTTCCGTAACTTCGGCGAAGTTTTGGGCTTAAAGTCGCCAATTGCAGTCATTGGGATCGCCCATCTAGACGCGTGATTGAATGGCAGCTAATAGGTAATTGATTGAGGCAACCGAACGGCTTCAAAGTTTGCGAATTCTGACGTCATTTGACGACATCGTTACGCATCGGTGCAAGTTTGGACAGGAAGCGGTTCTGTGCCTGAAAGCCGACACCCTCGGCGGCCATCGCGCGTTGCAATATTTCGACCAACCGGTTCATGTCACGCTGCATCACGCCCATGTCCTTGTGAGACGATTTCATGTCGCGTCCGCTATAGTTGCATCCGGCATTGAGGATAAAGCAGAATTGCTCGAACAGGGTGCGAGATAGGCGAACGCGATCGTGGCTTTGGAAAATTTCGCCGATGACTGGGTCTTTGTAGCTGTCGGCAACGAGCCGGTCTACGATGCGGCGGATGCCCTCCTGCCCCCCGAAAGCCTTTGCCATGCCGTCGCCTTTGAACGGATTCGCGCCTGCATTGCGCGGACTGACTTCGTAAGGGTTGATTGCCTCTTCGCCCGGCATGGCGTGGGGGATTGGCATGGCGTTCGGGGGCGCGGCAGATTGGAGCAGAAGCAGAGCAGCCAGAAATGTCATGGTTAATCCTCAGTAGGCCGCTTGCAGCGAGAAAAACAAGCCGCGCTGCTTGTCGGCCGTGGCGATAGAGCCCAGGTCGGTATAAGCGATAGCAGCAGTCAAATGTTTATTGATGGCATAAGCACCGAACACGTCGAACCAGTCGTTCTCGCGCGCGATGCCGAGATTGTCAGGCTTGCCGCGATATTCGCCGCCAATCGCGAACCTGCGGGAAATCTGCCAGGCGAGCGAACCTTCAACCTGCAACGAGTAAGATGATTTGTCATCGCCGCCAAAGCCGAGCAGTCCGAGCTGGTTGGCCGTGGTCGCGCGCAAGGTGACGCTGGCGAGCACCGAACGCGACAGGAAAAGCTTGCTCGCGCTCGCATAATAATCGACGCCCTCATCGTCTTTCGCGCCAATGGCAGTGACAAACGCGTGATTCTTGTTGTTCTTGTACTGCGCGCCGACCGCGATGGCGGGCATTATCGGCGATCCGTAGACGAGATCGCCTGCGAGCCGAACCTTTGCCCCCACGACATCCTGGTTAAAGGCATAATCCGCCCCAAGGCCCAATGCGGTGCCGATCTCATTGGCGTTGAAATTGTGCCGCGAATAGGAAAGCTCAACGCGGTCGAACAGCCCGACCGCGATGCCGGCGCTCTGGAAGTCATAGCTTTTCAGCTCGACGATGGTGCCATGCGCCGAAATGCCGATCCCTGAATCAGTTTCGTTACCCGCGATCACCGCCCAAGGGGTGAGCCCGCCGCCTGATGCGCCCTCGAGTGAGGTAATCCCGTTGGTCAGTAACAGCTTACCGCCGGGTTGCAGGTCTTCGGCCAATGCAAGCTGCGGCACTGCAAAGCACAGCGCGGTAAGACATTGTGCAACGATGCTGAATGATGGGGTCATGTAAACAGGCTAAATAAACCTAGTTAAAAATTGCTAAAAATACGCAGTATTTTCCACAAAGATCGAGAAACTTTAAGCCATTGTTGACGCTTGGCTGTCTAATTCGCGTACCATGCATATTATTTCCCTCCTCGTTGCTGCGTTGTTGCTTTGCCCGCAAGCTGTAAGCGCGGGCACGCTCGAACTGCGTCTGAACGACGCAAAAGGCCAAGCGGTAGAGGACGCTGTGGTTACTGCGCATCCCGCCAGCGGCATGCCTAAAGGCCCGATATCCTTCCTTGGGGGCACAACGATGGTGCAGCAGAATATCGCCTTTGCGCCGCATGTGCTGATCGTACCGGTAGGTGCCACCGTCCGTTTTCCAAACCGCGACAAGGTGCGGCACCATATTTATTCCTTCTCGCGCCCAGCTAGATTCGAAATGAAGCTGTTCGGCAAGGATGAGGCGCGCAGTTATACTTTCTCGACCGAAGGCGCGGTCGCGCTTGGCTGTAACATCCATGACAGCATGAGTGGCTTCATCAAGGTCGTCGACACGCCTTTTGCAGCAAAAAGCAACGCCGCAGGCGCGGCGCGCCTCGCGGGGCTTCCAGCCGGATTTGCGCGGATTACCATCTGGCACCCGAAATTGCGCGGCAAGGACAACGAGATGACGGTTAGCCTCCCCATCACCGCATCGGGCAACGTGTCGCGCACATTGACGCTGGCGTTGCGCCCATGAAACTGCGTTGGTCGTTCAAAACCCGACGGGTTCTATATGGCATAATGTCGCGGCTGTCGTTGAAGCTGACGTTGTTCTTCGCCGCGATGTTCGCGGTGGCAACAGCAATTTCATTGGTCGGAACGCGGGTGGCTGTCGAAAGCTACGCGGAAAAAGCGATCGACCGCGAAATGACAGCAGGCAGCGCAGTGTTCGAGCGCATTGCACAAATGCAATTCGACCAGTTACAACAGGCAGGCAGCGTACTCGCCGCCGATTTCGGCTTTCGCGAGGCTGCAGCGACAGGCGACGGACCGACGATCGATTCGGCACTGAATAGTCTGGAAGCACGGCTTTCGCTTTCCGATGCCTTTGTCGTCGGTCTGGACGGCGCGGTGGTCGGTTCAGACGGCAATCTTACAGAGGCCGACGAGCAGCGCCTGTTCGCTGCACTCGACACGGGAAGCGAGCAGGGCATTGCCCGCTTTGGGGAGCGCGAGACAGTGGTAGTCGCTGCGCCCATCGAGGCCCCGGCGCTAATCGGCTGGGTGGTGTTTACCCGTGACGTGGGTGCAAAGGAGTTGAAAAGCCTCACCAAGCTGTCCGCGCTCAACCTGCGCCCCACAATAACGCCGTTGAGCAAATTGCCAAAAGGCGTGGACGTGTCAAAGGGCAGCAATGCCGCCACGCAAGAAGCCGCCAATGGCGAACAGTATCTGGTGCGTGCAAGCCCGGTCCGCAATTTTATCCAAGGCGAACCCCAGGCGCTGGTGCTGACCTACAGCCTGACCGCCGCGCTTGCCGGGTATCAGCCGATATTCACAGCATTGCTCCTGTTCGGCTTGCTCGGCATCGCGCTCGCCGTGGTGGGAAGCTGGCTGCTGGCCCGCCGGATGGCGCGGCCGATAGCGGCGCTCGAACGCGCCACGCGCTCAGTCGGCTCAGGCGAACATGCGCAGGTTTCGGTGCACACGCATGACGAAATTTCGCGGCTCTCGCGCTCGTTCAACCGCATGGTGCACAACATCGCCGATCGCGAACGGCAGATCGCGCATATGGCTTTTCACGATGCGCTCACTGGCATTCCCAATCGTTTGCTGCTGCGCGAACATATTATCCAGCAATTGAAATCCGGCGGAGATAAGTCCTTTTCGTTGCTTTGCCTCGATCTCGATAATTTTAAGGCAGTCAACGATACTCTCGGCCACCCGACCGGCGATGCGTTATTGTGCGAAGTTGCAAAGCGCCTGCAGGATGTGGCTGAAAACGGATTTGTTGCGCGGCTTGGCGGTGATGAATTTGCGCTTTTCATCGAAGGCGATGCGCGGACGGCGGCGGTGATGGCCCGCTCGATCCTCGCCATGGCGGCAGGCGAGTTCCTCGTAAACGGTCACCGGCTTGTCACTGGAACAAGCATCGGTATCGCTATGGCCCTGCAGGACGGCAACGATCCGACCTCCCTCCAGAAAAACGCTGACCTTGCACTGTATCGCGCCAAGAATGATGGCAAGGGCGGCTTCCGCTTTTTCGAGGCCGCGATGGACGCCGAGGCGCAGGAACGGCGGGCGATGGAGATCGACCTGCACGATGCTGTCCGTAAGGGCGAACTGGAGCTCTACTTCCAGCCGCTTTTTACACTGTCGCAAAACAAAGTGACCGCCTTTGAGGCTCTACTGCGCTGGAATCATCCGAAGCGGGGCCTTGTCTCGCCCATCAATTTCATTCCGCTGGCCGAAGATACCGGCCTGATCGTGCCGATAGGTGAATGGGTGCTGCGCGAGGCTTGCCGGATTGCGGCGACCTGGCCCGATCATATTCGCGTCGCGGTCAATATCTCGCCGGTGCAATTCCGCTCGAATCGGCTGAACTCGGTGGTTTTGCAGGCGCTGACGTCTTCGGGGATAGCGCCGCAGCGGCTCGAGCTCGAAATCACCGAAAGCCTGTTCATCGACAATATCGAAACGACGCTGTCGTCGCTGCATTCGCTTCGCGCAATGGGGGTTCGGGTGGCGCTCGACGATTTCGGCACCGGCTACTCATCGCTCAGTTACTTGCGCAGCTTTCCGTTCGACAAGATCAAGATAGACCGCAGCTTTATCGAAGATTTGCTCGCGCATGACGGGGCGACCGCGATCATCAAGTCCATCACCTCGCTCGCCGAGGCGCTGGGAATGGAGACAACTGCCGAGGGAGTCGAGACCATCGACCAGCTCGATATCTTGCGCGAACAAGGCTGCAATCAGATACAGGGTTATTATTTCAGCAAGCCTTTGCCAGCGGGCGAGGTCGGTGCAATGCTGGGACTTGATCAGCGCGGTGCGTTGCCTCGCCTTACATCGGTGGTCGACTTTACGGCGGAGAACGCGACAGTCAGCAATCGGATCGAGCCTGTTAATATCGCTCGCGTCAAAAAAACTGGAACGGCATGAAAACTTGGCTGTATCGCTCGGCCAGTTGTGATTTCCCGCGTGAACCTTCTGTCCACCAAGCGTACACCGCTCTATTTCAAACGGGTTCCGATATCCCATTTCTTACTCGTTCAGCGGTTCTTGACCGTTATGAGCATATGGCAAGACACGATGATCGCATCGATTTGGTAAATGTCAGAAATGTTAGCGAGAATTGGCTATACGCGGCAGATAGGGTAAACTGCCATTGAGTTATTCAGTCAAATTTATGACGGCACTGAAACCCGTTAGCTGCCGTTACAGCGAATTCCCGGTATGCAAGTAAACGGTGCGCGGCCGACGAAGGCTGCTCGGATAGCCCCATATGATTGAACTAAGCGGCTCGCACCGGCGCCATCGTCGTTGAGGATTTTTGCACTGACGGAACTTTGCAAATTTGGATTCGGGTTTTCCTGGAAGCTTTTAACTCTTTTTCAAATCCGTGCATGGTAATTTCAATCCACCGTGAAAGGAACATCATGTATCGACTACTTTACATCAGCACTGTTCGCTCGGCGACTGATGCAGCCGCGCTTGAGACAATTATAAATTCGGCGCGCATCGCTAACCGGGCAAACAGACTAACCGGCCTTCTAGTTTTTGATGGCCATCGGTTCTTGCAATATCTCGAAGGTGAAGAGTACTCAGTGCGCCGACTCTATGCTAAAATCAAAGTGGACACCCGCCATTATGCGGTCGTTACACTGCGTGAATCGGAAGGCGAGCAGCGCCAGTTCGCCGATTGGGACATGGCCATGGTCACCGGCATCAGCGCGGCTGAATTCGACCGACAGGTCGAGCGCGTTACGCGTCTCGTAGAAAACTGCGATGTGCTGACCGCTGCCGAGTTAAAGGGTTTTATAAACAAGCTTGCCGCGTAAATTGCTGTTGTTATTTACTTATTCAAACGCAAGAGTCCTATTGAATTTGAGAATCAATCATGCCACGATTGTCTTCGGTGCAGCCCACCGCGTACTCGACTGAATTACCGAAACCATCCAAATGTCGGATGAGTATATAGATTTCCGACCGATTTTCTCCCTTGTGGCAACGACGAGGCTGCATGGCTGCCCGCCTCGCTAAGCATTTACCGCGTTCTAATCCATTTTGGTAAGCGTAAACGTGAGGCCTGCACCGGCCTTTGGCGCTCTCTGCCAAATCAAAATTCCTTGATTACGGAATTGGCTGAAAGCACCTTATTAAGTCTAAGGTTAATACGCCGAGACCGCTTTTGTCGCCACGTCATTATGATAGCGGTTGAGCTGTTGTTCGATTTCGACTGCAGCTACCGGCCGGCCGATATGCCATCCCTGGATTGCATCGCAGCCGTAAGTCTTGAGCAACGCCATTGTCTCCGGGTCTTCAACACCTTCTGCGATTACCTTAAGGCCAAGCTCATGGCCGAGTTCAATCGTTGATCTAACCAAAATCTGGTCGCTTTTGTTGTGCAGCAGATTACGGACGAAACTCTGATCGATCTTAACTTCATCCGCAGGAAATTTCTGCAGGTAGCTCAGCGTTGACTGACCCGTACCATAATCGTCGATCGATATCTGGATACCCAATTGCCGAAATTCATTCAGCGAAACAATGATTTTGCTATCATCGATAACGGCCGCTGACTCTGTTATTTCAAAAGTGATGAGGTAACGAGCCTCGCCTAGAGTTTGAACATGACGGCGTAACGACTGCGTAAAGTGATTATCATTTAGCAAGGGTGCTGAAATGTTGATAGCGATCGAGGTATCACGTCCTGAAGCATACCACGCCACTGCAAGCTCTCCGCATTTTTTGGCTATGTGCAATGTCAAATGTGCCATTAGATTGTTCTGTTCGAGAACGGGTATGAATTCGGCCGGGGAAATTGGCCCCAGCGCCGCGTGATCCCACCGCACCAACGCTTCGACACCAGTAATCCGGTCGTCACGTAATGAGAATTTTGGCTGATACAGCAGGTAAATGTCGTCGCGTTCAATAGCGTCGTCGAGCCCGGAAAGTACGTGTTGAACATAGCCGTTTCGATCCGACATTGCGTCATTGAACACCGTCCACCGCATACCCGAAAGTTGTGCCTGATGTGCTGCAAGGCTGGCGTTCCCAATATCGCCGGAATTTCTTAATTCGGAGGCAGGGGCAATTCCAAAGCAAGCGCTAACATTGACTTTGTTCGATCCGACTGCGATCCGCGACCTCAAAACAGCATGTGCGCCATCGATCGATTCAGCCAGTTCTGTGATGTTCTTAACTGGTGACAGCCATCCCAGACTGCCTTTCCCGAGGCGGTATATAACTTGGTCGCCAGAGCCGAAACGTAACCCCTGCCCGATATTTTGCAGAAGAATGGTTTGCTCGTGTTCCTCCAGAACTGCGGCGACGTCGCTGAAGTTTTCGATTTGCATCACAACTACAAATGAAGCAACGCCGTTCGTGAAATCATGCGCCATAGCTCTTTCGTTCGGGAAGCCGGTGTCTGCATCGACCAGACGCAAATGGTTAAAGCGGCCAAGCACATGGGCGGTTGTGCAAACCGCAATTGTCGCAAGCTGCGCGTACAACGCAGTGGCGATGTCGATCGTTGCAACAGACAGATATTCAAGCACCAGCGGCAGCAGCAAGAGCAATAGCAGCCCGGCGGATCCAGCAGTCAGGACACCCCTTAGATGACGACGCCGTATCGTCCAGAGAGCAGCAAAAAACGCAATGGCAATCGACAGCCACTGCCCAATAACCCCGAAATCGTCACGTGATTTCAATGTTTCCGCCGCCAAGGCTTGTATAACGACACCCGGCTGGACGCCATGACGGGGCATGGCGTAGCGATCACCCAGCTCGATAGCGGTCGCACCGATGAAAACTGATTTACCTTTTAAAGAGCCGGCCGGAATCTTGTCCGACAGCAGATCGATGACACTGTGTCGTGGGAGGGTTGAAGGATCTATGGATGTATCTACGCGAAACTGACGTCCAATGTCGCCAGTGGCATTGGCAAGCACCGCTGCCATCGTTGGTCGCACCACGCCTTCCGTGACTGTACCGTAACCAATATTGCGAATGGCACCGTCATAGTCAGGTTCGACATTGACCGACGCTAGAAACGCATTGGCACGAAGTGGCTCGATGGGCAGATTTTCAACAAGGATAGCGTCGCCTGCCGCAGATTTCTGTACAAATGTCGGCAAGACAATCGTGCCATCGAACCGTTGCAAGGCGTCCGCAAAAAGACGGTCTTGTTCGGCGACAGAAGGCGATGAGAAATCTACATCGAAAGCAATGGTGTCGACACCGGCGCGTGAAAGCTGATCGACGATCTGTCCGTGTATGCCTCTGGGCCAAGGCCAGGAGTTCAGGGCGGCGATGCTTTTAGCGTCTATTTCCAGGATATGGATGTCCCCCGAAGCAGGGCGGTTCAATATGCTTTCCCGAACGACGCGGAGTTGCTCGTCGGTGCTGTGTGCCAACCCACTTCCGAATGCGAGAAGCGCGGAAAGAAGTGTCAGCAGTAATGCAAACGTCGTACGGTTGCGACCAAGCCAGTGCCAGTCAAAATAGGCGATAGGGTTGTCCCGCTTTGGCGCGAGCTGCTGCTTTACTGGACGAACTAGCATGGGAAGCCTCGAAAAGATGCGACCCATGCTATTTACCCGAGAAGCCGGAAAGAACGGTTAACGACGTTCTAGAGTATTAAACGTGACGCCGATCAATCGTCATCATCGTCATCATCGTCATCATCGTCATCATCGTCATCATCGTCATCATCGTCGTCGTCATCGTCGTCATCGTTTCCGCCGCCGTTGCCGTTGCCATTTCCGTCGTCGTCTTTGCCGCCGGAGCCCTTGGCGACATCGTCGCCAGAGCCAGCACCGTCGTCTCCGGAACCAGCGCCTTCTTCGTCACCGCTACCGCTGCCATCTCCGCCCACCGCCGCTTCAGGTCTGCCCATGTCGGGGCTGTCAGATCGCTTGTCATCGCTAACAAGTTGAGCCAGTCGGGTAAGCGCGCGCAAAGAAGAATCGCCAGTTACCATGCCGTCGGTAAGATCCTCAAGCCGCATCGTGCCTTCGGTTACGTCTTCGGCAATCCTAGTCTGTTCGACCGCCACATCGTCGGCAACCAACGATGCTTGCGTTGGAGCAGGTGCCATTCCGGTCGTCGCCATCGGACCTTCCACGACGATATCGGCACCGTCACCTTTAACAATAAGCCGGTTAGGCGATTTTGCGTCGATCATGCCGATCTTGCCCGGGGTCAGCATGTAGTCCGCAACACTTTCATTAGCGACAACCTGAACGCGGCCTTCAATTACCTGCACAGAGGCACCTGATGCCGTCACCGTCACGCTAAATGTTGTGCCCTTTACGACAGCCGCCAAAAATGGCGTTTGCACCGAGAAATGCGGCGCAGTCTTCTTCTTTATTTTATAGACGGCGTTGCCGCCTTTCTGGACGATTTGCACCATGCTGCCTGCCTTGGGCGGCGCAGCTTCGATGCGGCTATTTTCGGCCAGGATCACAAATTCCTGCTTGCGCACGATAACTGCGCGGCTTTTGACTCCAGTATGTATGGCATCACCGGGCCGCAACACCGTGCCGCGTCTGGCGGCAATGCTCGGCCCCTTCACTCGCACGACTGTGACCGATCCGTTTAGTTCGGATACCGACCAGTCCGGAATGCCCGCGTAAGCCGTCACGCTATAAAAGGTGAGGATTAGTGCGATAGCTTTGGCGAATATCTTCACAACACGTTCCTGACATCTAAAGAGAGCCAAGTCGTGAAATAGTATGCGTGTCTGTTCGTACTGCTAATGGTTGGGGTTAATATTTTGATATTTATTTGCATGCGTCGTTAACGGTGCTTCAACATAGTTGAACGATGATGTTGTCAAATTTGGGGCTGCATCCATGTTTCGAACGCTGGTATTCTTTATTTTGTTGCTGATAGCCGTGCCCCATAATGCGGTCTACGCTCAGGATGGCGGCGAAAAACCCACGGAAATACTGCCAGATGAGGATGAATCGCTACCATCCAACAATCCGTTGGCCGCAGACAATACTGATACGATCGTCGATGTTCCGCTGATTCTCGACCGTTCCGAAATTGCCGGAGACGGAATGTTCGTTATCGGTGCAGTGCAGATAGACGGATTGATCAGTCTCTCGCAGGCCGATTTCAGCGTCACGATAGAGCCATTTGTTGGAAGAAAATCAGAACCGGCCGAATTGAAGGCGTTGGCGAGAGCGGTAGCGGATCGTGCGCGGGAACACGGCTTTCTTTTTGCCAGTGCGCTGATTCCCGCACAATCAGTCAATATGGGTGTGGTCCGTGTCTGTCTTGACGAAGGCGTCGTTCACAAAGTCAAAGTGAATGGTACAGATAACCCCTTTATCAAGCGGCTGTTCGGTCGCCTTGTAGGCAAACCAGGACAGCGCAAAGACGTTGAGAGGGCGATTTTGCTGACTAAAGATTTATACGGTTTTTCAATAGATAAGACCAGCTTTATTAGAAACTCTAATAAAGGCATTCTCTCGTTTCAGGTTTCGAACAGGCCGCATCAATTTCATGCAACCGTCGACAACTACGGACGGCAGGCGTCCAGTCCGGTTAGGGCGCGGCTGGAGGTTGATTGGAGCGGCGTATTCGACGACAGCGACTGGCTGCACGCCCAAATTTTGACAGCGCCAGCCAATCCACAAAAACTATTATTTGTTTCAACTCGTTATTCGAATATATTCACAGATGATGGGAAAACACTTTCGGTGACAGGGGGTGCAGGTAGATCAAGACAAATCGATAATGACGGAGAATGGTCGAAGAGCCGGAGCCGATATCTGGGCGTGAAACTCAGTACGCCGGTACAGCGGATGAATTCTGCAAGCGTCTGGCTAAATCTCGAAGCCGCATATTTGTCGGTCAACCGCACTTATTCAGACTCGCGGTCAAGGCGCGACAATATAGCGACCGCCACGGCATCAGCGACCGGAAATGGCCAGTTTGCCGGCGGCAGGATATCCGGGGGGATATCGGCAACGCAGGGTCTGGACATACTGGGCGCGACGCGCGCGGGTGATCCCAAAGCGTCACGGCTGGATGCTTCCGGGCAGTTTACCAAGGGTGAAGTGTGGCTGAACTGGAACCGCAAACTGGGCAAAGGCATAAGCATACGCACGGTTGCGAACGCTCAGGTAGCGTCACGGCCTTTACTTTCTTCGCAAGAAATCGATCTCGGCGGGCCACGGATTGGGCGTGGCTTCAACTATTCCGAAAAGTCCGGCGATCAGGGGGTCACAGGCTTGGCCGAACTGCGGCGGTATTTCGATCAGCCGGCAAAAGGCATTTCGTGGGCGCAAGCCTACACCTTTGTCGATGGCGGCTATATCGATCATCTCCGCGACGGTCGAGGTGGTGGCTCCTTAATGTCTGCAGGCGGCGGCATCCGCGCAGGTATCGGCAAGATGGAGCTGGCGCTTGAGCTTGCTGCCCCGATAAAGGGAACACGCGGCGATTTCGGTCGCCGGGCGCCGCAATTCAATCTGGCATTGGGCTTTTCGTTTTGACCGAGATCGTGGATTATAGGGATTCACACAGTTTGGTCTTCCATTGCAGGTCGATCGAAAGATGCGTCATCGTGGTCTAGCAGTTTTTGCTAAATAATTTTCTGGCGCGATTTAGAGTGGTTGGAGCGTGTTAGGTATAATTGATATGCGTGAATTTAACCGGGATCAAATGGAAAAGAGATTTGCATACGATCATCGTGAATTCGTTCGCGGGCGCGTAACAATCGGTGCCAAAGTTCGAATTCCGGGCGGAGGTAGACATCAAGTTCAGATTATTGATTTATCACAATCGGGATTTCGCATGGAGAGCCTCACTGCCCTGCCCGACAACACACTCATTTATGTAACGATCCCGGGTTTGGCGCAACTTGAATGCCGAGTAGCGTGGAAGACGGAGTGGCATTACGGTTGCTCATTCGAAGGGCGACTACATCCAGCGGTCTACGATCACATTGTAAAGCTATACCCATCTTTAGCATCTTTAGCATCTTTAGCATCTTAGGCAGTTCGCAGCTCTCGGGTCATCATTTGCCTTGCCAAGCACAATGGCAGCAAGCCATCGGTGGACTTTGAGGGTCAAAAAAACCCTAATCGCAGTCAGCTAAGCTTTTCTTATAAGGTCCGCGCACTTTACCTACGATATGCAACAAGGTGGTCTTGCGGGACACGACAACTTCTCGGTCAAAAAACGGCAGCGTCGCGTTCGTTGAAACCGGACCTCGCGCATCTATTGAGTTTTGAGCCATTCGAAGGCACAATCTGCTTAATGAAAAAGGCGATCTATCTTTCTATCTTGCTTTTTGCCGGTTGCATGGGTGCAACGGACCGAGCCCAAGTTGCAGCCAATTGCGCCCCAGCACGCCCAGGTTTTCATAGTCTGAATGATCCAAATTTCACAACGCGATGGCCGGTCGGGATCGAGGGTTATCAGCACAACACGACAAAAGTCTCGCGAGGCGGCATAATTAGTTGGAACGGCGTCGACTTGGCAACGATGCACGACGATGGATTGCCTTCAGTTGACCAGTTTCTTATTGCTCTAAAGGGATTTCCGGCTCGGCAGCCGTTCACCATATTAGATTTTGACGCCGGAGCACCTTGCGACAAGGTAGAGGCAGTGCGTAATTTGATGGTGAAGCATCTCGGTTGCACCGACCAAGACCTGTGCTTTCAGGGCAATTGGAATGACCGCTTAGGGGCAGAAGCATCATAAGAGCGGACATTCCGTAATCCACCCAATTCCAGCCGTACCGGTAATAAGTCGACGTTGCTAAACGCAGACAGACCGGACACGAGAACAAACATTAACTTCCGCCACCCATTCGCAATTTCCGATAGCGGTCGCAGTGCCTGTCGCTTATGCCGACGAGCGAGGAAGAACTATGCGTACTCCAGATTATCCATTAGCCGATTCCGCTAGCTGGTCAGCGGTCGATGACTATTTCACGAATTTGCTCGCGCCATCCGACGATCAACTTCGCGCTGCCTTGGTCGAAAATGGTGCAAGCGGGCTGCCTACGCATGATGTTTCGGCCACACAGGGTAAAATGCTGGCGCTATTCGCTCGCATGGTTGGTGCCAAACGCATCTTGGAGATTGGGACGCTCGGTGCCTACAGCACGATCTGGATGGCCCGTGCCCTGCCTGTTGGAGGCAAGGTCATTACAATCGAGTTTAACGAGAAGAACGCCGAAGCTGCGCGCCGTAATATTGAGCGCGCCGGTTTAAGCGAAGCCATTGAAATGCATGTCGGGAAGGCGCTGGATGTTCTGCCAACGCTTGCAGGCCCCTTCGACATGATCTTTATCGATGCAGACAAGCCCAACAACCCACATTACCTTCGCTGGGCGCTTCAACTCTCCCGACCCGGCACGGTGATAGTCGGTGACAATGTCGTTCGTGGAGGTGCGGTTTCTGACCCGCTGAGCGAAGATGCCAACGTTAAGGGCGTTCGTGAGTTTCTTCAGATTATCGCCAGTGAACCGCGGCTCGATGCCACGGCAATTCAAACTGTTGGGGAAAAGGGCTGGGACGGGTTCTTGTTGGCGATAGTGGGCGCATGGCCAGAGACCTTGGCTTTCGACGTTTTTTCCCCGAAACCAGCCTGTCCGGACTCCAAAAAATTCTGTTGAAAAAGTCAGCCCGCTGAGTTTTGTTGCGCGGAACAGAAGGTATCGAAGCCCACGGTGAGGGAGCTTGAATCAATATTCCAAGCGGAAACATTGGATTGGAAGAGAGTTTCTACGCGCTCTGGCAGATCGACTTTTTCAACAGAATTCACAACATTCCAGCCGTTTGGATACCAAGCAAATACCTTTTTAAGCTGCCGTTGGTTCATAGGCTGAACGTAGGCAAGGTTCCGGAAATCCTTCCCAATGCGGACTTTGCAAACACTACCGCCGCAGGTTCGCGGCCAGGTCACGTGTTGAAGTTTCTTAAAGACCAAGCCCCCTGCCCCGCCCAATTTCAAGCCCATGACTGAATGCCAACTCGCGACCAAGCGAGCGCCCGCTAATAACATCGATGCCCAACTCGCGTTTGCGATTGGCAAGGAGCGATTCAAGCTGTGGATCGCGTTCCAGGCTTTTCGCCATCCCTGCCATTGAGCTTCGCGCGGTTTTGTAAGCACTCATATCGCCGCGAGCATAGCTCTGCTGGCTGGACTCTTCGAGCTGCTGCCAGCGTGTTACAAACCGGTTGGCGCGCTTGGGCAGCGTCTCACGCAACTCTTGCTCGTTCTTCATGGTCAGGATGGCGCGGCGCACATTGCCGCCTGCGGCTTCACGAGCAAGCGGCTGATCTGCTAAGTATGCTCGCTCAACATCGCCGGAGTAATTGGCCCCGAATGCGTTCAGTTCGTTGCGCGCGATATTTAGTTCTTTTCCCATTGGCGCATAGCGGCCTTGCTCAACTAGCTTGCTGATGGTCGTGCCGTCTTCCTGCGCACGCAACAGGTCGCTGACCGCGCGAGCATGACGGCGGAACGCGGCCTGCGCCCGCACCTGCCGGTCAGGTTCGGGTGGTTGTGTTTCCGGCAAGCGGAACCCATCGAACAGGCCACGCACTTTCTCCGGCACTTTGCGAATGACCTCGGCAACGCGCTCGCGGAACGTGATCCCGCGCCGCTCGGCGAACCTGCGCGCCGGATCGGTCGCAGTCTCCCGGCCATAATCCGACGCCATGTCCTTTGTCCGCTCACGCGACAGTGTGCGGGCGAGTTTGCCATCGTCGGCAAAATCATCACGGCCATAATGGATTTGAACTGATTCTCTGTGACGCGACAAAGCAACATAGCTGCTATGCTGGTCCATACCTGGCGTTGCCAGCACATACGTACGGTCCACGGTAACACCTTGTGACTTGTGGATGGTCGCGGCGTAACCGTGGTCGATATGCGCATAGCTCTTTGTGTCGAACGCAACGCTTCTGCCATCGTCGAGCAAAACAGCCATGCGCTGCGCATTGACCGATTGCAGCGTTCCAAGACTGCCATTCTTGACGCCAAGCTCGCGCTCGTTGCGCAGGAACATCACGCGGTCGCCGGTGGCAAAGCTGCGCTCGCCGCGTTCAACCTGGATCGCGATGTCCGAACCCAGCTCGCCACTCGCACGCAGCCGGTCGCGCGCTGCCAGATTGAGCTCGCGCACCTCGTCATTGGTATGGGTCAGAACGATGCGGCTATCGTCCGGCTTGGCAACTCGCTCACGGTCCCATTTATCGATGAGTTCGCCCCGTGCCGCTTCGCGTATCTTGGCACTGTGCAGCATATCATGGTCGCGATAGGCCTCAAGCGCTTCAGCGGTCCTGCCGGTCGCCAGATGACGCGTAGCATCACGCTGCCAGTCTTCGCGCTGCCGCCTGATCTCGGTAATTTCTACGCTGCCGATCTGCTCGGCAATAGAACGGAACGCTGCACCTGCTTCGATGGCTTGCAACTGCTGTGGATCACCAACAAGGATGACTTTCGCACCTGCATCACGGGCATGGGACAGGACGCGCTCCATCTGGCGCGTCCCGACCATGCCCGCTTCGTCGATGACGAGCACATCGCGCGAGGTCAAAAGATCGCGGCCTTGCTGCCAGCCATGTTCCATGCTCGCAATGGTGCGTGACGCTATCGATGAGCCGGCTTCAAGATTTTCAGCAGCGATGCCTGACAGCGCTGAACCCCGGACTTGATAGCCAGCATCCTCCCACGCCCCGCGCGCGTGCGCCAGCATCGTGCTCTTGCCGGTCCCGGCATAGCCGATAACCAGTGCAATATCCGGCCCCTTTGTTATACGGCTAAGCGCGGACTGCTGCTGATCACTCAGTTGCAGGACGGGTGTCCCGGGGATGATTTGCGACCCCATTTCCGGAACACCATGATTCTGGCGCAGCGCAAGCTGCTCGCATGTCTGCTCCAACCGCGCCTCGACCTCGATCATGCCGCGCGATGTGAAGCGCTCGTCACCTTTCCCGTCCCGGCCAAGCGCAACCATGTCGCGAGATTCCTGCACTGCTGCCATCGCCAGATCGAACTGGTCTTTGCCATCCGAATGCGGATGCACGAACATCGCAAGGTCGCGCTTGGTGAACGTTGATTGATTATGCGTAATCGCATCAAGTGCGATGTTCGGGTTGGCAATGATCTTGTCGCCATTGCGGCGTGCGATCTCTGCATGTTCGGCGATGCGTTCAGCTTCAAGGCCGTGCCCCGCCATGCGCGAAGCGGCGGGGCCAATCTTGTTTTGCGGTTCAAGCGCGATGCCCTGGGCTTCGAGGCTGCGATGATCGATCCGCGCGTCGATGTCCAGCTCGGCAAGGCGTTCGTTGACATGCGTTTCCCAAGCTTCTCGCCATTCACAGACCAGCTCACTCTTGTTCCAGTCGCGCGCCTTTGCGCCAAAGCCGTCCTCACCCACTTGCCTCATCGTCAACATTACATGGGCATGCGGTTTGGCGAGACCGTCTGCGCCGATATCCCAGTGGACATTGAGATCAGCGATCATCCCTTGATCGACGAACTGCTCCTGCACAAAGTTGCGGGCAAGTTCGATACTCTGTTGCTGGGTCATCTCTCTCGGAATGGCGAACTCAACCTCGCGGGTTAGCTGCGCGTCCTTGCGCAGTTCGGCGGCTTCGACCTCGTTCCACAATGTCGAACGGTCACTCAGCCGTTCGGGTGCGCCCTCGGGCAGCATCACTTCGGAATGAATCACGCCTGCCTTGTTGGTGAAGTCGTGCGAACGATCCAGCCGCTTGTCGTGCAGCCGCGAGGCCGAGCGGTAGGCAGCCGAAGCGACCGCGCTCGATCCGCTGGAGCGGGAGATGACTTTGGCTGAGAAGTGATAGATCGCCATGACGGCAATCCAGTTACATCAAACAAGCAACGTCGGCACGACGTATAAGCGCG
>JANMRZ010000152.1:0-5681 GCA_031388805.1 Chryseolinea sp.
TGCTTTCTTTTCCGTCAGCCAGAGACCGGTATTATAGGTACCCATAATCATACGATCGGGCTGCTTGCTGAATTCACATAAGGAAAGAACATGGGGGTGACTTATTAGCCTGATTATCTTTTTTCCTTGAAGTTCAAGAACTCCACTGCCATGAGCAACGTATAAATTTTGGTTGAAGTTGTAAAAATTCCATACTATCCCTTCTGTGCCAGGAAGAAGTGTAAATGATGTTTTGCTTTCCTTATAAAAGATACCATAAGTAGTTCCGGCATATTGATGCTGATCCTTTTTTCCTAATGATAAGATTGTCCCTTTAATGCCGTTTTGCTTATCATAGTATGATAGCGGAGAACTGGTGGTGACTTGCAAAATAATTGAGTTTGCATTTAGCCACAGGTTATGTTGCATATCTTTATAAACAAAACCGTCCCTTATATCATCTTCAAACAAATCTTTTGGAACAGAATATAAGGGCTCTCCATTTTTGCTGACAAAGTGTACTTCATTTTTCAACACAATGGCTATGGTGCCATTATTCATGGACGTTATTCTGACTATAGGTAAAACTTTTAGACGGGCGTTGAGGTTTTCGGAAAAAGGCTGCAATTTGCTATGGAGAGGAGCCTGAGGATTAAGTACCCACAGTTTATTTTTATCATCGAGTATCAGGAAGCTATTTTGTGTATATTCTGCTATCCAATAGATTGTTATCCCCTCCAATTCCTTGTTGAAGTCCATTGATTGAAAGCTTTCATTTTTATAGACAGACAAGCCGCTCCCCCTTACCAGGTACAGTTGGTTTTGTTGGGTAATAAACCCAAAGCCTTTTGTGTTTAGTATCGTGAATTCTCCATTCAGGTACAGGTAAACATTTTCAAAATCACTAAAAAAAACACCGTTCTCGAATATTTTTATGTCGATAATATCTTTTACATTTTTTCTATGCTCCACAGGTAACTGAGGCATTAAAGAATGGTATTGGTATATCCCTGTACTGTCCTTTTGAAAGTAACCCAATTCACTTTGGGAGCCTACATAAATTTTGCCTTCAGCATCAATGGCCAAAGAAAAAATAAAATTCTTATTGGGCAGTGGTATAAGATCCCACGAGGTTCCATCATATTTAAGTACGCCATCATTATTGGCAAAATAAATAACTCCCTGTTCATCCTGTGCCATATCCGAGTTTTGGTTGGCTCCCTTATAAACTTCAATAGGATACGGCTGCACAAATAATTGCTGCGCGAAGACAATTGGTTGATAAAATAAGAATAGAACAAGTAATGAAAATCGCATATTCGTAAAATTTGAATTACACTTCACCACGGTACAAAACTGCTGATTATTTGGTTGATACATTATTTGGTTAATACATAAGTGTCTTAAAATGATTGTTAGTGAAGAATTTCACACCACTGGTAAAAAGTTCATTCGGATTGATAACGTATACTTCCGTTGGTCTCCTCACTCAAAACAATGGTTAGCTCTTTTACCATGTAGTCAAGTTCATTGGCGCTTATTTCCAGTTTATCTAAATATTCGCTGCAGTCTATTTCTTTGTTTGTTTGATTCAACCTCATCAGATAGACCAGGCCAAGCACTCTGGCCAACGGACCTCTGATTTTGTGCGAATTGACAAACGAGTATTCGATTAGTTTTTCATTGAGTTGCAGAATATCTTTTGTTCTTTCTTCCACCATGGCCTCTAATTTCTCATTGTAGTTGGCTATGGTTTCGCTTTGTGCTGAAATTTCTGTATTTGCTTCTTCTAATTTTTCGTTGATTTCGAGTACCTGTGCACGCTCAATTTTAAGTTCGGTCACCAAAATTTTCAATTGATTATTATAAGCAGTTATGTATTTATCGTGGGCGAGAATCTTTGCGTTGGCTTCTTCCAGTTTTCTATTGACTTCAAGTACTTGCGCCTGTTCTTCTCTAAGCCTGAACAAGGCTAGCTCTAATTGATTATTGGTAGAAGCAATCAACTCATTTTGTATGGAAATTTCAGTGTTTGATTCCTCCAGTCTTTCACTTGTCAGGAATACCTGGGCACGCTCTTTTTCATATTCTGTTTTATACAGATAACCTACGTACAGCATATTGCCGATACGGGCCAGCACCTCGGCAATGTCAACGATAAGCGGATCGTTCGTTTTATAATTCATGACCCATTCGCTATGAAAAACCTGGATACTGCCGAGTACCACCATTTGTAAAAGAAAGAAGATAAAAAATGTGCTCCTTTCACGTCCGGAAAGAATCATGTTCAGTACCACTACGAGCGCACAAAAGTCCAGCGAGGTAACTCCGGTAAAACCGCCCAGAAAGAAAAAACCTGAAACTGTAGATAGCATACATATCGCTATGGTAATCCATATACTGAGGCGGGAACCGTTCGTATATTTGACAAAGCCATAACATCCGCCAAACAGGAGCAGACAAAGCACGGCCTTTACCAGGGCTGAATCATCCTGATTGTATACATCATATATGCCATACAGGCACACGATAACCATTGTGCTTTGTAGGAAACGCAGCAGTATATTTCTTTCTAAGGTTCCACCCTGGTAGTGATTGTAATTGTTGACGGGAAACAATGTTTCAATTCTCGCCCCTTTCTTAGCTCTTCTCTTAAACATTTAATTTGCCAGATTAACTTTTCCTGAAAGTGTTTTCGTCTTACTTACTGCTTTCAAAACGATTGGATTGCTTTCACTCCCAAACAATTTAGCATTCAACTTCAATGTTCGGTTCGTTTTAATATCCAGTTTGTAAATTTCTTTCCCTTGCATATCGTATGCATATAGTATCACATTATCAGTAAGTTTAAAACCCTCCATCTCAACTGTAAAAATGTCTTCAACAGGGTTAGGATAGACATACATTTTACCTGCATGATTATCTCTAGGATGATCAGTGCGCATAATAATGCTCTCTACTGGTTCGTTTATATCTTCATTTGAAAGATCACTGGCAGGTTTACCATCACACTCGGTACGTCCATTATTAGGATGCGGATACTGCAAATACACACCTGTTGAGCAGTCACCGATCTCAGCATCGCCCCCTACCACAACGGATCCTCCAAGGGTTACACCCCATTCCATAGCATCACCCTTTATTTCCGCGTTACCCGAAACAGTACAATGATTTAGAATAGCATTGCCGCCAATATGAGCATTGTCTGAATAGGTGCCGTTCCAAACATTGCTATTACCATTAATCACCACATTGTCGCTGGCCTTAACATTCTCTACCCACGCTGTTCCATTAATTTTTACACTACCTATTATAACGGACGATCCAAGCACTATTGCCTTTGGTCCAACATAAACGGAAGCGTCTACAGATGCTTCATTTGAAACCCAACCTCCACCATTGGCGTGAGCATGCCCATTCACTTTATAAGTAGATCTGAAATCGTTTTGATATCCTTCTGGTACAGCATTCTCTACTGCAATTTCGTAAGGGAATCGTTTTATCTTTGGCCAGCCCGGCTCCCACACATAATTAGTATGTGTTATTGGCGCACCTGTTACTACGAGATATAATTTCGTTTCATCACTTTCCAATTTAAATGAGACCTCACCTTCATCGGCTGCATATACATCGCTGTAGCGCACACTTACACCATCGTTTTTTACAGCTATAAATCCATAACGCCACCCGGCAACGTTGTTTACTTCTTTGTGTCCTTTAAAAGTTATTGTAATCTCCTTTGTTATATCATCGGGGTAAAGTGGAACAAGATTATAGCCATAATCCTGAGGAGCAGAAACATCATCTGTGATGTACCGCCCTGTAGCAACATCTAACTGTTTTAATACGGTAAACCTTCTCCACAAATAATGCGGCTCGTTTTCAATAAACTGCTGATACCGTTCGCGCATGATGGCCCCCGCATTGTTAACCGGATAATCAAAGATTACTTCACGTTTGGCATAATCATAAACAAAGTCATTGAACTGTTCCTGCGAAAAACCTTTCAATCGTTTATACGTCATTAAGGGATGCTCATTACTTACAGATTTCTTCCATAAATCATTTACAGCTGCAATTCCATCCAGCTGTTGGATATGTAGCAGCAACCGGAAGCTACTGTAATGATGACGTGTTGAGCTCCAATGAAACATACTCGTGGCCATCCAGCGAGGCATATCATCGGAAGCAAACCTTGGATAAATTTGTGTCCGCATAAAGTTAGCGTGGCACTCCCAGAAGAAACCCGTTACATCATTATCAACAAATCCTCCATCAGGATTCTCCTGAATAGAAATCATGGCTTGCAATGAATGTGCAAACTCATGACTAATCACACCTCCATCACGCGTTGAATTGGGATGCACCCACATGGCACCAATTGTATTTTCATACGCACCTCCAAAAGCCCAGCCACTGGGGCCACCATTTCCCCAAGTATCATTCATTACAATAATGATCTTATACTTGCCAAGATTTTTAGAAGTATCCTCTGAACAAAAACCTATTTCCTTCACGTATTTGGTATAACTCTTTTCGAGCGTATCACAAACCGCCTGAGGGTTAAACCGTAAATCAGCATTAGCATATGCTTTAGGATCTGTTCCAACAACACTGCCCCAGAACAGCACAAAGTTTTCTGATTGATAAGATCGATCTTGCGACCAATTTTTTAAAAAAGGATCCGTTGTAAATTCGGAAGGAATAAAAATAGTTTTTTGAGAATAAGCACCCACGCCCACTACACAAAACAAACTCAGTAAAAAGTATTTCATTATATTCTTCTATATCTTTTAATTTCGATGGGTGGCTTCATAATCATCTTTTAGTTCCTGACCAGTAAGTATAACCTGCTCCATGTTGAACAGGTTTACGTGTTATCTTGTAATCAAACTATCAGCGATTGAAAATTCGCATTGATGACTGTCTCCGCCTCTACCACGTAATCCAATAGGTGCAACTATATGCTCCTTTCAACCTCGTTTCTTTCATTAGATCCAGCACTACATCGTACTTAAAAGAGTCTTTGGGTTTGAATCTCCTTAACACAGCAGAAATAATTCCCCTGTCAAACTCACTGGGATATGGATTTTTGCATTCCATAATGGCCTCTCTTTTTTTAGAATCAAACTTTACAAGTTTGTAGCATCCTGTATCTCCACCTCGGTGATGCATTTGGTAAGCCATGTCAATAGAATGCAGTGCCTTTTCCAAATCGTCTATCTGGGGAGGAAACACTACATTTTCGAGTATCGATTTTCCTATGGCAAAAAGTGTATTGTTTCCTATCTGATCGGCAATTTCTTTAAAAGCGTTCATCATTTTTTCCTGGCTATACCAGCCATCGGGCACAGGATTTTCTATGCCGTGTTTTTTTAGAATCGCCAGTCTTACTTCTTTGCCAAATTCAATCGCGTTTACAATTGATAGAAGGCTTTGTCCTTTTACTTCTACTCCGGGTTGAAAGGGAATAAATTGTGCCATAATTAAATGCTCAATATTTTAGCGCTTACTGTTGATTTGAAATAGAAAATGTTGACGGCTTATTGGCGTCTTATTTTATATTCTCTGTGTTATCCATTCCAGGGCATTTTCAATGCTTTCAAAATTGGCATAAGTAAGTTGGCCAACTACCTGGCTCATGGTATCCTCAACTGACATTTGTGTAAAAATCTCAGAAGGCAAAACAACTGCAAGGTGTG
>JANMRZ010000155.1:0-26856 GCA_031388805.1 Chryseolinea sp.
CTTCAGTCCAATTGTAATCAGAACCATTGGCACCGGATGCAATTTTAAAAAGACCGCGGCCGCTCATGAAGGTGGCGTATTGACGATAGATATTTGCGTAATAATCAGGCGTCATGTTTCCGCCACAACCCCAGGCCTCGTTGCCTACGCCCCACAAAGAAACATTCCACGGTTTCTCGCGGCCATTTTGCTTGCGCAGATTTGACATCGGACTAACGCCATCAAAATTTACATAACTCACCCAGTCTGATAGCTCCTTTACCGTGCCACTACCAACATTTCCAGCGAGATAAGGAGAAGCTCCGATCGCTTCACACAAGTCTAGAAAATCGTGTGTACCAAAACTGTTATCTTCGGTAACACCTCCCCACCAAACGTTCACCATTTTAGGTCTCTCGGCTTTTGGTCCGATGCCATCTTGCCAATGATAGGTATCAGCAAAGCATCCACCTGGCCATCGCAGGTTGGGTACTTTTAGTTTCTTTAATGCTTCAATAATATCGGTGCGCACTCCCTTTTGATTCGGGATAGTCGTGTTGCCTTCACCTACATAAAATCCACCATAGATACATCGACCAAGATGTTCAGCAAAGTGACCATAAATATTTTTGTTGATCACTACTTTTGGCTCATATGCTTGCATAATGATCTCAGAAGATTGCTGACCAAATGAGGGTGTTAGGAATCCAATCAGAAGAAGGATTAACCAGATTGATTTGCTTTGTTTCATAGATTAAGTGTAAAAGGTTTATGTATAATCAACTCGACAGTCAGCTCTAACCAAAATAGCTTAGGCAGCTGGCATTTTTAGTATCTTTTCTCTCCCTAAAGTGAGTTTTGAGGCTACTAAATCGATTACGTTAATAGTTTACAATTTACATTTATCAATTTAAAATGTAACATTTACACTTATTTTTTTTCAACAGTTTATACCATTTTGATAGGGAGCTGATTAATGAATACGTTTGGTGAGATGAGGAGAATGAAAGTGCTGGGATGATGCCTAACCACCACCGTAGGTTATAAAAATTTAAGTCCCTCGTGTTGAAGTTTGCTGTACTTGTTTTTATCAAACACAAAAAAGAAAGCTCCTTTACGGGATGACTCTTTCTCTTTTTCTGTGAGTTTATTCAAAACACCGAGGGCTAAGATTTTACGTGTGAAGTTTCGCTTGTCGAGAGCTTGCTCATAGATGGCCTCGTACAAATTTTGTAGTTGAGGAAGTGTGAACTTCTCTGGTAATAGTTCAAAACCAATCGGATGATTGGCAACTTTCTGTTGAAGACGCTCCTTTGCTTTTGCCACCATTTCTTTATGATCGAAAATCAAGTTTGGAATTTTATCCATCGGAAACCAACGTGCTTCGTGGTCCTGCTGAAGTTGATCACTATAATCTCCTATATTAATAAGAGCAAAGTACGCTACTGAGATTACCCTACCTGCAGCATCACGTTGAACATTACTGAAACAATAAAGTTGTTCCATATAAATGTTCTTCATGCCGGTAAGTTGATTCAGAACCCGAATAGCAGCATCATCGGTGCTTTCATCAGGACTAACAAACCCACCCATGAGTGACCATTTTCCTTTTTCGGGTTCGAATCCTCGCTTTATTAATAGCGCTTGTAACTGATGGCCATCGAAACCAAAAATGATACAGTCAACGGCTACTAATATTCCGTCATTACTTGTGTATTTGTCGATATCCATCGGTACTAGGTTCTATACGCATTAAATGTCCTTAAATATTACCAAAACTTAACATACAGTGCAGTTAAAATTAGAATCGTCATAATGATCATAACCAATGTAGATGAACTTACCTTGAACATTTCGCGATCGATATCAAATGCTTTCGGGTTAATTTTTGGTCCCGCAAGGCTCATCAGAATCATAACCAACATGGTGAAGAAGAAAGACAAGCCCATACAAATGAGGAAAGGAATTTCATAACCTCCTTTACCATTTGAAAAAGCGGTATATAAAATCGTTTCGTTTCCGAAAACTGCTGGAGCAAATTCATTGAAGAAAACAGACAGCACAAAACCAGTGATTACTCCGGCAATAGCAGCTGCTCCAGTGGTGCGTTTCCAAAACATACCTAAGATGAACATGGCAAATACGCCCGGACTTATAAAGCCTGTATATTTTTGAATGAACGTAAATCCACCTTCTCCGCCAATTCCCAACAAATCTTCCCAAGTAAAAATCACCGCGATAACCATGGCGGCTACTACTGTCAGGCGCCCAACCCAAACCAGTTTCTTTTCGTCAGCGTTTTGATTGAAATACTTTTTGAAAATATCCAGTGTAAAAATGGTAGAGATACTATTCGCCTTGCCCGCTAACGAAGCAACGATAGCAGCTGTCAATGCAGCAATGGATAATCCTTTTAAACCAGTAGGAAGAAATCCTAATATGGCAGAGTACGCTCCATCTTTACTTCCGCCTTCCAGTTGTGGAAGGTGACCATTCTTATATAATACATAGGCAGCAATTCCCGGAAGCATTACAATTACTGGCATCATCAGTTTGAGGAAACCGGCAAAAAGAATTCCGGTGCGCGCTGTTTTTAGATCAGCACCCAATGCCCGTTGAGTAATGTATTGATTACATCCCCAGTAATTAAGATTCACAATCCACTGACCAGCAAAGTACATGGCAATGCCCGGCAACACTAAGTATTTGTCTATGTATTCCTGCGGAGCATCGGCAGTTGGTTTGTCCAAAATCATTTTGAAATGATCGGGAGCATCTTGCATTAAAATTTTAAAACCATTTATTGCACTTGATCCCATTCCAAATTTTTCACTCACGATAGTCAAGGCGAGATAGGTAGTCGCTAAACCTCCAATGATTAACACGCCAACCTGAATTACATCAGTGTATCCAATTACTTTCATTCCTCCAAGTGTAATTACCAATGCAAACACAGCAAGTGCAACCATAATGAGGTGAAGAGATTCTCCACCGACTAATCCATTGATAGCAACGGCACCTAAATAAAGTATTGAAGTAAGATTTACAAATACATATAAGAACAACCAGAACACCGCCATGATCAACGCAACCGTTTCGTTATATCGTGTCTTCAAAAACTGAGGCATGGTGTAAATCTTATTCTTTAGATAAATGGGAATAAACCAAACTGCAATGATGATCAACGCGATCGCAGCAATCCATTCGTATGCAGCAACAGCAATTCCTACAAAATAACCTTCACCACTCATTCCGATAAATTGTTCTGCCGAAATGTTGGACGCAATCAACGATGCACCAATCGCCCACCAGGTTAACGATCCTTCTGCAAGAAAAAAATCTTTTGTGTCCGTTGTTGTTTTCTTTTTGCGTTGGTAGATCCAATAACCATAACCAGCAACAATGAAGAAGTAGGTAATAAAGACTAAATAGTCTGGAAGGGCGAGCGAGTTGTTCATAAAAGTATCAGGTGAAAAGAATGGATAAGATTATATTCAAATGGTAAAACTTATTTATAATACATTTCACTCCAACGCAATTCGTTTCTGAATTGATGAAGATCTGTTTTCTTGCCGATCAATACACATTCAATGTTGGCCATCTCGGCAAAGTCAATTAAATGTTCCGAAGTTAAATTCTGACTGTAACAAGTATGATGCGCACCACCTGCATAGATCCATGCGGCACAACCCGTTTGCATATCCGGATAGGGTTTCCACAATACGCGTGCGACTGGAAGTTTAGGTAGATCGTGTTGAGGTTTTACTGCTTCAACTTCATTTACTAATAACCGGAAACGATTACCCATATCAATCATAGAAGCATTCAATGCTGGACCAGCAGCACTATTGAATACTAATCTTACCGGATCAGCTTTTCCACCAATACCTAACGGATGAATTTCGCATGAAGGTTTTTCATCGGCAATCGATTCACAAATTTCTAACATGTGCGCACCAAGTACCATCGGATTTGATGGATCAAAGTGATACGTATAATCTTCCATGAACGAATTTCCGCCTTTTAATCCGCTACCCATTACTTTCATTGCCCGTACTAAGGCTGCTGTCTTCCAATCACCTTCACCACCAAAGCCGTAGCCTTCGGCCATCAAACGTTGAACAGCAATGCCTGGCAATTGCACCATGCCGTGAAGATCTTCGAATGTATCGGTGAAGCCCTTGAAGTTTCCTTCTTGTAAAAATGTACGCAATCCAATTTCAATTTTTGCTGCATCGCGCAATGCATATGACTTATCTGCTGCTTTGCGCAAAGAGGGGGCTACATTATAGCGTGCTTCATATTCTGCAGTAAGTTTATCGATATCACTATCAGATACTTGATTGATTACCTTCACTAAATCACCAATGCCGTAACCGTTTACAGCATAGCCGAATTTAATTTCTGCTTCTACTTTATCACCATCGGTAACAGCCACTTGTCTCATGTTATCACCGAAGCGACAAAATTTTCCGCCTTGCCAATCGTGCCAACCTGCTGCTGCACGCATCCATACATTCAAACGTTCCTGAACATTAACATCCTGCCAGTGCCCCACAACAACTTTTCTGTTCAATCGCATGCGCGACATGATGAAACCAAATTCGCGATCACCGTGTGCACTTTGATTGAGATTCATGAAATCCATGTCAATATCTTTCCATGGAATATCGCGATTGAATTGTGTATGTAGGTGGAGTAATGGCCTGTTTAATATTTTCAAACCACCAATCCACATCTTCGCAGGAGAGAAGGTGTGCATCCAGGCAACAAGCCCGATGCAGTTTGCTGATGTATTTGCATCCTGGCAGAGTTGATATATTTCTTCAGAACTCTTCAATACAGGTTTGAACACAACGGTAACAGGAATAGAAGCGGAGGCATTGAGTTCTTTTACGATTTGCTTTGAATGTTCCGCTACTTGTTTCAATGTTTCTTCTCCATACAAATGTTGGCTGCCCGTCACAAACCACACTTCAAGTTTTTTTAGATCGATCATCAGAGTATTCAGTTTAACAGTTATGATGTTGTTTTTTTAATTTTATTAAAGCGTTATTGAATTTTATTTTGAAATGAGATCAATGTTCTTTACTTCTTCCGGGAACCACATCATCATTTCGCCTTTACCGCGATGTGCCCATGCATAATAAGGTATGGCAACAAAATTTTGCTTAACAGTTGATACCGTATTCCCGGAGATTACAATGGCTGGTGTTTCTGCCTTTACAACCGTAACACCATTTAATAAATCACTTTTGAATTCTGTAGAGAAGCGAACATCTTTCGGTAGTAAAATATTGCTGGTCTTACCATTATTATCGGGCCACTCTGCACAATACATAAGGGGGCCACGCTGAAGAGATACCTTACCAATATCGTCCGTCACTTTTGTATTGGCAACTACTCTTCTTACTTCCATTGGTAAGTTCATTTGAATTACATCACCTTTCTTCCAGGTTTTTGTTAACACAGCATAACCATTTGCTATTGTGTAGTTAACTTCTTTTCCATTAACGGTGATCGCTACTTTTTTATCAGAAGTTGATTCGAAAGAATACAGATCGGATGGCATTGCTTCATTTTGTGACCATCCTGGAAGGCGTACTAATACATTGAATGCTGTGGATGATTTAGGATTAATATTGAAAACTAAATTTCCATCCCACGGATAATTATTCTTCTGCTCGATCTGAACTATTTTTTTATTGACAGTGAAGGAAGCGTTTCCGCTGACGAAAAGATTTACATAAATGTCATTGTTTTTTTGTGCGTAAACATATCCCGGAACGGAAGGTATTAAGCGTGTAATATTAGTTGGACAACAAGAGCATGTAAACCAGCCTGAGCGTTCAGCTTCCATATCTTTATGCGCATAAATGTTTTTGATTTCCATGGCATTGGTGTAGAAGAATGATTTTCCATCCATACCTACGCCAGAGATCAATCCATTGTATAGTGACTTCTCTAAGATGTCAATGTATTTTGAATCACCATGCAATAAGAACATGCGATGGTTCCAATACACATTAGCAATGGCTGCACAGGTTTCATTATAGGCTGTTGCGTTTGGTAATTCATAGTTATCACCAAAACGTTCACCACTACCAACCGCTCCAATACCACCTTGTACATAGATTTTTTTGCTCACCATGTTGTTCCAAAGAGTATCGATGGCTTTCAAAAAATTCTGATCACCAGTCAGTGCCGCAACATCAGCAACAGCAGCATATAAATAACCAGCACGAACTGCATGACCGATGACTTCATTCTGATCAACAACAGGTTTATGATCTTGCCAGTATGCACCATTTTTCCATGGATCAGTGCTATTCGAATCGTAGCCAGTGTAATGACCCCGTTCTTCAATAAAATATTTTGCACTCTCCAGATATTCTTTCTTTCCAGTGATGCGGTACAATTTCACTAATCCCATTTCTACTACTTCATGGCCTGGTGCAACGTGCTTTTTGTTATGACCGAAAACACTGCAAACCAAATCAGCATTCTTAAGTGCGATGTCCAGTAAATTTCTTTTACCTGTTGCCTGATAGTGAGCTGCAGCGGCTTCGTATAAATGTCCTGAGTTATATAATTCGTGACTTAGTTCCCTTTCCTTTTCCCAACGTTCTTTACCTGCCCATGCATGTGCTGCGCCCGGATCAATTGTTCTGGCTGTATACAAATATCCATCGGGCTCCTGTGCATTTTTGATTTTTACGATGAGTGAATCAATGTAGTCTTCCATTTTTTTATCAGGGAAGAGTGTCAATGAAAACGATGCGCCTTCAATCGTTTTATAAATATCAGTGTCATCAAAAGGGTAGACTGTGCAGAACTTGCCACTATGAGCCGCTGCCATTTCAAAGTTCTTCACGCGGCCCGTACTTTCACAACGCTCAAAAGACGCAGGAATAGTTACGGTGTGATTGGTCTTAATTCTAGGCAACCAAAATTTATCATTAAAGTGCACTTGATTAAAAGGCACGACTTGTATTGGATAATCTTTTTGCTGAGCGAACAGACTTGAAACCGAGAGCAGAAGTAGGAATAGTATCTTTTTCATCGTTACGATTTTTTAATTGTCAATGTGCCAATGATCAATGTTCAGATTATCAAGGCGCCAATTTTGATAATTAACTCATTGTCCATAGTAAGAATCCGGCCCGTGTTTCCGTTCGAAATGTTTTTTGATCAGTGCATCTTTGAGACGAGGTGATTTGGGATTGATCTGCTCGGTGAGCAATGCCATCTGTGCAACACTTTCCAACACGGCACTATTGTAAACTGCTTTCTCAGGTGTTTTCCCCCAAGTGAACGGAGCGTGATTGCCTACGAGTATCATCTCAATTTCTTCGTAGCTCAACTTTCGGTCCTTCAAACAATTCATGATTTGAAAACCGGTTTCGTATTCATAATCACCTTTGATCATTTCATCACTCATCGGTGGAGCACAAGGAATATCAACGGTGTTATGATCGGCATGTGTTGTTCCGAAGATTGGAATATCTCGCTGTGCTTGCGCCCATGACGTTGCATAGGTAGAATGTGTATGAACGATTCCGCCAATCTTCTCCCAATGTTTATAAAGTACAGCATGAGTTTTCGTATCAGATGATGGACGAAGTTTTCCTTCAACAGTTTTGCCATCGAAATCAACGATCACCATTTTTTCTAATGAAAGCTCATCATACGGAACGCCACTCGGTTTAATAGCAAATACACCCAATGCTCTATCAACTGCGCTTACATTGCCAAACGTAAAAAGTACAAGCCCCAACCTGGGTAGTTGCATGTTGGCTTCGTAGGCAGATTGTTTTATGTGATTGTATTTAGACATTACTCGTTAGATATTAGACACTGGACTTTCGATATTAGAACACGAACTTCAGATTTCAAACATGAGACTCTGAAAGAATGACGGATGATTTTTGTTCCAACGCTGATCCAAGAGCTTTATACTTTTGAAAGCGTTTCTCATAAATCTTTGAGGCAGAAACATTCGGTTTGTATTCCTGATCAAAACCTTGTCCCATTACCTTCATTGCTTCTTCTACTGTTGGATAAATTCCTGCCGCAGTTGCAGCAAACATGGCTGCACCCAAAGCACAAGTCTGTTCAGATTTATGAATGCGAATCGGCATGTTCATTACATCCGCCATCACTTGCATAATGTAAGGAGATTTGCGAGCCACACCACCGAGACCAATGAGACCTTTCACCGGAACACCTTCATTATTAAATCGGTCAACAATTGCTTTTGCTCCAAAGCATGTCGCTTCAACCCAAGCCTTAAAAAGATGGGGAGCTTCACTACCTAAACTCAAACCGGTGATAGCACCTTTTAATAATTGATTCGCATCAGGAGTTCTTCTTCCATTCAGCCAATCAATTGCCAGTTCATTATTTTCATCAAGTGGAATGGCAGCGGCTTGTTGTGTAAGTTCAGGAATTAATTTATCCAATAGTTCATCTTTTAATTTTGCTGCAACATCAGCACTTATCACAGAAGATGATTTTAATGTATTGGTAATTGGCCAAGCTAAAACATTTTTAAACCAGGCATAGGTATCACCAAAAGCAGATTGTCCTGCTTCTAATCCAATCATACCAGGAATGATGGAGCCATCCACTTGTCCGCAGATTCCGCGAACCAGTTTTCCAGTCATATCTTCTTTAGGAACTACCATCATGTCGCAGGTAGAAGTACCCATCACTTTACTCAAATGATACGGTTCAATTTGTCCACCGACTGCACCCATGTGACAATCGAACGCACCAACGCCAACAATCACATCGGTTGAAAGTCCAAGACGATCGGCCCATTCTTTCGTCAATGTTCCGGCAGGTTTATCAGAAGTATAGGTATCGGTAAACAACCGGGAAGTAAACCCTTTGAGAAGTGGGTCGAGCGAAGAGAAAAAATGATCAGGAGGCAATCCACCAAATTCTTCAGCCCACAATGCTTTATGTCCTGCTGAACAAACGCCACGTTTCATTTGGTGAACATCAGTTCCACCTGTCAATAGAAAAGGAATCCAATCACAATGTTCTACCCAGGAATAGCATGCTCTGCGTACGGCTTCATCTTCGCGCAAGACGTGAAGAAGTTTTGCCCAAAACCATTCAGAGGAATAAATGCCACCGACAAATTGCAGGTAATTGATATCAAACTTTTCCGCATGTTCATTAATCTGCGCAGCTTCTAATGTAGAAGTATGATCCTTCCACAGTACAAACATGGCATTCGGATTATTTTCGAACCCAGGTATAAACGCTAATGGTGTTCCGGTTTTATCAACTGCGATAGGAGAGGAGCCAGTAGTATCAACCGAAATGGCTTTGATGTTTTTTTTAACGACTGCGCCTGCCTGGTGCAAACAATCTTTAATGGTCGTCTCAACACCATCGACATAATCCTGCGGATGCTGACGGAATTGATTTTTAGAAGGATTGCAAAATAATCCATCGCGCCACCGAGGATAATGAAACACAGAAGAAGCCACTTCCCTTCCGGTAGATGACTCTATAATAATAGAGCGCACTGAATCTGTTCCGTAATCAACACCTAAAACAAATGTATCCTTGCTCATATAGCTTAAAATCGTTACTAAATCGTTTGAACTGAATGCTAATGTACGCTTATTTTTAATAAGTGTATGTATTACAATTATTATTTTGATATTTTTTGATCTTAAAATCTGCGTTGACCAATTAATTCTAGATTCTCAAATAAATCCAGGTATTCTATCAAATTGAACCAATTAATTTGATCTCGACTAAGAAATCTTTTCAGCAGACAGGATTATAATTCTGATGGAAAAAGTAGACGAGATTTTGCTGGTGAGAAAAGTGAATACACCCAACGCGTTTTCATTAATTATAGAGCATACGTGCTTTTATCCGCGTTCACAGCAGATGTGCGAAAGGACAATTGCATTTCATATGACTATCGTAGGCGCACATTTAAAAGTATGAAGGCCAACTCGCTTCTCGCGAGTTGGCCTTCATACTTTACGAAACTCATCAATCAAATGCTGCGACTCGCAGCATTTGATTGATGAGTTTTTCTTCGCGCGGAGTGCATACGGAGTTGCTTGCAGATTTTAAATTCCGCGCATGAGCACGCTCTGACTAAAGAACAGCACTCAACAGTATTGTAAAATCTATTTCGATTTTACCTGATCAAGTAACTAAGCGGATTGGTTTTTTAAATACGAGGTATGAATTTCCTTTCTCAGGGTCTATACTTCAATAAGTTTTCATCTTAATCAGGGGCCATTGCAAACGATTTTTAGTAACGCTATTCAGCTTATAGCACTATGTTAAGTAAAGCACATAGAATATTTTTTAATCTTTTTTTGGAGAGTAATTCTGAATAGTTACATTTGTCTATCGATTTAGTAGACAAATCAATTCCCACCAGATTGATTTTATACAGAAGAAGGGAGAGAATAGGCTCGAAGAACTTCTAGCAACCTGTCACCACCAATGATAAGGTGCTAATTCCTACCAATGTTTAGTTGGAACTATAAAATTTAAAACAATGAAAACAAAAAAAGAGTGTTCACCACTAGATGCCCGGAATAACTCCGGAAAGAAATTTACCAGTCCCTTCAACGCAGCTTGTTGTTGCTGTTGATCACATCTTATTATCGGCTCGTTTGCGTTTCGCGCGATAGATAAACATGGCTTTCGGATGCACTTGAATTTACAGTCGTATTGGTGGTATGTCTGTGAGCAGGGTGCATTCCGTTGCCACCAATTGAATCCCCATACTTATTCAAAAAGTTTAATTGTATATGAAATCATTTATACTAATAATCCTTACTTATTTTCTGCTACTGGTTTCCAGTGCCGCATTTGCACAGGAGGCTGTAAAAGGTCTCATCAAAGATGAGAATGGTCAGCCTTTGCCTGGTGCTACCATCGTAGTGAAGGGAACTTCAGTATATACTACGGCCAATGTTGATGGCACATTTACGATTCCTGCAGCGAAAAATTTTCCGTTCACACTTCAGATAAATTCATTGGGATTTAAAACTCAGGAGATTGAAATCTATGAGATAACTGGTGAAGCAGCTGAAGTATTTCTCAAAAATGATAACGTGTTGAATGCTGTCGTTGTGGTTGGATACGGCACCCAAAAGAAAAGCGAACTCACCGGAGCGATTGCCTCTGTTCCGGAAACTATTTTAAAGCAACCCATCAGTTCTGTTGATCGCGCATTACAAGGTGCAGTTGCCGGAGTGCAGGTAACACAAACTTCAGGTCAGCCAGGTGGTGGAGTGAGCATTCGTATTCGAGGTGGTAGTTCTATCCAGGGCGGTAATGAACCACTGTATGTGATTGATGGATATCCGATTTATAACAGCGCAGTAGGAACCGATGCCGTCACGGGTTCTGTTGTAAATCCTTTATCCAGCATCAATCCTTCCGATATTGAATCCATCGATATTCTTAAAGATGCATCAGCAACGGCCATTTATGGTTCACGCGGTGCGAATGGTGTAATTATCATCACTACGAAAAAAGGAAAGGCAGATCACAATGTAATAGCCTATGATGTAACGTATGGTGTACAAACACTGCGTAAGAAAATAGATGTACTACATGCAGCCCAATTCGCTTCTCTCCGAAATGATGCATTGTATGATACGAAACCGGTGGATGGAAAATTTCAATACTTATCACAAGAAGAGATTGACCAATTAGGTAAAGGAACAGATTGGCAAGACGAAGCTTTTCAAAGTGCACCAACGCAAAACCATCAGCTATCACTTTCCGGTGGAAGTCATAAAACCCGATATGCCATTACCGGAAGTTATTTTAATCAGGATGGTATTATTCGAAATACAGACTTCGAACGATTCAGTACACGCATTAACCTTGATACAAAACCGACTGATCGCTTAACGATCGGACTTAATTTCACAGGAAGCAAGACCCGTGCGAATGTAGCTCCTTCCGGAATTGTAACAGCATTGCTCACCATGCCACCAACAGCAACGGTTTACGAACCTGATGGAAGTTATACACTTCGGAATCCATTCGAGAATATTTTTTCAAACCCAATGGCATCACTCAATGAACAGGTAAATAAAACAGCAACAAGCCGCTTGCTGGGTACTGGATTTGCGGAATACAATCTGCTGGAAGGATTGGATTTTAAAGTCCTTTTAGGAACAGACATTACGAACACAAAAGAGGATAACTACATTCCCAGTACAATCTATGAAGGTGTTACTACTCAGGGATCTGCTGCAGTAGGGTTTCTGAATTCTTCATCGTGGCTGAATGAAAATACATTAACCTATTCAAAAGAATTCGATAAACATTCTATCAATGTGCTAGCAGGCTTTACCCAGCAAGAATATAAAAGAGATATAGTTCGAACAGGCGCATCAAACTTTGTAACCGATAATGTAACATACAACAGCTTACAAGATGGATCAGTTACAACGAAGCCCTATTCAAACAATGCTAAGTGGGCACTGATGTCTTATTTGGGAAGAGTAAATTATAACTACGATCATAAGTATTTTTTAACGGCCAGCATCCGTAGCGATGGATCATCCCGTTTTGGAAAAAATAATAAGTGGGGATACTTTCCATCCGCAGCGGCCTCTTGGAAGATCAGCGAAGAGAAATTCTTTAGCGGAGCTTTGCACACCATCAGTGATCTTAAACTTCGAGCAAGTTATGGTGCTACAGGTAATCAGGAAATCGGGGAGTACCAATCACTCGCCACATTACGGAGCATTACCTATTTGTTAGGAGATAACATCGTAACCGGATTTACACCCAACGGAATTGCAAACAGTGATCTTGGCTGGGAGACTACAAATCAGTTTGATGCTGGAATTGACTTAGGATTATTCCATAGCAGAGTAATTGTTACACTGGATGGATATTTCAAGAAGACAAAAAAACTGTTACTCAATGTTGAAATTCCATGGACTTCAGGTCAGGCTACTTCACTGCAAAATTATGGTGCTGTTGAAAATAAAGGATTGGAACTTGGTATCAACACAACAAACCTCGAAGGCGCGCTTACCTGGAATACCAGTATTAATTTTTCGATCAACCGAAATAAAGTGGCAAGCATTGGAGGAGGAAGCGATTCATACATTAGTGGAAATTATATTGTCAAGGTAGGAGAGCCACTGGGTACCTTTTATGGAACGGTAACCAATGGAATTCTTCAAACAGGTGAAGAGTCAACTCTGGGAGTGTTTACAGGAAACGCAACTCCTAAACCGGGTGATCGCCTATACAAAGACATCAGCGGTGATGGTAAGTTTACTACAGCCTTAGATCGAACCAGCATGGGCAGCGCACAACCGGATTTCATCTTCGGTGTTACGAACAATTTTGCATGGAAAGGTTTTGACTTATCGTTCTTCTTTCAGGGTGTAGTCGGAAATCAAATCCTGAATGGCAATAAGCAAACACTTGAGTTATTTAATGGCCAACAAAATGCGTCTGCCTCTGCGCTCGATCGTTGGACAGAAACCAACCCAAGCACAACTATCCCTCGCGCAAAAGTTGATCCCGCTCCAGTATTCTCCGACAGACTTATCGAAGACGGTTCATTTGTCCGACTTAAAAGTTTGACACTTGGTTACTCTGTTCCCAAGCAACTGATTGAGAAAATCCGTTTGTCAAATCTTCGTGTCTATGTCATCGGGCAAAACCTGTTAACATGGACTAAGTATACTGGCTTTGATCCGGAAATAACTTCAGGTAACAATACCGTGTCACAAGGAACCGATTCAGGAATTTATCCGGTTTCAAGAACGATCAGTGGGGGACTAAGTATCGCCTTCTGATTTTAATCAGGGAATATTCACATCAATTTAATTGAACAATGAAAAAAATAGTATTTATAGCGATCGTATCAGGAGTATTATTCTCATGCGTATCGCTGGAAGAGGAACCTCAGTCTTTTGTTACTTCTGATCAGTTCTACAAAACGGATGAGCAGGCCGTTGCAGCG
Organism: Chryseolinea sp.; assembly: GCA_031388805.1. Taxonomy (GTDB): domain Bacteria; phylum Bacteroidota; class Bacteroidia; order Cytophagales; family Cyclobacteriaceae; genus Chryseolinea. The sequence goes on from JANMRZ010000155.1 coordinate 13,976, forward strand.
GTGAATGCAGGTTATAGAAAACTGTATGAAACCGGTCAATCACTTTACAACAGCCTGTTTCAGATTGGTGTTGAAATGGCGACCGATGATTATGCTGCCGGCCCACGAGCACGGAATGCACACGTAAGAGCACTGTCAGGATTAACGCATGATGCTTTAAATGATCGCATGGAACAATTGTGGAAACAAAGTTATGATGCTATTAACGTTTCCAACATTGCGATTGATCGCATTGCCTTGATCAATACCACAGAAATTGACGAAACACTTCAAGCCCGATTAATCAACGAGGCAAAATTCTTACGTGCGCTTCATTACTTTAATCTTGTTCGATGGTTTGGTGATGTGCCTATTGTGCTTCATGAAACTTTGGTTCTGACACCAGAGAATCTTTACGTCACAAAATCATCTGAAGAATTAGTGTATCAACAAATTATTCAGGATTTATCAGATGCAGAAGCACTTCCGTCAACGTATGCCAGCAGTGATGTGGGCAGAGCAACTTCGGGAGCGGCTAAAAGTTTGCTATCAAAAGTTTACCTGACAAGAGAAGAATGGAAGAAAGCTGCTGATAAAAGCAAAGAAGTAATTGACGCAAATACATACCAACTGTTTGAAAATTTTGCAGATGTATTTAATGTAGCTACAAAAAATGGAAAGGAGCATATCTTTTCTGCACAGTTTAAAGGATACTTTAATTACCAGGGAAATAATTTAGCCAGCAGATCAGCACCCTATGAACTACCAGGGATTAATGGAGATTATGCAGACATGATTAACAAACCGGGTAAGCTATATGAAAGCTTTGATGATATTGATGAGCGCAAGGCCGTTACGTTTGTTACGCAAATGGTTAGTCCTACTAATGGACAACTCTACACATTCGAACCTCATCTTTACAAATACTATGATCAGGCTGCTGTAGGTTCCCAAGGTAATTCCTCTAAGAATCTTCCGATCATTCGATATGCCGAAGTACTACTCATTTATGCAGAAGCATTGAACGAAGATAATAATGGACCAACGGCAGAAGCCTATTGGGCAATTGATGAAGTTCGTAGTCGTGCAGGTATTGACAAGCTCCAAGATACTTTTCCTGCATTGAATGGAAGTGAGTTCCGTGATTCTGTTTTTCAGGAGAGAAGAAAGGAATTAGTGTTTGAATATCAACGCTGGTTTGATTTAGTAAGAAGAGGACCTGACTACTACGTTGCCACGTTGCAGGCTGCAAGTAAAACCAATGCAGCACCAAAGCATATTCACTTTCCAACACCACAACGGGAAATTAACCTCAATCCAAATCTGACCCAACACCCGGATTGGGCAAACTAGTAACCACCGTCAAAAAAATAATTATGAAAACGACAAAGGTATTATCGATAATTTTTCTTGCAATCAGTTTGACAACATCTGTTAACGCACAGAAATCTTCAAAAGATGCTAAACCCAACATCATACTTATTATGGTGGATGATATGGGTTACTCCGATATTGGTTCGTACGGTTCGGAAATTAAAACTCCGAATCTTGATAAGCTCGCAGCAGATGGAATTCGCTTTCGCGAATTTTATAACAATTCAATTTGCGCACCTACGCGTGCTTCATTGATGACAGGCCAATACCAGCACCGGGCAGGTGTTGGATACTTCGATGTCAACTTAGGGCTTCCTGCATATCAGGGATTCTTAAATAAGGAATCATTAACCTTAGCGGAAGTACTAAAGCAAAATGGATATAGCACATTAATGTCAGGCAAATGGCATTTGGGTAAAGATAGTTTAGCGTGGCCAAACCAACGTGGCTTCGAACAGTTCTACGGGTTTATTCCGGGAGCAAGTAATTACTTTGACATTGGCCAATATGGTAAAGCTGACCCGGTAACACTGATCAAAAACAACAAGAAGGAAAACCTCAAACCAGGAGAATACCTCACCAATAAAATTGCTGATAATGCTCTTTCATTTTTAGAAGAACAAAACAAAACCAATAAACCGTTCTTCCTTTATGTTGCCTTTAATGCTCCACACTGGCCGTTGCAAGCATTGCCGGAAGATATATCAAAGTACAAGGGTTCGTACGATATTGGATGGGACTCCTTAAGACAGCAACGTCTTATTCGTCAGAAGGAATTGGGAATATTATTACCGGAGCAGCGCATTGCAGAACGAGATCCTGAAGTTCCGAAATGGGATAATTTGACGTATGAACAAAAACAATTCTGGAAATCAAAAATGGAAGTGTATGCCGCAATGGTCGATCGTGTCGATCAAAACATTGGCAGACTTCTGAGCAAGCTGAAAGAACTGAAGAAGGATGACAATACCTTAATTATTTTCATTTCTGATAATGGTGCACAAGGTGGATACTCAAGCTCTAATAGAAAACCACAACGCAATTCGGGTCCGATAGGCTCGCCTGGATCATACGACTATCAGGAACAGAATTGGGCTTACGTTTCTAATACTCCTCATCGTCAATACAAAAATAACATGCATGAAGGTGGATTCAGTTCTCCATTCATCGCATGGTTTCCAAAACAAATTAAGGGTGGCACATTGGTAAAGGGGACTGCGCATCTTATTGATATTGCACCTACATTTTATGAGTTGGCAGGAGCAAAATATCCAACTTCATTCAATGGCACAACTCCATATGCACTGGCAGGAAAAAGTTTAGCACCTGTGCTAAAAGGAAATGCAACAGAAGTAAATAGGGGTGAGCCACTTTTCTGGGAGCGCGCGGGCAATCGGGCAGCGCGTAAAGACAATTGGAAAATTGTTTCTACTTATCCAAACTACAAATGGGAATTGTATGATCTAAGCAAGGATCGTGGAGAGACAACAGACCTTGCAAGTAAGTTTCCTGAAATAGTCGATCAGATTTCTGCCGAGTATTTTAAGTGGGCTGATCGAACAGGTGTAGTTGATTACGATAAGATAAAACCGAAACAACCGATGCAGATACCGGGACAAAGTACACCACCATCGCCAGTATCCATCCAACGAAATAATTAATATGAGTAGTTTAAAGGGAACACGGAGCTTGATGCTCCTGCTCATTTCATTCGCTGCCGGATTATTACTTTCCTATCAGGCCGTAAATCCAGAGCGTGAGGACATGGTGCTTGTTAAAGGAGGAACACTTGCTACTGTTGATCCCCTAACCAAAAAGAGTATTGAAGTGAAATTAAAGCCATTTCTTCTGGATAAAAACTTGGTGACCGTTGCCGACTTTGATGTCTTTATAGATGCTACCCATTATGCAACGGAAGCAGAGAAGTTTGGAAATGCTGGAGTATTTGATGAACAAACAAATCAATGGAGATTAGTGGATGGAGCCAATTTCCATTTTCCCTTCGGAAGAAATAAACCAAAAGCAGAAAGCAATCATCCCGTTACGCAAGTATCTTGGAATGATGCATTGGCGTATGCGAAATGGAAAGGTAAGCGATTACCTACTCAGTGGGAATGGGAACATGCAGCGAAGAACGGAGAGAACACAGGTCAACAATATACCTGGGGAGAGAATCTGGTTGTTGAAGGAAAGTATAAAGCCAATACGTGGCAAGGAAGTTTCCCGAGTTACAATACAAAGGAAGATGGTTATGCCTATACTTCTCCTGTAGGCGTGTTCGGAAAAAATAAATTGGGCCTCACGGATATGGGAGGCAATGTATGGCAATGGTGTCAGGATAGCATTGAACCTACAGGTCGTGAAGCTGAAATTGATCCTGCAACAAGACGCGTTACTAGAGGAGGTTCATTTCTTTGCGACCCAATGGTATGTCATGGGTACGAGGTAACAGGTCGATCATCATCTACGCCAGAATCGTCTATGGTGCACATTGGTTTTCGATGTGCGAAGGATGCCGAATAGAACCTCGATTATCAAGAACTAGTTTTCTTTATGTGCAACGCAAAAGACTTTTTTTCGTTAATAACTCTATTAAAACTATAGACTTTAAATATTATTTATACCTTTACAATATATTTATAAAGAATGGGAGAGAGAGGAGGCTCGGTGACCCCATAGCAACCAATTGCTAACCACATTATGGTGCTAAATCCTTCCTAACATTTTTAGGACCTATAAATTTAAAAACATGAAACCAGCACACAGAATTAATCAAGTTGCACAAGATGGACGATGTTGTTAAGGATTATGAACCACTGACTTTTTTTCAAAAGCAGTACTTGTTTTTTAATCACTATTAAAATCTACAACAATGTCAACATCAGCATCTACCCTGGCGAATCGTCAGAATTCTTACTTCACACTTTGGGCAAACCACAGCTCAACTCAAGCGAAAAAATCTTTTGCTATTGATCTTTCAGATAACAATAGCACCGCGATTGCTGAGAAAGAAAATCCCTTTAGTCGTGTACTTCAATTTTTCGGCAATGCAGAAATTGTGGACAACGTAATACACGATGTTGTTCCGGCTGGAAATCTGTACTACAAGGACAGTTTAATTTTGAAGTTTTCTCTTTCGGATAAGTACGCAAGATATTTCCCGTTGCTCAGAGGCTTTTTTGGATTTGGGAAATTAACTGGGTTAACGGTACTGTCGAATACAGAGGATAAGACATTTCAGATTGTACTTTATTCAGTGCAATCAGAGAATGTGCTTCACTATTTTGAACATCTTTTTTTAGCACTAAAACGCGAAATCAATTTCAAGGTCGCTCTTAAGGATGTACTTCTTGCACAACAAGAAGCCAACAGAATTCAGAAGGTAAGTCTCCGGAATTTTGAAAGATCATTTCAATAATTTAAGCTATGAAGAGGTTATCGCTAAACATTATTTCTCCAAATAAATACATCGCAATGATTATGTATGATGATCGATGTTGCGCAGAACAGGAACCACAAACTCGTTTGTGAAGTATTGCCATCCTGGTGATGGAACAATAAAATGTTTAATCTTTAATTCTATAAATCATGTTAAGAAACATAAATCTTGGAAATCTTGTAGGTATTGTACTCCTGGCGCTTAGCTCCTTGTTTACACTATCCATTATTGTCATTGCCATTGTCTGAATCCATCAGCATGTTGGATCATAAACCGTTGTTCGATGTTGGTGAAGGTGAGCCCATCATTTTGTTGAATGGGCTTATCGGAAACCTGAGCAACTGGGGTCGCGTGGCGTATGAGTTTACGAGTTCTCACCGTGTTCTCATACCCCGCATGCCCTTTTATCAAATACCTGTTTCCTCATCACGTTTAAATGATCTGGTTACCTATCTGGAAGAATTTGTAGAAGCTCAAGCTCTTGATAAAGTAACATTAATAGGAAACTCATTGGGAGGTCACATTGCTCTTCTCTATGCATGGCGACAACCTTCTATGGTAAGGAAGTTGGTATTAGCCAGTAGTTCCGGAAATTTCGAAAGTTTTGAAAAGTATTCTTTGCTTGATGGAATTGATGCTGATTTAACTATAGGAGCTGCTCATAATACAATCTATAATAGCAGGGAAATCTTTGCTGACGGAAATGCAACAGAAGCCTTTCAACGTGTGAACGGTCAATCCAATGTAGTGAACAGTGACCGATGGACACTTACATCGCAACATTACATTGAATGTTCTGTACTCCATCATATTTATGCACCAACACTTTTGATATGGGGATTAAAGGATGCGCTAACACCACCAGAGGTAGCACTTGCCTTTCATGAGCATTTGCCTCAATCTAAAATTATTTTTTTAGATCAGTGTGGACACGTGCCCATGGTGGATCAGCCCAAACTTTTTAATCAACATGTTCGTGAATTTTTGGAGCGGTAAACCGCTCAGTTATGCAGCTCTAGCGATTCCTGCCTTCTTCTTGTTTTTAGGGTTAGAATATCTGGCAGCCCTTCGTAAAAACAGAAGAGATATTTTCAAGTTCGACAGCTCGATAGCCAACATCAGCATTGGAATAGCCGAGCGACTTCTCAATCTTTTCTTAACCGCCTTTTTTTATGGCGTGTTTAATTATGTGCATGAACACTTTGCCATCTGGTCTATTCCGAACCATTGGATAGTTTGGATACTCTTACTATTGATTACCGATTTAATTTGGTATTGGTATCACCGTTTTGGCCACGAAATTAATTTGTTTTGGGCGGCTCATATTGTTCATCACCATAGCGAAGAATTTAATTACAGTGTATCTGCCCGGATCACAATACTCCAGGCCATTGTGCGGAATGCATTTTGGATTGTGCTGCCACTCGCTGGCTTTCATCCAACCTTGGTGATGTCCATACTAATTATTCATGGTACGTACTCTTTTTTTACGCATACACAAGTTATCGGCAAACTTGGTTGGCTTGAATATATTCTGATTACACCTTTTCATCATGGCGTTCATCATTCTTCCAATGAAAAATATTTGAATAAGAACTATGGTGACTTGTTTGTTTTCTGGGATAAACTATTCGGTACTTTTCAAAAGGAAGAGGAGAGACCTGTATACGGCCTTACACATCCCTTGAAGAGTCATAGTTTTCTATGGCAGCACTTTCATTATTTTTTAGAACTCTATTACGCAGCTTCGCGCGTTGATGGAATCGTGAATAAACTCAAAATTATTTTTGGTAAGCCTGAAATGCTTGATCAAAATATTCGCGTGGAAATTGAAAAGAAATTTATTCCGCGTCAGGAGCAGAGTAATACGATTGTACGGTTCAATGTTTATTTAGTCATTCAGATTATTGTTGTTATTACTGTTCTTTTCGCGCTTGCGCTATTCTATAATTCCGTGGAAATGCCGGAGAAAATTGTTGGTAGTCTGTTTATCCTGATTACGTTGATAAACTGTGGTGCCATGTTGGAGCAACGGAAATGGATTTATTATTTAGAGTATATCCGGTTATTTCTAATCACCAGTTATTTGAGTTTTTGGATCGAAAGTCCGCAGGCATTTTTTCTTTCTACTGTGTTGATCATCATTCTTGGAGCATCTAACACACCCCGGAAATTTTATTTGAAGTTTGTTTACGATATCTGATTCATCACTAAAGAACAGGATTTAGAAGAACAGCGAACTCCCTGCATTTAGGTGTTTTTACAGGATATAATCAAGCATCATTGTATCATTTAAAAGCTCGAACCGGTCATTTCTGATAATTATGTATGAAATATTCAGAAAAATTTTAGCCCTTTTGAAACCGTTTGCAATGGATTTTCCCCTGTTTTTGGATTCTAAACCCACAAAAACTCGCTTTTATTTTGATTAAATATTGTATAGTCTATTGACTTAATAGATAATACTAATACATTTGCCAATAATCTACTAAAACGATAGACTTAAAGAGTATGAAGACTTCCCACCACGGCCTTTCAGTTCTTGTAGCGCTCCTCTTAATTGTGAATGCTACAAATGCTCAGAACAGCTTAACATCTTCCGCAAAAGCGGAAGTTAATGAGCCTAAAAATCCATTGAATGGTATTGACTTAAATGCAAAGGATTTTGATCCGGCTAAAATCGCGACTGCAGAAAGCAGAAAGCAAAATAAGGTAGTCGCTATTACAGGTGTCCGTTTTGCATATCCACTGGTTCAGAAATGGATTGATGATTACAACAAAATAAATCCGGAAGTTCAAATCATCATTGAACCAAGAGGGATGGCTGATCCTTCAAAGTATGATATTTTAATTGAAGCTTACGAACCCGAAGCTGAAGTAAAAAAGAAACGCGACTATGTATACATTGGTCGATATGCTGTTCTTCCCGTGGCCAACAGTCATTCAGAGTTTTCAAAAATTTATTCTAAGAAAGGACTCAATCAGGATTTGATCAAACAACTTTTCTTCCATGACATTTTCTCTGAAAAAGAAAACGAAGAAAAAATAAAAGTTCCTTTCACGATCTATACACGGTTGCAAAAAGCAGGCGCGCCCATCACGTTTACAAAATACTTTGGGTATGAACAAAAAGACATTCGTGGGAAAGCAATTGCCGGATCAGATGAACATTTATTGAAAGCAGTGCTTCGTGATTCAGTGGGTCTTTCTTACTTCTCCTTGAATTTAATTTATGATCAAGCAACTGGAAAACCACATCAAGGTTTAACGGTTTTGCCTGTTGACTTAAATGGAAATGGAAAAGTGAATGATGAAGAGAAATTCTATGATGAACTGTCAACTGTTGTTCAACGCATTGAGGAAAAGAGTCAAAAGGAAATCAAAAATATTCCGATGGAGTATTTGAATTTATCAGTTGATAAAGAGGGTTCAAGCCCGGAGGCCATTGCCTTTCTTCAATGGATCATTCAAAATGGACAAAACGATCTTCATGCTTTTGGATTTTTAAAGCCCGAACAATCCCGTTTGGAAAAAGAGAAACAAAGTGAATTTGTTTTGAAAGGCAAGAAATAATCAAACAGCCTAATTTCTGTTGCCTCTAAAAAATTGCATTTTTTTTAAAGAGCACTTTTTCATCACGCAACGCTAAACAACAAAATAACATACAATCAAACACAATCTGCCATGAGACAAATTTTACGATTCCTCATACCCATCCTTATTCTCAGCAATGGGGCATTTGCCCAGAGCGTTATAAAAGGAGTAGTTAAGAATAATGGAGGTGAATCCTTACCAGGTGCAAACGTAGTGATAAAGGGTACAACTACGTATACGGTTACAGATCCCAATGGTCAATTCAGTATACCAGCACCAAAGAAACTTCCCTTCACAATCCTGATTACTTCAGTTAGTTATAAGCAACAAGAAATTGAAGTTTATGAATTAACAGATGAATTATTTGAAATAAATCTCGTAGAGGATGGCTTGTTGGATGTAGTAACCGTTACCTCCAGACGTAGAGAGGAGACAGCTCAAGAGGTTCCAATTCCGATTTCTGTTGTTAGCGGTGCCCTTATTGACCAGGCTGGTGCATTTAATGTGAATCGCGTGAAAGAACTCATTCCATCGGTTCAACTTTATTCTTCTAATCCAAGAAACACGGGTATCAACATCCGTGGATTGGGTTCACCTTTCGGACTTACTAATGATGGTCTTGATCCTGGTGTGGGTTTCTATGTGGATGGTGTTTATTATGCACGACCTGCAGCAGCGACATTGGATTTTATTGACATTGAACAAATTGAGGTGTTACGTGGTCCGCAGGGAACGTTGTTTGGTAAGAATACTACGGCTGGTGCTTTTAACATAACAACACGTAAGGCAGAATTTACCCCTAGTGCCGATTTCGAAGTGAGTTATGGAAACTATGGATATATTCAAGCTAAGAGCTCGATCACCGGGCCACTAAGCAAGACACTTGCTGCTCGCATATCTTTCTCAGGAACGCAACGTGATGGAGTGATTAAGAATGTAAGTACAGGAAAATATACCAACGATATTAACAACCTTGGTATTCGTGGTCAATTGTTGTTTAAGCCATCGGAAAATACTTCTGTAACATTATCAGGAGATGCTTCTCGTCAACGTCCAGATGGATATGCTCAAGTGGTGGCAGGTGTTGTTGAAACGAAACGTGCTGCGTATCGCCAATTTAATGCAATCATTGCTGATCTAAATTATACGCTACCAAGTCAGAATGCTTTTGATCGTGTAATTGATCATGATACTCCATGGCGCTCAGGTAATGACCTCGGTGGTGTGTCCCTTAATATTGACCAAAAAATAGGACCAGGTACACTTACCTCAACCACGGCATGGCGTTACTGGAATTGGGATCCATCAAATGACAGAGATTTTACTGGCTTGCAAGCATTATCGAAATCACAAAACCCTGCAAAGCATAAGAACTGGTCTCAGGAGATTCGATATGCAGGTGAATTCTCTTCTCACTTAAGTGGTGTTATCGGTTTATTTTTTATTGACCAGGAAGTTAAGATTAATGGCACAGAGGAATCAGGCACTGCACAGTGGCGCTTTTCGAAGAGCTCAACCAGCAACTTGTGGGAGACACCAGGCCTTTTTGAAGGATACGGTATCAACACGAAGGCCTCAATTAAGTCTACCAGTGCAGCGGCTTTTGCTAACCTAGATTGGGAAGTTGTTGAAGGTTTGCATGTATTGCCTGGTATTCGTTTTAACTATGACAAGAAGGATGTAAGCTATAATAGAACTACATATGGTGGTCTCGATACCGCCACCTATGCCGGCACAAAATCCGAAAAGATAGCGCTGCAGAATCTTAAAAATGGAGTTTACAGCAATCAATATTATGTTGCCAATGCTGATGAGGATAATTTAACGTATCAGCTTACCATTGCGTATAAAGCGAACAAGCGCATTAACGCTTTCGCCACATATTCTACCAGTTACAAACCAGTGGGTGTAAACGTGGCTGGCCTTCCAACAATTAATGGTGCCGTTGCAACTGATCTTGCTGTTATAAAACCTGAAGACGTGAAGCATTTCGAAGTAGGTATTAAAACTACACCTACCGATAATTTCACGTTGAATCTTACAATCCATAATACAGATATCCATGACTACCAGACCAATGTTCAATCACCTGAGTTGGGTGTCAACCGTGGTTACATTGCAAATGCTGAAAAAGTGAACGTTCGAGGTGTTGAACTCGATGCTAATCTTAAGGTTAACAAACATTTTACTTTCTATGGAGCTTTGGCTTACACAGAAGGCACGTATGTTAAATTTACAAATGCACCACTACCCCTTGAAGAAACAGGAGCGTCTGTAGATGGTGTGCAGGTAGCATTTAAGGATATTTCCGGAGGTGATCTTCCTGGTCTTTCCAAATGGGCAGGGTCAGTGGGAGGTGAGTTTACAACCCCGGTGAATTTTCTTCGTCAGGATGGAAAGTTCTTCCTTGGTTTTGATACTTACTACCGTTCCGATTTCTCTTCCAGTCCATCTCCTTCAGCATACTTAAATATTGATGGTTATGCCTTGCTCAACGCCAGGATTGGATTCCGGGCATCAGCCGGAACATCAATATCTTTATGGGCTCGAAACCTTTTAGATAAAGATTATTATGAGCAACTATTACCTGCTGGCGGTAATGCAGGACATTATGCTGGTGTGCTGGGAGATCCCAGAACCTTTGGTGTAACGGTAAAGCAAACCTTCTAAACATTGTAAACCTAAACTGAGCTTTCTTCTCCCTTTTAACGTATTAATTGTGGAGAAGAAACTCATTTTTTAGAATCATGAATAAAAATTTAGGCTTAGTATTAAGTCTGTTACTCGTAGTTGGGCAACAGGCTTTTTCACAAACAAAGGAGTTTGAGACAGAAGAGCAAACTTGGTTTGGTTATTTCAATCAAACCCGGTTTACTGATAAATCAGGACTGTGGCTAGACTTGCATTTGCGAACTACCGGAAACTTTTTTGATCAGATAGGGTTAACAATCGCGCGGGCTGGGTACACTTATTATGTTAATGATCATGTAAAGCTAACAGCCGGGTATGCATTTGCCACGCGCTATTCAACTACCAGTGGCCCTAACGTTCCTGAGCATCGTCCGTGGCAGCAGATTCAATGGGTTGAGAAAAAGAGCTGGTTCACCATGATGCAATGGATTCGACTGGAAGAACGATTTAGACAAAAAGTTTCAGCTGGTGAATTGATTGATGATTATAGTTTTAATTATCGCATTCGGTATAACATGGCGTTTACTATTCCAATGAAAGGAAAACAAGTTGTAGCGAAAACTCCTTTTCTGTTTGCCAACAATGAAGTGATGATCAATTTTGGCAAAGAGATTGTAAATAATTATTTTGATCAGAACAGAGCCTTTATGGGATTCGGCTATCAGTTCACTTCCCATCTTAATGCGCAACTTGGATATATGTTTGTCTTTCAACAATTACCTGCCGGGAATGAATATTTGAAAATAAACGCTATTCGATTGTTTGTTTTTCACAATCTGGATTTTAGGAAAAAGGAATAGAGAATTTATTTGAGAGTCATTGTGTTCAGAAACAGGTAAAGCTTTAAGTATCTATATCAAGTTAAGTTTGGCAGCGTCTATCATTCTTGTATTTGTAAACTCATCAGTTTGATGCTGCGACTCGCTGCATCAAACTGATGAGTTTCTTTTTGAACGAACTTATATGCAATAGCTGTTCGAGAAGGGGAGGAATGCGTTTGTTTGCTCCGAAGAACCTGCCCCGCCACAGCGAGGAGCCTTCTGTTGCTACATGCCATCTTTTTAGATTTTATCAACTACAAGCCAAATGCATTTCTTTTGCTCCAGCGGAGCCACCTGTTTCTAGAAATTAAATAGCGTTAAATATCTGGCTCCAGCGGAGCCACCTGTTTGTTGTACTAAATGATCGCGATTGTTTGAAGAATAAAAACAACGAGTGATATAATTGCCATCAGGCTGATAATAAGAAAAGCAACTCCTTTTCCGTTTAGTTCTTTTTTATCGGTCCGATCAGAGAGCAGTTCGAAAATCCGAAACAATGTTTTGGCAGATCGCCATGCGAATACGATAAATAATGCCCCCGGTAAAATAATGCCGAAGACAGGAGCGTAGCCTGAACCCTTTCCAATAAAATAGGCAACCAAAATAGAAAGCAGCCCGGACATTCCTCCTGACATCAATGCCGTTTTTGCTTTTGGCCCAATGAAAATTACGGAGACGATTCCACAGGAGATGAGGAATATGCCATAAAAATAAAAAAGAGTGCTGTTCATTGTTGTTAGTAATGGATGCAATGATAATGATGAATTGGATAATGAAAAAGTATAATGAGTGCTGATCTATTAATAATGGTGCTTGTTCCTTTTATTTAATTCAAAAGTTTGAAAGATTTCTGGAATAGTGGTCTTGCCTTAAGTGGGAGAGTGTAGGCATTGATCTACTTTCAGTGTAGAGGCGCGAAGGGTAAAGGGCATTTTATAGTTAGATAGTAGTCGCGCTTTAAAATGCATGAGTGACAAAGCCGC
>JANMRZ010000136.1:0-17841 GCA_031388805.1 Chryseolinea sp.
TATTACTCCATGTGGAATTTTTTGACATGTAAAGTTTACTCCCAATTAATTTCGCAAAAGGAAATACAATGCTGAATACCAGAATTAAAAATCCAACAAGAATTGAATCCCATTTTCCAGTATCAATCAGTAAGTGTACAACATCAACGATGCTTTTACTTTGAAAAAATATTATCTGATCATGAAATGCTAAACTTTCACCCATCAGTAAAAAACTCATCTCTCGAATACGAGCATCAATTTCAATCATGGGCGCAGTTAGGCCTGCAACCAGTATGATTACTGCTAACAGGACAGAGGCAGTAAATAAATAGTTATGAAGGGCTACATTGTTTCTACAGATTAGCCACAAAAAAATAAACACGATTACGATTATAATTTCCGCATAGGCATATAAATACATTTCATCACCTAATTTAATTGTATTCGATTCTATTGCTGCGTTAAAAGTTGTTAAATCGCTGTATCCATACTTGCTTAAAATGTTTTCAATTCTGGCTACATCATTAACACTGTCATAGGTAATTGTTCCGTATTCATTAATTTTGGAAAGTATTAATTCTTTGATCTTCGTTTTATTATCCGGTTTTTTTATTTGCTGCAAAATTGTTTGCGCAAAACCCGGTACTTGCTCATGCAATTTGTTTTCATTGATAAGCGCATTCGCCACCATCTTTCGAAGCTTTCCCTTTACAGTCTTTTGTTTTTGATGTAGAAGAGTATCCGCTTTATAAATAACAGCGTGTAGTAATTTTTCTAATTGATCTTGTAAAACTTTTTCTTGATCGGGTGTAAATTCAAAGTCATCAATGCGATGTGATGCAATTTGAATGAGATGATTTTTCCACGAATCAACAGACAAGAGTCCGTGTGTTATGTTATTAACCGTGCTATAATCAGTTTTCTCAGCTGCCCTTATTTTGGAAAGTGAATAAATTTTATAACTACAATAAGATGCAAAAAGGAGTAGCGAAATTGTAATAAAAACAAGTGCAGCGAGTTGTAAATTTCTATTCATATAATATTAAATGCATAAAATGGGCTATCAGGAATTTACAATCCTCTCGAAATAGGAAATACTTTGAATAGAATAATAAAGCTGTCCTGTTTACAGGACAGCTTTAACGTTGTCATTTTTTGCTTCCAAAGAGACTCGATCCAAAGAGGAGAGTAACAATAAACAAAACGACAAAAATGTAAAAGAAAATTTTTGCAATAGAGGCAGCACCAGCTGCGATACCACCAAATCCAAAAATGGCTGCAATGATGGCGATTACAAAGAAAATTACTGCATAGCGTAACATAGTATTAAGTTTTAGTGGTTTTACTTTTTCATCTATTCATGTATAGATGTGTGCCAGATTTTTGAGTTCTAATTCTTATAATCAAAGGTGATAATTATCCTTTAGATGTGGAATAATCCCGGAGTTGTATAATTATTTCCACATCAAAAATTTCAAAAAAAAGCCACACTATGTGGCTTTAAAATTGAATTCGAGGCTGAGTTGAAATTTTACACCTTAACGCGTTCTGAAGTCGAGTTAATAACGTGCTTATCTTCGCTCGCGATTACAGTTAATTCTGGAATAGCTAGACTGTGTTCACTAGATCCGCTTCTTGAATACTTGCGACACTAAACTAACCACGAGGATTAATATTGTAGTAATAAAAAAAACAGTACTCATAATGTGATGAATTTCGTTTTAACGACTTAAGTAAAAGAACAGAAGGGACTCTCATATCCCTTCCGATGTAACGTTAAAAAATCCTATTCATGCTCTACTAAATTATCACGCAAGGATTTTATTTTGTCGTGATCGGCTTTTATAAAATCATATTGTGTTGAGATTATAGATCTTTGTTCAGCACCCAGGTCCTCATCATCATTCTCCAATGCCTTTTCATACGTATCAACTGCAACATCTTCCCCAAATTCACATGAATTGAGGATAGCCTTGAGGTCTTTACCTGTAAGGGCCACCTTTATATCCATCCATGCCCTAAAAAACTTACCGGATGTTTTAGTCCCTTCAATAGGTGTCCCGCCTAATCGCTCCACTTCTTCAGTTAGTTCAGCTTTACATTTCTCACTGGTTTCAATAAGATCTGAGAATAAATTTTGTAAATCAGAATTGTCTGTTTCCTTTGAGGCGGTCTCATAACCTTCGATTCTATCATTGTTGATTTGGATGAGCGTATTCAATACGTCAATTGATTTTTCGTTGTTCATAATTTTTGGTTTTAGTGTATCCAGATACAATTCATAAAGAAGTATGCCAATCTCGTTTTGCTATTGTTTGTTTCATAATAATGATGAAATACCAGTAATATTAATTTTGCCGTGTGGAGATTTATAGATATTGGGAATTATTATACCCTATACTTTAATTGAACTTTAAATCATCTTGCAAGTTTAGAATGATCACAATTGATCTGTGAATAAGTCGTTGAAGTTCTAAAAAATCGCCAGGCTTTTGTACATAATAATTTGCACCAGTCTTATAGACTTGTGCAATAATATCCTGATTAGAATGTGTCGATAGTATAACCACTGGAAGGTATCGTAATGCATCATTATTCCTTATTTCACTCATGCATTCAAAACCATCTTTAACCGGCATACTAAGATCCATAAAAAGTACATCGGGAAGTTCCTGTTTTTTTTTGTTCAGTGCATCCATCAATTTTTTGCCGTCATTAACAATCAATAGTGTTGTTGCTGTTGGCAATTGTCGTATTGCTTCTTTGAATAATAGGCAATCATCTTCATCATCGTCTGCTAATAATATGGATATAATTTTTTGTGCACTCATTGAATATGTGGCTTAACCAGTTCAATACCGGATTAAAAGTAATGCCAAAGAGATAATGCAATAAGGCTGACTTAGTAGTGGGAACACCTAAATACTTGATTATGCTTTACACACTCAAGGGGCTAAATCTCTACACGATAAATATGATAATGGTGTTGGATTAATGTGTTATCGTTTTACAAATTGGATTTAGAGTACTACTTCCTCACGGGTTTTAAAAGTGGCAGCCAATAAAATGTTAAGAACTTAAAACACAGATCTGGTATGAATACTGATGCAAACTGATAGTATGCGTTTAATGAAAGGCACTCTGAGAATAGGGACTAGTGGAATTGTATTGGCAGGATCAAAGAAAACTTTTCCGATCGAATTTCAATCCGGTACCCGATTGAGTTATTACAGCGCTTTGTTTAACACTTTAGAAATTAACAGCACGTTTTATAAGCTGCCACTCGCGTCTACTTTTGAAAAATGGGCTTCAGAAGTTGACGAGAATTTTCGCTTTACGTGTAAGCTGCCCAGAATCATTACACATGTTAAGGCCCTGCTCTATCTGCCAGAGGATATCGACAAGTTTATGAAGGTGTCAAATGGTATTGGTGAAAAGAAGGGATGTTTACTCGTCCAATTTCCGGCAAGTATTAAAGAGGAACGAAACATTCAGGTAGAAGAAATTTTAAAGCGCCTTACGGAATTGAATGACAAACCGAGATGGAAGATTTGTGTCGAGTTTAGAGACACGAGTTGGTATAGGAACGATTCCATGCTTAAAAAGCTTCATGATCTTAATGTATCTGTAGTATTGCACGATATGCCCGCTTCCCAAACCCCGACTTGCAATGCAGGTAGTCCGGTTTACTTACGTTTCCACGGACCAACTGGTGATTACAATGGAAGTTATTCAAATGAATTTCTTGAGTCATACTCTTTAAAGATCATCGACTGGCTTAATTCTGGAAGGGAGGTATATGTATACTTTAACAACACCATAGGAGAAGCTTTAAAAATGCCCAGTTTCTGAAAAAATTGATTTGAAAACTTATTAAGGCTTTATACAAGTATTTCGGTATTGGTTTTGTCTGTTCTGATGAAATCATTGACAAATGCCTGAAGGACCATCCATCGTAATTTTAAAAGAAGCCGTTCAATCTTTTGCAGGGAAAAAAGTAATGAAGGTGGATGGTAACAGCAAAAAAGTAGATTTTGATCTACTTGTTTCAGCGCGAATTATCGAATTTAAAAGTTGGGGTAAACACTTTCTAATTTGTTTCAAAGACTTTACCATTCGCATTCATTTCTTATTATTTGGTTCGTATTGCATCAATGAAAATAAGGCGGATGCCGTTCCGCGTCTTAGTTTGAAATTTTCAAAAGGGAAGACCTTAAACTTCTATGCGTGCTCAATTTCAATATTGGATCAACCCCTTAATGAAATTTACGACTGGACAAACGATGTGATGAATGATCAGTGGGACGAAAAGAAGGCGCTACAAAAACTAATGAAGAAACCAGATGCTTTAGCGTGTGATGTTTTGCTCGATCAGCAAATTTTTTCAGGTGTCGGCAATATCATCAAAAATGAAGTGCTCTTCCGGATTCGTGTGCATCCTCAAAGTAGGATTGGAGCGTTACCCCTGGCAAAAAGAAAACTATTGGTGAAAGAGGCTGTTCATTATAGTTTTCAATTCTTGGAATGGAAAAAAGAGTTTACACTAAAAAAGCATTGGCTGGCGCACACAAAGAAAATTTGCCCGCGTGATCAGTATCCAATTGTAAAGGAATACATGGGCATAACCAATCGCAGAACGTTCTATTGTAAGCAATGTCAGAAACTGTATATATAGTCGCCTAACATTCTTGGTACATCATTGGCAATGATTGTTTACGATAAGATTAAATGGAAAGCGCATGTCACTGAATTCTCTTTTACAATTTACTTCCTCTGGCATTTATTGTCCAATGGCCGGTGTTCATATTGATCCATGGAATCCCGCTGATTTTGCTATTATTACACATGCCCATAGCGATCATGCTAAATTGGGTTCCCGACATTATCTCGCGCACAAAGATTCGGAAAGCATTTTACGACTAAGATTAGGTGAGGACATTTCACTTCAAACTGTCAAGTATGGAGAAAACATTTCAATGAATGGTGTGCACTTTTCGCTTCATCCAGCGGGGCACGTAATTGGCTCGTCACAAATTCGCATTGAATGCCAGGGCGAAGTATGGGTAGCCAGTGGAGATTACAAAGCTCAGAACGACAATTTTTCCACGCCTTTTGAACCGATCAAGTGTAACACGTTTATTTCCGAATCAACTTTCGGTTTGCCGATTTACAAATGGCCAGATCAGACTTTTGTGATGAACGAAATAAAAGAGTGGTGGATACAAAACCAGGCGCAAGGTAAAGCGAGTGTGTTGATGGGCTATGCCTTGGGTAAGATGCAGCGGCTGATCAAAAATCTGCAGCCATTTGAGAGGCCGGTATTTGCACATGGAGCAGTGTATAATGTAAACGAAAGACTGCGTGAGGCTGGTTTTGATCTTCCTCATATCCCTTTGGTGACAAATGAAATCGATAAAAAATTATTTCAAGGAGCGCTAATCTTTGCAACGCCCTCATCTCTTCATACGCCATGGATGAAAAAATTTGAACCTTATTCAACGGGGTATTGCTCAGGATGGATGGCAGTTCGCGGAGCAAAGAATAGAAGATCCGTTGACCGCGGATTTATTTTATCAGATCATGCTGATTGGAACGATCTGAATTCAGTTGTCAATGAAACCGGTGCAGAAAAAATATTCGTCACACATGGCTATACTGACACGTATGCACGATGGCTGAACGAACAAGGTATTGAAGCAGAGGAAGTGAACACAAAGTATGGCAATGAAGAAGACATTGTAAATGTAGAGCAAATACCATGAAACAGTTTACACAACTTTTTTTGGAACTGGACCGCACCAATAAAACGAATGAAAAAGTAGCGTTATTGAAAACGTATTTTCTTACTGCACCAGACGAAGATCGACTTTGGGTGTTGGCATTGTTTACGGGAAGACGTCCGCCTCGTAGTTTTAAGACAGCACAAATTCATGCATGGGCATTAGGGAGAGCAAACATTCCCGAGTGGCTTTACAAAGAGAGTTATAACAGTGTAGGCGACATGGCAGAAACCATCTCCCTGCTTCTTCCAGTGTCCTCATCAACATCCAATAAAACACTGAGCGAATGGTTTCATGCTTTGTCAGAAATGAACAAAGCAACAGAGGAAGGAAAAAAACAATTTATCCTTGCGGCATGGGAGATTTTTTCACCCCATGAAATATTTGTATTTAATAAGCTGATCATGGGAAGCTTTCGCATAGGTGTTTCACAAACGCTTGTCGTGCGTGCTGTGAGCGAATCCATTCAGCAAGACCCAGCCCTTATCACGCATCGCATCATGGGAAATTGGGATCCTTTTAAAACAACCTTTAATGAATTGATTCTGGGGGAGAATGTAAATGATCAACTCTCAAAACCCTATCCATTTTATCTGGCTTACGCGATTGAAGGATCAGTAGATACATTAGGAAATCCTGAAGATTGGTTTGCAGAGTGGAAGTGGGATGGCATTCGAGCTCAAATCATTTTTCGCAATCATTAACTTTATATTTGGTCGAGAGGTGAGGAGTTGGTAACCGATAAGTTTCCAGAGTTGAAAATCTTTTCCGCGTTAGTTCCTGATGGTACTGTACTGGATGGTGAAATAGTTTGCTTTCAGTATGGCAAACCAATGCCGTTCAATGTATTGCAAACGCGCATCGGTAGAAAAAATGTATCGAAGAAAATTTTAGAAGAGGCACCGGTTGCTTTCATTGCGTATGACCTGCTGGAATTGAATGGTGAGGATATTCGACAACAGGCACAACAAAAGAGAAGGGCTGCATTAGAGCAATTGTATCTACAGACTAGTGATTCCGAAATATTTAATCTTTCGAAATTGATTGAGTTCAATTCATGGGAGGAATTAAAAAACGTGCATCATGATTCGCGCGCCAATATTGCGGAAGGTTTTATGATCAAACGAAAGGAAGCAATCTATCAAACGGGACGAAAAAAGGGGGACTGGTGGAAATGGAAAGTGAGTCCACTAAGCGTAGATGCAGTTTTGATTTACGCGCAAAAAGGTCATGGAAGACGAACTGAGTTCTATACCGACTATACCTTTGCTGTTTGGGAGAATGACAAACTTATTCCTTTTGCAAAAGCGTATACCGGTTTAACAGATGAAGAGATACGGCAGGTTGATCACTTTGTCCGACAAAACACAATCGGAAAGTTTGGGCCCGTTCGAAATGTGAAGCCGCAGTTGGTATTTGAGATTGGCTTTGAAGGTATCAATGCATCATCGCGACACAAGTCGGGTATTGCGGTCCGTTTTCCGCGCATGTTACGTTGGCGTAAAGATAAGCCGATGGAAGAGGCTGATACATTGGACAATCTCAAAGAGTTGCTAAACAGCTATGTATAGTTACTTTGATGGAAATGCGCAAAAAGAATCGGAAATGAAAATGCCCCACCTATCGGGAAAAATTTATTCGTATTAATCTCACATCGTTCCGGTCATCAAATCATACGAAGTCCTGGACTGTCAATCTGTTTTAACCTAATCCAAGTTATGAAAGGAAAGATCTGGTTTGACAGCGAGGAAGGGAAGGGGTCTACTTTTTATTTTAGTTTACCTAAAATGTAATTTTTACAAAATTCAAGCGGTAGAGATAATCTTCGAGAATAGGGAGATTCAATTTCAACTCAACCTTGTCATACAATGGTTGTATTAACATTTGGTTGCTGGTGGAGATTAACTAAATAAAGGGTTCTGATGAAAATCAGAACCCTTTATCAAACTATGTCATTGTAACTTTGAATTCGACCCAATTGCTATGGATACGAAACGATTATACTAATTTGGTCTCTTAGCGGTTGCTTTTCCTTTTGGGAACGTAGAGGATAATTCCCCCTTTTCATTTACCCATACCCTTGAAGCTTTAGCGTTATCATCTCTTACGTCAAGATAATATCCTTTCTTAGATGGATCTGAACTTTCCCAAAAGCTTGTCACTTCCTGACCTTTATACATGCTATTATCATAAGAAGATTTTACTGTAGAAGGTACAGCATTCCAATCTCCCTTTTTGTAAGTCTGAACATAGCCACCATCTTTGTCATAGAATGTCATATACGGTGTGTTACCACTATTATATGTTCCGTAGTATCCATCTCCAGCCTCGTACCATTGAACAGATGGATTTTGAGTCTCTGGATTTCTTTGACCCCAATCTTTGCTAAGATTATCACCGACAGTTTTGTCTGTCAAGGGGCGAGGATATCCATTATCCTGTGCGTAAGCAAAATTTACCATCAGTGCTGACAACAGTAAGCAACTGAAATAGAGTGTTATTTTTTTCATTGTAATTGTTTTTAGTTATTTCTATAACAGAACAGTAGGAAACTATAATGCCAAAGAGCAAATGAGTGATTGTGCTGCGTTAACAGTTGCTTATGTGTTGGCTATGTGTTGACTTTCTCCTACGAGTACGTAAAGATTTCTACGATCTTACGTATTGAGTAATATTCTTGACACTTCGGTGAATTGTGAATACTGTGAGTTGATGTAGATATTCGTACACAATAAATTAATATTCGTTCAAAGTAAGAATTGAATTCTCGTAACGGATCAGCAGTTCCCGGTATCTTCCATTGAAGCATCAACCGGTTTGGATTCAGGTGAACCTTTCTGCCGTAAGAAAATAGAAAGCACTACGATGGATATAACAGCAACAAATTCACTTTGCCAGTTTTGAAAAGACTCAAACCAGAAACGAGATTCGCCTATGAATTCATTGAACGCTATTGTTTCTTTTTTCTGAAAACGTTGTTCTTCATTGTATTTGTTAAAACTCCCAACAGCATGCAACATGAAACTGACTATGAATAAGAGAGCGAAAGCGATGGACAAAGAGTTTTTATACACAGCGGATATCCAACCTTTTTTTCTCACTGGCCATGGTGCGTCCTTTCTTAAGGGGTTTGGTTCTCTGTCTACTTCTTCCTTGTCGTCAAGTTTTTTCGACTCACTCGACCCTTTTTGCCTGAGCGAAATGGTTAGCAGTACATACAATCCCATTTGTAAAAATTCACTTTCCCAATTTTCAAATGTTGTTTGTATGAAGTGGCCGGTGTATAGATATGTGCCCAGTTCAACTGTCTGTTGGTGATATTCTTCCCGCTCGCTATTATATTCTTTCCACCCGGTTAAGATTTGACCTGCAAAAGTTGCTATAAAAAATAAAACCAATACAAGCGACAGGCTATTGCGGTATACGAACGAATGATTTTTTTTCATATGAAATTTCAGGTAAGATTCATCGCTATGTTATCGGGCTAACTAAAAAGATGCCAGCAATAGAGTATGCGAGTGTGGAAGAATTTAACCATCTGTTTGGCAAGTGGTATCAACTCCACAGATGTAGAGATCCTTTACTGACAAACATGACGCCTATTACATCATGTAATATTAAAGCAGCGATATAAATCCCAGTGGGAGGTATGGATGCCAATGGGTAATTTTTTTGAACTGCAGCATGTTACCAAAAATTCTAACCACATGATAGTTCCTCTTGAACCCAAGAAATCCAACTTCAGTGAACAGGCTCATGAAGAACGTTCCCACGAGCCCGGCTATTACAGGTAAGCGTATTTTCATAGACAAGATGTTAAAGATTATTTGGTCCATTGACAAAATTCCGGCCGACTATTTAGGGTATAATTATTGTCAATACATCGTTAAAATGAACTCAATCATTATGGCAAAGACTGCAAAAAAAGATACGGCAGCAGGAGGGAAGAAGCCTGGTCCCAAAGACAGAGAGTATGTGAATAAGAAGGAGTCTTACGAAGTAGACTATGAGTCAAAACGTAAAGCTCCTGCAAAAAAATTCGGATCTAGTTAGATCCGAATTTTTTCAAATGCTTTAGTATCTATTGATGGATTATTCCAATGGTTAAATCAATTCGATTCAACGGTTTCATTTAATTTAACAACGGATTCAGTTAAACTAACTGGTTCTAAATTTTGAGTGGCTGGACCAGTAAGTACTTTTCCATCCATACTGTAACGCGCACCATGACAAGGACAATCCCATGAATGCTCTGCGTTATTCCAACTTACATCACATTTCATATGTGTACAAACAGATGATACTGCATGTATTTTTCCATCACTATCTTTTGAAACTGCCACGTGGGCATTATCTATTGTGACCACCTTACCATCACCAGGAGCAATCCCAGCTAACACTTCAAGTTCATCTGTCGCAAAATATTTTCCGAGGAAATGTTTGACAACATCCTTGTTATGATCAACAAAATTGACAAAGCCAGCAATTGGCTTAATGCGCGATGGAGAGAATAAATTATCGAACTGACTTCCCTGATTGGTAATAAGACTCGTTAATTCCTTTGCCGCCACCTGCGCGTAAATCATACCGTTTCCTCCGAAGCCCGTTGCTACATAGAATGAATCACTCTTGCCAGGCAATACACCAATGTAAGGAAGTCCGTCAGCGGATTCAAAGTATTGAGAAGACCACTGGTGTGTAATTTCTTTTACACTGAAGATCGTTTCGATGTGTGCGCGAAGTTTGGTAAACAATACGGCCGTGTTTTGTACATCACCCGTTTTATGATCTTCCCCTCCGGCAATAAGGTATGGCTCTCCATCAATTATCTGAGTTCGATAATAATGGTAGGGACCCTTCATATCATAAATTAGACCGCTTGGATATTGCTCGTTGGCTAACTTAGCTGCCATCGCATAACTCCGCCATGGCGCGCAACGTAAATGCAATAAATTTATGCCGGGAGGAATGTGTGTGGCATAAACAATTTTACTGCAATACAGCAGGCCTTGAGAAGTGTGGACCGTTATCGTGTTGTTATTTTGCTTTGCATCCTCTACCATGCAATCGGTGAGAATGTTACCGCCTATCTGTTCAAATTCTGAGGCCAGGGAAGCCAAGTACTTCAACGGATGAAACTTTGCCTGACCTTCCACCTTCAATACCTTAACGAAAGGAACTGTGATGGGCAGGTTGGATGTGAAATCCATTTCTATTCCGGCATTTTTTCCGGCTTCGCAAATTTCTTCCAGCGCTTTTGTTTCCTTTTTGTCCTGAGCGTATAAATATGCTGGTGCACTTTTAAAGTCACATTGAATAAAATAGTTAAAAATGTTTTGTTCAATTAATTTTATAGCACCACTGGCAGCATCCGCTACCATCCTGGCTGCTCCTTCGCTAAAGTTTTTTGCAATGGTGCTATAAGGCGTGTCCAGCAAAGTATTTAAATGAGCTGTAGTTCCTCCGGTTGTTCCAAACCCGATGTTAAAAGCCTCCACCACTAAACATTTTTTACCCGTTTTTTGAAGCATCAATGCGGTGGTAATTCCTGTCATTCCTCCGCCTACAATAATTACATCATACGATTTTGTTAATGTGAATGGGTGAGGGGCAAAATTGGTTTTTTGCCATAAGCTTGTAGTGGATCCATCTCTTTTCATAAAGCTGTAGCGTCTGCTAAAATTTAAGTTGTCTATTTTTCTACTGTGCGATGAATGGTTTTATAACTACCAAAATTAAATCAGTAGACATTCGACATAGGAATGCTCCAACTCATTCACATTCATTTTTTATGCTTCATGCAGGTCAATGCCAGAGGACAACCAGGCGAACCGCATACACGTTCTCCGTATGTTGACCCTCCGTTATAGCTTTCCTTTGGATATGATTCATGTATTTCCTCGAGGAAAGTTTTCCCATCAAGATTTTCACTTTTCTCGCTTCCGTGTTCGCTTCGATTTATATCCTGGGTAATCTTGCTTTTTAAAGAAAAACGTCCGTTGGTATCACGACCTTTATTTACAGTAGTCTGATTTTGCATATGCTTGTGAGTGCCTGAGTTAGTATCCATAATGGAATTGTAATCAATAAAAGATATTCAATACATTTTCGACATGGAAAATAGTGTGCCTCTTTTTTTATCAACGAAATGGATGACTAGGTAGATAATGAAGGAATGATATTCCCCATGTGGAATATAAAACATGCAAGATATCCACAAACACACTAATCAAGTCTCCGCTTATCGGCACATTAACATCAAATGAAAATAGTCTCAGTATTGGCACGTTTTTGCTTGATTAAAAAACAAACTGTCCCGTCAATTTCATTCAACCATAGAGTAATATCACACGTAAAATTTGGTGCAGGTAATTATTTTGCCACTTCATTAAGCTCGTCAGCAATAGGTTCAATGATATCGATCCACCGAAAAATTGTCTCTGTAACGATGCGTATCATGGCGATTGAAATAGGAATGATCTAGTTGGTATCGTACTCTAAAATAGTTCTAGCTGCATTGGCCAAGTGCAACCCAAATTATTGCAAACACGATAATGGTTCCCAGGCAGCCGCCTCCGAGCTTTTTCGCTCCATAGCCCGCTATTAATCCTCTGAATAAATTGTTCATAATGGTTAAGGTGTTTAGATTATTCTTGTGAATGGTTGCTATGCAAAGTAGATGCCACCGTGATTGACAAAACAAACTAATCTTTCGCTGCCTGTACGACTGTGTACCCTACTGACGCAGACCAAAAGGTATTTTAATCTTAAGTGGAATGCATGGCAATCGTGGATTTGTAAAAGTTAAAATTAAAATTAGCATGACGAGCGTGTATATAACTCTACATCATTCCGTGGTTGTCCTCATGTGATCAGGCGAATGCACCGAATTCAGGGCTGCCAATAAAAATAACGTTGGCATGTTTTTAAATAAAGAGTTGTGACAATTTAAAAATAAAAATTATATGAAAACAAAAAACAGTTTACCCCTCATGTTATTCTGCGCATGTTTCGCCTTTGCTTCCTGCTCTCCAAAAGAAAAGGATAAGGACAGTAAAGAAGTTGCAGAAGATCAAAACGAGAAAAAATTTGATGATAGCGAAATTGAGAATGATACCGAATTTGCTGTATCTGTAGCAGATGGCGGGATGTTAGAGGTGCAACTCGGAAAATTAGCACAGTCAAATGCATCTTCCCAGCAAGTGAAATCATTCGCTGGAATGATGGTTACTGATCACACTATGACAAATGAAGAACTTAAATCACTAGCCGCGCAGAAAAATATCTCGCTGCCAACTGCACTAAGCGATGAAAGTCAAAAGAAGTATGAAGACCTTGCCGCTAAGACGGGAAAGGACTTTGATGATGACTATACCGATTTTATGGTGAAGGATCACGAGAAAGTCATTGATAGATTTAAGAAAGAGGCAGACAAAGGGGACGATGTGGATTTGAAATCCTGGGCATCCAGTAAAGTCCCCACATTAGAACATCACCTGGAGATGGCAAAAAAAGCCGAAGCTGTTGCAGACAGTTTAAAAAAGCTTTAACAGTTTCGTGCCAGGGGGAGATCGCTTGTGTAGGAAATAATACACAAGCGATTTTTGTTTAAGGTCATTGCAAGCCCGCGTCTATAATTTCGCAACAAGCTCATTTAAAACTTTTGTAGAAATGTAACAGAAGCGTGGAAATAATTATTCTACATCTCGGAAGGTAATTCTACATCCGCTCACATTTGCTTTCAATCGCATTTGAAAAAACATCATACTATCCATTTTTAACTCAATCAATAGCGGCACGCATTTTTCTGGTCAATAGAAAACATCTAAACATGAACAGCTATGCAAAATAAATCAAACGGAAAGTCGAAGCCAGCAAAAAAGAATGGTGAGGTTAAAGAAGAACAAAAAGGTGGAATGTTATCATCGCAACTGATGAAATTATTTGAGGACAGTCTCAAAGATATTTATTGGGCTGAGAAGGCGCTCCTGAAGGCACTTCCAAAAATGGCAAAGAATGCTACTTCGGAAGAACTAGTTGAAGCATTGGAAAATCACTTGTCTGAAACCGAAGTACAGATCCAACGTCTGGAAGAGGTGTTTGGATTAATTGATAAAAAACCGGTGGCTAAGAAATGCGATGCAATGGAAGGTCTTATTAAAGAAGGTGAGTCTATTATGGAAGAGTGTGAAGAAGGTTCGATGCACGATGCCGGCATAATTTCGGCTGGTCAAAAAATTGAACACTATGAGATTGCTACCTATGGGACACTGAGAACCTTTGCTACCACATTGGGATTAGAAGAAGTTGTCCAACTACTTGAGGAAACTTTGGAAGAAGAGAAGTTAGCGGACGAAAAATTAACCGAGGTAGCTGTATCCGCCATTAACATAGAGGCAGCAACGGAAGAGAAGTAGTTCCATTCAGAAAAAAATTACTGATCAAAGTTCTTGTATAACCGAAGTATGCCCCTGTAGCCACCTATGGGGGCATTCATTTTGATAGTTTTATTTGTGCACACGTTTATAAAAAAACGCAAGCCTCTTCACGTTTTTTAAGTGACTTAAGTTTGTTCAACACCTTCTTTGCAGGCATCATTCAAGAATGACTTGTTTGAGAATTAACATCCGGATAACTAAAAAATATTCGGTACATCATTCTTCTTATTTTACACAGATAGCGTTACACAATTTTATTTGAAAGGAAAACGACCTGCTTTTGCTTTAAAGTGGATTATGAATTGGGAAAAATAATTCTCAGGGAAAAAATTAAAAAACAACAGGCACCAGCTCAGGAATCAAAAATGACTCCCTTATGAAAAATTGGACGACATCATCACACACAGAATTCCATTGACAGACGTTTCTCACGCTTACAAAATTTTTAAAGAGAAGGAAGACGGATGCGTAAAAGTTGTTCTGGATCCGTGGGCAGTTTAATTATAGATACTATCTGATCTCAATTTCCTTCAGGTACAATTAGCCGAAGTGGCAACCGGTTAAAGATAAGACGTCATTTCAATGTAATCAGGCGAATGCAACAGCATTCAAATGATTCGTGAAATGACGCACTATTTTAAAACATCACTTGACTGATTTCATACAATAGTCTTAAATTAAAAAGCCACTAACATGGATTTTTAATTTAAGACTACTTGTGCAAGCTTGATTACACTTTCACCCGTTCCGATGTTGAATCGATCACTCGTTTCCCTTTACCTGCAACCTCGTCAACTCCTCTGTTGAAAGTTCCTTTGAGATTTTCGGCTCCTCCTAAAGAGTCAGTAAGGATACGCGCACCTTTTTTTAGCTTTTGCTTTGTTGCAGCACGGGTTGCAGGGGATAGTAATAAACCAACAGCAGTGCCTATTGCCGCTCCAGCCAATAAGCCACCAATCAAAATTTTAGAGTTCATTGTTTTCTAATTTAAGTTTTATGTTTTCATGATGTATGACAACTAGCTATGCCTGCTAGAAAATAGTATGCCATTTCATATCCTGTCCAGAAAGGTCTCTAAGGATTCAATGACCAATCACCCCGACATCACTGGGGAAATTTCCGACAGTTCAATGGGTATTTAGTCATACATAGTCCAAACCGGTTTCATCTTTGAGCTAATCGTATTACTGGTCTTAGCTATTGTCCTTTCGTGAAGGTCAGCAAATGTTTGTATGCGCTATCCCAATTCCCGAAGTTTCCTTTGCTGTTAAGTCAGATAACATGCATCAAAAGCTTCCTCAGGATATTTTTTGCGTGTTAGCAAATCGTATGTTGTTAATAAGGATCAGATTGATTCATTCGATAATCACACCTTGTTTTAGGGCAATCTGAAATGCCATTAGGGGAGGTTTATAAAAATGAGTTCCTCGAAAAATATTTAGGTGGCTCAGTTACACCTGATAGCTTATAGGTTTAAACTGAAGTGGACACTATTTTAGGTTTACTTTATTAGGGATCGGAAATATCAGGACGGATATCAACTGTGTCCCCGCAGGAGAAATTCCATCTGCTTAATCCTTCGCTCTTTATAATTTTCCATAGGATTTGCTGACGCGTACTGTGTCGAATATTCCGTAAGCAATTTGGTACGGAAAAAGCCTGGGTTAACGATCGTTGTATTTATGCCCAAACTTTATTGTTCCGTCATCCTTGAGACCAGCAGATCGCGCTCCTTCATAATAGATCTTTCTTCCTTGAAGGTTCAGACGGACACCTGAGTCGCTAACTTGAAGATGAGGTAGCTCTTTCAGCTGTTACCTTATCACTTCACTAATCAAAATTACGGGAGTCGCATTTGTATAATTCGCGAAGTCGGCTCTTATAGCCTCTCTGTTCGGAGCAATTACCGCCTGATATTCATTGAGGTTCTTTACATAGAAAGTTCCAATTGCCATATAAGGCAACGGCTGGTTAGGAATACCGCTGGCAAGTCCTTTTTCAATGGTATATTTTACCAGGTTTGAACCTAGAAATGCCGCTACCATCGGCATATGCTTAGTTTCATAATACTCCATGTTGAAGGTCTTGCCTTCTGCAAACGGGTACATGATAGAAACTTTAACCAATCCTTTTTCTGCGACACCCGAATTGTGCTTTTCAGGATCTGGTTGCTTCTCCTGACCAAACGCAGCAAAACATGTAACCAGAAGTAGAGTTGATATGATGAGCCTTAATTTCATGTGTGTTTTTTGTTATTGTATTTAGATTGAATATGACTTTCAATTGAACATTTCGCAATCCAAATATCTGGACAAGACGTCTAATTGCAAAACGATAATTTATGTAGTTTGATAGCCAACTCGAAGCGCCTGCTTCCCGATACAGAATTTGCTCACAGCAAGTAATCAGTACGTTATGTCGCGCAACAAACCAGCAACAATAAATACCGAATCATCGCTGGAGTTGCCTAAACATCCCGAAAGAGATTTTTAGGAGTATGTTATCAAAACAAAGATAGATTTTCTCAGGCACCTCGCCAAGCAGTAGTTCAATTACTGTGAAAGGAAAAAAATCAATGAGAGATATAAAGCATTAACCTGGATTCAAATGTGCTGATAAGTCAATGAAATATTTCTTCGACCAGATGTCAAGCTTGCTGCTATCCGGAATAAATCGAACGGCATCGGCTTTTACTTTTTCCATATTAACCGAATTGATTCTGCTGGTCAACAATTTTCTGAATTGTTGTTCAGTCAGTTTTTCTTCAACACGATCTCCGCTTCTTGTGCTCGTTCAACAAAGTGTTTTAAATTCATTGCAACACCTTTCTTTACAGACCATTCGAAATTGCTCAAAAAAGGTATGAGAATCTTGTTCAGTAGTATCCTGATTTCGTTCAGCGTTTTCCTCAACATATTATAGGCTCCTATCTTGGGATTACTCAGGAACCCAACCTAATATGTACGAGGCACAAGTGAGTTTTATTTATTCATGCCTTTATTGTACAGCAACTTGTTTGTTAATGTTCGAATCTGACTTTCAAGTAGATTGAACACAAGTCCAGCCATGACAAAAAATGATGCTACAAGTTTCCATGAGGACAAATCCTCTCCTAAAAACAGTGCTGAACCTAAGAAACCAACAATGGTGACTGTTGCACGACTACTCCTTAGAAATTAATTTCTAAAAATGTTGATAATGTTGTGGATAATTAGCTGCCGACTTTGAAATTTAACTTTTAGATCAAAATTCCTATTTTGGGATAGGCCATCAGATAGAATTGGATTACGTTTTTACAAAAAGTAATGGCGACAGATAGTCCATCTCTTATCAGACCTTGCTGCATCACCATTGCCTTTGCTATCGGATTTTGTTTTGTAGGGAACTTGAGCATCTTCTTGAGGTTGTAAGCAACGGCCGCCATGAGCATACATTTATTGGCGAGTTTAATTCCTCTGGTATTTACGCGCTTCATGCCCATGAAATTAATTAATGTTCCAAGCACAGGTTCTACCGTGCATTGCCTAAGCTTTTTCATTCTTCTGGCGTAGCTGCTTTGCAGCCTAATGTGCATTTGATCGTAATAAGGTTTATCAAGAGTGTCTACGATTTTCTTTTCCGGGCTTTTACCGATGCAGGTA
>JANMRZ010000010.1:0-8486 GCA_031388805.1 Chryseolinea sp.
TGATTTCTCTCCAACTCAAGCTTTATTAGCTTGAGCCCACCCGGCAAGCCAGCAATAGCGTGTATTGACAGTCTAAGTCTGAGCAGTTTTACCATACAGGTAACCTAATAGTTAAACGCTCATCATTCCTGCCTTCAGCAGTGGGCATGACAAAAATCATCATCATACTTGACCACAATCATTCTACAGATATACAACTATCTGCAATTTCACATACCTGATTGCAGGCAAAATGGCAAAGACTAACACAAAATCAAAAACCGATTGGAATGATCAAGCCGAAGCATTGAAATCGGCAGCTCATCCGGAACGACTTGCCATCCTTCATTTGATGTGCAATTGTGGTTGCGATCAAATAATGGTAAAAACCATTTATGAAACACTTGCTCTGGAACAATCCATCACATCACGCCATTTAGGTATTATGAGAAATGGTGGATTATTAAAAAGAGAAATAAAGGATGGGAAAACGCTTTACTATTTAAATAGAGATAATGAGATAGCCCAAAGTATGAAAAAGCTCTTAACAGAAAGAAAATGATTGAAAAAATCATCTCATGGTCAATGCACAATCGCTTTTTTGTTTGGTTAGGAATACTCCTCATCATCATAGGCGGAGTGTTTGCTGTAGTAACTACACCAGTAGATGCCATTCCCGATCTTTCTGAAAACCAGGTAATCATTTATACGGAGTGGATGGGGCGTAATCCCAAAATAATAGAAGACCAGGTTACCTATCCGTTGGTATCTAATCTTCAAGGTTTGCCAGAAATCAAAAGTATCCGAGCAGCTTCAATGTTTGGGATGAGTTTCGTTTTTGTCATTTTCAATGATGATGTCGATATCTATTGGGCTCGGTCACGTGTACTCGAACGACTTAACTACGCGCAAAAGTTTTTACCTCCGGGATTGACTCCCTCACTTGGTCCTGATGGCACCGGAGTAGGGCACGTCTTCTGGTATACGCTCGATGCGCCTGGCTATAATCTTGGAGAGCTACGTGCACTACAGGATTGGTATGTCAAGTTCGCGCTGCAAAAAGTAGACGGAGTCAGTGAAGTTGCTTCATTCGGTGGTTTTCAGAAACAATACCAGGTTACCATTGATCCATACAAGCTGGTGTATTTCAATGTTCCACTGATGGATGTAACCAAAGCCATTGCTGGAAATAACCGTGATGTAGGTGGAAGTACTTTCGAAATGAATTCAACTAGTTATATGATCAGGGGTTTAGGATACATCACCAGCATTGACGATATCAAAAATATTTCATTAGGCACCTACAAATCCATTCCCATAAAAATTTCAGATGTTGCCACTGTCCAAATGAGCAGTGACTTACGATTAGGCATAACAGAGCAGAACGGTGAGGGAGAAGTAGTGGGAGGTATTGTAGTGATGCGCTATGGTGAGAACGCTAAAGAGGTTATTGACAGAATAAAAGAGCGAATAGTTGATGTTGAAACGGGATTGCCTTCCGGAGTAAAGTTCAAAGTTGCCTATGACAGAAGTGATCTGATCGAAGCTGCCGTTGCAACACTAAATGAGGCACTATGGGAGGAGATACTCATCGTTTCTCTTGTAGTGATGATTTTTATTTTTCATTTCCGGAGTGCGCTGGTAGCCATTATTACCATTCCACTTTCCATTCTCATCGCCTTCATGATTATTCGATTTACAGGTATAAGCCTCAACATTATGTCACTCGGTGGTGTTGCACTGGCAATTGGAGATTTGGTCGATGCGGGTATCGTGATGACGGAAAATGCATACCGCAAACTTACGCAAGCAGTTGTTAAACCTCAACCTGATTAGCGATGGAAAAGGAACGCATTGGCAATACCAGCGAGCTGCCGGAAGAACAACGGATCAGCATCATCGAGAAGTCCTCGCGTATGATAGGCAGAGCCGTGTTCTACTCTATACTCATTACATTAATTTCGTTTTTTCCGATTTTATTCCTTACAGGTCAGGAGCAAAAATTATTTTCTCCACTTGTTCTCACCAAAACGTTTACAATGATCGGTTCAGCGATTGTGGCACTCTTTATAGTGCCGATGTTGCTGCGAACATTAATGAAAGGAAAGCTTAGGCCGGAAAGTCGTAATGTGATTTCCAATTTCTTTATTCGATTGTACAGTCCTGTACTTCGAGCGTGTCTCAATTGGAAGAAGACCGTAATAATCATCGCCTTTATAGTAAGTCTTGGCTGCATTCCCCTCTTGTTACGGATGGGTTCTGAATTTATGCCACCATTGGACGAGGGGTCACTTCTTTTTATGCCTGTTACACTTCCTGATGCTTCTAATTCTGAAATCAAACGCATCCTTCAATTGCAAGATAGGCTTATCAAAGAATTTCCTGAAGTAGTCAATGTGCTTGGTAAAGCAGGAAGGGCCAATACGGCTACCGATAATGCGCCTTTAAGTATGATTGAAACAATCATCATTTTAAAACCAAAAGATGAATGGCGTGATGGCATGACAAAAGAGAAACTCATCGCAGAACTGAATAAAAAAGTTCAAATACCAGGAGTTACTAGCGGATGGACTCAGCCTATCATCAACCGGATCAATATGCTTTCCACAGGTATCCGCACGGATGTGGGTATCAAAGTTTATGGACAAAACATTGATAGCATCTATAATATTTCTTTGGGTATTGAAAAGGCACTCAAGGGAACTGAAGGTCTTGCAGACTTATACGTAGAACAACTTACTGGAGGAAAATACCTGGACATTAAAATCAATCGCGAAGAACTTGCTCGGTATGGCCTGAGTACTGACGAAGTAAGCATGCTCATTGAAACGGCTATTGGTGGAATGAACCTTACCAATACCGTTGAAGGAAGAGAACGGTTTACTGTAAGCTTGCGTCTTGGCCAGGACTACCGAAATGACCTCTCAGAAATTAAACGCATTCCAATCCAAACAGCGAGTTACGGCACCATTCCTCTTTCAGCGGTAACTGATTTAACCATTGCGGAAGGCCCACCGATGATCAGCTCTGAAAATGCTATGCTAAGAGGTACTGTACTCTTCAATATCCGGGGTAAAGACATGGGCAGCGTAGTTAAAGACGCGAAAAAAAGAATTGAGAATGAATTCAAAAAATTACCAAAGGGATACTTTATTGAATGGAGTGGACAATATGAAAATCAGGTACGTGCCCAAAACCGATTGATGATCATCATTCCTATTACACTGCTGATCATCTCTTTTGTATTGTATTTCACTTTTAAGTCAGTAAAAGAAATGCTGATTGTGCTTTCGAGTTTGCCAGTGGCGCTCATCGGTGGCGTGTATTCGATGTATTTCTTTGATGTTAATTTTTCTGTTGCAGTGGCTGTTGGTTTCATTGCTTTGTTTGGAGTGGCTGTGGAAACAGGTGTTCTTATGATTGTTTACATGAACGAGTCCATCCAGAAACTTGCACAAAGCAAGGGTAACTCTCCTGATAAAATTCAGAATGACGATATAAAAGGCGCTGTATTTGATGGAGCGGTATTGCGTGTAAGACCAAAACTCATGACGGTCATGGCAGACATGGTTGGTCTGCTTCCTATCTTATTAGCCACAGGAACAGGTAGTGATGTGATGAAGCCCATAACCATTCCATTTGTGTTTGGTCTCATTACCTCTACACTTTTTGTACTTATTGTATTGCCTGTGGTTTATGAAATTGTAAAGGAGCGCGAATTAAAAAGGAACGGTAAACTTCAGTTCATGGAGATAAAAGATTAAATGTTTGGACTAAAACCATATTCCTCATCATTGTTAGTACTCGCAGGAGTAGTTGTGATGGTGGTGGGTTTTTATTTTATTTTTCTTCGACCGCCTTTACTGCCCGAAGACCTTCGTTACCTGGGAGTCACTTTATCAGTTACCGATAATAATATTCCTGAACTATCTGGTTGGCTCAAGAAAGTATTCTGGGTAATGGGAAGCTACATATTTACTACAGGTTTCTTGATAGCCTATATAGCGGTTACATCTTTCCGCACCCGAACACGTGGCGCACTATTCGTCGCTGCAATTGCTGGATTTACTTCAATTGGGTTCATGACAGTTGTAAACTTTATTATTGGATCAGATTTCAAATGGACTTTATTGGCTTTAACATTTCCCTGGGCGATTTCATTAATTCTTTATCGGCTACACAAATGAAAAACAAGACAGTTTTAACAATGCAAATGCCATGAAAACTCTTAAAAGAATTGAGACATACCGGGCAACTCCCGAAAAAGTATTTCAATGCATAGATGATTTAGGCGTAACCGGTATGCACATGACCAAATCCTCCATGCCTATGATGGGCGGCAAACTGAATTTGAATTTTCTTACTGCCAATCACACAGGTCTGGGTTCCAAATACCGATGGACAGGAAAGGTTGTGGGCATGACAATGGACTTTACCGTGGAGGTCACGAAGTGGGTTAAGGGTAAAGAGAAAATATGGCAGACCATCGGTGATCCAAAAATGATCATCTATTCCTGGTTTAGAATGAACCTGGAAATTTCAACCTCATTAGATGACACACAAGCTGAACTTTCCATAACCTATGAAAAGCCAAAAGGATGGCTTAATAGATTTTTATCATTTTTTCTCGCGGATTGGTATTGCGGATGGTGTCTGAAGAACATGTTAGATGATAGCAAAAAAACATTGGACAGACCCGAAGTAAAAGATGAATCCACGATTCAACATCTTGAAATGAAGACTTGATCATGAGTGGACTTATAAAATATATTGCTCTCAGTTTACTCACCATAATTGGTACACTAAGCCTGTGCGCCCAGGATACTGTCCGGTTAAGTCTTGAAGAAATTATTACCAAGGTCGAAGCAGAATATCCTCTTGTGTTGCAATACGATTCACGCATCAGGTCTTTGCAAGCTAAAGCCGATGGCAGTTCAAGTTGGATGCCGCCAACATTTTCCTTCGGATTGAATTCATTTCCCTATCAATTGGAAATGATCAAAAGAAAAGACGATCCGATGAATTGGGCTGCGCTTATGTTTTCTGCCGAACAGATGATTCCCAACTCAGCCAAACTGCGTGCTAAAGGAGGATATTATTCTTCACTGAAACAGGTGCAGCAAAGTAATGTGGAGTGGACAAAAAATATTTTACGTACCCAGGTTCGGATATTATACTACCAGCGAATTGTTGCCGAGCATAAGCTGGGTCTCATTGCAGAAAACCGTGAGTTGTTGAAGTTGTTTATCAATATTTCAGAATCCCGATACACATACAACCAGACTGATCTCAGTACCATTTTTAAAGCCAAAGCGAAGTTGAAGGAACTTAATAATATGGAGACAATGGCAAAGGCCGGGGTTACTGAAAGTAACATTGGTTTGAACACATTATTGAACTTACCAACAGAAACGCCCTTTACGATAGACACCGTTGTGGTGTTGAAAAACTATGATTCAATAATGCTTCTTCAAGACACTGCCTCTGTTCAGCGCAGTGACATAACCAGTATGACCAGCAGCATACGCTCTATGGAACTGAACCGGAGTTGGATGGCAACGGGTAGCAAACCAGACTTCGGCTTGCGCGTCAGTCACATGACGATGTTGGGAATGCCCAATCAATTCTCCATCATGGGCATGGTGACAATCCCCATCGTTCCCTGGTCATCGAAGATGTATAAGACGGAAGTTCAATCCATGACGTATGAAATTCGGGCCATGAATTTAGAGAAGGAGAATATGAAGCTGATGGCTACTCGGATGATTAACGAAAAGCTCGCCATGTTAAAGTATGAAAGACAACAATTTGACAATTATCAAAAAGAAATCAATCCTTTATACAGAAAAAACATGGAGGCGAATCTTTTAGCCTACAAACAAAACACAGGAAACTTTTTTGTGTTGCTCGATGCATGGGATATGTTATTCATGAAACAGTTGGAGCAGCTTGATAAGCTTAACCTTTTGCTGCGGCTACAGGCAGAGTATGAATACGAAACAGAGAGAAAGTAATGATCAGAAAACGTTTACATATTGCATGGTTCTTAATTTTTGCGGCAGCCTGTGGGAAGCAAGCATCGGAAGATCACGCAAATCATATCGGGCATGATAGCACGAAAGTCAACGAGACTATCCGTATGATTTCCCGTCCTGCCAATCAGGTTGTGCTTTCTTCACAGAAAACCATAAAGTTATCTCAAAATGTTTCGAGGCAAACAGTAACCGCCAGCGGATACATTGCATTTGATGAGCGTAGGAATAATAAAGTAGCGGTGAGAACTTCAGGAAGAATTGAAAAGCTCTACATAAAGTATAATTACCAGTTTGTAAAAAAGGGAGAACGGATCGCAGAACTCTATAGTCCCGAACTCAACAGGTATCAGGAGGAGTATCTGTTTCTGTTAAAATCAGGAGAAGACAGTCTTGCTGTAAAAGCCAAACAGAAATTAAAACTGCTTGGACTTTCTGAAAGCCAAATCCAGCAAGTTGAAAAATCAAATACTGTAACACATGCAATCACCATTACTTCACCCATTGACGGATTCATCAGGTTCTCAATAGAACCCGTTTCTTCTGGAGAGATGAAACCAACTTCTTCAGAAGGAATGGATGCGATGGGTGATCCTTCTTCTTCAAATACCGATGCTAAAGGAACTTCAGCGGGACAGATTAGGGAAGGTATGTATATCAACAAAGGTCAAACACTATTTGTTGTCAATGATTGCCGCCAAGTGTGGGCAATTCTTTCGGTCAACATTTCATCTCAGGTTCAACTTAAAAAGGGTGTACCAGTAACCTTGTATTCTGAAGTGCAGGCAGACTCGATCAATGCAAACATAGATCTTGTGGAGCCTGTCTATCAGGATAAGCAGCGTTTCGCTCAGGCAAGAATCTATTTGGATAATCCAGGGCGAATCTTCAAGATCAATTCATTTATAAAAGGTAAGATTTCAATCCAAGCTCAAGCACTGACTGTTCCATTGTCTTCTGTTTACGATTTGGGTTCACGCAAGATTGTTTGGATAAAAACAGGAATGACATCGGAGGGGATTGGCCTATTCGAGGCGCGTGTAGTGTTTACAGGAATGACCTTAGATAAAGTGATTGAGATTGTCAATGGTCTGAAAGGAGATGAAGAGATTGCTCTGGATGCGGGCTATATGCTGGATAGCGAAAGTATTTTAAATGAGAAGCAATGAGACGGTACTATAGCATATTGATCATTTTCATTTTGGCTGTGGGTTTCTCCTGCAATAAAGAAGAGCATCAACATGCGGTAGAAGAGTATTATACGTGTCCCATGCATACTTCTGTACGCTCCGATAAACCAGGAGCCTGTCCGGTGTGTGGCATGGGACTTTTAAAGGTTAAGAAAAGTGAAAGTACTGAAGGAATGGACTCAACCATGTTGACACTTGATCATGAGCAGCAAATGCTCGCCAATATCATTATCGACACCGTACGATTCACAATCATTAACGCCCAGACCACTTTGACCGGAACAATATCAGCAGATGAAAATAAACTAACCACCATCGCATCACAAGTACAGGGAAGAATTGATCGTCTCTTCGTTCGCCAGGAAGGTGAGCATATCGTAAAAGGACAAGCTCTTTACAGTATTTACAGCGAAGAATTGCTGGCCGATCAGAATGATTACTTGTCCGCGCTTCAACAGCGCACCAAGTTTCCTAGACAACAATCAACTGTGGAGGCATTGATTCAGGGCGGGCGTAAAAAATTGCTGCTATGGGGAATGAAGGAAGTGCAAATTAAGAATCTTGAAATGAATCAAAAGGTATCTGCATTATTATCATACTATAGTGGGTATACTGGTTTTGTGGCAAAGCTATTGGTCAATGAAGGGGAGTACACACAAATAGGGCAATCACTTTTTCAGATTGCAGACCTAAGTTCTGTTTGGGTGGAGACGCAGGTGTATACCAATGAAATAAATTATTTCAATGAGAGGACAGAGGCTTCCATTAGTATTGAAGCATTTCCACAAAAAATATTCAAAGCAAAGGTGGTGTTTGAAGACCCTGCAATGGAAGAAAACTCAAAAATAAACCTAGTACGCTTTCGCATAGATAATAATGACAATATGATAAAGCCGGGTATGATGGCTCGTGTTACAATCAATCATCATCCTAAACAGACACTTGTCATCCCTAAAACAGCTTTACTAATTGGTCGCATGACGATGGTTTGGATTGAGGTCATGCCCGGCATGTATGAAAGCCGAACTATTGAAACGGGAATTGAAAACAAAGCATTTATTGAGATAATTTCAGGATTAAAAGAAGGCGAACGAGTGGTAACCACTGGTGCCTATCTTCTCAATAGTGAATTTATTCTAAAGAAAGGAGCAAACTCTTCTATGGGTGGGATGAAGATGTAATTAATCCAAAGCAATTAATATGATCAACGCGGAAGTCTTTAAGCATTCAGCCCATAGCAAATCACAAAATGATATATTGTCTATATATCAAGCCGATCCTGAAA
>JANMRZ010000035.1:0-128571 GCA_031388805.1 Chryseolinea sp.
ACTAAGACGATGAGCAATCACAATCGAGGTACGGTTTTTCATTAAATTGAAGAGCGCTTCTTGCACAAGTTTCTCTGATTCGGAATCAAGAGCAGATGTTGCTTCATCTAAAATTAGTATCGGAGGATTCTTCAACACTGCGCGCGCAATGCTTAAGCGCTGACGTTGTCCCCCAGAAAGTTTAGAGCCTCGCTCACCAATATTAGTTTGATATCCATTTTCAGTTTGCATGATGAAGTCGTGCGCGTTTGCAATCGTAGCAGCACTGATCACAGCATCTTCACGGATGTCAGGCATTCCAAAAGCGATATTGTTAAAGATGCTATCATTAAACAGGATTGACTCCTGTGTAACAATGCCCATTTGTTTTCGCAAGGACTCAATTTCATATTCGCGAATGGAAATGCCATCAATACACACTTCACCGTCTGTGGGATCGTAAAAGCGTGGTACTAAATCAGCCAACGTTGATTTGCCTCCACCAGATGGTCCTACAAGAGCTATTGTTTTTCCTTTTTCTACAATAAGGTTAATATTCTTCAGTACATGATCGGTGTCATAGGCAAAGCTTACATTTTTAAACTCTACACTCTTCTCGAATTGCTGAAGTACAATGGCGTTCGGTTTATTTTCAATAATGGGTTCAGTATCAATCACTGTAAAAATCCTGCGTGCGGAAGCAATACCTTTTTGCAATGACGTGATGCCATTAGAAAATGATTTTGCGGGCGGAATGATTTGTGCAAAAAATGCAAGGAACGTGACGAACTCACTGGCTTTTAATTCTCCATCTCCACTTAAGATCAGATTTCCACCAAAGTACATTAAGCCTGCAATGATTAGCACACCAAAACTCTCGGATACGGGACCAGAAACTTCATTCTTTTTGGCCATTGAAAAATTGACTTTGCCGTAGTACTCATTTTCTTTTTCCAATTTCTCCAGTAAGTATTTACGTGCATTGAATGCTTTCACTACACGCATGCCACTGAATGTTTCATCTAAAATGTTGACGATACGACCTAAAGACTCCTGACTGTTTTTTGCTTGCCTTTTTAAACGCTTCACAATTTCAGCTAATGCCCCACCAACAATCGGAAATACAATGAGTGAGAAAAGAGTAAGTTTAACAGATATGGCAAATAGAACTCCGAAATAAACGATAATAGTAACGGGTTCTTTCAGTACTACCTTTAGACTGCCTACAACTGCAGCTTCAACTTCCTGAACATCGTTAGTGAATCGTGAGATGAGATCACCCTTACGTTGGTTATTGAAGTACCCGATTTGTAGACGCGTAACCTTGGCAAAAATTTCTTTCCGAAGATTTTTTACAATAGAGATACGTAGCTTTGAAGCCACAAGACGTTCTGCATACTTGAAAATATTTCCCAGGAATATTCCACTAACAATCACAATGCAAATGAAGAGTAGCGCATCGGGCTTCCCGTTTTCAATAATGATCAATTTGAAATAGTGATTAAAAACTCCTTTTAGATAGCCAGCAGAAATTTCAAAGTCAGGAAGAGGAGGTACAGTTAATGCAACAACTTTTTCAAACAGAACATCGAGCATGGGAATGGCTACAACAAGTGACACGGCACCGAGAATGGTACCAATCACAGAGAAAAGAAAAAACAGAATCAGTCTCTTGGGTAGCTTTTCTGAATATTGAAGAATGCGAAAGAATGCCTTCATTTAGCGTGTAAAAAATTAAAATTCATAAAGCCGTCTGGCAATGTTCCAGCGCAAAGCTAAGGAAGTTATGGTTGTATTTGAGTTGTAAAGAGGAAGCTCACAATTGCTTTGACGCACAATCAGATTGGCATCAATAAAGAAATTATGCATTACTTGCCACGATGCGGTTAAGCTTGCAAACATAATATCGTTACTGAAACCCTGACCGATGGTGTTGCCATACTCATTTCTGTCTTTGCTATTATCTCTTAGTAGATTGTTCCCATAATTCATACCTGTTGATATTGAATCACGGCCAATTTTTGTCATGGTTAATTTCCCGACAAAGTTTAAACGTGGCAGTGGCTGGTAGCGAAGAATACCAACAAGTTCTGTGAAGTTCGCTCCAAGAGGATGTCCAATGGGTTGGTTGTAGCTTGTGTAACTTCCAAACTGTGTGTTGTGTGAAAAGGTAAAGGGTCGTGCCAAATTGAATTCGCCTTGTAAGTCGAGATTAGAGACGCCAAA
Source organism: Chryseolinea sp. (assembly GCA_031388805.1). Taxonomy (GTDB): domain Bacteria; phylum Bacteroidota; class Bacteroidia; order Cytophagales; family Cyclobacteriaceae; genus Chryseolinea. The sequence goes on from JANMRZ010000035.1 coordinate 2,206, forward strand.
GGCATCAATATATTTTGCTCCAGCCTGAATAGCATATTTATTGGCCCACCATCCATTGCCCGCCCTGATTTCATCAATCTTAAATTCATCAAGCACAAACTGCCCGTAGAGCGAAAGTTTTTTAGCCAGATTCCATTTAAAATCCATTCCTACGATGGCATTGTCACTGCTGCCATTTTGTTGTTCGATTGCACGATAAAAAATGATGGGGTTTACATAAGACCATTCGAATGATCCGTCATTGAGGGAATCCTGAGGAGAAAAAATTATGGATTCAAACAATCCAATGTTTAGCTTCTTCCCAATGTTCATGCTGAGATGATGAAAAGCCACAAACTTTTCTGGAAATTTTCTCGATGTGGCTTTTGTTCCACCCAGTGTCCCGGGAGCATCACCTGTCATGCGGTTGATGAAATAGAGATAATTAAATTTCCAGACCTGCACATTGGCTTTGATAAATAGAGAAGGTGGTGCGTTGTCGGAGAAAATAAAAGAACGATATCCGTTTCCAATTGAAAACCGATCGTGCCCAAATTGAATATTGATATGTTTTGTTGGATCGAAGGTGATATAACCTCTTGCCTGCAGAAAATCAACACCTTTTCCGTCTTTATAATTTTTCCAAAAACCTTCGTGTGGAATTACTGGATTGAGAGACATTTGATCCCAAACATATGAGGGCAACATGGCCTGATTATCCGACAAGTAGGTATAGAACCCTACCTTCTTGTCGACCATGCCTCGCAGTTCAACACCACGTGTGTTGATGAACATCAGATCGTCATTTCTGGAATCCTTACCCAGTCCAAAATAAATTACCGGGTTGATATGAAGATCAAACGCATCGACATCCACATGATAGAGGTCAGATTTTTTGCGATAGAAATGTTTTAGAAAGGGCTTCTTTGTATCACTTGTTTCGGCACGCGACCATTCCCAGTTGTCGTTGCGCAAATAGTTATAATTAAATTCATCCGTCTTGGAGGTAAATACATGCGTATCGCCTTGATGGAGTGAATCAACAAATGCGGCAATCGCTGATCGTTTATAGGGCTTAATGGCAGTAAAAATCTCGGAAGTTACCTTGCCTGACTTGATTTCGTAGCGATCTACCCAATGGTAATAATCCTCATTTAGTGGAGCATAACTGCTTTGCGCCTGGGCCAGAGTGAAAGCACCTGTTATAAAGAGTAAAGAGAGGGCAAATGATCGAATGTTCATTCTGCTGGATTTTCGGCCAAAATACGGTTTTTGAATCAGATAGATAGAATTCAATAAAAATTACGGATTCCTGGGCTTGTTTATCTGTTTGAGCGCTTTATCTTTGCAGTCCTTTAAAGTAAAAACATAAGAATTGATATGAAAAACGGCATTCATCCAGAATATAGAGAGGTGGTTTTCTGGGATACCTCAAGTGATCATAAGTTTATTTCACGTTCTACGCATGGTACAAAAGAAACCATTAAGTGGGAAGACGGTAAGGAATATCCAGTTATAAAGGTCGAAGTAAGTTCTGCTTCGCATCCATTCTTCACTGGTAAGAAGTTGTTCGTAGATACAGCTGGCCGTGTTGAGAAATTCAAAAATAAATATCAGAAGAAAGCTTAATACTTCTTCTTTTTAATTGAGTGAGAGAGAAAAGCCTTCGGAGACGAGGGCTTTTTTTTGGCCTAGAATTCCTCGCCACAGATTCACTGATTTGACATTAAATTATTGAACATTAATCTGTGAATCTGTGGCTCAATAATTAATTCACACAATACCGTAATCATTACCAATCTGCGTTTATTTTTGACGGATGAACGTTATTCTTTTTGACGACCCTGCCATTCGCATTGACCTCTTACCCTTTACCTTTACTCGACCGGTCGGCGCTATTCGTGTTGGGATCTTGACTATTGCAGAGAAGTGGGAAAAGTGGTTAGCAGCTCCAACTTCCTTTCGCACAGAATCCTATTTACAACAGAAATTTAAACTGGTTCAAACAACCGACAACTTGCTCATTAACGGAGCAGTTTGCCCTGATCAAAAATTAGTTGATACCCTGAAGGCACTAGCTGAAGGGTATTTTTTAGTACACGGAAACCTACTCGTTGCAACCCGCAATCCAGGAGCGGAAATGAACGACACGAATACAATAGAATATCCTGCTGAGATCACCGTCATTGATAAATCGTGGAAAATATTTCGGGAGAATGCCGCACAAATTCGAATTGATTTTAAACTCATCACTGCAGGAAGAACATCGGCACAGATCACCGACAAACATACCATTACCTATAACGCTGAAAATATTTTTATTGAAGAGGGGGTTTACATCCGTGCAGCATTATTGAATGCTGAAACGGGACCAATTTATCTTGGGAAAAATAGCATTGTTCAGGAAGGAGCTGTTATTCGGGGAGCGTTTGCTTTGTGTGAAGGGTCTCATGTAAACATGGGGGCGAAAGTTCGAGGCGATGTTTCGGTTGGACCCTATTCAAAAATTGGTGGAGAGGTAAGTAACTCGGTTATCTTCGGCTACAGTAACAAAGCACATGATGGATACCTGGGCAACTCCGTAATAGGCGAGTGGTGTAATCTCGGAGCTGATACCAATACTTCTAATTTGAAAAACAATTACGACTTCGTAAAACTGTGGAGTCATCGCTCCGAAAGTTTTGAAAGTACGGGTTTACAATTTTGTGGCTTGTTAATGGGCGATCATAGCAAGTGCAGCATTAATGTGATGTTTAATACAGGCACTGTTGTGGATGTATGCTCCAATATTTTTGGTGAAGGTTTTCCGAGCAACTATGTTCCCTCTTTTGCATGGGGAGGTTCAGCCGGATTCATTACACACAAATTAGATAAAGCATTAGAGACAGCAACACGAGTGCTAGCGAGGAGAGACATTAAATTTAATGATGTGGAGAAAAACATCATGACTGCTGTTTTTGAATTGACGGAGAAGGATAGAGTTTGGTAGAAGCAGAGTTATCTGTTAATAGTTAATTGTTAACTGTTGAATGGAAAGATGAAAATCTCTTTGCGTGAAAATAATTTACCGCGGAGTTTCGCAGAGAGTTTTGTTTAAGGATTGATTGTAGTTGATCATTTATAAAATGTATAGGAATAATTGGTATTAACTCTGCGTTCCTCTGCGGTTTAGAAACTAATTGTGATGAATAAAATTTAACATATTTTGAATTGAAGTTCTCCAGCATACCAGGTTTAACTGAAGCAAAAAAACTTCTCACCGATGCGGTAAGAGGTAACCACATTGCACACGCTCAGCTTTTTGTAGGAGCGGAAGGTGCATTGAATTTACCGATGGCATTGGCCTATGCTACCTACTTACATTGTCAAAATAAAGGCGAAGATGCGTGTGGCATATGTTCTGCCTGCTCAAAAAATTTAAAGTTCATCCATCCCGATACACATTTTGTTTTTCCGCTTAGTAATGTGAAGAACGATAAGGATGAAGATCGTTTCAAAGCGGACATTACAAAAGCGTGGCGCGCCTTTCTTCTTGAACAACCTTTTGGAAATTTAGATGATTGGACAAACTATTACGGTGGTGAGGATAAGCAGGCTTTAATATCACGTGAAGAGAGTAGAGAGATCATTAAAACACTTTCACTTAAGCCTTTTGAGAGTCCGTATAAAGTAATGATTGTTTGGCAACCGGAGTTGATGCACCCATCCGCGGCCAACGGTATTCTTAAAATTCTGGAAGAACCACCGCCACATACCTATTTCATTTTAGTGACGAATGCGGTAGATCGATTACTGCCTACTATTATTTCGCGCACGCAGATTGTTACCGTGCCCTTGCTGTTCGATGAAGAAATTGAATCGTCTTTAGTAGAAAAGTATAGTGTAGAGAAAAGTAAAGCCAATCGCATTGCACGACTTTCGGAAGGAAATTTAAATCTCGCAATTCAACTTATTGAAAACGAAGAAGGAGATAATGCTCAACGCTTCATCGACTGGATGCGCACCTGTTATAAAAAGAGTTACGGAGGATTAGTATCCATGGCGGAAGAATTTCACGGATTGGATAAACTCAGTCAACGGAATATGATTACCTATAGCATGAATGCCTTGCGGGAAGTTTTGCTTCAACTATCAGGTGCGGGGAATATGAACCGTATGCAAGGTGAAGAGTTAACGTTCATTCAGAACTTTAGCAAACAACTCAATATTGAAAAGGTGGAAAAATCATTTAAACTTTTGAATGAAGCACATTACCACCTTGAACGAAACGGAAGTGCCAAAATGATTTTCCTGGACATGTCATTAAAAATTTCAAAAACCATAAATCCATAATTACAACAAACGATTCATCACAGGTAAACTAAACTACTAAACCCAACGGCCATGAACAAAGTCATTCGAATCGGAACACGCGGGAGTAAACTTGCTTTGTGGCAGGCGGATTATGTTGCTAAGTTGATCAAGCCTTCCGGTTACACGACCGAGATCATAACGATCGAAACGAAGGGCGATAAGATGTTGGATGTTACGATTTCAAAGATTGGTAGTAAAGGAGTTTTTACCGATGAGATTGAAGCAAAACTTTTAGATGGATCAATTGATATTGCGGTGCACAGCGCGAAAGATCTTTCGTCAGAATTACCAGAAGAACTTGAGATCATTGCATTTACTGAACGTGAAGTAGTAAATGACGTAGTGGTAAGCTCATTAAAAAATATTGACCTCACACATGATAAAATTAAAATCGGGACCTCGTCAACACGGAGAGTAGCGTTTCTAAAGCATTTCTATCCACAGATTGAAGCGGTATCTATTCGGGGGAATTTACAAACACGAATAGGTAAGCTTCAAGCGGGTGAGTGTGATGCGTTGCTGCTGGCGTATGCTGGTGTTCATCGTATGGGTTATGATGATCTGATTGCAGAAAAAATTGAGACCAGTTATTTTGTTCCACCGGTTGGTCAGGGAAGTGTGGCGGTTGAATGCCATAAGAAATTAGCCTTCGATAAAAAAGAAATTATTCAGCGTTGGGTTAACCATCCCATAACCGAGAATTGTATTCGCGCCGAGCGCGCTTTTCTAAAGACATTACATGGCGGTTGTAGCATACCATCATTTGGTTATGCCTACTATGATGGCGAACTCATTACATTAAAGGCAGGAATCATTTCACTGGATGGACAGCAGGTTGTGAAAGTAAAACAATCCGCTACTCCGGAAGGTGCAAAAGAATTAGGGGAAGCAGTAGCGAATGAAGTATTGCGCAAAGGCGGAGCTGAAATTCTTGTCGAAATCAGAAAACAACTTTAATACACTACACAAATAAAATAATTAACATATGAAGAGAGTACTTTTTATTTCTTTCCTTTCCATCTGTTCGATCATCATGACCGGCTGTGCTCAAAAGAAAGATTATGTTGTTACCATCAAAACAAAATATGGTGATATGGTTGCCATTCTATATGATGAAACCCCAAAGCACAAGGAGAATTTTATCAAACTTGCCAAGGAACACTACTTCGATAGTTTACTTTTTCACCGTGTTATGCAAGGTTTCATGATTCAAGGTGGTGACCCAGAATCGAAGAAAGCACAACCTGGACAACGGTTAGGTAATGGAGGACCTGGCTATACAATACCTGCAGAAATAAATCCTAAATATTTTCATGAGAAAGGTGCATTTGCTGCAGCGCGTTTGAGCGATCAGCAGAATCCATCAAAGGCTAGTAGTGGATCACAGTTCTATATTGTTCAAGGTATTGTTTCAAATGCAGATGAGTTGAAGACAGATCAGGCGAAATTGGATCAGGCCATGGGACAATTTTTTCAGAACCCGGCAAATAAGCCAACCTATGATTCAGTTATTGCAGTATATCAATCAAATGATGTGAAGGCATTTCAAAGTTTACTGATGAAACTGAAACCACGTGTTGAAAAAGAAACCGGTATTAAAACCGATAGGGAAATCGACCCAGAGAAATTGAAGGCGTATTCTACCGTTGGAGGCACACCAAGACTTGATGGAGAGTATACAGTTTTTGGAAAAGTAATTAAAGGCCTTGAAGTGATTGATAAGATTGCATCGCAGCCGGGAGATCAGTCTCATCGTCCAGCAGAAGATATTCGGATGACGGTAAGCGTGGAGGAATTGTCAAGAAAGAAAATTGAGAAGCTTTATGGATATCAGTTTCCTGAAAACAAATAATCAAACGTATTAAGAGGTCATATGAAAATTCTGGTTACCGGTTCCAATGGTTTGTTAGGGCAGAAGCTTACCCATCTTCTGCAAAACGAAAAAACAATTTCGTTTATCGCAACAGCGAGAGGTAAGTCAGTGTTGCCGATTACAAATGGAATATTTCATCCATTGGATATTACCGATCCAATACAAGTGGATCGTGTGATTGCCGAAGCCAAACCGGATGTGATCATCAATACCGCTGCGATGACGCAAGTCGATCAATGTGAAACGGAACGCGAAGTGTGCTGGAAGGCCAATGTAAATTCTGTTGAAAATCTAATTCAGGCTTGTGCAAAAAACAATACACACCTTGTTCATGTATCCACTGATTTTATTTTTGATGGAACTTACGGTCCATTAGATGAAACAGCAAAACCAAATCCTGTTAACTATTATGGTGAAAGTAAACTTGCTGCTGAGGAGCTTCTTTTGAAAAGCTCAATTAGCTGGTCGATCTTGCGAACGGTTTTGGTTTATGGCATCACAGAAGATATGAGTCGTTCGAACATTGTGTTGTGGGTTAAAAATAGTTTAGAGCAAGGTAAAACGATTCAAGTCGTTAACGATCAATGGCGCACGCCTACATTAGCAGAAGATCTGGCAATGGGTTGTTACCTGGCTGCGAAGAGTAAGGCGACAGGTATTTATCATATTTCGGGAAAAGACTTCTTGTCTCCTTATGATATTGCCATTGCTACAGCAAACTTTTTTAAGCTTGAGAAATCATTAATTAAAGCCACTGACTCAACGCAATTCAAACAACCCGCACAACGGCCACCCAAGACTGGTTTTATTATTGACAAAGCGAGGAAGGAATTGGGTTATGACCCGCACTCATTTCAAGAAGGGTTGACAGTTTTAGCAAAGCAAATACATTAAGTTTGATTGCAAAGTATTCTTAGTGTCTTCTTCGTGACTTTGTGGCAAATGGATTTTTGCCACGAAGTCTCAAAGGCACAAAGGTTCACAAAATATCGATTGTTATCTTCCGCAAATTTCTTTGTAAGAGCAATATGAGCAAGTCTTCAATACTGTGGTTTGATCAAACGGTTGATCGGGGCTGAAGAGCTCTTGGAGTAATGTATTGAGATGCATTTCAAATTCTGGAAGCAGGCCTGTTACATCTTCAAGACGTTGTTTGTTAAGATAAAGTCCGTATTCAAAATCATTTCTGAAAATATCTTTTCGATTGATGAGGCCTGGCTGAAGTTTTGTTTTTGATGTTGGTGTAAATAAATTCTGATTTCTTTTTACATATACCGATGCATAAAGCATTGCCTGGAAAGCAGCCTTGTTTCGTTTTTCTAAGCCGCGATCAAAAAGTGCTTCAATACTTGTAAATATATTTAAGTCGCCACCGGTTTTATAATCTAAAATGCGCACTGTATTATCCTTTCGATCGGCTCTGTCAATTTTTCCACCCAGAACAATGTTGAGTATCTTATCGCGCTGCGGAACACGAACCGTGGTATTAAAATAATTAACCTCCAGGAATTCAATGTTGAAGGGAGAATATTTTTTGTCCTTTGCCAATACATGAACGGCCAATTTCTTCACCATCTCCTTCACCACAAGCTGAAGACCATTGTAATTCATTTTCTTCTGATCAGCCAAATGAAAATGTTCATGAAAGGCACGCTCAATGTAATACTCTAATTTTGCATCCAGGTTCGCGAAATGTTCTTCTCGCACAGACCATTCACCTGACGGAGATTTAAGATCGAGGTAGAATAACTCCATTACTCGGTGAAAGATGTTTCCGAAGATGCGCGCATCAGCTTCTTCTTCAACTTCTTCCGGTTCTTTCAGTTCAATTAAATGTCTGAAATAAAATTTTAAACGGCATTCGATATAGGTATTGAGTGTTGATGGCGTAAGTGCCTTACCAAAGTATCGTTCTAATTTTTGTAGAACATCAAGTTTCTTTTCAATGGTTATGGGTTCTACCTGATGTACCTGCACAGGATTGTATAAAATCTTTCGCTCATGTTTCCAACCCGTCTCATAAATGAGTTGATACAGATATCTGCTCATTTCACCAGTACCCAACTTATCAGGTTCAGTGTTGTAATACAGATCTGTTTTTTGAGCGCGCTGCAACAAACGATAAAAGAGGTACGCATACATTGCATCCTGATGCTCTGATGTTGGAAGTTTGTATGCACGTCTGATGGTGTGCGGAATATAAGAACCTTGCCGCGGGGCAGCAGGCCACAAACCTTCATTGAGTGAAAGCACAATCACATGATCAAAATCAAGGTTGCGGGTTTCAAGTACGCCCATAATCTGAAGACCTTCTAACGGTTCACCTGTGAATGGAACTTTCTCTGCCCGAGCGATCTGCCGGAACATGCGCTGCTGCGTACGCAGTTCCATCGGCTCACTTACATTCAATTCATCAACCCGTGAAAGCACACGATGGAAATGGAAAGCAAATTCTTTTTCCATGAAACCATCTGCCGCTTCTGATGTTGCGAGTTGCTGAATGATGGTCAATACATACTTTAAAAAATCCTTTGGTTCGATTGCTATAAAGATCGACTGTATGATTTGGTCGACTTCGGGATTTGGATCTGCTGTTATATTGCTTGTGAAGAATGAAGGTGCAATGTGCACCTGATTGTTTTTCAGGATTTCTTCAATCCAGGAAGAACCTCGTTCACCCAACCTTGCTTTCAAATAGGGGTGGCGAAGAACAGCTAATACATATCGGTGATAAAATTCTTCCTTGCGTTTACGAAGATGAAGTTCGAAAAGAAAATCAATGAGAGAATAATAGGGAGTATTCACCAAAGGATACCCCATAGTAACATTGATCGCTTGTAATGTAGGTGGAAGTGCATATAGTACAGGCAGCAAGAGACTTTCATCTGGAAGAACAATAACCGTGCGTTCGATCTCTGTTGATTGTCCGTTTTTCTTTGACGCAATTAATTCTTCAAGTTGTTGTGATAGAAGTTTAGGTTGTCCCGCGCGCTGAGGTATACCCAGAACATTAATTTCTTTCGGTTGACCAAGTAGTGATGGCGCTGTTTCCTGAAATGTTTTTCCCAGGATAGTTTGTTTCCTGTACTCGCGAAAGAAGGCTCCGGCTTCTCGGTGTTCCTCTTTAATATAAAACTGATCGTCATCCCAAAACACTTTAGCGTTTTGATACTGAACAAACCACGTGATGATTTTTTCTTCCGCCGTTGTAAGCGCGTTGAATCCGGCAAATACAACAGCTTTATTTGTTATGTTAGATGTTCCTTGAAAAGATTCAGCTACCTCGCGTTGAATCATTCCGGTATATCCTTTCTTATCCTGTAAAAGATTCGATTTGAATTCCTGGTAAACGCCAAATAAATTCTGCCAGAGTTTTAAAAAACTCTTCTTACTATCTGAATCACTGAACGAAACGGTCTGCCAAAATTCCTTCAGGAATTTCTTTTGTTCTTCCGTGAGGTAATCGAAATAATCGTCCAGTTCTTTTTGATTGCTGAGGTCGCGAAACAGTCCCTCTGCATTCACCAAGTATTTATCCAGCTCATCAAAATCACGAAGCAACATCTCTCCCCAGAAGTAGAAGTGATCTAAACTTTCTTCTGAATGTGTGATTTTTTTAAAGGCACGATAAAGAGAAACAATCAGTGAAAGTTTGTCGGCTTCTTTGAGTTCTGAAAAGGAAAAAATAAATTCTTCAATGCTGAGTATATTCGGTGCCCAACGAGGTGTTGTTAAATTTTCTGTTAATGCCTTACGGAAATAAAGAGCAGCCCTACGATTTGGAAATACCACAGTCAGGTTTTCCCAATCGGGATAATCTTTATGAACAGAGTCGGCTACGTCTTGAAGAAAGGTTCTCATGGATTACAACAATATGAAAAGTAAGGAAAATATAATTCACGCTTACAGATCGAAGGGTTTTTCTTCTTACCACTAAGACACGAAGTCACAAAGGAGACACGAAGGGATACTTAGCTGATTATTTCGAAGGCGCTTTTGTAAAAGCCTTTTTGTTGGACGTAATCCAGTAAATCATTATAGAATGTATGTGAACCCAATGTGGCACTATCACCAATCATGATGAGTTTCTTTCGGGCGCGGGTCATCGCCACGTTTGTTCTGCGGATGTCACCTAAAAATCCTACTTCGCTTTTGTCGTTGCTGCGCACAAAGCTGATGGCAATTACATCGCGCTCTTGTCCTTGGAAGGCATCTACTGTGTTAATGGTAATCAATCGGTGCAAAGGTTCAAAGACAGAAGAGGCTTCTGCCAGTTTATGAAGATAATCTACCTGTGCACGATAAGGAGTAATAATGCCGATGGTAATATTCTTATCCATCCATTCTTCCATACCAATGCTTTCCACCAATGCTTCAACCTGATTGATTAGTAGCCGCGCTTCTTCTTCATTTGAACGACTTAACGTTTCCGGATCTTGTATTTCATTGTAACCACAACCGGCTGTATCAATAAATTCAACCGGAACTTCATTGGGCTGAAGTAAGCTTGCTTTTACGGATTCATGCGCAATCAATTCGTCTTTGTAAAAATAAGAAGAAGAGAATTTCATGATGTCTTCGTGCATGCGGTACTGCACTTGCAACATGGATGATACTTGTGGTTGCTTAACGATACCTTTTTCAAAAAGTGTTTTGTCTAAACCGGCACGTGCCGCTTCATTCGATTTAATAGTAGGAGGAAGCTGTTGATGATCTCCTGCAAAAATAATCCGGTGTGAGCGAAGGATAGGAATCCATGACGCAGGTTCTAGTGCTTGTGCTGCTTCATCAATAAAAGCGGTTTTGAATTTTTTTCCGCGCAGAACAGGATGTGACGAGCCTACTAATGTAGAACAGATCACTTGCGTTTTGCTGAGTAGATCCGTTACAATATAAAACTCTAACAAATCAGCATCGGCTTTCAGTGCTTTTGATTCTTGTACGAGTTGCTTTCTTTGTTGTCTCTCGTCATAACCAAAGTTGCGCTTAAACTTATATGCCTGACTTTTAACTTGCTCCATTTTTTTTCGGAGTGCACGAAGTTCATTGTACTGACTGTGATCAGCAATGCGCGCATCTAAGGTCTTGCTCAACGATTGCTCTGTTACACGAGCAGGATGACCAATGCGCAATACATTCAAACCTTGTTCGCTTAATTTATCTGCGAGCAAATCGACAGCTGCATTGCTGGGAGCGCACACCAATACTTGTTGCTCTTCTTTCACTACTTGTACAATGGCTTGTACAATCGTTGTGGTTTTACCTGTTCCAGGAGGGCCATGAATAAAACCAACGTCTTCAGTACAAAGGATTTTGTCCAATGCATTCTGCTGACTTTCATTTAGAAAAGAAGTATTCGCCCGGCTTATTTTCTCTTCGGCGCTAACCTCTCTTTTTTTACTTTTCTCATCGCCTAATAATACCTCACGTAATGTGGCAACACGATTGCCATCGGCTTTCATTACCTCTTTCAAAGCAAATTCCATTTCGCGATAGCTCATCTCATCAAACATCACATCGACACCCAGCAGGCCATCACCAAGCCACTCTGGTAAATCTTCACCATTTAAGGTAATCACCATTACATTATCACGAACATAATTTACCACACCATTAATATGGTCGCGTTCTGGTTTGCCAGATCCATTTGAAAATACGCTAACGGATTTTCCACTTTGGAAAGCATGTGGTTGCTCAAGATGTGTGGTGCGTTCAATCTCAATTAAAAGACGCTCTCCTGTGCCTATGTAATCGCGCTTGAGTTTAACCGGATACCATGTAGTTCCTTCTTGTGTACGCTGACTTAACGATCGCAATAGAACTTTCTGACGATAGTAATCCAGATCGGCCTGACGTTCCAGTTTAAGAAGCTCTGCGGTTTTTTGAAGTTGCTGGAGTGAGGTCAAGAAGTTAATGGTTAAATGTTAATTGTTCGAAGTTTCTGGTTTCGAGTTAACGTTGTGAAGTTTTGTAAGATATTAAAGAATATGAAAGACCTAACAAGTTTAAGTAATGTAAGATGATTAACAATTAACGGATAACGATTAACTAATCTGCTGTATAACAATACTCCTCTAAATAACCCGCGGCATCATCCATTCCATTTGCAAAGGCCTTGTTGAGACAACGACAGCCTTCAACCAGATCGTCTTTCTCTACGAGAGCCGCGCCTTTATAATAGAGAAGTGTAGCATTGGTTGGTTCAAGACTCAGTCCTTTGTTGACATAATCAAGAGAGGCATCGTAAGCTTCTTCTTCCAGGCAAACTGATCCAGCATATAGGTAAGTCTGGATATGTGAGGGATGTTGTTCAATAATCTGATCGAAAATGATAATGGCGCTATCGGGATTTTCTAAATAGTAATAAGTTAAACCAAGGTATCCTTTCAAATCGGGATCGTCCTGAATGGATAATAATTTCCGGATGTCTTGTTGAGCTTCTTTGTATTGTTCTGAATCCATCAATATGGACAACCGCCAGCGGAGTAGTTCATCACTTTCCGGACGTTCCGTAAGTAGAGCATTCAAATCAACTAACTGAGCTTCATTGTCTCCTAGTTCCTGATTCACATACATGCGCAAAATTTTTGCCTGCTCGTTGGGAATCTTTTCAAGGTAGCGATTCAAATCAGACAGGGCTTCTTCAAATCTTTTCAGCGTATAAAAACAATAGGCGCGTTTGTATAGAATGCTAAACTCATCATCGCTTTTTAATTTTGATTTCTTTACGAGATTGGAATAAAGTTCTAGTGCACCTTCAAAATCTTGTCGGTTCAACAACGTGTCGGCTTTTATTTCCGATGCGGCATTTGCAGCTTGTTTGGACTGACCGAACATAAAAAAAGGACTCGTCACCAAAATGATGACGAGTCCTATGTTATATTTAATCCTTTTCATCCTATCCATCACACTTCTCTTTCCCTGAGGACTAACACTAAAATTCCAATATGCCTTAGCGGCTATTGCGCTTACGATCGTTTTCGTTCAAGTAGATTTTACGCAAACGAATGGACTGAGGTGTTACTTCAACGTACTCATCAGCCTGAATGTATTCCAATGCTTCTTCCAAAGTGTGTTTCAATGGAGGAGCAATTTTCATTTTCTCATCAGAACCAGAAGCACGCATGTTGGTAAGTTTCTTCGTTTTAGTAACGTTGATCACCAAGTCACCATTACGGCTATGTTCACCAATTACCTGACCTTCATAAACGGCTTCACCTGGGTTGATGAAGAATTTACCGCGATCTTGCAAGTTGTGTAAGCTGTAGGCAATCGCTTCACCTTGTTCCATAACGATCAATGAACCATTGATACGACCAGGAATTTCTCCCTTGTATGGTTGATATTCTTTAAAGCGGTGAGTCACTACTGCTTCACCAGCGGTTACGTTCAATAAATAATTTCGTAAGCCCATGATACCTCTTGAGGGTATAAGGAATTTCAAAATCATACGATCTGCTTTTGGTTCCATGTTCAACATTTCACCTTTACGCATGGATACCGTTTCGATTGCTTTACCAGCAACTGTCTCTGGTAGATCGATTGTCAATTCTTCAACAGGCTCTGATCTTATGCCATCAATTTCGCGGAAGATAACCTGAGGCTGTCCGATCTGTAATTCATAACCTTCTCTGCGCATCGTTTCGATTAGCACGGACAAGTGAAGTACACCACGACCAAATACAATGAAACTATCAGCAGAACCGGTTTCACCTAAACGTAGGGCAAGGTTTTTTTCTAATTCTTTTTCTAAACGCTCACGCACGTGACGGGAAGTAACAAACTTACCTTCTTTTGCATAGAACGGAGAGTTGTTAATGGTGAAGAGCATACTCATTGTAGGTTCATCAATTGAAATGGCCTTCAATGCTTCTGGCTTCTCAGGATCGGCAACGGTATCGCCAATTTCAAAGCCTTCTATTCCAACTAATGCGCAAATTTCACCTGCATTTACTTGTTCTACTTTCTTCTTATCGAAACCTTCGAATATGTAAACTTCTTTGATTTTGGTCTTATTCACTTTTCCATCACGCTTCACCAACACAATGTTTTGTCCTGGCTTTACAGTGCCGCGTTGTACGCGTCCGATCGCAACACGACCAATATAAGCTGAGTATTCAAGTGATGTAATCATCATTTGCGTCAATCCAACGTCAACTTTAGGTGCAGGAATGTGTTCAATAACACCCTCAATCAAAGTTGTAATATCTTCAGTAGGTACTTTCCAATCTTTACTCATCCAGCCATTTTTGGCAGAACCGTAGAAGGTAGGGAAGTTAAGCTGCTCTTCTGTTGCATCTAATGAAAACATAAGCTCGAATACTTGCTCATGCACCTCATCAGGAGTACAGTTTTTCTTATCTACTTTGTTGATAACCACAATTGGTTTAAGGCCCAATTGCAATGCTTTTTGTAATACGAAACGAGTTTGTGGCATCGGGCCTTCGAAGGCATCCACCAACAGCAAACAGCCATCAGCCATGTTCAAAACGCGCTCTACTTCTCCACCAAAGTCGCTGTGGCCAGGAGTATCGATAATGTTGATCTTGTAATCTTTGTACCGAACGGCAACGTTCTTGGCAAGGATGGTAATACCACGCTCGCGCTCTAAATCGTTGCTGTCCATGATTAGCTCTCCGGGAGTCTCATGGTCTTTAAAAAGGTGGCCTGCGTGTAAAAGTTTATCCACCAGGGTTGTTTTGCCGTGGTCAACGTGTGCTATGATAGCGATGTTTCTGATCTTATTAACCTCCATAATACCTCGAAATTCTTTAAATTTTTGAATTAAGGCGCAAAGATAAGGTTTTTTACCCGGCTAATGACTATGGAGATTGAAGGTTTAGTAAAGAGTATGAACGGATCAGAACTCAAAGGTCTGATTATCTAATAGTGCCGAATGAATTTTGCCAATAAATTGTCCTAACGATATATATTGATTGTCTTTTAATGAATATCCAGTGGTTTCTTTTGTGTCGGGATTGACAATCCAATATTCCTGAACGCCAAATTTTTCATAGAGTGCCTTTTTGGTAACTGTATCATGCTCTGAATTGCCCGGTGAAAGTACCTCGATAAGCAAATCAGGAATACCATGAAGCCCTGATTTGTTAACTATTACACTATTTTGAGGCGAAAGAAGAATAATATCAGGTTGCACAGCATTGGAATGATCGTCTAAATAAACATCGCAGGGTGAAATAAAAACTTCTCCAAATCGGTTTTGTTTAACATAAGAAGATAGCGCAATAGAAAGATTTAGAACAATGCGTTGATGGTAAGGATTTGGTGCCGGTGACATATAAATTGATCCATTGATAAGTTCTGCTAACGTGCCTTCGGGAAGCATTTGGAATACTTCCATAATCGTGCGGGGCGGTGTTTTGATCGACTGCATATTTAAAGGTACAATTCAATACCTATCTGTGCAATCCAGTTTGCCACGAATGCGCGAATGGAATCCATTCCTTACTGTTTATTCGTGCATTCGTGGCAAAGTGTTATAGGATGAATTATAACTTAAATCGTAGAAATGTTCCCATCGGAAGGTCTTTGCCTTGTGCTGATTTTAAAAAGAATTCACCGTATTCAGGATTCTCTATTTTGAAATGGGTCTTTGCTACGTTCAGCCCAACCAATGCTGAAAGTCCGATGGCGTACATATTCAAAACGAAGAAACTATTTTTCTTTTCGAGCAATTCGCTGCTCATGGATATGATTTCATCTAGCTGCTCTTGCAGGGTCCACTTTTCACCTTCGGGCCCGCGACCATATGGTGGTGGATCCATAATAATACCTTGATATTTATTACCTCTTTTTAATTCTCTACGAACAAACTTAAATGCATCTTCATACACCCACCGAATGTCATTCAATTTATTGAGGCGCATATTCTCATTTGCCCAATTCAATCCAGGGCGGGATGCATCACAATGAATTACTTCTGCGCCGGCTGATCGTGCAACAACAGAAGCTGCACCGGTGTATGCAAATAGATTAAGCACTTTTGGTTTTTCTGCTTTCCAATGGGTGATGGTATCGTAAATGAAATTCCAATTATTGCCTTGCTCCGGAAAAATTCCAACGTGACCAAAACCTGTAAGGGCAAGTCGAAGTGTTAGGTTGAGTGAATTGTAATTGTATTTGATGTTCCAGCTTTCGGGCATGGATGGATTTTTTGACCAGCCACCTTTTACATCATCTGTAAATCGAAATTTATCAGTCTGTTCACGAACAAATTTGGCGTGTGCTTTTTTCTTCCATTCGCTTTCATCCAAAGACTTACGCCAGATGGCTTGCGGCTCTGGACGGATCAGTATAAATTCTCCAAATCGCTCCAGCTTTTCAAAGTTACCGCTGTCGAGCAATTCGTACTCTGTCCAGGATGATGGGTAGGTAAGTGTGAAGTTCAAGGTTTCAGGTTTAAAGTTTCGAGTTTCTGGTTTCGAGTTCTAACTTTAAACTCGAAACTTTAAACTTACACAATGCACGTTTTAATTACCAGCACGCAAAATCCGAAAATCAAAAGCTTGTTGTTGCTGGAGAAGCCACGCGAACGCAAAAAGCAATCGGTGTTTGTTGTAGAAGGAAAAAAAGAGGTAATGTATGCTGTGGACGCAGGTTATAAAATTCAAAATGTTTTTTTCTGTGAAGAAATCATTTCCGCTCAGGAGCTGAGCGAATTGAAATTGAATGATAGACTCTTCATCCCTGTATCGCGTGAAGTGTTCGATAAAATTGCTGTGCGCGAAAGTTCAGGTGGCATGATTGCCGTTGCGGAGCAAAAGTCCCATAACCTTGATGATATTAAATTAAAGGAGAATCCGTTATTGTTGATTTTAGAAGCTGTTGAAAAGCCTGGAAACCTGGGTGCGATTTTGCGTACAGCCGATGCCGCAGGAGTGGATGCCGTTATTATTTGCGATCCGCAAACTGATTTTTACAATCCAAATGTAATCCGGTCTAGTGTAGGCTGTGTTTTCACCAAGCAAATTGCATCGGCAACCTCAGAAGAGACGATTGATTGGTTGAAGAAAAATAATATCCATATTTTTTGCACCTACCTCCAGGCATCCAAACCTTATTATGAAACCGATTTCATTGGCCCTTCTGCCATTGTAATGGGCACCGAAGCAACCGGACTTTCGGATAGCTGGGTGAAAAATGCTACCTCCAATATCATTATTCCGATGCAGGGAGTGATCGATTCCATGAATGTATCTACAGCGGCTGCAGTAGTCATTTTTGAAGCTTTACGACAACGCGGATTTAAGGGTTAATATTCTTATATTCGTAGTGGAGCCCACGGACAATGGAAAAAATTCCATTACTAAACGTTGATGTGCAAGATGAGAAATTTTTGAATGCGCTGGCTGACGCCTACCGCCTTCAAGAGGCTATTATTGGCACAACCGAACTGGCTATTGTCTCTACCAATACCGAAGGCGTAATCACTAGTTTTAACAAAGCAGCCGAAATTCTGCTGGGCTATTCTGCAGAAGAAGTAATTGGAAAAGTTACACCTTATGTACTTCATGATCCTGAAGAGGTAGTAAAACGATCACAAGTTCTGAGCAAAGAGTTGAACAGAGAAATTATTCCCGGGTTTGAAACATTTGTTGTAAAGGCAAGAATAAAAAAAGTTGCCGACAGAAATGAGTGGACTTACATTCGGAAGGACAAGACTCGATTTCCAGTTCTTCTCTCAGTCTCTTGTTTATGGGAGGACAGCAAGTTAATTGGTTATGCTGGCATTGCCACCGATATTACAGAAGCCAAGGAAAAAGAGAAGCTGTTAAAAAAATCAGAGGCTCATCTTCAGGCTCTGCTGAACTCGATTGATGACATTGCATTTGAAATCAACCGTGAAAAAATCTACACGAACATTTGGACAAAGAACGACCATCTTTTGCTGATTACTCCACGTGAAGAGTACATTGGAAAAAAAATCAGTGAAATTTTGTCTGGTGAATTGTTGGTGCGATTGGATTTGGCAATTGATTCAGTTTTAAAAAATCAACAGTCCATTTATCTAGAATGCCAGGTGCCAAATTCCGGACGATGGAGTGCAACGAAAATATCATACATCGATGATGAAAGAGTTTTACTGCTGGTTCGCAACATTACAGAAAAGAAGAGAGCTGAAATTGAGTTAGCCGGCAGCGAACAAAAATTTCGAGCCATCGCTGAAAATATTCCGGGGGTTATATACCTCTGTCGAAATGATGAAGCATTTTCGATGATTTACCTGAATGAAAATGTAGTTCAGTTAACCGGTTATACAGCAGATGAATTCATTTCAAATTCAATCAACTTTGTTCAACTATATCATTCCGATGATAAAGAGTATATTTTTAACGTAGTAGAGAAGGCGTTGAATGATCGTGTTAGTTTTCAATTGGAATATCGCATCAGGCATAAATCAGGGGAGTGGCTGTGGTTAGAAGAAGTAGGTACTGGAGTTTATAATAATGATTCACTCGTGATGATTGAAGGTTTCATCAGTGACATTACGCCACGCAAACTGGCTGAAGAAGAATTGAGACGAATGGCAGATGAAAATTCAAGAGTGTTTAATAACTCACTTCACTTGAATTGTATGGTTAATTTTGAGGGCTTCTTTATAAAGCTAAATCCTGCCTGGGAGAAGGCACTTGGATGGACGCTAGAAGAACTAAAATCATTGAAATTTTTTGATTTTGTTCACCCTGATGACCTTGAAAGAACACGAAATGCCGACAGTCATGTTTTAGCAGGCAATGCATTAACAACATTTGAGAATCGGTACCGCTGCAAAGATGGATCGTACCGATGGTTGCTATGGAGTTCATCACCCGATGTTAATCGAAAATTAACGTACGCCTCGGCGATTGATATAACGGAACGAAAAAGATCAGAAGAAGAACTGCAACGATCCAAAACCAGTCTTGAAGTAGTAGCACTGGAACTGCAGGAGCAAAACCAACAGCTCGATGATTTTGCACACATCATTTCTCATAACATGAGATCGCCCATTGGAAATATTAGCGCATTGATTAGTTTGTTGAATCAGAATAGCAGTAAAGAAGATTATCAACTTATTTACAGAAAGCTTACGGATGTTTCTAAAAATTTAAAGGAAACCATGAATGAACTCATGGAGACACTGAAGGTGAAAAAGAATACCGATGTTGAACGGGTTGAAATTCGTTTTCAGGAAATGCTGGATAAGGTAGTTCAGTCTTTACAGGGTGAGATTATCCAAACCGGTACGGTTATTCAATCTGATTTTAAATCACCTTTGATCTGTTACTCCAAGACATATCTGGAGAGCATTTTTCAGAACCTAATCAGTAACGCCATTAAGTATAAGGCAAAGTTCAGAACACCTGAGATTGTTGTCACGACCATTCAACTTGAAAGTGCCATTGAAATGCGCATCAGTGATAACGGCTTGGGTATTGATATGAAACGGTATGGTGATAAAATTTTTGGATTGCATAAAACATTTCATGAACATAAAGAGGCACGTGGTGTTGGTCTTTTTTTGGTGAAGACTCAGATTGAAGCGTTAGGAGGATCTATACATATTGAAAGTGAAGTGGATAAAGGCACTACTTTTATAATCCGATTTGCACAATAATTTTTTAGAAATAAGCTGCGCTTTCTGTTTTAGTCTAAAGCAATACTGTAATTTTAGTATTAAAGTATTTTTATAAACCTCGTTTATATGCAAACTATTTCCATTCCTTCATCATCGATGTCAGATCAATCGCAGGCAACCGTTGTTCAAGCGGGCATTCCGTTTTATTTGTATGCAACCGTATTGTGCTCGTTGAGTATTATGATCGGACTGATCTGGGATATCTCATGGCACATGAGCATTGGTCGTGATGGATTATTTTCTGCGCCCCACTTGGCCATTTACTTAGGTGGAGTAACAGCAGGATTGTTTTCGGGATATCGCGTATTGAAAATTACATTTGCCGGGACTCCT
This sequence comes from Chryseolinea sp., assembly GCA_031388805.1. GTDB lineage: Bacteria > Bacteroidota > Bacteroidia > Cytophagales > Cyclobacteriaceae > Chryseolinea. The sequence continues at coordinate 22,383 of JANMRZ010000035.1, forward strand.
TTTGAGCGTGCAAAGACCGTAAAGTTCTGGGGCGTTTTTCACGGATCAATCGGAAATCTATTTTGTATATGGGGTGCCATTGCCATGATTACCTCAGCGCCTTTTGATGACTGGTGGCATAATAGTTACGGATTGGACGTGACTATTCTTTCTCCTCCTCATACCGTATTGTTATTAGGAATGATCATGATTCAATTTGGTGCCATCATCAGCGTATTGGCCTATCAGAATTTAAATGCTCAGCATGTTCATCAGGCCCGTATTTCTCAAGGCGGATACACTTTACTCTATGCTTTTTCGGCAGGATTCGTACTCACTATGATTTTTACCATCGGATCAGAATACTTATCTCGGCACGATATGCATGGAGTATTATTCTATCAGGTTTCTTCCTTTATTTTTCCACTGTTCCTCGTGGCGTTTTCAATTTCATCAAAATCAAATTGGGGAGCAACGTATGCGGCTCTTGTTTATACCGTTTTTTTAATGTTGATGAATTGGATACTTCCCTTATTCCCAGCTACACCAAAGCTTGGTCCGGTATTAAATCCAATCACGGCCTTTCAGCCTTTCGAATTTCCATTGCTGGTTTTATTTCCGGCAATCGCGATTGATTTGATCACACGTTATTCAAAACACAATCGATGGTTGAATATGTTGTACTATGCTGCAGCGTTTCTAATTGTCTTCATTGTTTTTCAATGGCCCTTTGCCAATGTATTGATGGCATCAAAAGGCCATTGGTTTTTTGGAACATCGAAATGGTATTTTGGTGCCAATCCGAATTGGGAGTTTCGGTATGCCTTTGGTGAGTGGATGGTGGCAACCGGGATGGATTTGGTAATTGGATTAGCAATCGCATTGGGTATTGCCATCTTCTCTTCCTTCGTTGGTCTATCGTGGGGAAACTGGATGAAAAAAATTGTGCGTTAAAATTACGATGATTATGAAGAAAATAATTTTAAGCATACTCTTTATTTGTATTTCCCTTCTCGCCGATTCTCACATTGGCAGTCCCGGTGTAACGTTTGAAGGTAAGGCAGGAGGTTATGGTGTGATGGTATTGATTACACCTCCAGATGTAATTCCTGGAACGGCTATCATTCATATATATACGAAGGACTCTGGTATAGAATCTATCTGGGCTAAACCCGTTTATTGGTTTGCAGGAAGTAAGGGTACACCATCAGCTGATGAGATGTTGCCCGTGCCTAATGAACCAGGTCATTATCAGGGTTTGGTTTGGTTGATGGATGCAGGAACTTCAGGAATTGATTTGGAAATAAAAGGAACAACTAGCTCTGGAAGTGTTTTGGTTCCGGTTATGGCGGTGTCCACTACCCAAAGAGAAATGCCATCATCATTAGGATGGATCCTTTTTGTATTGTGTGTTTTCCTGGTTGGGTTGATGGTCACTATTATTAGCGCGAGTGTAAGCGATGGATTGGTAAAGCCGAGTGAAGAAATTACAGCAAGAGTTTTACGCAAGCGATGGATTGGTGCTGGTGTGAGCGCTGTACTTTTAGTTTTGATGTTATGGGGAGGTAAATCATGGTGGGATAGTTGGGCATCTGACTACAGGCGATTTATGTATAAACCCCTTCGCGCCAGTTCTAACATTTCTCAATTGCGTGGACAAAATATGCTGGAGTTGAAGATCGATACCACACCTCATGCGCAGTTAAACTACACCCGAAAACTTTCATACGTAGTTCCTGATCACGGTAAACTCATGCACATGTTTTTAGTTCGTGCAGGAAGCATGGATGTTTTTGCCCACCTTCATCCTCAACGAAAGGATTCAGCTACCTATGTCACACCATTACCTCCGTTGCCAAATGGTAAGTATTTAATCTTTGCTGATATCACGCGACTTAGTGGATTCTCAGAGACGATTCCGGATACCATTGAGATTGATAATAAAATACCTGCGACTTTAGTTTCGATGGACTCTTCTTCTCTTAACAGGGATGACACCTACTTTATAACTAATCCTGTCTCTCCCTCGTCTTCGAATCAGATTGCAACGGATGGAATTGTTGTTTGTGGGAAACCAGGAGTTAAGACTTTGTTACCGGATGGATCAACTGCCATTTGGGAACATGCTGTGAACGAGCCGATTGCTGCAGGAAAATTGTACGACCTTACTTTTAGTATTCTGGATGAAAATGGAAAGCCTGCAATACTGGATCCTTACCTCGGCATGATGGGACATGCTGTTGTGATGAAAGATGATGGAAGTGTTTACATTCATCTTCATCCTGTAGGAAGTTATTCAATGGCTTCGCAGCAGACGATGTTAAACCGTTTCGAAAAAGAAACCGGACCTGTAAACTGGGACAAGATTACAAAGTCATCTGTTTTCATGGATAGCATCAACCAAGTTGTTGCACAGTTGGATGCAATGACTGAAAAAGAGCGTAACAAAGTGTTGATGGGTAATATGGATCATGAAGTTGATCGTGAACATCCGGAACATTCTGTTGTTACTTTCCCATATTCATTCCCAACTCCAGGGAATTATCGCATCTGGATTCAAATGAAACGCAATGGAAAAATTCTGAACAGTGCGTTTGATGCTGTAGTAGAATAAAATAGTCATAGAATTGAAGAGTAATAAAAAAGTCGTCTGATGGGAATTATACATTCAGACGACTTTAAAAAAGTTAAAATTCTAATATCTAATGTCTAACTAGTAATTGTTATCTCCTCCACCTTGTGAATTACCTCTTCGTGCACTTCCCCAGGCGGATGAGTTAGAACTTCTTCTATTTCCTGAATTTCCCGAAGAACTGTTACGCGGTGTAGAATTTCCCGAACCGTTTCCGCGATTTCTGGTATTGCCAGAGCCTTCGCGGTGCGGAGCACTTGAATTTCTCCTGCTGTTATTCCCGTTATTACGTTGTGTCGATTGACGTTGTGCAGGTTTGGCTTTAAAACTTCCTACGTGTGTCATGTGATATGGTTGATCTTCAACAACAGGAAGAGGTTTGCCGATGAGTCTTTGAATGTCAATTAAAAACTCTCTTTCTTCTTCATCGCAGAATGAAATCGAAATACCTGCAGCGCCAGCACGACCTGTTCTACCAATGCGGTGAACGTACGTCTCTGGTACATTGGGCAATTCATAATTGATTACGTGTGAAAGTTCATCAATATCAATTCCGCGAGCAGCAATATCTGTTGCTACTAATACACGCGTTATTCTCGACTTGAAGTTTGTCAATGCACGCTGTCTTGCATTTTGTGATTTGTTTCCGTGTATGGCTTCAGCTTTTATGCCACTTTGCAAAAGATCCTTCACCACTTTATCCGCACCATGTTTTGTGCGTGTAAATACTAATGCAGTTTCAATGGCGCGATCTTGTAGAAGATGGTGAAGTAATTTCTTCTTGTCTTTCTTCTCAAGAAAATAAACTGACTGTTGAATTGTGTTAGCAGTAGAAGAAACGGGTGTTACTTCTACCCTCACAGGATTCGTCAAGATAGTACTCGCCAACTTTGAAATTTCCGGAGGCATGGTAGCCGAGAAGAAAAGTGTTTGTCTTTTTGGAGGAATCTTAGCAATGACTTTTTTCACATCATGGATAAAACCCATATCGAGCATACGGTCGGCCTCATCCAACACAAACATTTTAATATGTTGAAGATGAACGAAACGCTGATCCATTAAATCAAGTAATCTTCCAGGGGTAGCAATTAACACGTCAACGCCAGCACGCAATGCATCAGTCTGTGGTTTTTGTCCTACACCCCCAAAGATAACCGTGTGTTTAATGCGAAGATGTTTTCCGTAAGCCGTAAAGCTCTCACCAATTTGAATGGCAAGTTCGCGCGTAGGCGTTAAGATTAATGCTTTAATTCCTTGTGGACCTTTTTTATAGAGTTCATCCTGATGAAGCAATTGTAAAATAGGAATAGCAAACGCGGCAGTTTTACCTGTGCCGGTTTGGGCGCAACCCAACAAATCTCTTCTTTCCAACAAAACGGGAATAGATTGTTCTTGAATGGGCGTAGGCTTGGTATAGCCTTCTGACTGTAGAGCACGCATGATTGGCTCTATTAAATTTAATTTTTCGAATGACATTTTTTAATGTTTGTGCAATGCACGATGAGGTTTAATAACTAACGCCTCAGGGAAGACCGTAGCACGAAAGTGCTTTTTTACGTGAATTTCGAGGAGTGATGCGCAAAGGTAGTCATTTCAAGTGAGAATGCACGAGGTTAGCTGCCAAAGGCAAATCTAGCCCCCTTCAAGGCAATGGAAGAACATCGTACTCCAGCTGAGTATGATGTTCTTAGGGTTCTTTACAAGGACTGAATGTGGTTATTGGTTTTGTCAGTTCACCATGATTCAACATCCTTTCCTTTTTCATCGATTACATTACTGTACTTCTCTCTGAATACCATATCCTCGGGGCTGAGAAGAAATTTTTTATTCTTAAAGTGTTCATCAAGGTAGTGCAGCTTGGCTTCGAAGCCTTCGCTAATGAACTCATCTAGTTTATAAAATGGGTCTTTACTTTTGGTAAGAAATTGGGCGAAGGTGCCTTCAAAGATTTTTATTTTCTTTTGTAGTTCATATCCCGTTTGCCTGCGGAAGAGTTTTGGCATAATGAGTGATCCAACATCTTCGCCAATCTTGAAACTTGTTACATCTTTTCTGATTTGCTGACTGTATTTAAACTTACCTGTGTCTGAGCTTAGCTTTTTCCAAATTCTGTTTTTCTTTTTCTTCCCGGACTTAGCTGCGATAAGAAGATCATCTATTTCTTCAGGACTCATCGAAGTATAGAATGTAGGCACTACCCATCCTTCTTTTGCAAGCCATATATTAAGATCATACTTTTTGTTTTTCTTTTTTACCACAAGGTTGGCTACAAATCGTCCGTAGGTATCGACCACTTCGCGTGGGTTTTCTACATTGTATGAAAGGACTTCGCATTCAACTACTGTTTTGTTTATGCTCTTTAGAAATTTACTAATCGCAACTGTGGCTGACTCGCTTAAGTTTTGCCTGAAGTCTTTATTTTTAGAATTGTACTGCTTCCGTATTTCTGCTGTTATGTTGGGTGACGCGGCCAGGACGGGAGCTTTGCAATGAAGTTCGGGCGCATCAATACCCTGCAGCCTGACTTTGATCTTATTATTCTTCACCAACTTGGATTTACTTTTTCCGACAACGTACGAATCGTAAAATGCTTTTGTCTTTCGAAAGGGTGAGCTATTGCTTTTGCGATAGAAGAAAGAATCTCGATTAACCGAAATAATAACACTGGATGTGTCTGCATCCGATAGACCTTGTGGCCAGAATTGTTTTAATTCAATTTGTCCGATAACTTTTAGTGTGCCCATAGTTTAGAGAGGTTTTAGTTAATACGTCACATCGTTAAGATCAATTTCCACACAGAATCAACTCTGAGTTTGGAAGGAATGGATAACGAATATAAAAATTAAAGGTCAGAAAGTGAAGGAACAAGCTTTTGCTCAGTCCGGAATCGTATTTCTTCCGTACAGGTATTTGAGTGCTTCTAATTAAGTTATTTGATTTTGTTCTCGATCCTATGCTTTCTATCAGGCACAAAAAGTTCTAAACTTTGCAATACTTTTCTACCTTCCGCGACTATAAGAAAAACCCCTATGCAAACTATCCTCGGAGCCAACGGCACAATTGCCCGTGAACTTTCAAAACATCTTCCGCAATACACCAATCAGATCAGGCAAGTCAGTCGCAATCCTAAAAAGGTAAATGCTTCAGATGAATTAGTAAAAGCAGACTTGTTAGACTACAAGCAGACAGAGAATGCTGTAGCAGGAAGTGAAGTTGTGTATTTATTGGCTGGATTAAAGTATGATGCAAAAACCTGGCAGGAGCAATGGCCCATCGTAATGCGAAACACGATTGATGCCTGCAAAAAAAACGGAAGCAAGCTTGTATTCTTTGATAATGTTTATGCATATGGTCAAGTAAATGGTGCGATGACTGAAGAAACACCATTCAATCCAAACAGCAAGAAGGGAGAAGTGCGTGCAAAGATTGCCACTACATTGCTCGATGAAATAAAACAAGGCAACCTTGAAGGTGTGATTGTTCGTGCTGCTGATTTCTATGGACCAGGTGCACTATTGAGTTTAACGCACGCTACAGTTAATGAGCGATTGAAGGTAGGTAAAGGTGCACAATGGGTAGGTGATCCGAAGAAGATTCACACCTTTACCTACACACCAGATGCAGGAAGAACGGTTGCTATTGCAGGCAATACACCCTCTGCATACAACCAAACCTGGCATGCACTTACAAGTAAGGAAAAAATAACGGGAGACGACTATATTCGGATGGCATATGAAATTTTAAACAAGCAATATAAATCACCACAAGTAATGTCCAAGTTTGGTGTGCGCCTGGTTGGATTATTTATACCCGTGTTGCGCGAGTTTGTAGAGATGATGTATCAATTTGAAAATGAGTATGTATTTGATAGCAGCAAAACAGAGAAAGCTTTTAATGTAAAAGCAACATCTTATAAGGAGGGGATTTTGGAGACGTTGAAATGATATGAAGATTTAATATTAAGAGACCTCATGTTTAAACTTTGTTGACTTAATCAATGAAGCATAATATGAGGTCTTTTGTTTTCTATTAGAATGCGGTTTATTTTTAACCGTATTTTACTGGCCCGCCCTCTGCATGGTAGATGTATTTTCTTTTCTTATCCCTACATCCCGGGTGCCACAACATCTTCGCCAATTGGTGTATGTCACAAATATTCTGGCTCTGATTCTTTCGGGATTAACATTCGTTTTGTTTTTCATTCTGTTTCATTTCTTTGGCTGGGTTGCAAGTTTTAAATTCATTATTTCAGTTGGTCTCATTTTCTTAGGGATCATTTTTCTAAACAAAAAAAGTTGGAATGCAGGCAGGCTTATTTTTTGCCTCGCACCAGTTTGGATGACCATCTTTATCACCATGTATGGAAAGACTGTTAATTTTAATCAATCCTACATTGGGTATTTTGATAGTCGATTAATTTTGGTGGCTACTACTATTCTGCCGGCCATTGTTTTTAGACTGAGTGAACGCTTAAAGCTTTCTGTTTGCCTGGCATCCACCTTTATCTGCCTTGTATTATTTGATCCACTTCATAATCTGATGGGTGTAGGATATTTTCAGCGCGGCTTTGATGCGAAGGCATATTATTACGTTAATTATATTGCGGTCATTTCTTATTTTGTACTGCTTTTTGGAATTTTAGTGCTCAAGTTCATTACGGAAAGCGCAGAACAAAATGCCGTCATGTTGATTAACGAGAAAGATTCAATCAACACAAAACTGTCAGATCAGAATGTTCAGCTTCTTCGGTTGAATGAAGAATCAGAAGCGCAGAACGAAGAGTTGCAACATCAGAAAGACGAGTTGTCATTAAATCGTGAGATGTTGCAGGAAGCTAATAAATTAATCAATGAACAGCAGCAGCGACTAATTGTTTATAATACCCACCTCGAGAAGTTAGTTGAAGAAAAGAGTCAGAGCTTGCTTCATATCAATGAGGAGTTGGTAAAACACAACAACGAACTAAGACAATTTTCTTATACTGTGTCGCATAACCTTCGCGGTCCGGTTGCACGATTACTGGGCCTTTCGAATATTGTGCGTTGTTCTTCTGATGCAGAAGAACAAAAAGAAATCCTGGGTTTCATCAGACAATCCGCTGTTGATTTGGATGGGGTATTGAAAGACCTGAATCATATCATTGATATCCGAAATGAACTTTACAATGTTCGGGAAAAAGTGATGCTGGCTGATGAGTGGAATAAAGTACTGGGCATTTTGAATGATAATATCAAACCGGAGTTTACAATAACCGACAACTTTAGTAATGCTTCTTTTGCATTTGTAATCCGTGCCATGCTGCACAGTATTTTGTTTAATCTCTTAAGCAATGCAATTAAGTATCGCGCTCCCGATCGTTCACTTGTCGTAGCGATTAATTCACATATCAATGAGCGCAATGAAGTGATCCTGGAAATCAGTGATAATGGATTAGGTATTGACCTGGCCTCGCAGAAGCAAAATGTTTTCAAATTGTACAAGCGCTTTCATACCCACATCGGAGGAAAAGGTCTCGGACTTTTTTTAGTGAAGACGCAAGTGGAGGCTATGAATGGAAGTATCGAAATTGAAAGTCAGTTGAATGTGGGCACACTTTTTCGAATTACATTACCAACACCACCATCCGTTGATAAACAGATTTTCTTCGAGAGCGATGCCGCTCAATTATACTATGATGCTAACATTAACAATACCCTGCTGATCTGGAAACGAAATGTTACAAGCTTAGATTACCGAAATGCCTTTGAGTCGTTGTTGTTAACACTAAAGACGTACAATACCCCAGGCTGGATTGCCGATCTGCGCGAACAAGGAAAAGTACAAGATGAAGATCAGATTTGGTTTTCTACACGCATATTACCCGAAGCAGTACGCCATGGATTGAAACGCATTGCAGCCATTGGATTTAAAGATCCAATCCGTGAATCGTACTACAATCGAATGATTGTAAAAGTAGAAGAGCTTGGTATCGAACTTCGGGTTTTTACAGATGAGCACGAGGCTCATTTATGGATGCAGAGTTTTTTGCATGAGACCTCTTCTCACAAATAGAATTTAGAATACAGTTTTAAATTCAGGCACTACATTGTTTCAATCTCATTACTTTTGCGTTCATGCCTGACTATCCTGTTTTGGAAATTCTTTCCGAGCTAAACGAAAAGCTGAAAGATCATCCTGTAGTGATTTTACAAGCGCCACCGGGTGCAGGTAAATCTACCGTTCTTCCGTTGCATATTATGAATGAGGTGTGGCTTGGCGAAAAAAAAATAATCATGCTTGAGCCAAGGCGATTAGCGGCAAAATCAGTTGCCACGCGACTGGCTTCTCAATTGCAAGAAGAAGCAGGACAGCAAATTGGTTATCGTGTTCGTTTTGAAAATAAGGTAAGTACTATCACAAAAGTTGAAGTCGTTACGGAAGGTATCCTAACACGAATGCTTCAATCCGATAATACGCTGGAAGGAGTGGGGTTGGTGATCTTTGATGAATTTCACGAGCGAAGTTTACATGCGGATCTTTCACTTGCACTATGTCTTCAGGCACAAGAGGTATTGCGAAATGATCTTCGTATTCTGATCATGTCAGCAACACTGGATGGTGAAGCATTGTCTGCTAAGCTAAACGATGCGTCTATGATTACATCATTAGGCAAACAATATCCGGTGGCATTGAAGTATTTTTCACATGATGTCGATGCACCCATATCCAATCGAATGGTAAAAGCCATTCGCAAAGCGGTTGAGGATGAGGATGGTGATATCCTTGCGTTCCTTCCGGGTGCAGGTGAAATTAATCGCGTGCAGAGTTTATTGGAGCAAGAAAATATTCCGTTGCTCATTCACCCGTTATATGGCGATCTTCCTTTTAAGAAACAACAAGAGGCAATACTTCCACATCCGTCAGATAAACGAAAAATTGTTCTTGCTACTTCAATTGCTGAAACATCCTTAACAATTGAAGGCATTCAAGTTGTTATTGACAGCGGGCTTTCCAGAGTGCCGAAGTTCGATCCGCGCAGTGGACTCACGCGATTGGAAACGATTCGTGTTCCGAAAGATTCTGCCGATCAACGCGCTGGTCGGGCTGGTCGCTTGGGGCCAGGAGTTTGTTATCGATTATGGAGCGAAGCTGTGCAGACTAATTTATCATCAAATCTCACGCCCGAAATTTTAGAAGCCGATCTTGCTCCGTTATTACTTGAACTTGGTCAATGGGGAGTAAATGATATTCAGGAATTGACCTGGATCACTTCACCACCCATGGGCGCTGTTAGTCAGGCGAAAGAACTTTTACATCAACTCGGAGCACTCGAAGAAAACAAAATTACTTCCCGCGGAAAGGCGATGTTGCGATTACCTACCCATCCACGAATTGCCCATATGTTATTGGAAGCCGATCACGCATCACAAACAAAAGAATTTGTTTCGCTTGCAACGGATTTGGCTGCGGTGCTGGAAGAGCGCGACCCGCTCGAAAAAGAATCGGGTGTTGATGTCGTGTTGCGTGTTGAGGCACTTCGCAAGTGGCGCGATGGACAAAAGGTATTTGCCGATCGTGGTGTGTTGGAGCGGATTGAAAAACTGGCATTGAACTGGCGAAAGTTATTGACGATCGAAGTTCAAAATTCTATCATAAAGGATGCGGACATAGGTAAGCTTTTAGTGGCTGCATATCCGGAGCGTATTGCTCAGCAAATTGAAAAACACAATGAACGTTACAAGTTAGCGAACGGAAGAATAGTAAAATTGCCTCAACACGATCCGCTCTTGCGTGAAACATGGTTGTGTGTTGCTCATCTTGATATGGGAAAAGGTGAAGGGAAAATATTTCTCGCAGGCGTAGTTCATCCATCCGACTTAAAAGTATTGGCACAGGAAAAGGAAACTGTTCGTTGGGATGATGAGCGCGAAATGGTTGTAGGCTCAATTGAAAAACAAATTGGAAGTTTGGTGTTAGAGCGAAAGCCTTCAGCAAAAATTTCCGATGAGGCTCGAATAAAAATTTTATGTGATGTAATACGATCCAAAGGATTGAAGATGCTCGGATGGAGTGAAGAACAGCAATCATGGCAGGCACGTGTACTGAGTTTACGAACCTGGCGTCCGGATGAGGGTTGGCCCGATGTGCAGGATGAAAAATTATTAGAGTCGATTGATATCTGGCTTCCTCCTTTTTTAAATTCGATCACCAGGCAAACAGAATTGCAGAAACTGGATTTACATACTATCCTCACTTCTATCTTGCCGTGGGAATTAAATAATCGATTGGATATACTTGCACCATCCAGAATAAAAGTTCCCAGCGGATCAATGATTCAATTGAATTACATATCGGATGGAAGTTCTCCCGTTATAGAGGTGAGATTGCAAGAGATGTTTGGATTATTAGAAACTCCTGTAGTCAATGAAGGACGAAAAAAAGTTACGTTACATTTACTTTCACCGGGTTATAAACCCGTGCAAGTAACACAAGACTTAAAAAGTTTTTGGCAGACTACGTATCATGAAGTGCGCAAAGCCTTGCGGATGCGATACCCTCGTCATCACTGGCCTGAAGATCCGTGGACTGCAGAAGCAGTAAGAGGTGCGAAGAAGAGAGTGTAGATTTCGATCTATCGAAATTTTAAGTGTAGAAATTGATTTTATTTTAAATACACAAAAACATTCATTGCTGCTAAAAAAAATGATCATCAAATCCAATATTGAAATGCTCATTAAAACAATATGTCACTGCGATCTGTTATTATTGAGTTAAAATTGATTCAATCAAAATGAAAAAAATAGCTGCATTAACTCTATTGACTCTTAGTGCGATCACGTTTTCTAATTGCAAAGAAGGCAGTGAGCCAGATTCAAAAATTGCACCTTCTAATCTTGTTATCAAAGAAACTATCAGTGTAGATGGTTCAGGCTTGGTTACTTTCGAAGCCACTGCAGACGATGCGGTATTATTTCTGTTTTATTTTGGAGAGGATTTAACAGCTCCAGCAACAAATTCTGAGGATGGAACAGAGTCACACACCTACCAAAATAGCGGAACATACAGTGTCAGGATATTAGCCTATTCTGTTGATAATATTTCAATTGACGAGACTATCTCAATAACGGTTCAAGTGGCCGAACCTGTTATTGCTGATGTGGGGTATACAACGCCTGAAAGTTATGATGGTAAGACATTGGTCTGGCAAGATGAGTTTGGCGGTGATCAACTTAACACCAGCAATTGGACACAAGAAACGGGAAACAATAATGGTTGGGGTAACAATGAACTTCAATATTACAGGGGAGCCAACACCATCGTTCAGAATGGATACCTTACCATAAAAGCAAAGAAGGAAAGCCTTAATGGTTTCTCTTATACTTCTTCTCGTTTTATTTCGAAAGGCAAAAAGGAATTTAAATATGGACGTGTTGATATTCGAGCGAAACTTCCGAAAGGTCAGGGAATATGGCCAGCATTGTGGATGTTAGGCTCGAATATTTCAACCGTGAATTGGCCCAAATGCGGTGAGATCGATATCATGGAAATGATTGGAGGAACAATGGAGCGTGAGAAGACCGTGTTTGGAACTCTTCATTGGGATAATGCGGGAACTAAAGTATGTACCTGCGAAAAGCCAGGCCATGTGCTAAGTGAAGGATCATTCAATGAAAAGTTTCATGTATTCACAATTACCTGGGACCAAAGTTTCATTACATGGTATGTGGATGACGTTCAGTTCAATAAAATTGATATCACCCCAGGTGAACTCGATGAATTTCAAAAAGAATTCTTTTTCATATTTAATGTTGCTGTTGGCGGTTCCTGGCCCGGCAATCCAAACGAGACAACCGTTTTTCCTCAGCGTATGATTGTGGATTATATTCGTGTGTTTCAATAGAAACTAAAGAACTTCAATACACGTCCTCTCATTTACATATACTAAGTAACCCGTCACAGAATTCATTCCCATCGATTTGAAGATGTGGATATAGTTTTCTACTTGCTCCTGGTCTTTCTTGGTAGGTACGCCGGTTTTATAATCAATTAATAATGCATGTCCGTCTTTTATAGTGAGTCGATCAATTCTTTTTTCTGTGCCATCAGGTAAAAGTAAAGAAGCTTCTGTTTTTAATGTTGCACTTTCTGTAAATGAAAGTTGCAATGAAGGATGATTGATAATCCATTGTATGGTTTCCGTAATGCTCTGCTTTTCGTTTTCACGAATCAGTCCTTCAACAATGGCTTGATCAATTGACGAGGTTAAATCTTTAGCAACGTGTATACGCGAGAGTAGTGTGTGAAGAAAAATTCCTTCATTGATTTTCTTTCGCTTTTCCGTAACCGTAAAAAAATCACCACCCTGTCTGCGTACTTGAAGCCGGTCCCTCCAGGGGGTAACGGGATATTTCCTAAGTACAAGTGAATCGTTTTGTTTTTTTGGTTGCTTGTCCAACACTTCTATTTCGCCTCGCTGAAATGAGTTCGTTTCATGTGTCCAATTACTTTGAAGTTCCTCGTCTTGTTCGATTGTTCTCTTAACCAGTTGCCCGACATGGGATAATGCTTTTGTTTTTGGCAGCGGAGCATGTGCAATCAATCCTTCTTCTGCTCGGGTAAAAGCTACATATAGTAGATTGAGATTATCAAGATAAATTCGTTGCCGTTCTTTTGTGTAATATTCGGCGAAGTACGTATCCTCCAGTGCCTGAGTATACTTTATGGGAATGTAGCCGGCATCTTTAAATAATGCTTCATCCGTTTTGCACCACAACATGGGTGATTTCGTTCCTTGATGATTTAACTCCCAATCCAAAAAAGGAATAATGACATATTTAAATTGTAGACCTTTCGATTTGTGTATGGTAATAATTTGTGCAGCATTAATTCCTCCGGCAACCTGAATGGATTTTTTATGTTTGTTTTTCTCCCACCAGGTTAAGAAAGAAGAAAGATCGCTTCGCTCGCGCTGAGAAAATTCCAGTATCAAGTCCTGGAAAGCTTGGAGGTAGGCAATCTCCAAAGTCAATTCACCCAGTCTGAAAATGTAAATGAGGTTTTCAACGAGTTCCAATAAAGGTAAGGCACTGAGTACATGCTGTTGTTGTGTGAATGACGGAGGAACGAGTTTTGAAAAATGTTGGGTATGACTTTTTAAAAATATTTCATGATAATTTGGAAAAGCATTTGGTTGCCACATCTTTTGATATTCGTATGCCAAATGCGCTTTTGCAATGCGATTCGATTCATCTTCAATTAAACGCATGGCATTGATCAGCACTAAAACCGAAGATGCCTGATCGAGACGTAAGGATTCGTTTGAAACTACATCGTATTGAAAATTTGATTTTGCATTTGGCGATGAACGATATGCCATAAAGTGCTGTGCGATTTTTTGACCTTCTTTATTATCGCGTACTAAAAAGGCAACATCGCGAAGAGAGACACCTTTTTGTTGAAGCTCTTCAATAATTAGTGGAAGTCTTGATAAAGAGATCTCCGTAAATTTTTGAATGCCCTCTTCTTCTGATTCTTGTGTTTGCGTATCGGCCGATAAGAAATCAATTTTAATATATCCTTTATCTTTGAACTTGAAATTCTTTTGTGCCACATCATTATACACTTCTTGTGGAAACGCAACACCTATTGCAGAAGCGATTATCTTGGATGCAGTGCCAAATAAAGCATTGTTGAACCGTACAAGATTCTCGGCACTTCGATAGTTTGTATCCAGGGGAAAGGTATCGGTCATTAATTCGCCAACATCACCTTTTACTTTCTCCTGAAGGATATTCAAGTCGCCACCACGCCAGCGGTAAATGGATTGCTTAATATCGCCTACAATCAAACTCTTATAATTCTGTGAAACTCCATTTCGAATAAGCGGCAAAATGTTTCGCCATTGAAAATCAGAGGTATCTTGAAATTCATCAACCAGAAAATGCCGATAAAAGGAACCTACTTTTTCATAAATGAAAGAAGCTTCCTGCTCATCCATCAGTTTATTTAAAAACCGTGGTGCATCTGAAAGCAACATCATGTTGTTCTCGGAGAGGTATTTCTTTAAAGTCTTCGAAATATCAGCCAGCAGTCCAAAGGCATATAAATTCTTCAGGGCTTGTTCTGCAGAGTGGTACGCTGTGTGATGATATTCAACATACTTTACCAGATCGGCAAGTTGTGCTTGCCAACCTTGTTCTACCAACGATCTCATTAATTTTTTATCAGCTTTTGAGCCGGCCCATTTATCAACATCATCCAGGCCGGCTTGTACTCTTGAGCCAGGTCTGGAGATTTCTCCTTCGATTAACTTTGTTACGTATTTGTAAATACTTCCCGCTTCGCCATAATAGAAATCGGAGACCGTTAATTGATGAGCATGAAATTCATCGAGGAGTTTTTTAGCGCCAACTTCTACTCTCTTCTTCACGGAATTTACTTCGCGTTGGAGGTTCTGTTTGAAGTCCTTAAAAAATGCGCGATCACTGGTTGTTTCCAACACATCGTCTTCAATGGCTTTAAATTCTTCTTTGAATATTTCTTTCGAAAAAGTGAGCAGGGCACTTCGTATGTCCCAATCCTGTCCTTCCTCTAATCGCTCCAACGAAAAATCCATTATCCAACCACGAAGTTCTGCGTTGTCGGTTAGTTCTTCCATCAACAAGTCGATTACCTCTTCCAGCACCAGATCGTTATCAATCTCTAATCTAAAGTTTCCAAGCAAGCCGGTCTCGCGGGTGAACGATCGGATGATCCGTTGAAAAAAAGCGTCAATGGTACTAACTGAAAATTGTGAATAGTGATGGAGTATCAAAGAAAGTACTTCCTTACTTCTCGTTTTCAATAATACTTGTGGAAAAATAAGACCTTCTTCTTCATATTCATTCAGTATCTCTTTTGATAAGTCGTCACTTTTACCTTCTGCAAAATCATTAAGGTAAAAGATAATTCGGTCCTTCATCTCTTGAGTACTCTTATTAGTGAATGTCATCGCGAGGATAAAACGATAATATTCCGGATAGCGAAGTGCTAACTTGAGGTATTCTTTTGCAAGGGTGCGGGTCTTTCCGGAACCGGCGGAAGAGCGATAGATGTTAAATGGTTTTGTCAAATGAGATACAATTTACAATTTACGATTTACAATTTTTTTTTGAGTTAAGCTGATAAATCGGCTCTTAACCCACGTAAATGGTTCATGATTATTTAGTATATTGATGTAATTCTATTATGCGTAAACTTTACTTTTTAGCACCTTCCATATTCTATTCTTTTCCTGTTCAATTGTTGCTCAACAACATTAAACGCAATCATATTCTAATGATTTGCTGGATTATTTTGTTTGCGATGGTTACGGGAAACTTTGGAAAGTATCTCGGCATTCCTTACCTCTTTCTTGATCCTGAATATTTAAATGAAGTGAACTTCACCAGTTTTTTTATCATGGGCATTGTGGTTGCTGGATTTATAACATCTTTTCATATTACCTGCTACATTTCTGATGGACACCGTTTCTCGTTTATCGGAGCATTATCAAAACCGTTTACCAAGTTTGTGATTAACAACAGTATTATTCCGGCTGTTTTTTTAATAACGTATATATATCAGATTATTGGATTTCAGATAAACAATCAATATACAACGGATTCAGCGTTGAGTTGGAATTTGTTTGGCCTGCTATGCGGATTCCTTTTTATGACATCAATCTTCATTGTCTACTTCTGGTTTACGAACAAAGACATTTTTAAATACGTTATCTGCCGCATTGATGAAAAGATAAAACAAAAAGTGAAAGTTACCCGCGCCAGCGCATTGAAGAAACTGGACATTGCGCGTAAAAAGCAAGTGCATGTTGATAATTACATCGACTACGATCTTAAAGTGAAAAAAATCGAAGACAATAGTTTTTACGATAAGGGAATGATCCTAAAGGTATTCGATCAAAACCATTTTAATCTTGTGATTATCGAACTCTTTATTTTCGGTGTCGTGTTGCTGTTAGGGATTTTTAAGGATTACCCATCCTTTCAGCTTCCTGCGGCAGCGAGTTGTGTTATCTTCCTTACGGTCTTTGTGATGATGTCGGGAGCGTTTGCATATTGGTTTGGTGGATGGTCAGCAACTATAGCCTTTGCCCTTTTTATGTTAGTCAACTATTGGGTGGGGCAGGATTATTTGACCAAACCGTATGAGGCCTTTGGTTTAGATTACCTTCAGCCACCAGCCGAATACTCCGTTGAAAATTTCCGAATCATTAATGATAGTGCCAGCATCCAATATGATAAACAAGCTACATTAGTAATGCTGGAAAACTGGCGAAAAAAATTTCCTGCTAATCAAAAACCGAAAATGGTTTTTCTGTGCGCAAGTGGTGGTGGTAAGCGTGCTTCGTTGTGGACACTCACGGCTTTACAAACAGCAGATAGTTTGACGAATGGAAAACTCTTTGAAAGTAGCACGCTCATTACCGGAGCTTCCGGTGGATTGATTGGCGCAAGCTATTATCGCGAATTGAAATTGCGAGAGAAGCTGAACCAGAAAGTTAACCCGTTTGCCGGGCTTCACCGTGATAAAATATCTACCGATAATTTAAATCCTTTAATTTTTAGCCTCCTCGCTAATGATTTTTTCATAGGCTTTTCCAAGTACGAATATGGTGGACTTTATTACTATCGTGATCGTAGTTATACTTTTGAAGAGCAGTTGAATAAAATAACAGAAGGGTTGCTTGATAAACCCATTCGAGATTATGATAGTGCTGAATTAAGCGCCATTATACCAATGGTAATCTTAACGCCAACGGTGGTAAACGATGGAAGAAAATTGTACATCGCCTCACGCCCGGTTTCTTTTATGAACTACGAGATCACCGAGTTTCCGAATTATAAAATGACCAAATTTAGTGGTGTGGATTTTCAGCGTTTATTTAGTGAACATCAGGGGAGCAATTTGCGTTTTCTTTCTGCGCTGCGAATGAGTGCTACTTTTCCATACATTACTCCAAACACAACTCTGCCTACAGAGCCGCCTATTGAAATTATGGATGCAGGTATATCTGATAATTTTGGTCTTTCAGATGCTGTACGTTTTGTCTATGCTTTCAAAGAATGGATTGCTGAAAATACAGATGGAATTGTTATTGTTTCCATTCGTGACTCACCAAAGCTGGGTGTAATTTCTCCGAAGACAGGACAAACCATCATGGACGATATTACGCAACCCATTAGTAGTATCTATAATAATTTTGAAAACTTTCAGGATATCACAAGCGATTTGCTTATCGGCCATGCGAAGTCGTGGTTTAATGGAAGTATTGATAGGATCGATATTCAGTATCAAGCGGAAAGCTATGTTCCCATTTTGCAGAAGATGGATAGTATTCGTCAGAACAGTGCTCGTGCTTCGTTGAGTTGGCGATTGACAAAGCGCGAAAAGCAGAGTATTATCGATAATATGAAATCAGAAGCTAATCAACAGCAACTCCAAAAACTAAAGCTTCTTCTAAACCATAATTGATCGAACGTGGGACGGGCAGTTAGCATTATAGGAATTATGCTTTTTTCTTTTGTTGCACAAGCGCAGTAAACAGTGCTTAATACGATTGATAGTCTTAAGAATGCGTTAACGGATGTAAAAACTGATTCAAGTCAATTTTCAATTTTAATTCAGTAGACGATATTCTAACTTCTTTTCATCACAGTCCCATCATTACAAACGCTCCCCAATAATAGGGATCCTTGTATTTTGTCATCAGTTGAAGTTGAGCTTGCTTAAAGGCCTTTTGTTTGTTGCCGAGTTTTGACCAGTTAGAATAAAAATTATTCATGAGTTGCTGTGTAGCAGCATCGTCTACTTTCCACAAGCTCATGATCAATGCATCAGCACCTGCTACGAGGAATGCGCGTTGCAACCCATAGACGCCTTCACCTGCTTTAATATCACCCAAACCGGTCTCGCATGCGCTTAATACAATTAAATCTGTTCCTTCAAGATTTAAGTTCATGGCTTCGTATGCGGTAAGAATTCCATTGTCGTTACTTTCCAAATTAGGTGTACGTTTTCCACTCACGGTACTGGCTGCACCGGCAAGAAGTAATCCGGAACGCAGCAATGGATTGTCGTTTGCGTTCTCAACATTTACACCATAAGCAGAAGTTTTATTTTCAACATCCTGTAAGAAATACCCATGTGTTGCAATATGCATTAACGCAGGGGCCTTAACGGATTTTAAATTTGCTTCTGTGGCAGTCTTCTGCATAAACTGCGTGACCTGATAGCCGGAGGCTTTTAATACTTTGGCAATACCATCAACTTCTACTTTTGTTCCCGGAAGTGCTGCAACATTTCCTTGTCCATATTCAGGGAAGCCGAGAAGCATGGCATTCTTTTTTGATGCTGCTTTCTTTTTACCCTTTAATGCGATGAGATCTTTTGAGTTTCCAAGAATTACCAGGTCATATTGATTGATAATATAATCGGCCGCGGGTTTCTTAAGGGTATTTAAGTTGAGTTGATTATATGCACCGTCGGGTGATATGTAGATCATTTTTTTCGCTTTTAATTCAGGTTCGATACGTGCCCAGTATTGATCATAGGAATGCTCATCAGTAATTTTTTGTTGAATGGCATTGCGATAAAATTTTGAAAAGCGTGTTTCCAGTTGAAGTCCATTATCCAAGACAACTAGTTTTGGTATTTCACTTTCCCTTGTAAGAATGAGAGCAACGTATTGTGAGTCTTTTGTGAAATCCTGATCATATTTTCGAGTCCGAATGATTTCAACCACTGCTTCTGTTTCGGATAGCAGGTTTTTGATTTGAGTGTAGGATATCTTCTTTTTTGAGTAACCGGCCATAAAATCAGCCGACCGTTCTGATAATTTTTTCTCCATGCTGTTGGTAGCACTCTCAAGAGAATCAAGATTTATGTTTTGCTCTTTTAATTCTTCCTTGGTGTACGCATATAGTCGGGCAAGATTTTCTTTTTGATCGAGCCATGTTTTATAATCTTTTATGAGTTGAGGATCTTTACTGCCGGCAATATTTTGTTTTACCTTATTGGTAGAGTTTAACAAGAGCGCCTTAGTTGCGATTTGATAGTCAAACAAATCTTGTGCAATGTATTTATTCTCAGCACTGGATTCAATCGCAAAATTGTAGAAGCGTTGAAAACGAGGCGAAAGTACATCCCAATATTTCGTTTTTTCTGCTTCACTCATTGGCGGAAAATAACTGTTGATAAAATCAAGTGACTTGCTCATCACTTCCCGATATAAACTTCCGGCTGTACTGAAGGATTTTTTCTTCCAATGAAGAATGGCAATGTCTTCTTGAGATTGAACATAAAGTGGATGATTTTTCCCCAATGTTGTTTCGCGAACAGACAAGGCTTTGGTTAACAATGGTTCAGCTTCAGCATAACGTGCTTTATAGCGGTAGAAGTTTCCGAGATCGCTTATCGACTTTGCGTAGGCTGGGTGCACTTCATTGAAATTCGATTTATAAATAGCAGCAGAGCGCTTTAATAAATCTTCTACCTTATCTTCTTTACCCATCACTCTGTATAACGCAGCCTGGTTGTTTAACATGCTGGCATAATCAGGATTATTTTTACCCAACCGCTTTTCCATGCCAAGGTAAATTGCTTCCGCCTCCGGATACTTACCTTCTTGTTTATACAACAGCGCTAAGTTGCTCAGGAATTTTAAATGGTTATTTGATTTTGAACTTTGTAGTTTCTCAGCAATGGCAATAGCATCTTTTAAAATCTTCTCCGCTTCATCATATCGGCCAATCGTTTCGAAGAGCATGGCTTGATTATTTAAAACGATGGCATACGACATGCTTTGCTGTAAATTATTTGATATGAAAATAGTGAGTGTTGATTCGAAATCTTTTTCAGCTTCGTTGTATCGAGCCAGATTATATTTCAATACTCCGTAATTGTTGAGCGATGCAGCGAGTCCAACACTACCTTCACCATATTTTGCTTTGCGCAAGTCAAGTGCTCTGGCTGTATACTCTTCTGCCTGGGTAAAACGCCCCATGGTAGCATTGAGTAATCCTATGTTGGAAATGGTTTTAATATATGCCAGGTCCTCTGTAAGATTGGCTTGTTCGAATGATTTTTGAGCACTATTGTATTTTTTATCTGCCATGGAGAATTTTTGATTGGCATAAAATAATTCTCCTAATTGTAAACTTCCTCGCGCACGATCGGCATCTGAAAGATCAGCATTTTTATAAATGGATGAGCCTACATTTATAATAGAAGTAACCTGCGCTCCTGCTTCTCCTTTTTCTTTAATATCAAACAAACCTGAGTTGTCACTTAATAAGATAGCATAATCAAAATCAGTAGAGTCGAAAGATGCACGGGCTTTATCCATTTCTTTAAAAACCGTGCTGGTGACCTTATCGCGATTTGCTTTTGTGTTAAGACTCTTGGCATTATTTACTGCGGCATCCCGAAGTTCTTTCAGCGTCTGGGCCTCCACAGAAATGGAAAGAACAGAAAGCAAACAAACCCAAAGCAGAACAATACTTTTCATTTTCAATGATGTTTATAGATCAAAGTTAATGATCTGGATAAACATAAGGATGGAAATATTCTCAGATTATCCGGATATTGCCCGAAAGCAACATCATGAATTTTTCAGATCAGATTCTTACCTTCTATAGTCAATTGAAAATTAATGTTACCCTGCCTGAAGGTGTGGAGGTTCTGAGACCGTATCAAGATCAGCAAGCCAAGGCACTTTGCCAGGAGTTTTATGCGAAATACTATTCCGATAGCAACAAACGCTTTTTAATTCTGGGAATAAATCCCGGGAGACATGGTGGAGGAGTAACCGGAATTCCATTCACCGATCCAATGAAGTTGGAGAAGTATTGCGGCATACCCAATACCTTAACGAAAAAGTCAGAACTGTCTGCTGATTTTATTTATACAATGATTGATGGTTTTGGCGGGGTAGAAAATTTTTATAAAAAATTTTACATCAGCGCAGTCAGCCCTTTGGGATTTATAAAAGATGGAAAGAATTTGAACTATTACGACATAAAAGAATTGCAGGAAGTATTGAAGAACTTTATTGTTGAATGCCTCTCAGTACAACTTGGTTTTGGAATTGATACTACCACGTGCTTTTGCTTGGGTGAAGGAGAGAATTATAAATACCTGAAGCGTCTGAATGATGAGTTGAAAATATTCAATACGATTGTACCTTTACCTCATCCTCGTTTCATCATGCAGTATCGTAGAAAACAAGTTCAGCATTTTGTTGACGTGTATGTTGAAAAACTGACAGGTAAAAATAAGATTACATAGAAACATTATTATAACCAGATCATGAAGAAAGTCACATTCGTACTCTGTATTAGTTTTATTTGCTTTTGTAGTTGTCAAGAGAGAGCTATTGAAATCAACATCGTTCCAAAACCAGCATCTTTTGTTCAAGGAAACGATTGGATTGAGTGGAAAAAAGAAATTGAAATTGTAGCCGCGACTGATGAAGAAAAGAATGTAGCTTCTTTTCTTCAGGAGTTTTTATTGACAAAAGAAATTAATGCTTCAATTGTATCTTCACCAACCTCAACAGAAGATCAAGTTGTTTTTTCTATTGAGAAGGATACTTTTCTAAGCGATGAGGAATATCAACTTACTATCGATGAATCAGGCGTTCATATTTCGGCCAACTCTGGTAAGGGCCTATTTTATGGCGTCCAATCTTTATTTCAAATTATTCATTCAACAAGTGAAACGATTGAACTTCCTTTTGTAAAGATAAAGGACGAGCCTCGTTTTGTTTGGCGCGGATTACATTTGGATGTAGGTCGTCATTATTTTCCGGTTGAATTTATCAAGAAGTACATCGATCTGATGTCGCATTATAAGCTGAATACATTTCATTGGCATCTTACTGAAGACCAAGGCTGGCGCATAGAAATAAAAAAATACCCTAAACTGCAAGAGATAGCAGCTTTTCGAAAAGAGACAGTAAGTGGGCGTGCAACCACGCGTACTCGCAATGAGCCTCATGAATACGATGGAATTCGTCATGGAGGTTTCTATACACAAGAGGAAATAAAAGATGTTGTTGCGTATGCAACGAAACGTTATGTAACAGTTGTACCCGAGATTGAATTGCCCGGTCACGCACTGGCAGCATTGGCAGCGTATCCAAATCTTGGATGCACGGGTGGACCATATGAAGTGGCTACCACCTGGGGAATCTTTAATGAAGTATTTTGTGCAGGTAAGGAAACTACTTTTGAATTTTTACAAGATGTGCTGGATGAGGTGATCCCGCTTTTTCCAGGTAAGTATGTTCATATTGGTGGTGATGAGTGTTTTAAGGATAGCTGGAAAAAATGCCCACATTGTCAGAAGCGAATCAAAACTGAAAAGTTAAAAGATGAACATGAGCTTCAGAGCTATTTCATTCAGCGAATTGAAAAGTACATCAACTCAAAAGGTAAAAGTATAATTGGTTGGGATGAGATTCTGGAAGGCGGCTTGGCTCCGAATGCGACCGTAATGAGTTGGAGAGGAGAAGAAGGAGGAATAGCTGCAGCTCAACAAAATCATGACGTTATCATGACTCCATCGAAATGGTTGTACTTCGATTATATGCAAGACTCTTCTACAACAGAACCTCTTGCTGTGAAAGTCCTGGTTGATCTCCATACAGTTTATTCTTATGATCCATCTCCAAGTCAATTTACTGCAGCCCAGGTGAAACACGTTTTAGGTGTTCAGGCGAATGTGTGGACTGAATATATGAAGACAGGTGATCAGGTGGAGTACATGGTGTATCCTCGTGCCATTGCACTAGCAGAGGTAGGCTGGTCTGCGAAAGGGAATAAAAACTATGATGACTTTATAAAACGATTGAAAGCTAACCAAGTGCTTTTAGATTCATGGAAGGTAAATTATGCAAAACATGTTTTCAAATAGAGTTGGAGGTTTGGTTAGCACTGAATAGGAATCGTATATCCTGCTCCATAAAGTTGATTCAACAAAAAAGGTGAAGCTATTATTTAACTTCACCCTCTTTATTATTTGCTATTAATTCTCTATTGAAGTTGTGTTGCTTTTACTGAAAACAACTTTCCATCGGCAATTAATTTGATTAGGAAGAACTGATTTGGAGTGGATGGAGAAAATGTAACAGAATGTTCGCCTGCCTGCAGTTCTTCATTGATCAAGGTTTTAATTTCCGTTCCGAAGAAGTCATAAACTTTTACGACTACATACTGACTCCTTTGCAGTGTAAACGGAATTGTCGTTTGATTAGAAAAAGGATTAGGATAATTCTGATCCAATGATGTTACCATCGGTGATATCTCTTGTTGCAGCACTTCTACTTCTACTTCTTCCTCTTCTTCTTGACTTCCTGATGACCTGGCCATACTTGTTTGAGACGTTGTTGTCTGCTGCGAAACATTGATGGTTACATAGTCAGTTGCTTTTTGATTGTCATTATCAGTAACCGTAAGTAGAAATACATATTGACCAGCCGTGGTTAACTGACTGACTTGAATTGTTGGAAGGCCTGAATTATTTATTACTGCAGCAGGGCCGCTGGACTGAGTCCAGGCATAATTAATGATAGTTCCATCAGCATCTGTTCCTATTCCTATCAGAGTAGTTTGGCTTACTGGCGATATTATTTGTTGGTCTGCTCCAGCGTTGGCAACAGGTAAAGCCTTCTTAATTGTAACATTGACAACGTCTGAAGATTTTAGTCCCTTATCATCTGTCACTGTCACCTTAAAAGTATAGGTTCCCACAGTCGAGCCCACAATAGAAAGAGAGGAAGTGTTAACGTTGGTGAGTGTTGCAGCAGGTCCCCACGTTTTTATCCATTGATATGAAACAATTGACCCATCGACATCACTTGCTGTGGCATTCAATGTTGTTGTTGTAACCGGTAGAGTGAGCCATTTATCACTACCAGCGTTAACAGTGGGTGGTTGATTGATGTTGTTTTCGATGATAATAGAAGTATTATCCACTGCAGTCATATTATTGTTATCTGTTACCGTTAGTGAGAATGTATAGGTGCCTTCAGCACAATTACTCACGGTGAGTGCAGACTGGTTCAGTTGAGACGTTGTTGCTGTTGTAGGTCCAGATAATTGGTTCCATGAATAACTTACAACCTGTCCATCACTATCACTTCCTGAACCGTTAAGAACGACTGTATTGATTGGTAATGTTATAAGCTTATCTGTTCCGGCATTTGCCACGGGAGGTAACCCAACGGCGGGTTTAGTTTTCCCTAAGAACCATTCATAGACATTTGGATTATAATAAGTGTGTGTTGGCGAATAAACTTTATCCCACGTGCTTCCGCTATGACTTCCACCAGCAACTATAGTCCAAATGGGCGCAGGACTAGCTCCTACAGAGTTCATTCCGTTAAGTGGAACTTTGCCTTGAAATAAAGTGAAAGCGGTATCCATATCTCCATGAAAAGCCCACACTGGTATTTTTTTAGCGGCAGTAAGTTTTGCTCCGTTATAATCTCCTGTGGTTGATACAGGAGCAAATGCAGCTATATAATTGGGTTCATTTAATGGATCGTATGTTGCATCCCAACCTCCTCCCATGCTTAAACCTGTTAAGTATACTCTATTGGGATCGATGCGATAATTACTCAATGCGTATTTGATGAATGGAATTACATCTCCTGTCCAGCTCCACTTATTCGTTGTTTGTTGTGGAGACAACACAATAAAACATTCTGTTTTTCCATTTACCGTGAAGCACATGGTTGATCCATTCTTTATAAATTTAGGAACACCATTCGTCTTCACCTTCTCTAATGCAGCAGGGGAACCATCTCCTCGTTCACCAGCACCATGCAAAAATACGATGCAAGGATAAAGTGTTGATGACGAAGCGTAGTCAGCAGGTACATATTCAAGGTAACCTCTTCCATACGATGTTTTCTTCGCGACTTGTGTTTGTGCAAAACCTGAGGTTACACAAATGAATAGAAATAATGATAAAATGAATCCCCTCATACTTCACGTGTTTTTTTTGTTGAAGTAATGAAAGGGAACAAGGAGCAGACTGATTAACTTTTTTCCGTCATGTGTCTAAGAGCACCGTTAGTTTACCGTCATGATCTTCCAATTGTTTTGGATGAAATCGAAATGATACAGTGGAGAAATATTTTTGTTTTCTGCTGCTTCAATTCTTACATGAGTAAGACTCACGAGAGTTGATGAGTGGTAAATGCTCAATAGTGTTTGCAAACGTTTGACTTCATGATTTTTTAGTGGAGTAAAGAAATCGTTTGTTTTAAGGTATTAATAGCTAATGATTGGAGCAAAACCTCATGTTTGAATTTCAAAAAGTATGATTTTTAAGTATTGGTGTAGGCGATGTAACGAACCTTATTCTCTTGGTGATTAGTATTTCTAAAATAAAAAACCCCGAACAGGCCGGGGTCATTATTGGATGTTGGTTCAGAGAACGAAGATTAATCTCCGCCCTTTAATTGAACTTCGTATGAAGATACTGATGCTGAAAAATATTCTCTGTTCATTCGCGCAATGTTAGTTAGGCTAATGCCTTTAGGACATTCTGCTTCACAGGCTCCTGTGTTGGTACAAGCTCCAAAGCCTTCGGCATCCATTTGGGCAACCATTTTCTCAACCCGCTCTTTGCGCTCTGGTTTACCCTGAGGCAACAAAGCAAATTGAGAAACTTTAGCGCTTACAAACAGCATGGCTGATGCATTCTTACAGGCGGCTACACATGCGCCACAGCCAATACAAGCTGCTGAGTCAAATGCCTCATCTGCGATCTTTTTAGGAATGGGAATCTCATTCGCATCAGGAACACCACCTGTATTAACTGATACATATCCACCGGATTGTTGAATACGATCAAATGCGCTTCGATCCACAACTAAATCGCGAATAACCGGAAACGCGTTTGCGCGCCAAGGTTCAATGGTAATTGTTTCACCATCTTTAAATGAACGCATGTGAAGTTGACACGTTGTAGTTTGTTGCGGTCCGTGTGGACGACCATTAATATAGAGACTACACATGCCGCAAATACCTTCGCGGCAATCGTGATCAAAGGCAATGGGCTCTTCGCCTTTCAATGTTAAACTGTTGTTGAGTACATCTAACATTTCAAGGAAGGACATATCGGTTGATACATGATCAACAGGATATGTTTTGAAAGCGCCTTTGCTTGCACTATTTTTTTGACGCCATACTTTTACGCTTATCTTCATAATTACTTATAGCTACGTTGAGTCAGTTTAACATTCTCAAATACCAAGGTCTCTTTATTTAATATCTCAGGTTGATTTTCTCCCGCATATTCCCAAGCGGCTACATACGCAAACTCGTCATCGTTCCGTTGAGCTTCTCCTTCTGGCGTTTGAGATTCTTCACGGAAATGACCTCCAGCCGACTCAGCACGATTGAGTGCATCATCCACCATCAACTCACCCAGCTCAATAAAATCTGCAACACGCATTGCTTTTTCTAATTCCGGATTGAGCTCTTCACCGCCACCCAGAATGCTTACGTTTTGCCAGAATTCTTTTTTCAATTCCTGAATGATTCCTTTAGCTTTTTTAAGTCCGGCTTGATTTCTGGCCATACCACAATATTCCCACATGGTGAGACCAAGTTCACGATGAAATTGATCAACCGTCTTTTTACCTTTTATAGTAAGCAGTTTTGAAATGGTGTTGTTTACCTTATCGATTGCTTCTTTAAACTCAGGTCGGTCTGTACTTACTTTCTCAGTAGATGTTCCTGCGAGGTAATCACCTATTGTATAAGGAATAACAAAATATCCATCAGCCAGTCCTTGCATCAATGCACTTGCACCAAGACGATTGGCACCGTGATCAGAGAAGTTTGCTTCGCCTAATGCGTATAATCCTGGAACCGTTGTCATCAAATTATAATCTACCCACAAGCCACCCATAGTGTAATGAACAGCAGGATAAATCATCATCGGACCTTTGTATGGATTTTCTCCTGTGATCTGTTGATACATATCAAACAAGTTTCCATACTTCGCGCGAATGGTATCTTCACCATCGCGTTTGATTGCATCAGCAAAATCAAGGAACACAGCTAAGCCTGAACCTACCCCTCTGCCTTCATCACACATTTGTTTTGCATTGCGCGAAGCCACATCACGTGGCACAAGATTTCCGAATGCCGGATATTTTCTTTCGAGGAAATAATCGCGATCAGCTTCAGGAATGCTGGCAGCATCTTTCGACTTCAATCCTGGTTTTGCAACTTTCGGTACCCAAACTCGTCCGTCATTTCGCAATGACTCAGACATCAGCGTTAGTTTAGACTGATGATCACCAGAAACCGGAATACAGGTTGGGTGAATTTGTGTGTAACAAGGATTGCCAAACAAAGCGCCTTTTTTATGTGCTCGCCATGCGGCTGTTACATTTGATCCTTTTGCGTTTGTTGAAAGGAAGAATACGTTTCCGTATCCACCTGTACATAGCAATACTGCGTGTGCACTATGGGCTTCTATTTTGCCCGTAACTAAATCACGCGTTACGATGCCACGTGCTTTTCCATCTACCAACACCACATCCAACATTTCGGTGCGGTTATACATTTTTACTTTGCCGTTGGCGATTTGTCTGTTCAGTGCGCTGTATGCTCCAAGCAATAATTGTTGTCCGGTTTGCCCGCGAGCATAAAATGTTCTGGAAACCTGCGCACCACCAAATGAACGGTTCGCTAAAAGTCCACCATATTCACGAGCGAATGGAACACCTTGCGCAACACACTGATCGATAATGCTTACACTTACTTCTGCAAGACGATACACATTACCTTCGCGTGCGCGATAATCACCTCCTTTAATCGTATCATAGAAAAGGCGCTGAACACTATCACCATCATTCTGATAGTTCTTTGCCGCATTGATACCACCTTGGGCAGCTATGCTGTGTGCCCTTCTCGGACTATCCTGAAAACAAAATGCCTTTACATTATATCCTAATTCAGCAAGTGATGCTGCAGCTGAAGCGCCGGCTAAACCAGTACCTACAACAATAACATCATACTTTCGCTTGTTGGCCGGATTGACCAACTTCAGGTTGAACTTGTGTTTGGTCCACTTCTCGGCCAAAGGCCCTTCGGGAATCTTTGAATCTAATTTCATAGTATATTAAGAGAGCAGATTTAAATCGTTAAACCAGGTACATCCAAATTGGTATCAGTGCAAACAAGGCAGGAACAATAATGGCAAACGCCCGGCCCACAAAACGTATGACACCATTATACTTCGCGTGGTTTAAGCCAAGGGTTTGAAAGGCACTTGAGAATCCATGCCAGAGATGGAAGGAAAGCATAAACATGGAAACCACATATAAAGCAGCATACCAAAAGTTGGAATAAGCAGCATCTACCACCGCATACAAATCTTTAACTTCTTTGCCATCGTAATTTTGAGTGGCAATGCCTCCCCAATGCATTTCATACCAAAAACCTTTTAGGTGAATGACCAGGAAAATGAAAATGAAAGTTCCGAGTATGCCCATATTGCGTGAAGTCCATGCTGAAGATTCTCCGCTTGTTACAGCATAACCTTCCGGTCCGCGCGCAGTACGATTCTTTTTTGTGAGTAGAATGGCCCACAGAACGTGCACAAGGATAAACGTATAATTGCCGTACGAAATAATTTTAATGACCGGATTAGACGTCATGAACTGAGCATAAATGTTAAATGCCCGTCCTCCGTCATCGTGGAGCAACTGTAAATTTCCAGCTAAGTGGACTGCTAAGAAAAGGATGAGAAAAAGCCCGGTTAGAGCCATGATTAGTTTTCTGCCAAGCGTGCTGGACAGAAGGTTGGTAAACCAGTTCATAGAATAGAATTAATCGGATAGTTGAAGCGGTCAAAAATACTTCCGAAACACTACTCTACCAAAGTATGATTTACTTTATAAGGATTCTAAATAGATTTTTATTATTCAAGACTAACCTTCAGCTCTCTCCTGATTTTTCGGAGCAGGAGAGAGAGTGAACGAGAATAATGTATAATTAGAAACGTCTATCGAGAGCGATTTACATCAGAGGAATTCAAAGATGAGTACGATCAGTGCAATCGCACCAATTGTTACGAATAAAAACCATTCTTTGCGTAGAAAATCAACAACGAATTCAACTAGGCGTTTCATAAAACTTTTATGTTTCTTTTGGGAGTAATAGCCAACTATCAGACCGAAAAATAAAGTGAGTGAATTTCAGGCTTTTAGCTAAATATTGTAAGAGTTTGATCTCAGATTTAAGACTCATTTTAAAACCGTATTCCATTTTTGAGACTTGAAAATCTTTGATTTTGACTTGATTTTAAGCTCTGAAAGATTTTTTATTCAGATTACCTTTACGTCATCAACCACTACTTAATAAACTGATGTATCTGATTTTCGACACGGAAACCACAGGCCTTCCAAGGAATAAGACTGCCCCTATTACCGATCTGGATAACTGGCCTCGCCTGGTTCAACTAGCGTGGCAACTTCATGATTCGCATGGAAAGCTCATTGTGAACCAGAATTTCATTATCCGACCTGACGGCTTTGATATTCCGTTCAAAGCAGAGCAGATTCATGGTATTTCCACCAAACGCGCGCTGGAAGAAGGACATGATTTAAAAGAAGTACTCGATCATTTTAAGAATGACTTAAATCAGACTTCACTTTTAGTGGGGCATAATATTGAGTTTGATATTAATATTATAGGAGCGGAGTTGATTCGCACAGATTTTGAAACTGATCTTTTCTTAAAACTCGAACGCCTTGATACTTGTAATTCATCTACTGAATTCTGTCAGTTGCCAGGAGGCTTTGGAGGTAAGTTCAAATTTCCGAAACTAACAGAGCTTCACCAGAAACTGTTTGGAAAAGACTTTGGTGATGCTCACGATGCATCGTATGACGTAGCCGCGACAGCACGCTGTTATTTTGGATTGCTCAACAAGAAAGTTGTTAAGCCTTTTGATTCAACTCCGGTAGAAGAAATTGAATATGAGGAGCCCAACCTCGATGCGGCCAACTTCGCAAAGAGAGAGAAAAAACAGGAAGCGAATTATTCACTTTCAGAAGATAAAAATGTTTTATCCGATAAGCCGTTCGTTCACTTACATGTGCATTCGCAATATTCTGTTTTGCAAGCTACTGCTGATGTAAAATCGTTGGTGAGTAAAGCAAAATCGATGAACATGCCTGCCGTTGCATTAACGGATATAGGTAATATGTATGGTGCGTTCAAATTTGTACGCGAAGCATTGAACCATGAACTCAAACCGATTTTAGGATGTGAGTTTTTTGTTGCTGAAGAGCGGAAGAAATTAAAATTCACAAAAGACAATCCCGACAAGCGCTTCAATCAGGTGTTGATTGCTAAGAATAAAAATGGCTATCACAATTTGGCAAAACTGAGTTCGCTTGGATTCATTGAAGGTAACTATGGTATTCATCCAAGAATTGATAAGGCACTCATAGAAGAATATAAAACTGACCTGATTGCCACAACAGGTGCATTGTCAAGTGAGATACCGTATTTGATTCTTCATGTTGGTGAGAAGCAGGCGGAAGAAGCGTTCCAATGGTATCACAAACTTTTTGGAGATGACTTCTACATTGAACTCAACCGACATAACATTGCCGAAGAGGATCATGTCAACAAAGTATTACTTCGCTTTGCTGAAAAATATAATGTAAAATATTTTGCTGCTAACGAGGTCTACTACCTCAATAAGGAAGAGTCAAATGCACACGATGTTTTACTTTGTATTAAAGAGGGTGAGTTTAAATCGACACCCATTGGATATGGTCGCGGCCATCGTTACGGATTGGCCAACACAGAATTTTATTTCAAGTCACAAGATGAAATGAAATCCATTTTCCGTGATTTACCGGAAGCGATCAATACACTAAGTGAAATTTTGAATAAGATTGAAAGCTATACACTCGAACGAAATGTGTTGCTTCCGAAATTCGATATTCCTTCGGAGTTTAAAACAGAAGATGACTACCTCCGGCATCTTACCTATGTAGGCGCAATGAAACGTTATCCTGATCTTCCTGTAGAAGTAAAAGATCGGATTGATTTTGAATTGGAAACTATCCAGAAGACTGGTTATCCAGGATATTTTCTGATCGTTCAGGATTTTACGTCTAAGGCCCGCGAGATGGGTGTGTCCGTTGGGCCTGGCCGTGGTTCTGCTGCCGGCTCAGTGGTTGCGTATTGCAATGGTATTACGAATGTTGATCCCATTAAATATGACTTACTCTTCGAGCGTTTCCTAAATCCTGATCGTGTTTCACTTCCCGATATTGATATTGACTTCGATGATGAAGGTCGCGATAAGGTATTACGATATGTAATTGATAAATACGGTAAGAATCAGGTAGCGCAAATTATTACCTATGGAACGATGGCCGCGAAATCATCCATCAAAGATTGCGCACGTGTAATGGAGCTTCCGTTATCTGATTCAAATATCATTGCCAAGATGGTTCCAGAAAAACCAGGCACTACGTTAGCAAAAGCATTTGAAGAAGTAAAAGAACTTAATGATCTGAAAAAAGGAAGTGATCTGCGAGCAGATGTATTGAGGCAAGCGATTATTCTTGAAGGATCCGTACGGAACACAGGTACACATGCTTGTGGTGTTATTATCACACCAGATGATTTAACGAAGTTCGTTCCTGTCTCTACTGCCAAAGATTCTGACATGCTGGTTACGCAGTTCGACAACAGTGTTGTTGAAAGTGCCGGTATGTTGAAAATGGATTTTCTTGGATTGACCACATTGTCAATTATTAACACTGCTCTAAAAAATATAAAGAAGAGTAAAGGCATTGACATCAACATTGATGAAATTCCATTGGATGATGTAAAGACGTATCAACTTTTTCAGCGAGGTGAAACGACTGGCACGTTTCAGTTTGAAAGTGTGGGGATGCAAAAATATTTGCGTCAACTGAAACCCGACAAATTTGAGGATTTAATTGCCATGAACGCGTTGTATCGTCCGGGACCAATGGAATATATTCCGGCCTTCATCAATCGTAAGCATGGTCGCGAGCCAATCAAATATGATCTCGCTGAGATGGAGGACAATTTAGCGGAGACATACGGTATTACAGTTTATCAAGAACAGGTAATGCTACTCTCACAAAAGTTAGCAGGCTTCAGTAAAGGTGATGCCGACATTTTGCGAAAGGCGATGGGTAAGAAGCAGAAGTCAGTGCTCGATAAAATGAAAGATAAATTCATTGAGGGCTGCAAGAAAAATA
The DNA here is from genome assembly GCA_031388805.1 of Chryseolinea sp. Lineage (GTDB taxonomy): Bacteria > Bacteroidota > Bacteroidia > Cytophagales > Cyclobacteriaceae > Chryseolinea. Next base: position 55,298 of record JANMRZ010000035.1, read on the forward strand.
ATCACGCAAAAGAAATCTGCGAAAAAATCTGGGTTGATTGGGAAGCCTTCGCGCAATATGCCTTTAACAAATCACACTCTACTTGTTATTCGCTGGTGGCATATCAAACAGCATATCTGAAGGCAAATTATCCGGCAGAATATATGGCGGCTGTTCTCACGCATTCTCAAAGTAATTTGGAGAGCATTACCTATTTTATTGAGGAGTGTAGAAGTTTGGGTATTAAAGTACTTGGTCCTCATGTAAATGAATCGGGAGTGTATTTCGAGGTAAACAAAGAAGGACAAATTCGTTTTGGACTTGGTGCGATAAAAGGTGCAGGCGATGCCGCTGTTGAGGCTATTATAAATGAACGTGATGCAAAAGGAGCTTATGAAGATATTTTTGAATTTGCTAAACGCCTCAATCAACGTTCAGTAAACAAAAAAACGTTTGAATGTCTCGCACTATCAGGAGCCTTCGATTGTTTCACAGGTATTCATCGTAGGCAATATGTATTTGCAAAAGATGGAGAACTAAGCTTGCTGGAGAAAGCAATGAAGTTTGCAGCGAAAACACAACAGGAAGAGCAAAGCGCACAAGCCAGTCTTTTCGGAGGAACATCAAATGTGGTGATGCCAAAACCGAAAATTGATTTTGTAGAGCCATTCACAGAAATCGAAAAATTGAATCTTGAAAAAGAGGTAGTCGGTATTTACATATCTGGCCATCCGTTAGATAATTTCAAATTTGAAATGGATTCGTTTTGTACTGCGGTATGCACACAACTCAATGAAATTGAACCGTTGCTCGGTCGTGATCTTAAACTGGGAGGCATCGTTACAGGTGTTGAACATCGCACCACAAAGACAGGTAAGCCATTCGGTAAATTCACGTTAGAAGATTATAGCGGCAATACATCTTTCGTTTTATTTAGTGAAGACTATCTGAAGTTCAAGACGTTCATGAACATCGGTTGGTTTCTTTTTTTGGAAGGTGCTGTTGTCAAAAATTCATGGGGCCAACAAAATACAGAGTTCAAGATTCGTAACATTGATCTGTTGAACGAGATAGGATTGAAGCGATGCAAGGGCGTTAAACTTCGCATGAACGCGTCTGAAATCACGAAAGATTTTATTGGAAAAATTGAAGATGTCTGTCAGGAATACGCGGGCAATACACCTCTGTTTTTAAAAATCCGGGATGAAGAAGAGAACATTAACCTTGAGCTACTGTCCAGACGATTCCGTATTAACCCGATAAACGATATGGTGGTGAAGATGAAGAAATCGGGCGAAATTGAGGTTGAGGTGATCTTTTAGTTTGTAGTTTGGGTTCAAGGTTTAAAGTTTCAGATTCTTAAACATTACAATGCGGCTGACGACCAGCGGTCAACAAACACCGAACAACGATTTTCATTAACCTTAAAATAAATTGAACTAATCACTTTACCTTTGGGTTTTTTAGACAGACATTAATATTAAACTATACGATAATGGGAAAAGCAATTGAAATTACCGATGCAAACTTCGATGAGATCATCAATTCAGACAAGCCAGTTTTGGTTGATTTTTGGGCTGAATGGTGCGGTCCTTGTAAAATGATTGGCCCGGTGGTTGAAGAACTTGCTGGTGATTATGACGGCAAAGCCGTAGTTGGAAAATTAAACGTGGATGAGAATCCACAAGCAGCTGCTCGTTTTGGCGTGCGTTCAATTCCTACCTTATTGGTTTTTAAAGGCGGACAAGTGGTAGACAAGCAAGTAGGCGCTGTACCTAAATCAGTATTGAATCAAAAGCTTGCTGCGCAGGTAGCTTAGTCGCACTTCGAAAAGCTAATCATATTATTAAGGTGCCAATGAATCGATTTCATTGGCATTTATTTTTCTATTGAACTGTAATGGGCCAATCGTCAGTGCGGAAACACGAAACGGGCAAGCCTTCTTTGCTAAACAAGTTCGGAATAGAACCGTTTTTCCAGCCAAATCGAACCGCTACAGGATTCTTTACCTCCTTCGCAGATACAACTATATTATCTCCCTCAATCTTTGCTTTAGCAGGATAGAATTTTTTGTCTTCTCCGGCAATCATAAACTCCGTTGGCTCACCTTCTTTTGATATTAATCCGGAAGAAGCATGTTCAAATGAAATTTTAATTTTACTCTTTTCAACCTTCATCGATTTGTACAGCGGACTTTGAGATACAATTCCTTTTTTACCGTAAGTATCTGCCAACGCAATATTGGCTAACCTTTCGCCAACGGGCTTCTTATATTTTGGATGAATATCTTTTACATCATCCACCAGATCCGAAATAACGACCATACCGGTCTTTGGTATTTCCAACATCTTCACTTCTTGTTCACGAATGAGGGTTCCTTTTTCTATTTCACCATAGCCGCTGTACGGTGCAATCTGAACGTAATAAAATGGAAAGTCGGATAAGAATTGTTTGCGCCATTCAAGAATCAAATTCTCCATCAATAGTTTATAAGTAGCTGGTGCTGCCGTGTTGCTTTCTCCCTGATACCACAACGCGCCGGCAAGTCGAAACGGAACAATGGGATAGATCATTGAATTAAAAACTACACCAGGTTTTGAAGGGCACCACGGTTTATCATCAACTTGCTTTTCAGCAGACTTTGCCAACAGCGGATTGGCATTAACAATTTCCTCAGGCGTCCATGTTTCGGCCGGTGTTCCTCCCCAGCTTGCGTTGATTAATCCGATTGGAACATTTAATTCCTGATTTAATTTTTTTCCGAAGAAGTAGGCAACTGCACTGAAATATTGAACACTCGTCTTGTCACATACTTTCCAATCACCTTCACCCCGAACTTGCAAATCAGAAGCTGCTGATTTGGGAATGTGAAATAGACGGATGTTTGGATCATTAACCTGATTGATTATTCCTTTGCCATCAGCAGAAGCATTCATGCCCCATTCCATATTGGATTGACCAGAGCACAACCAAACTTCCCCAGACATAACATCGGTTAATGTTCTTACTTCACCACCAGCTTTGATGGTGATAGTGTGCGGACCACCTGCAGCCGGAGTGTAAAGAGTTGATGCCCAGAATGCGGCATTGTCTGATTTGGTTTTTAATGTAGTGGTGTCCCAACTTACCTTAATCGTAATTTCTTGCGATGAATGTGCCCATCCCCAGATCGGAACAGGTGATTGTTGTTGGACCACCATGTGATCGTCAAATAGCGCCGGAAGTCTAAGCTGTGCTTGAGAACTTATTGCAATTAGGAAAAGGCCAAGGGCTAAATATATTTTTTTCATAGAGGTGCTTGAATAATTCGATAGGCAAAGGTATTTAAAATTCATTATAGGATCAGTCCATGGTCGATTGTCTATGGTTAATGGTAGTATTGCCATCGTCCATTGACTATCGACCAACGACCAACGAACTACCCCATCTTCTTCAGTCGCTCAACAATCTCCAATACTGCAGGGCATACTAAAGTATTTTTGTAGGTAAGTTCCATTATTTGCACCATCTTCTTTCGATTGGTATGAGGGTATTCACGACATGCCTTTGGGCGATTCTCATACACCAGACAGTAATTTTCCCCATCTAAAAAAGGACAAGGGGATGAGATCAATACATAGTCCTGATCTTCATCTATGCGAAGGTATTTCGAAATAAAATCACCCGGCTTCATACGCAACGCTTTTGAAATGCGCTCTATATCCGTTTGATAAAAAATAGGGCTTGTGGTTTTGCAGCAGTTGGCACAGGTAAGACAATCTGTTTCCTCAAAAACTTCGTCATGTATTTGATGAAAGGCATCATCAACCTTGCGCGGATCTTTCTTCTTTAGACTGAGAAGAAATTTTTTGTTATCCACACTCGTGTTGACTGCCTGTTTCTTAAAGTTCTCTAAATCCACATTGCTGAAATTCTAAAGCAAAGAACGGTTAAAAACAAACAGATAGGGTAGGTGGAGGCGAAGAGATTGAGAGGAATGAAAAAAATAGTTAGCCCTTCGTTCATTTTTATTTGAGTTTACAACGGATATAAATACCTTTCTGAGATAACTAAAAATCAAACCTACTTACCTATGGAAGCGCAAAAAGTCGACATGTTTTTAATGACTCACGCCAAGTTCTTTGAAGGCCACCAAGTCATGATGGTGAAAGATAAGATCGCCGGGCTTGACGATTCGAAATTCGTTTATCTGCAATCTTTAAATCTAAAAGATCCGACAACAATCCTGATCGTTTCACTATTAGCGGGAGCATTCGGAATCGATCGTTTCATGATTGGTGATACTGGTCTGGGTATCGGCAAGCTGCTTACTTGCGGGGGTCTTGGTATCTGGACTATTGTGGATTGGTTCCTGATTATGGGACGCACCAAAGAAGTGAACTTTCAACGTATTCAAACTTTGATGTGATTCTATTCTGTATTTTGTGAATTCAAATAAGAACATATATTGGATCATGTCTGCGCTTTCGTTCGTGGGGTATGTCTGGATTGGATTTCAGCTACTTCATTCAACTGAGCATTACGATGGATTTGATTTTTGCTTATTTAAAAATCTGACTGGAGTGCCGTGCCCATCGTGCGGCATTACCAGATCAATCATCCAACTCTATCACGGACAATTCGCAGAAGCTATTCTAATAAACCCAATCGGGCTGATCGCTGCGTTCATGTTGCTGGTTATACCGATATGGATTGGATATGATGTAGTTCGTGGTTCAAAGTCAATGATGATTTATTATAGAATGACTGAACGTTTAATACAAAACCGAGGAGTATACTTCCCGTTAATCGCACTGCTGTTATTGAATTGGTATTGGAACATCGAAAAAGGATTATAAGATGGCGAAGGAAATAGAATTTGTATACCCACCCTTTGATAATGAAAGCGAAAAAGCATCGCAGAGTTATTTAATGTCATTGGTAGCGATTATGGTTGGTTTGCCCCTCCCGATTTTTAATCTCATTGCTACCGGAATTTTTTACTTAGGAAATCGCGGAGGAACATTCTTTGTGCGCTGGCATTGTACACAAGCTTTACTCTCGCAATTTCTGGTAGTAGTAGTGAATAGCGTTGGATTCTCCTGGACGATCTCTATTATTATAGGAAAGAATTCAATTGACAATAATTATATCGCCTACATTATTACTGTTTTGGCATTTAATATAATTGAGTTTGTTGCTACCATTTTTGCAGCTATCCAAACCCGCAAAGGAAAACATGTTGAGTTTTGGTTCTTTGGCACCTTAACGAATTTAATCTGTAAGCCCTGATATGAAAGCAAAATTGTTTCTCGAATTTTCTGCCATTGCAGTAGTATTCATCAGTGTATGGTTTGTACTAAGCCGAATCGATTTTGTTTCGGAAGATGATCTAAAAAAATTCAGCAAGGCAAGTGAGCGCAAGTTGAGTGAGCTAATTTTAGAAACGATGGATAACAGGCGCTCTGAATTTGATCAGAGAAGAATAAAAACCTACATCGATTCCATCGGTTATCGGATATGTATATCGAACAACATTCCATTTGATTCCATTAAGATTCATATAATCTACAATGGAGAAGTAAATGCATTTGCTTTGCCCGATCGCAATATGGTAATCTATACAGGTCTTATTGAAAATGCTAAAAGTGCCGAAGAGGTTGCAGGCGTTATGGCACATGAGATTGGCCACATGGAGAAAGATCATGTAATGAAGAAGTTGGCGAAAGAAATTGGTATTTCAATGTTGTTTGTATTGGCAGGTGGGAGCGAAAATCTTGAGGTGCTGAAGGAAGCTGGACGAACACTTTCTTCAACAGCGTTTGATAGAAGCCAGGAACGTGAGGCTGATGCTTTTGCCGTTAATGCCCTAGCAAAAGCTGAAATTGACACAGAGCCTTTTGGAAATTTTCTTTTCAGACTTTCGATGGGAAAAGGCGATATTCCAGAAGAGCTGGTATGGATCAGCACGCATCCGGATAGCAAAGAACGAGCTGCTGAAGTATTTAAAAAGAAGAAGGAATTTTCCTTTACATCCAAGCCCGTTCTCAATACTTCATGGGCTTCCATTACTGATTTGGTGAAGAATAAGGATTAGAATAACCAGGTTAGTATCCTGAAAACCGAATTTATTGCCCTGTTTATCAGTACTTTAACAGAATTTTTGATAAACATCAATCTTAAAATGAACATTGTTCAGTACTTTTGCCGTACAATACTATTATGGGAGTAAAAGAAAGAAAAGAGCGGGACAGAGTCGATATGAAAGAGCTGATCTTAAATTCAGCACATCAGCTCTTCTTATCTAAAGGTTTTGAAGAAGTAAGCATCCGAAATATTGCTGAAGCGATTGAATACAGTCCGGCTACCATATACCTCTACTTTAAAGACAAGAATGAAATTTTTTATGCGCTTCATGGCGAAGCGTTCAAAAAGTTTAATCTATACATGGAATCTGTCTTTACAATAAAAGATCCATTCAAGCGTCTTGTCGCAATGGGTGAGAAGTATATTGAGTTCACTTTTGCTTACCCAAAGTATTATAACATCATGTTCATTGCTGAGGCGCCCATGTTATGTGAAGAAAGTTCAGAGGGGTGGATAGAAGGTGGTCGTGCATTAGAAGCATTGGAAAGTATAGTAACAGAGTGTATTAAAGAAGGTCAACTTAAAAAACAACCTGTCAAAGTATTGGCCTTCACAATATGGAGCTACATGCACGGTATGTGTTCGCTTGAGTTGCGCGATCGTATGAAACATTACACAGAAGAAGAGCGCGAAGGTATGATTGAGAAGTCGTTCAAAATTTTTATTCAATTGCTGAAGAACCAATAAAAAAATTTGCCGTATAACTGAACACTGTTTAGTATTTTAACAATGAAAACAAAAAACCACCTCATCCCTTTCTTCGTTGTGCTTTGCTCGATAGCATCTGCACAAAGTCCGGTGTTGGACAATTACATTCAGCTAGGACTGAAAAGTAATTTGCAACTGCAGCAAGAGCAGTTGAACTACGAACGATCTGTTCAGAACTTAGAATTGGCACGAGCAGTTTTCTTTCCACAAGTCTCAGCAAATGCTTCTTATTCTTTAGCTGATGGTGGTCGTAAGATCAGCATACCGGTTGGTGATTTATTAAATCCTGTTTACTCTACCTTAAATGGTTTAACGGGTACTGATAATTTCCCGCAGATAGAAAACGTAAATACTCAATTTCTACCCAATAACTTTCATGATACAAAACTGCGATTGATTCAACCACTGTTCAACCCGGATATCTATTTCAATTATAAAGCGCAAAAAGAATTAATCTCTGTTCAGGAAGCACAAAGACGCGTCTACGAGAATGAATTGAAATTCAATATCATCTCGGCCTACTATCAATATCTTCAAAGTGAAGAGTCAATTATTATTTATGATAAAACACGCGAACTGCTTACAGAACTTTTGAAACTAAATCAAAAACTGGTTGCCAATGATAAAGCAACACGAGATGTTGTATTGAATGCTTCCTATGAACTCGACAAGGTGGAATTTCAATCTGCGCAAGCGAAGAAGAATAACCAGGTAGCGCGATCTTATTTTAATTTTTTGCTCAATCGTGATTTGTCTGATGAAATTGAAAGGGATTCCAGCATTCGAACAACCCTTACGGCACAAGAAGAATTATCATCGCTTACTGAAACAGCACTTAATCAACGTGAGGAGATAAAGCAATTACAAGGCGCATTACTGGCCAATGAACACGTCATCGGCTTGTCAAAAGGAAATGCCTTTTTACCAAAAGTGAATTTTGTTGGTGATGTAGGTTATCAGGGATTCAAATACAAGTTTGATAATCCACAGCAATACTGGCTTGTTCAATTCAGCCTGAGCTGGGATTTATTTAAAGGCGGAGAAAAGAAAACAAAAATTCAGCAAGCCAAGCTTGACTATCAGGTAACAGAAAACCGGATGGCTCAGCTCAAAAAACAAATTGAGCTACAGGTAATTCAAAGTTATTACGATCTGGAAGCAACAGAGCAATCGTATCGTGCAACACAAAGTGGGATCAAGAATGCAGAAAAATCATTTGCTATTATTCGTTCGAAGTATGCTGAAGGCCAGGCGTTACTCATTGAGTTTTTAGATGCACAAAATAAATTCACCATTGCACAATTAGCGGAGACTATCGGAGCGTATGAAATGCTTCGTAGTGAAGCAGCCCTGCAGAAAACTATTGCCAACTTATAATTCAACCCATCATGAAATAGCCATGCACTACGCTCACTCCAAGAGACGACAGTCAGCATGGCGTATTCCATGTGTCCTCTAACATAAAATTATTAACACATGAAAAATACATTATCTATCATCAAGAATATTTTGCGCAGAGACCTATTAGTACCTGCAAGAAAGATTGAATCAAGACAATTATTAACTACCGATGTAGGTCTTTCTGCTTTCGAGTTGAATGCACTACTCTATTTTGTTGAAGAAAAGTATCACGTTGAAATTCAGTCTATCCAATCAAGCTCTACAGTTCAGGAATTGGTAGATAGTATCGATCAAAAAATAAACCCTACCCTCTCAAAATAATTTACCGTATGAAAAAGAAGTTACTTACCCTTATCATTCCCATTGCTTTGGGCGCTACCTTATGGATGTGCAGCAAGCAGGAAAAGAATGAATCGACTGAAGCGATTGTTGATGAATCGACAATTGCTGTGAAACTGGCTCCAGTAAAAACAGGTGACTACACCTTACCTATCATCAGTTCCGGTCTCATTAGCACAGAAATTGAATCAAGACTTTCTTTTAAAACAAGTGGCATAATTTCTCGCATTTATGTTACCGAAGGACAAAGTGTTTCTGCGGGACAAGTACTAGCTACGTTAGATCTTACTGAGATTGACGCGCAAGTTTCGCAATCAAAGAATAATGTAGAGAAGACAAAACGTGATCTTGGTCGCGCCCAGCGTTTGTATGCGGATTCTGCCGCTACTCTTGAGCAAGTTCAAAACGCCGAAACAGCTTTTAATGGAGCAGACGAATCATATCGAATAGCATCATTTAATAAACGATACGCTACCATTCAGGCATCATCAAGCGGAAAGGTAATTAAGAAGTTTGTGAATGAAGGTGAATTGGTTTCGGGTGGAATACCTGTGCTCATGGTAAACTCTTCAGGAAAAAATGATTGGATTGTAAAAGTGGGTTTGCCTGATGTGGATTGGGTTCGTTTAAAGAGAGGTGATAGAGCCCGTGTAACAACAGATGCGTATCCTGGAGTTGCTTTTGAAGCAACAGTGAACGTAATCAACGAAGGCGCCGATCCTGTAAATGGATTGTACCAAGCTGAAATAAAAATCAATCCACAAGGTAAGCGACTTGCTTCCGGATTATTTGCACGAGTTGAAATTATTCCGAGCGAAAGTCAATCGTTTAAAAGCATTCCGATTGAAGCGTTGATTGAAGGAGAAGGCAAGCAGGCATTTGTGTTTGTGGTGAATCAAGATCAGAAATCTGTTTCCAAGGTTCCTGTGACGATTGCGTACCTCGAGCGTAATGAAGCTGTAATTAGTCAAGGGCTTGAAAAAGTTATAGAAGTGATCAACGAAGGATCAGCATTTCTTACAGAGTTTTCTGCAGTAACGGTTTCACGCTAATTAAGTACAGTTATGAAGATCGCAGAATTTTCGGTTAAGAATTACCAATTCACGCTCATCATCTTTGTGTTGTTACTGGCACTGGGATTGAACTCTTTATTTAATATGCCGCGTGGCGAAGATCCTGAAATGGAGCAGCCATCGTACTCCATTGTCTTTATTTATCCAGGAACCAGCCCGGCAGACATGGAGCAGTTGGTGGTTGACAAAGCTGAAAAACGATTCAGCGAGTTAGATGATATCAAAAAATTAATCTCGGATGTAAGCGATGGATTGGCTGTGGTTCGTATCGACTACAAGCATGAATCCGATCCGGATGAAAAATATCAGGAGATTGTTCGTGAGGTAAATGCACTGCGTGCTGAACTGCCACAGGATATTTTTGATATCAAAGTATTGCGGTTCTCTTCAACGGATGTAAATATTTTTCAACTCGCACTTATTTCTGAAACTGCTTCGTATGCTCAATTAGAAGAGTATGTAGAAAAATTAGAAGACGAGTTGGAAAAAGTAAAGGGCTTAAAGAAGATTCAAACCTTTGGTTATCCCGATCAGCAAGTTCGTGTGTCGCTGAATATTGAGAAGATGGCACAACAGCACATACCCGTAAATTATGTATTGGGTGCTTTGCAAAGTGAAAATGTAAACATACCGGGCGGAAGTATTCAGATGAATACGCGCAGGTTCAACATTAAAACCAGCGGTGACTATAAAGACTTAGAAGAAATCAAAAATACAATTGTCTATTCCGCTAATGGAAAGATTGTTTATCTAAAGGATGTAGCTGAGGTAGAAATGAATTACCAGGATGAATCTCACCTCACACGATTAAATGGTTTTCGTTCGGTACTGTTGAATGCCAGTCAAAAAGATGGACAGAACATTTTTGATGTTGCCGATAAAGCCAATCCGGTAATTGAAAAGTTTAAGAGCGAATTACCTCCTCATATCAAGTTGGTTAAGAACTTTGATCAGTCAGCAAGTGTAGCAACTCGATTGACTCGATTTTCAAAGGATTTTCTTATCGCTATTCTGTTAGTGTCAATAACACTTCTTCCACTGGGATCGCGGGCTGCACTGGTAGTAATGATTTCTATTCCGCTTTCTATTTTCACAGGATTATTTCTATTAGACATTACTGGATTCACAATCAACCAATTGAGTATTGTAGGGTTAATTGTTGCGCTTGGAATATTGGTTGACGATTCAATTGTGGTGATTGAAAACATCGAACGCTACCTTCGCGCAGGCAGATCAAAGAAAGATGCTGCTATCCAGGCAACAAGTCAAATTGGTTTAGCAGTTGTTGGATGCACGATTACATTGATCCTTGCTTTTCTTCCATTAGTATTTTTACCAGAGTCGGCCGGAGATTTTATTCGCAGTCTTCCAATGGCTGTAATCTTTACAGTACTTGCTTCGCTTTTTGTTTCGCTTACCATTGTTCCCTTTTTAGCAAGTCGCATTTTAAAGCAACATAGTTCTCCTGAAGGAAATATTTTTATGCGCGCGCTGAAGAAAGGTATCAGCGGAACATACAGTAAACTTTTACACCTAGCATTACAACGACCAGTCATTACACTTTCCATCACAGGACTTTTATTTATAGGAAGCTTAATGTTGTTTCCGGTTGTGGGGTTCAGTTTGTTTCCGAAATCCGAGAAGCCTCAATTCCTGATCAATATTGAAATGCCAAATGGCACCAGTATCTACGAGACTGACAAGGTATCGCGTTATGTTGAACAGGAACTGAAAAAAGAAAAGGAGATAAAATACCTATCAACCAATGTAGGCAAAGGTAATCCGCGCATTTATTACAATGTTATTCAGCGAAACGAATCGAGCAACTTCGCACAGTTCTTTGTTCAGCTCAATGATCAAAGCCCGGAAGAGAAAACAAAATTGATTGATAAGTTGCGTGATAAATTCTTTTCATACCCTAATGCTAAGATCGAAGTAAAAGATTTTGAACAAGGTCCGCCACTCGAAGCACCTGTTGCCATTCGTATTTTCGGTGAGAATCTTGATACCTTAAGAAAGGTATCAATGCAGATTGAACAGATCGTTAAACAAACTCAGGGAACGATTTATGTAAACAATCCATTGGCCAGTCAGAAGACCGATCTTCATGTAAAGATCAACAAAGAGAAGGCGGGTTTACTTGGAGTATCGATTGCAGATATTGATCGCACAATTCGTTTAGGAGTTGCCGGACTGAATGTAGCGCAATTTTCTCCTGGCGAAGGCAAAGATGAAATCAACATCAATGTAACGTTGCCAAGGGGTAAGTATGCTACCTATGATGTTTTCAATAATATTTATGTGAACTCTGTAACGGGTCAGGCAATACCTTTGCGTCAATTAGCAGAAGTCGAATTTGAAACCACACCCAATCTTATTCGCCATTATGACAAAGCACGCTTTTCAACAGTGACGGCTTTTGTTAAGAGCGGATTTCTTTATGAAGACATCAATAATGAAGTAATAGAGAAATTGGATGCTTTTAAATTCCCAAGAGGATATTCGTATGTGGCAGCGGGTGAGCTGGAAAACAAACAAGAATCGTTTGGAGGATTGAGCACCATTATTATGATAACGGTTTTTGGTTTTATTGCTGTGTTGGTTTTAGAGTTTGGAAATTTTAAAAGCACATTGATTGTACTCTCCGTTATTCCATTGGGTGTGATTGGTGCAGTAAGCATGTTGTTCATCACGGGCAATCCACTATCGTTTGTAGCCGTGATTGGTTTAATCGCACTCGTAGGTATTGAGGTAAAGAACTCCATTCTGCTAGTTGATTTCACTAATCAATTGCGCGAACGTGGAATACCTTTGCTACAGGCTATTGAACAGGCTGGAGAAATTCGGTTTGTACCCATTGTATTAACTTCGCTTACTGCCATTGGCGGGTTGATACCTTTAGCAATTGAGAACAATCCATTGTACTCACCGCTTGCATGGGTAATCATTGGTGGATTAATTAGCTCTACATTACTTTCGCGATTGGTAACACCAGTGATGTATAAACTTCTACCGCCTCGTGTAGAAGTTATCGGAGAGAAGGAAGACGATATTCCGTTGCATTGAAAAAAAGCCCACTAAAACATTAGTGGGCTGATTTATTTTTAAAATTCGAATGGTGTACCGTACCTATTTAAAACGAAAGGAGTTTAGGATAGCTTCGCCTAATTCCTTGTACTTCGAAAATGTATCTTGCTCCGAAGTAAATGTGAGTATAAAAGCTTTTTTGTTCCGTACCCAATAGTATTGTTCAAATTGTAAGCGAAATGTTGATCGATCTCCGGTATAGATGAGACGGTGATATTCTTCAGAACCAATTTTAATGCGTTTGCTTTCTATAATTGAAGAATTCGCTATCATCGTTTTAACCTGCCCCTCGGAAAGTTCTGTGTATTGATTCAAATCAAGATTGTAAGCTGATAAGTCCTGAATCAAAAGGTTCACGTTCTCCCTAAATAGATCTTCGTCTGGTTCTAATGCTGAAAATAAAACGAAACTCGAACTCATTTGACCGTTTTGATTTAACTCCCAATCCAATGGATATTGAATGGAATATGTTTCGGTATCTAAAATATTCCAGTCTTCTTGCTTTGCATTATTTTGACCAAACGAAATGATAGAAACAAATAAAAGTACTGCCGTAATTTTGGTCATGAGGCTTATGTTAATTTTCTGTTGTAGACGAATCGTTCCTTATTTAATAGATGGATCACTCACCGAAACAATCATCTTATCCAAACACGCCATCATGTACTCACCTGTGCCGGGTCCATACCAATTCATCAATCGGGTTTCGTGATGATTGATGTCATAATATTGTAGAGGTGTTACATAACCAATGTATCCACCATTGAAGCTCGTCACCATGGTGTGAAGATGATGTTGTTCAGCCGTTACGTCAAGTTGATTATTAAACTCACCAGAAAAGTCACAAGGGGTGCCAAGCATCACTACATCTCCCAATCGTAATACATTTAGATAAACAGGAAACTCACCAAGCAGAGAACGAAACAACCAGGGTCTGATTCCCCAGTTCATCGAAATTTTTGCCTGTGATTTTGGTAGTGTAAGCAGAACGCGATGCATCACTAATGTTGAATCATGAACGGTGCGAAGATTATTTCGGTTTGCCATGAATTGCGTTGACATTTCATTTGCCATGTAATCGATGCAGTTCAATCCGAATTCAGGTGGCTTGCATCCATGACTGCCAACAGCACCTGCCATGAACATAGCGAAGGTATATCCTTGTTGCTCCATCGTGTCGACCAACTTTCCAGGGTAGTCACGTGATAGTTGGAGATCTTTGGAGTACAAGCATGTTGCATGAGCCGTATGACTCATTAAAATTAATTTACTACTGTCGCTGCGGTGAACCTCTATCACACGAAGCAATGAATCAACCGGATTGTTAATATTTATTCTATTTCGGGTAACGTTACTGATTGGAATCACACCAGACTTTAATGAAGCAGGTAACGGATTTTCAGATGCACGTTGGATGCTCACTATAATTTTATCTGCAATAAAATTGACGATTGAATCTTTGTACTCACCGTATATAAAAGCAGCAGCACCACCTGCCCAATGTCCAATGCTATTATGAGTATGTATTGCACCGAGGTAGGTATTGTCTAATGTGAAACCAATTTCAGGTAATCTTTTTTTTAATACTTCTACCACAGTTGGTGGCACAATAAGGAGGTCAGCACTTACGATAGCGACTTTCGATTTTGTGGTTTGTATCACCATTGCACGAACAAAAATAGAATCGTGAATACCTTCTATCAATTTACCTCTTCGCTTGGCATATCCTGCAGTTGCTGTTCGCTGGCGTGGGGTAATGCTTTCTTTTGCAAAACCAATTGAAATTTTTTTAGCATTAACAATCCTTGTTGATGCACGAATCGAGTCGATTCTGTTTTCCATAATGGAAAGCAGGGGTTTCAGATCAATATCACGATCAATTGATTTGATGCTAATCGCCAGAAAAAATAGAAGGAAGCCTATCAGAACGGCAAGACCAATAAAAACAAAACGCAGAATCTTCTTGAGCATATACACGGCACAAGATAAGGATTCTGCGTTTAGTGTTTTAACCTATATAAGCAGTGCGATGCTGATTATTTACAATACACCTATTTTATAAAGTTCCATCCAAGCGAGATCATGAAAAGCTCACTCTTGGTCTCGTCACCATTGGCCTCGTTATTAATATCCTTGACACCAATGTTGTAGCGAACGTCTATGCCAAGACCAAAGGGAAAATCGAAGCCGGTGCCCATTGAAATTGAAATATCACTATTGTCATAAGAGTCTTTAATGTCTTTGGTTCCCGTGAACAAACTCGTTTCATATTTTTGCTCTCCATCAAGTAAGAAACTAAATTGAGGACCGAGTTGAAGATTAAGACCGGAAACTGGATAAAATTTAATCATTACGGGTACACTTAGATAGGTAAAACTATTCTCCACAGTTCCCAGCACTCCCATATCTTTTACATTTCGTTGAGTGGAAATTAAAACTTCAGGCTGAAGTGCAACTTTGTCAAACTTGCCTCTTACAAAAATTCCGGCATGGTAACCTGTTCTTGAATTATAACTTGCTTCCGGGTCGTCTACTTTCAGATTCGCCAGGTTTAGTCCGCCTTTAATTCCAAACCCTACATCCTGAGACCATGAAGTTTGAGTCACGATAAGAAGAGCGATCAATGTTGACTGTAAGAAATAATTTTTCATAGTTATGATTAGATTTAAAATCGAAGTAGATACCAGTCAATTCTTTAAGGTAAACTTCTATTTCTCGGTTTTTTATTCTTTAAAATTCATAAAATGCTAATCCCTAATAAGTGTTAGCTAAATCCTGCCCTTCTGGTTATTTTTGCACGATAACTACATTATTACTCATGAGTTCTACTTCGGTTCCTGAAAAAATTGAAAAAAAACAAACTAGTCTTGCGGGCCATCAGGCTCCGGAACCCTACAAGCCAAAAAATAAAGTCAGGATCGTAACAGCTGCCAGTTTGTTCGATGGACACGATGCAGCCATCAACATCATGCGTAGAATTATTCAATCCACTGGTGTTGAAGTAATTCATTTAGGACATGATCGCAGTGTTGATGAGGTAGTGAACACCGCCATTCAGGAAGATGTGCAAGCTATTGCCATGACAAGTTATCAAGGTGGTCATACCGAATATTTCAAATACATGTATGACTTGCTTCAGGAAAAAGGAGCAAGTCACATCAAGATTTTTGCTGGCGGTGGTGGTGTGATTTTGCCGGAAGAAATAAAAGAGTTGATGGAATATGGCATCACAAAAATTTATTCTCCTGATGATGGCCGTGCGATGGGCTTGCAGGGAATGATTAATGATTTAGTTGAGCGAAGTGATTATCCTACCGGGAAAATAATTAACAAAGGACAGTTATCAATTGCCAATCACGTATTGACCGCTCAATACATTTCAGCAGCAGAGAATTATTTTGATGATCACAAAAAAGCATTTGAAGAAATAAATAATAAAGCAGCACTTTCTAAAGCACCTGTGTTGGGTATTACCGGAACCGGTGGTTCAGGAAAATCTTCGATGGTAGATGAAATTGTAAGAAGGTTCTTAATTGATTTCAAAGAAAGTGGAAAAACTATTGGATTGATTTCGGTTGATCCATCAAAACGTAAAACAGGTGGTGCATTGTTGGGCGATCGTATTCGGATGAATGCGATTAACAATGAGCATGTATTCATGCGTTCGTTGGCCACGCGTCAAAGTAATCTTGCTTTGTCTGCTTATGTGAAGGAAGCGATACAGGTTTTGAAAGCTGCAGGATACGATTTGATTATTTTGGAAACTTCCGGTATCGGACAAAGTGATACTGAAATTTTAGATCATAGCGATGTTTCACTTTATGTGATGACACCAGAATATGGTGCAGCAACACAACTTGAAAAAATCGACATGCTCGATTTTGCTGATGTTATTGCGCTGAACAAATTCGATAAACGGGGTGCACTTGATGCTTTGCGCGATGTAAAGAAACAATATCAACGTAATCATCAATTGTGGGATAAGAAAGCGGATGACATGCCGGTGTTTGGAACGATTGCTTCTCAGTTTAACGATCCGGGAACCAATCAGCTCTACAAACACATCATCGATAAAATTGTTGAGAAGACTGGAGCAAAGTTGAGTTCTACTTTCACCATCACGCGTGAAATGTCGGAGAAGATATTTGTGATTCCGCCACATCGCACACGATACCTTAGCGAAATTTCAGAAGGTAATCGAAAGTATGATGAATGGGTGAATCAACAAGCTGAGATTGCTGAGAGTCTTTACGCACTTGATAAGGTGACTAAATTGCTCACAGTCTCTCCTTCTCCCCTGGAGAAAGAGCTGGAGCATGAGGTTAGCAAACATAAACTCAACCTCGATCCTAAAAATTTAAAACTCATTGAGGATTGGCCAGCAAAATCAAAGCAATATAAAGAACCGCTCTTTAAGTTTAAAGTGCGTGATAAAGAAATTGCAATACAGACTCACACTGAATCTTTATCGCATACGCAAGTTCCAAAGGTAGCCTTGCCGAATTACAGAAGCTGGGGAGATTTATTGAGATGGAGTTTACAAGAAAATGTACCGGGAGAATTTCCATATACTGCAGGTATCTATCCATTTAAAAGAGAAGGTGAAGATCCAGCTCGTATGTTTGCCGGTGAAGGCGGGCCAGAGAGAACAAATAGACGATTCCATTATGTAAGTCAGGGTATGCCGGCAAAACGGTTGTCAACTGCATTTGATTCGGTAACGCTTTATGGTAATGATCCCGATTACCGGCCGGATATTTATGGAAAGATTGGAAACTCAGGTGTGAGCATTTGTTGTTTGGATGATGCTAAAAAATTATACAGTGGTTTTAATCTTGCTGATCCAAAAACTTCTGTGTCGATGACCATTAACGGCCCGGCTCCAATGCTGCTTGGTTATTTTATGAACGCGGCAATCGATCAGCAGTGTGAAATTTATATTAAGAAAAACGGACTAGAGGAAGAAGTAAGGAATAGAATCAAATCTTTCTATGCTGCTAGCTCCTCTGGTGATATTCCTTCTTATCAAGGTACCCTTCCAAAAGGCAACGATGGCTTGGGTTTGATGTTACTCGGAGTAACCGGTGATCAGGTTCTTCCAAAAGATGTTTATGAAAAAATTAAGGCCGATACATTAACACAAGTGCGTGGTACTGTACAGGCGGATATTTTAAAAGAAGATCAGGCACAGAATACCTGTATTTTTTCAACTGAATTTGCATTGCGTTTGATGGGCGATGTTCAGCAATACTTCATCGATCAGAATGTGCGCAATTTTTATTCTGTTTCTATTTCAGGTTATCACATTGCAGAAGCCGGAGCAAATCCAATTACACAACTTGCCTTTACCTTGGCGAATGGTTTCACTTACGTGGAATATTATTTGAGTCGTGGCATGGACATTAATGAGTTTGCACCCAACCTTTCATTCTTTTTTTCCAATGGCATCGATCCGGAATATGCCGTGATCGGTCGTGTGGCCAGAAGAATCTGGGCGAAGGCTATGAAGAATAAGTACAATGCCAATTCACGTTCGCAGATGTTGAAGTATCATATTCAAACATCGGGTCGTTCGTTGCATGCACAGGAAATTGATTTCAATGATATTCGCACAACGCTTCAGGCTTTGTATGCGATTTATGATAACTGTAATTCGCTTCACACGAATGCCTATGACGAAGCGATTACAACTCCAACGGAAGAATCAGTTCGCAGAGCGATGGCAATCCAACTCATTATTAATAAAGAGTTAGGATTGGCAAAAAACGAGAATCCATTACAAGGTTCATTCATTATTGAAGAGTTAACCGATTTAGTTGAAGAGGCCGTGCTGACTGAATTCGATCGAATCACAGAACGTGGTGGTGTACTTGGTGCAATGGAGACTATGTATCAGCGCGGTAAAATCCAGGAAGAGAGTTTGTATTATGAAATGCTAAAACACACGGGTGAATTTCCAATCATTGGCGTAAATACCTTCTTAAGTTCAAAAGGATCGCCAACGATCATTCCACAAGAAGTCATTCGTGCAACCACTGAAGAAAAGGAATATCAGATTAACATGCTGCGCAAGCTTCATGCATTTCAGGGAGATAAATCAACGGCTCTTTTAGAGAATGTTCAACAAGCAGCCATCTTGAATAAAAATATTTTTGAGGAATTGATGGAGGCCACAAAAGTTTGTTCACTCGGGCAAATCACAAAATCACTTTTCGAAGTGGGTGGGCAATATAGAAGAAATATGTAAGAAATAATTTTGAAGCGTGTATGCAGAGTTATAGTTCTAAAATTTGTTTGAAGCTCACAGATAAATAATGATTTATCTTCTGATCACTTTCAGGATTTAGAATTTCTATTGGACGACTCTCGAATGATAAGGGAGCTTTTGATTAATTTTTTTTGAACGGGATGGTCCGGATCTTTTATCTGGTCAATTAAAATTTCAGCTGCAGCAGATCCCATATCATACGCGGACAAATCGATTGTACTTAAAGAAGGTTCGATAAACTTTCCAACGTTTTCATTATTAAAGCCCAGCACTGCTATATCTTTTGGAATTTGAAGTCCATTTTTTTTGATGATGTGCATCATCTCAATGGCAGCGTAATCGTTAATCGCAAATATTCCGTCAGGTCGCTGTGGCAGATTGATTAGGTGTTGAGTGTACTCTTCAACATTTCCACCTTTGAAATGAGAATGTATGATATAACTCTCTTGAACAGACAGACCATGTTTCGCTAAAGCATCTTTGTAACCCTTTAGTCTGTTTCTACTGTTGTACAAATTCTGTGGCCCTGATACCAATGCGATACGCTTGCAATCCTGTTGAATAAGATGTTCTGTTCCTTCAAATGCAATTTCATAATTGTCTGTAATCACTTTTGATGTATCCAGATCTTCAACAATTCTGTCAAAGAAAACTACAGGAAGTTTTTTCTGGAGCAAGGAATCAAACTGATCAATGCGATCGGTCTCCTCGGAAACGGATATGAGAATGCCGTCAACACGCGCAGCGATTAAGGATCGAAGATTATTTTTCTCTGCGAGATAGGATTCATCGGACTGACAGATGATAACATTGTAGCCCGCAAGATTTGCAATACGTTGAATCCCAGCTATCGCTTTTGTAAAAAAGCGATTCATGGTTTCTGGAATAATAACACCAATGGTGTTGGTGCGTTGCTGCTTTAAATTCAGCGCAATAGTGTTGGGCTGGTAGTTCATTTTTTGTGCAACTTCCAGTATTTTTTTGCGCGTTTCAGTGTTAACATCCAAATGTTCTGACAGCGCTCGCGACACCGTTGATTTGGATATTCCCAACAGTTTTGCAATGTCTTTTATCGTTACTGAACTGCTGCTCATTCTTTTTAAAATCGTTTAAATTTAAATCCGTTGCAGGATATGGTGGTATTGGGATCGATCCCGGGATCGGTCTTGATAAAATATTTTTTGATTCGCAAAGCTTTCAACATAAATAGTACTACAATCGTGCGTAAATCAGTTCAATCGATTGCACATGGTGACCCAAATATCGAACCTTAAACCACAATCATCAAAGGGCTTGTCCACTAAAATTCACAATAGTGAAATAAGGATCGATAATTTGTTTCAACGGGTTGTTTGTTCTGATGACCAGAAAGCTTTCGAGACCATTTTTGATTCTACCCACGATGTTGTGGCGCATTTAATATAACCGAATGGACAAAAAAGCAACTATTCACGATATTGCCAGAGAGCTCGATCTCGCTGCATCCACTGTTTCAAGAGCATTAAATAATCATCCTCGCATAAGCAAAGAAACAAAACGAGCTGTTAACCTGACAGCGAAAGCCTTTAACTATCAGCCTCATCGTTTGGCTGCGGCGCTGCGCAATGGAAAGAGCAATGTTATCGGTGTTATCATACCTACAGCCGACAGAAGTTTTTTTGGATCGATCGTAAGAGGAATAGAAGAAGGATTAAGAAAAGAAGGATATCAGATTATGATCTGCCAAACGTATGAAGATCCTTCTTTTGAAGCAGCTGCAGTAGAGGTATTACTCAACTCGCGCGTGGATGGTATCATCGCCTCACTATCAAAACGAACAACAAATTTTGATCATTTCTTAAAAGCAAAAAGCAAGGGAATACCGATTGTATTGTTCGATCGCTCAAGTGACGAATTGGATATTAGTCACGTTATTATTGATGACTTTATGGGGGCATTCCGTGCGGTGGATCATCTTATTCAGCAGGGATGTAGACGCATTGCCCACTTCACCAATTTTCAAAAAATTAATATCTATAAAGAACGGCTTCGTGGGTACCGTGAAGCATTAGAAAAAAATGGTATTCCCTTCGTGCCGCAGCTTGTTATTGAAAGCGACATGCAACTGGAAGATGGAAGATTGAGTATGCAAACCCTTCTTAAAGGGGAGCTTATGCCTGATGCAGTATTTTCTTCCAGCGATTTGGGTGCGATGGGCGCTTTGCAGGTATTGAAAGAAAATAACATTCGTGTACCAGATGAGGTGGCCATATTCGGTTTTAGTAATGAGCCTTTTACTTCATTCAGCGACCCGCCTATTTCATCAGTAGATCAGCACTGTAAGCGCATGGGAAATGCAGCGTCAGAAATTTTTCTTGAGGAGATCAGACGCAATGCCACTGAAAAATTCATACCCCGTAAGGTAGTCTTTACCCCAGGACTTGTAATCAGGGGTTCTTCTCTTAAAAAGGAGACCCCAATTCTAAAAACAATGCCCTAAAAAAATCAATTGTTTGTAGAGGAATGAGATATGAATTGCGTCATTTGGGTAATCGATTGCACAAAAAGTGGGTATTCATTCTAATTCAATTTTATAAAGGCAGAACATTAAATTTATAAATCCAATATCTGAATGAAGAAGTCTGTTTTAGTCCTCTCGCTTTGTGTTGTTGTTTTTGCTTTTACAAGTGAACAAAAACCAGACACAAAGAAAAATCTTAGCATCGCGCGTGAGCATCTGGAGAATCGGTTGAAAAATTATTTCGACACGCTTCGTTTTCCACGCACAACTAAAGCAGATACTTTAGTTGCTGTTGGTTCGCGAGATTGGACCAGTGGATTTTATTCCGGAATACTCTGGCAAATGTATGATTACACAAAGGATAAGAAATGGGAACAAGCCGCGCGCAAGTGGACCCGTGGACTTGAAAAAGAAAAGTATAATACCAATACTCATGATCTTGGATTTATGTTATACTGCTCTTTTGGAAATGGGCTTCGCCTTACAAACGATCCTGATTACAAAGCCATCTTGCTTCAAGGCGCAAAATCATTGAGTACACGATTTAATGCTAAGACAGGAGTAATCAAATCCTGGGACCATGGTAAGGGAAAATATCCGGTGATTATTGATAACATGATGAATCTTGAATTTTTATTTTGGGCAACGAAGGTAAGTGGCGATTCAAGCTTTTATAAGATAGCAGTGACTCATGCTAATACAACGATGAAGAATCACTTTAGGCCAGACAACAGCAGCTATCATGTTTTGAACTATGATACGACAACAGGGAAAGTAATTAGTAAAATCACACACCAGGGTTATGCTGATGAGTCAGCATGGGCACGTGGACAAGCCTGGGGATTATATGGATACACCATGTCATACAGAGAGACAAAGGATAAGAAATATCTTGATCAGGCGGTTAAGATTGCTGAGTTCTTTTTGAATCACCCTAATCTGCCCAAAGACAAAGTTCCGTACTGGGATTTTAATGCACCTGATATTCCAAACACGCAACATGATGCATCCGCTGCTGCAATTGCAGCTTCTGGTTTGCTCGAACTGGGAGGTTACGTTAAGGATGGTAAGAAATACATTCAATCTGCTGAACAGATACTTACAAGCTTGAGTAGCCCGGCTTACTTGGCAAAGCTCAACACGAATCGTGATTTTATACTCATGCACAGTGTCGGTCATAAACCTGCGAAATCTGAAATTGATGTTCCGATCATTTATGCAGACTACTATTATGTTGAAGCATTGCTCCGCTACGACCGCTGGATATTATCAAAAAAATAAATATGAGATTATTACTCTGTCTTTTGGTTTCCATTTTCCTATTTGGTTCATGTACTAAGTCCTCTTTTAAAAAGGAAATTGCAGTTAAGAATACATTAGGTATTGCCCGCACGGAAGTCGTTTCAGTACTTCTTAATAAACTGGATACTCTACCCCATGGATTTACGTGGGTAGTAAAATCGGGTGATGAGAATCAACTGGTTCAAATGGTAGATCATGATGGCGACTCAATTTATGATGAATTAATTTTTCTTGCTGCATTAAAAGCAAATGAAGAAAAGGTATTCACAATTGAATCGTCAGATAAAAAAACGGAAGTGAATACTGACGTGAAGACCTTTTCGCGTCTTGTGCCTGAACGTATTGATGACTATGCATGGGAAAATGATCTTGTTGCCTTTAGAACATACGGTCCCGAAGCACAACGTTTGGTGGATGAAGGTGAAAAGGGAGGAACACTCTCTAGTGGAATGGATTGCTGGTTAAAACGGGTAAACTATTCTGTAATTGATAAGTGGTATAAAAAATATACTGAGGGAGGTACCTATCACAAAGATGATGGAGAAGGATATGATCCATATCATGTTGGTAACAGTCGTGGTTGTGGTGGCGTTGGTGTTTGGAAGAATGATTCACTTTATATTTCTAAGAATTTTATATCCTATAAAGAAATAGCGAGTGGCCCCATCCGTAATATTTTCGAATTGACATATGCTCCATGGCAAGCAGATGGTGTAACGATAAATGAAACAAAAAGAATTACAATCGATCTGGGAAATCAGGTATACAAAGTTGAAGACATTGTGAATGCAGCGGGAGCGCTTCCGAATATAACCATTGGTATAACCTTGCACGCTGGAAAAGGAAAAGCGTTCGCTGATTCTGTGAAAGGTACATTTAGTTATTGGGAGCCGATTGATGATTCGGAAATCGGAACGGGAGTAGTTATTGACCCTTCAGCGTTGTTGGGTTACAAAGAGTATCGTACTACGAAAAAAGACTTGAGTCAGCTTTACATTATAGCAAAACCTGTAAACAAAATAACGTACCATGCAGGCTTCGCCTGGAAAAAAGCTGGAGCTATTCAAACTGAGGACGAATGGAATAAGTATTTAGATCAATTCTCACAACGACTACGTAGTCCGGTTGAAGTCATCATTCGATGAGAAGTTCGTTCGGACACGATCTGTTTTTTTTGCTTTTGTATTTTATTCTGAAGGCGATTATGGGTGGCCGGACTTAATAAATTTGAACGACTCATACCTTCAGCACGATTTATTAGATACTCACGAATTCAGCAATACCTATACGGAAAAGTGCTCCTGTTTTTCCTTATAGGTATTCTTTATTTCCCCACAAATTGTTTCATTTTTAAAATGGTTTTTGGTTACGCAAGGCTGAAAGTTTAATGTGATTAATCTTGTTACGCAAACTTCAAATTGTTGACGTGTTATAATTAAATCTAAAAGTGCTACTTTCGGAACTTAAATATATATACCATGTATCAAGGTCTACTCCATACCCACATCTTATTGCGTTATTTCATTTTGGTCATGCTGGTTGTTGTTATTGTTATGGCCATAAACGGACTGATGAATAAAAAGCCATACGGCAAACTCGATAATAAATTCAGCCTTTACCTTTTCATCTTTACGCACCTTCAATTGTTAATTGGTATCATATTATATATCGTTAGCTATATGGATGGTGCGAGAAGAGTTCATTTCACTGCAGATACGATGAAGAACCCTTCACTTCGTTATTGGGCTGTAGAGCATGTAATTGGTATGCTCGTTGCCATCGTATTGATTACTGTGGCGCGCATCACTACAAAGAAACTATCACTTGACGCGGCCAAGCACAGGCGTATGTTGGTTTTAAATACAGTTGCACTGGTACTTATTATTTCGATCATATTATTAGGGAAAATGAGTATCCTGTAAGATGTAGACAACAGGACAACGCATTATTGAATTTAATTCGTTAAACCGGCTCTTCAGCCGGTTTTTTTGTTTATCAATTTATAGTGTAATGTTTTAACTTTACTATTCGTAACCCCTTAATCCATATGCGGTCATTTTACTTTCTGCTATTTTTAGTTTCTTCCCTTCATCTTTCAGCACAACAATCTGCTACTCGATATGAGTTGGTGAAGATGGACAAAACCGTAAACACATTTCATCACGAAGCCGCTCCCGTTATTTCGCCTGATGGAAATACATTGTATTTCTTCGTTCAGAACCATCCAGACAATACATTAGGAAAGGATGATACTCAGGATATTTGGGTTTCAAAAAAAGATGCCAATGGTGCTTGGGGCCAGGCACAACACCTCACATCTCCTTTCAATCCGCACCGGTCTAATCAGGTATTTACGGTCTTCCTGGATGGAAGTCTCTTTATAAAAGGTGGCCGCTCGAAAGGTGAAAAAGGATTTTCAGTTGTAAATGGTGGTTCACTTCGTGAGTTGTCGGTTAAAGACTTTGATAAAATGAACAAAGGCCGATTCTATGGTGCATCCATGTCAGCGGATGGTAAACATATGATTATTTATTTTAGTGAAGTGGAGAATAGTCCGAATAGCGATTTGTATGCCAGTCATGCACAGCCGGATGGTTCATGGTCGCGTCCTGAAAAATTAAAACTCAGCACCAGCACAGATGATGTAGGTCCGTTTATAGGTCCTGATCAAAAGACACTCTACTTTGGTAGTGCACGACAATCCCCTGGGCGCCAGGGTGGAGTTGATATTTATAAATCAACACGAGTGGATGATAGTTGGATGAATTGGTCTGAACCCATCAATATGGGTAAACCAATCAACACCAGTGCGCTCGATTATTATTTCACCATCGATAATGCCGGGAATGTATTTACAAGTCGCGCGAACAAAGCAATTGATGGCGCACAACTTGATCTTTACGCACTTGTGCCTAAAACATTTAAGATTAATTTGGTAGGCACAGTGATCGATGAAAAAAACAGTCAACCCGTTCAGGCAAATGTAGAATTGAAGTGGAAGGATAAAGAGCCGGTAAAATTAAAAACTGTACCAGCAGGTAAATTTGAATCACGTCTCCCGGAGATAAGTTCATTAACAGCAAGTGTATCAGCAGAAGGATATCTACCGAAGCAACAAACTTTCACCATCCCAATTGTGAACAGCGATACCACCGTTTACATTGATTTTATGCTGAAGCCTGTTGCTAAAAAACTTTTGCTTACAGGTAATGTGTACGATAAAAAGACAGATCAGCTCATCAATGCAAAACTGGATATTTCAGTGAGGGGGGATAAGAAGGTAAGCATAAAGACAGAAGCTACTAATGGACATTATGAAAAGGAAATTCCAAAACTTGGATTGTATACAATCACCGCTTCTGCTTCTGGCTATTTGAACGCCACGGATAGTATTGCTGCTGACGATGATCAGCTTTCACCATTCTTGCGCGATATTTATTTGATTCCAATTGAAGTAGGGGTGACGGTACGATTGAAAAATATTTACTTCGATTTCGACAAGACGACTTTAAAGAAAGAATCATTTACCGAATTGAATAAGGTAGTAGAGTTCTTAAAACAAAACCCATCCGTTGAAATAGAAATCTCAGGTCACACAGATAGCAAAGGTTCTGATGACTACAATTTGAATCTTTCGCAAGGTCGCTCTCAATCGGTAGTTGATTACATTGTGAGTCAGGGCATTGAAAGTTATCGCCTCACAGCCCATGGCTATGGAGAAACGAAATCAATCGACACGAATGACACGGATGCTGGTCGTGCCAATAATAGGCGTGTGGAGTTTACTGTGTTGAAGAAATAGTGGTTTCGAACTTTGATTAAGATGTAGTATTTTGTTCTGTTCACTATGACGTGTATTTATATTTAAAAGAAAGTAGGTATGAAAAATCAAGTTGTTCCGTTGTTGCTTTTTATTTTCTTGGTGGCTTGCAACGATTCAAGCACTGAAACTTCTAAAATGCATTTTGTTAAGCAATCCTTATCCGTTTGGGAAGGTAAGTTTGTGGCAGCCGATCCGAGTGTAGTGCGTGATGGTGATACACTTCGAATGCACTACACCAGCCTGCTAATAAGTCCAACAGAAAAACTTTTTATAGCGGGTGCTAAATCCGTTGATGGTATTCATTGGACTCCATCAAACAATGTTTTAGGGGAAGAAAGTATTGCGTTGGATGTTCGTGAAGGTGAATGGGACAATCATCTTGAGGCCGTCTCAACCATTAAAGTGGGTGCTGAAACATGGATGTATTACTGCGGCTACGAAGAAGAGGCGGAAGTGACAGGAACGATTGTCGCGACAGGTCAGCTTGGACTTGCTAAATCAACCAATAATGTAACGTTTAGCAGATCATCCTTAGAACCCATATTGTCATTAGGTTCGACCAACACAAAAGATTTCAATGCACTTTTTTCACCCACAGTAATTAAAGAAGGTAGTACCTACTACATGTTTTATGTTGGCTACTGCATTGAAAATTGCGCACCTGCTTTCATAGGAATTTTGTGTGCCACTTCAACAGATGGAATAAACTGGACAAAACAGAACGAGCCGGTTTTAAGCGGCGAAGATGTTGATCTCGATTGGGCCGAAGTAATTAAAGAACCCTCCATTGTTAAAGGTCCTGACAATATGTTTTATTTATTTATCTCGGGAGATGAGTCCATTGGAATTGCCCGAAGCAATAGTATTATGGGTCCTTATGAAGTGTATCCTGAGCCAATCATACAAAAGGAATATGATTGGGAAGCAACATCTGTGATTGCACCAACAGTAATTATTGAAGATAATAAAGTGCGCGTCTGGTACATGGGAGTATTAACATCCGGCACGGGCGCTGACTTTGCAATAGGATATGCAGAGTCAGAATTTCCACTGAGTTGGTGATAGAGACTTGCTGCAAAGTAATTGTAAAAGGTGCTAAAATTGTTTGATCGAATTGATTTAGTTCAATCAAAAACGATAGGTTAATGTAAAACCTTTATTCTGAGGAGCTGCATTAAAATGAACCGAAAAATTTTGATATTTTTTTTCATACTTCCGTTGATTGTGAGCGCCCACCATCCAAAACGGAATACCAACGCCAAGTCCTGCCATTCCACCAAGAATCATCAATGCTCCTTGTCCGGGATTTCCGCTAGCTACGGTTGCGGTACCAACCGAGTTATAGACATAGGTAACCTTCGATAATGTTACAATTCCTCCAATAAACAAAACAGTACCCACTGCGGACAGTCCAGTGCCCCTATTTTTCATTTTTCTATATTTTTCAGACTTCTTGACATACAACAACTTCTGTTGATCTATTTGGGCATAACAATGTGCAGTTAGAGAACAAAGGAAGACAAGGAGGACAATGGTTTTCATGTTCACAATGGTTTGCCTATAAAGAAGAAAATAATTTTAGATTTAAGCAACATTCTGCTAACCAACTGCCCTTACCTTTAACGATGTTGTTTCATCATCTATTGCCTCAATAACAGCTCCTTTTTCTACATATTCTCCGAGCGTAAATGCATCGTATAAATTTCCATCGATGATTACCTTGCCACTCGGGCGCAATACCGTGTGAGCAACGCCACGTTTTCCTTTCATTGGTTCACGAACAAAATTAGCGGTGTATCCTTCATTACTTTCCTGTGTTGTGGTAAGGGCAATACGTTTATAAAACCGTGTGTCAGCCAACTTCGCACTACCTACAAAGAGCAGAATTACCCCTCCCAGCAATCCACCCATCGCTGCAGCAAGGGAAATCAGGATATCATTCATTCTTACGAATTCAAAATCAAATGCATCGTTGTTAATCATAAGCAGGACCAATGACAAAATCGTTATGGCAATGCCCGATACACCCGCGATGCCAAAGCCGGGGATCACAAAAATCTCTAGTGCGACAAGTGCAATGCCAATGAAAAGGGCGAGTATTTCCCAGTTTTCAGCAAGGCCATTTAGATAATATGGAACTAAATAAAATACGAGTGCAACCAGCGCGGTCAGCCCGGCAAAACCAATTCCCGGAGCTTGCATCTCAAAATAAATTCCGCCAATAATTGCCAATATAAGCAGGCCACTGATAAATGGATTGAGAAAGAAAGCAATGATGGAGTCGGCAGAACTTAATTCGAAATGATCAATTTCATAACTCGCAATATTATTCTTCTTTAGAATTTCTTCAATGGAAGATACCTTGCCTTCGCAGTAACCATTTGCAATGGCCTCGGAAGTAGAGAACGTAATTACCTGACCAATTTCTTTAAGGCTATCTAATTTTACATTCTCATCCACCATACCTTCTGCAATTTTAGGATTGCGCTTATTTTCTTCTGCCGTGGCACGCATAATCGAACGCATGTATGATTGATATTTGTCGGGAGCTTTGCCACCGCTTCCATCCACTACAGTAGCGGCACCAATGCTCGCAGCAGGCGACATGTAAATACTATCACAAGCAATTGAAATTAAAGCACCAGCAGAGGCCGCATCCGAATTAATAAAAACCCAGAGTGGTTTTTTAAAAGACATCAGCTTGTCAACAATATCTTTCGCATCGGTCAATACACCACCATAGGTATCCATCTCGATTATCACAATTTCGGCCTTTGATTCTTCAGCATGCTCCAGGGCCAACTCAACATAGCGTGTCATGCGCGGATCAATTTCATTTTTGATATCCATTACCATCACCTTTGTTTGAGCAAAGACAATGTTGAGTAAACTCAAGAAAATAATGGTTAGCATCGATTTTTTCATATCCTTGATTATTAAGGTCGGAAGAGTAGCAGGAAACCTGAATACTGCTTTACATTGCATAAAAGTAAGATTAAAACAGTCTTGGAACGAAAGCTTGAATTTAACTTTTCCCATGTTTTTAACGGCATTGTTTGGAACAGTGTTGTTTCAGAAGATGGAGGCGTATTAGCGTTTGAAATTCGAGATGGTCAGAACAAACAAGTTTCATTTGCTGCACTGGAGGTAAAAGAAAACAAATGGCTTTGGCAGGATAAGGTATCAGAAGAATCGTGGTGGGTGAACCTCAACGCTGTTTCCTCAAATCGCATTGTTCTCACCATTTATACTGAAACGAACAATCCAGATAAGAAGGGAATTTTAGTTTACGATCTGACTACGTTTACTTTAGGCTGGTGGAACAATGATTTTTCGTTGACATCCGTTTCGAATGGATTGGTTTTCGGAATATCGTCTGCCTATGGATCGCGCGAAGTAATACTTGATTTGCAATCCGGTAAGGAATTGAAAGCAACAAGTCAAATAGAAAATAATCGTACAGCAGTGTATCGACCGCAGCATTACCACGATGGCAGTGAGTATTTTAAAACCGTGAAAATATTTTTAGAGAAGAAATTAAATTTACAGGCAGTTTCTTCGTTAGAGTATCTGGAACACGATGGCTTGATCTTCATTTCTTTTTACACACAAGATGAAGGTTTGGCCAATGATTTGATAGTACTTTCAGCCATGGGGAATGTGGTATTACATGAGAAAATGAGTGATCATCTGAAAGGAATCGGGTGGGATACTTTTTTCATCCTTTCAGGATGCGTATTTTTCGTGAGGAATAAGGTAGAGTTGGTAAGTTACAAGATTGTATGATTCATGAACTGATTTTAGCGGGTGCTGCATTTTTTCATCCGCAAACACCATTGGATTCCATTGGTATTGAAAACATTAACGGTAAAGTATTTGTACTCCATAAGGTAGGAGAGAAGGAAACCCTTTACGGTATTTCGAAACGATACGGAACAACTGTAGATATTATTTTACAATACAATCCCACGGCAGATGGTGGATTGGAAATCGGACAAATACTAAAAGTACCTTACACTCCTCGACCTAAATCTCAGCCGACTACGGGTGGAGGTTTTATTCACGTGGTAGCAGCAAAAGAAGGAATGTATTCTATCGCGAAAGCATACAATATTTCAATAGACGAAATCAAGCAATGGAATAATCTTTCGAGCACTGAATTATCCGTAGGTCAGGAACTTATTATCAAGAAAAGAAATACGGCAACGAACTCTACTGCACAAACCTCTACTACAACTACTCCGACTTCAAATCAAAAAGGGACGCATACTGTTTTGGCAAAGGAGACCTTGTTTTCAATCACACAGAAGTACGGAATTACGATTCAACAATTAAAGGAGTGGAACAAACTTGAAGGGAATGATCTGAGCATTGGCCAGGTGCTTGTTGTTACTCAAGCGGAGCAAGGTACGGAAGTAATTCCAAAAGAATTTGAACCGAAGGTTGAGCCAATCAAGAATACAACCACTACACAATTACCTCAACCCATAAAAGAAAATCCAACGACCACAATCCGTATTTCGGAGTCAGTAAAAAATGCAGATGAGTTGATAGAGAATGGTGTAGCCGAATTGATTGAAGGTACAGACGGAAATCGAAAATATTTAGCACTTCACCGCACAGCACCGGTAGGTACAATTTTAAAAGTGAAGAACGAAATGAACAATCGCGAAGTGTTCGTACGTGTGATGGGCAAACTTCCGGATACTGCATTAACTGAAAAAATTATTATCCGCATCTCAAAATCTGCCTATGATAGGTTGGGCGCAATTGATCCTCGCTTTCGAGTGGAGGTTACGTATTACAAATAATTTATGATGTAATTAAAATGATAGTTACCGGTTACTGAATATCTTTTTCTAATGTACTATTGATAAATGGTCGTGAAGAATGATCCGATAGAGAATGGTATTGATAATCATTCTGTAGAGTCTCTAAATCCAAAAAGACTTCCAACAATTGCCTGAAGGGGAGTGGTTAACATAAGCCAGACCGTTTTGCAACCAAGCAAACGAACTTCATTGTATGCTCCGCTAATTAAAAATGATTGAAGAAGTATGATGAAGTGAGAATGAAAAGAAGTTCGCGCTTGGGCGAGTTGATCTTATATCCAGATTACTACGAATTTGAATAGGATTTAAAAAGAAAAGGCTGTCTCCTGGCGATAGAAGACAGCCTCCTTATGGAGATGCTATAAAGCTAAAATTAAATTTTAACGTGACTCCAGTTCTCTCCGGTTTTTATGCGGTGAATTTGCATGTCAGAAACCTTGAACTTTTTAGCAAGCGCTTTGAGTGTAGGTTGCTTCTTCGATTTGAATAACGCTATTTTAATTTGTTTCACTTTATCGGAAGTCAATTTAGGGCCTTCTTCCGGATTCATGCGGATCAAAACATTAGGATCTTTAAGAGCATGTTGAATTTGAACTTCATGCTTCACCCACTTTAAGTTGGTAGCCTTGTTGTTCTCTTTTTTGTGATCGTTGTGAATAACAAAGTTATGGCTTGGATTTGCTTGCTTGCAGAAATACTCAGCCACCAAGCGATGGATGTAATAATTCTGACGTGTGCTCTCGCGACCAATCGTAATACTTGGATAACCTTGTGTAAGACGTGGGCGAAGAACATAACCTTCTTCCAATTTCTCTTTGAAACTTACAATCCGGCCCTTATCCGATACGGCATAGCGCTTCGTTGACGTTCCTTTTTTGAGTTTAATTTCTTTCCATTTTTCTCCGGCTAGAAATTTCACTGCGGGCGACTTTTTTTTCAGGGGTGCTTTTTTCATATTCTATATTTTAATTAAAAAGGTAAAGGTTCTGATAGTTTAGGTATAAGGGTGTTAAACTCTACTTGTAACACTTTCGTGATATTTTTGTTCTCTTTGTCTGTTATTTTTCTTCCATCTATATCCAGCACAGGCGTTAATTCACCCATTGTGCCACACGCAAACACTTCATCTGCATTGTAAAACTCTGTGAGGGATAAGTTCCGCTCCTCACATGGTAAATTCAACGCTGCACATACATCAATAATCAAACCACGAGTAATGCCGTGTAGGCAGGCATCTGCAAACGGTGTGAATACCTTTCCGTTTTTAACCATAAAAAGGTTTGTATCGTTTAGTTCAGCCACAAAACCATGATTATCAAGCATTACAGCGGCGTCAACGCCTGCCACGTTGGCCTGTATTTTTGCCAATATGTTATTGAGGAGGTTGTTGTGATGAATTTTTGAATCCAGAAACTGTGGACTATTTCTACGTTGTGAGGAAGTAATTACCCGAATTCCTGAAGTGTTGTCGTACACAAGAGGTTTCCACTCAGCCAATATGATAAGGCAAGATCCCATATTATTAAGTCGAGGATCCATACCGGAAGTAACTTTTTCGCCTCGCGTAAGGGTTAGGCGGATATGCGTTTCATCACGCATGCCGTTGGCTTCCAAAGTTTCGAAAATGGCTTTTTTGATTTCCGATTTCGTGGGAACGTGTACAAAAGCCAACGCATGAGCAGAAGCCTCCATGCGGTCAAGATGCTTATCCAGGCAGAATATTCCGTTTTTATAGACACGAAGTCCTTCCCAAACAGCATCACCACCTTGTACCGAACTATCAAAAACAGAAACTTTAGCTTCCTCACGTGAAAGCAATTTGCCTCCTACATGGATCTTAATTGCGGAATTCTTCGAATTAAACTTTTGCAGCATTCAGTGCTTAACTAAAAAATGTAACAAGTAGATTAAAATCCCGGTTTGGCTGGCCATCATTTAGTTTATGCTCAAAGCGCATAATTGTAGCTGATGTTTCCACGAAAGTAGAATAGCACAAAAGAAGCTTAATCGTTCGGTAAAAGTACTGATAAATATTAGGT
This sequence comes from Chryseolinea sp., assembly GCA_031388805.1. Classification (GTDB taxonomy): domain Bacteria; phylum Bacteroidota; class Bacteroidia; order Cytophagales; family Cyclobacteriaceae; genus Chryseolinea. The sequence continues at coordinate 88,775 of JANMRZ010000035.1, forward strand.
GCGATCAAGCCTTGAGCGAAAATGCTCGTAGTTTTTCGTAGAAGTGGTGTGCTTTGGCGTTAAGTGGTTCGAGATGTCGGGGTAATGACCTTGTGCTCGTGGGTTGTTTCTCGAAACCACTTGATGCATGTACGTTGGAATACCAATGTTTGGCCCAAATGCCATCGTACGTTTTGGGTCCAGGTTGCCAATGCAGCATGTCAGTTGTGAAAGGGATGCCAATTTGATCACAAACTTTCTCCAAAATAAGAGCAGGGAATGCCAGTATGGTTTCTGAATCGACTACCACTGGTTGTTGTCCACGTTCACCCAATCGGTTGAAGAGTTCATATTGATATTCAATACCGATGTCGCGCATAACGGGTTTTTCAATTACCTGAGCATAGCTGGCTATTATTTGTGTTGGATTACGGATTAGGAAAATATTCGTCATGTCGTTTAGAAAACGTTCATCCATCAACTCAATGTGATGCGCCATGTTTTTGATGAAAAGTACATTTTTGCTCCATTCGCCCATGATGGATCTCAGTACCACACTTTCATCTATGGGTTGATCCAGCATCACGTCTTCTTTACCTGGATGGTCTGCACCGCTTTTATTTAAATAAAAACCATAAAATGGTTCATCTAACACAATTGTATCTTTTCGCTGAGCGAAGGAATACATAAGTGCAGTGGAAATATTTCGAGGGCCGGAGATGAGGTTGAGACGATGCACGACTATTGATTTATGAAGGGTGAGTTCTGAGTTACAATTATAACTCAGAAGTCTTTTTTAATCACTAACAGATACGCTTCTTTTTCAATGGGTAGGTAGCCTTGCTCGTAACAGTAGAAATATTGAGCCCCTTCTTTAGTTGTATAGGTGCTGGTATAATACCGGAAATCAAAACCATTCGCTTTTAGTTTATCGCGACTCACTTTGTTCTTTCCTTCCGGGTTAAGATCGAGTAAAATGCGCCTGTTCTTTCGCAGGATATTATTGACATTACGGACGTAGTTCGTACCATCGCTATTCAATTTATTGTTGTAGGCAATGCGACAAAGGTCTGAACAGAATTTTTTATCGATCCGGCCAACGATGGTTTCGCCACATTCTAAACACGTTTTTTCGTCTGATTTTGCCATTTTATAGTATTTGCTATCCGTTTACAAACGTTTACAAACGAATATAATCGATTATAAGCGTTTACCATACGACTATCCTTTTTTTCTCCCCCCACCTTTGTTCCATCAATCGCAAAACAAACGGTTGACAAAAAATCAATTTTAACACTTTAAATTTTACATGTATGACAACGTTACGGAACAATGTACAACTGATCGGCCGCTTAGGTAAAGACCCCGAAGTAAGAACTTTTGACAGCGGTAAGAAAGTAGCCACCTTCTCAATTGCCACAACCGACACCTACAAAAATCAGAAGGGTGAAAAGGTGCAAGACACGCAGTGGCATAACCTCGTGATCTGGGGCAAGCTGGCAGACATTGCAGGACAGTATTTAAAGAAAGGAAGCGAGGTGGCCGTCTCGGGTAAACTCGTGCATCGTAATTACGAAACTGCCGGTGGTGAAAAGAAATACGTCACTGAAATCAACGTGAATGATATGATCATGCTCGGGTCGAAAGAATAACCGTTGTTTCAATTTGTTTCCAAGGCCCGGACTCTCTTGAGTTCGGGCTTTTTTGTTTTGGCCATATCATCAAGATTGAACAACTATTAAATGATAATCATTGTGCCTCTTATCAAAATTATCACCATCTCCCCGTTAACATTGGTATTAACAATTAACTTTGCTGACCAATGACGTTTCTACACCCTTCTTTTCTGTGGGCGCTTGCGGCTCTTTCTGTTCCGATCATCATCCACCTTTTTAATTTTCGCAGAACAACAAAGGTTTATTTTTCAAATACTCGCTTTTTAAAACAGGTAAAGGAAGCCACATCGGCCAAACGGAAACTGAAGCATTACCTTATTCTGGCTTCGCGACTTTTGTTTCTATTCTTTTTGGTGATGGCGTTCTGTCAGCCCATCATTCCGGCAAAGGAACAATTCGGAAGCAATCGAAACATCATTCTTTACCTTGACAATTCGCAAAGCATGTCGGCTCAAATGAATGATAAAGTTCGGGGGCTGGATGCTGCTATAAATTTTTCACGAAGTATTGTTGAGCTATTTCCACCGGATACACGATACAAACTTCTTACAAACGATTTTTCACCTTTCTCAAATACCTTTAAAACCAAAGCAGAGATACTCGACTTGCTGGCGCAAATCAGGCTTTCACCTATTAGCCGATCGATGCAGGAAGTCCAGGATCGCATCAGGCAAAATCAGAATAGCGAACAACCTGAAGTATTTTGGATTTCCGATTTACAGAAATCAACAATAGGACAAGTTTCAATTTTGAAGGATAGTTCGTTCAGGCTGCACTTGGTACCCATTGGTTTTGAGGAACTTTCGAATGTATTTGTTGATTCAGCTTTTCTGGAAAATCCATTCGCAGCGGGTGGCGAGAAAAATGTGCTTCATGTAAAAGTGCGCAACGATGGTAAGAAAGCAGTGGATCAACTTAATTTGAAACTCACCATCAATAATATTCAGGCAGCGACAACTTTGGTGAATGTTCCTGCAGGAGGAATAACCGAAACAAGTTTTGATTTGGCTTCCGGACTCAAGGGACTGAACGAAGCAAAGATCAGCTTCAATGATTTTCCGGTCAGCTTTGATAATGAGTTTTATTTCGCTTTAAATTTTACAGAGAAGATCAACGTTATTGAAATAAAGAATGAAACAAAGCCTACTGTTATCGAGCGCGTTTTTGGAAATCGGGAGGTATTTAGTTTTCGAGGATATTCTGTAGGTAATTTTAATTACAGCTTATTAGCTCAGGCCGATTTAGTCGTAGTCGATGGATTGAATACAATTGAACCATCGTTGGCGAATGCCTTGCGGGATTATATTAATGGCTACGGAACGGTTTTGATTGTGCCTGGCTCGAAACCGGATGTAGCAAATCTCCGGAGCCTTTTGCAATTACCTGTTCTCAATGAATTACCCGATCATGCAATAGCAGAGTTGGACAGACCTGATTTCTCGAATCCGTTTTTTGAAAATGTGTTTGAAGAGAAATCAGTTTCGCTCGTAATGCCGAAGGCGATCAAGGTATTGGATTGGGGAAATGATCGTTCTGCCATTCTTCAATTTAAAAATGACCAGCCATTTCTTTCTATGTTCAATCAAGGAGGGAAAATATACTTGTTAGCTTCTTCTCTAGATCCTTCACAAACTGATTTTGCAAATCATGCACTCTTTGTTCCTGTAATGTATCGACTTGCAGCAAGCGGAAAGAAGAACGAGACCAAACCATATTATTCGGTAAATGAAAATTACATTAACCTACATGTTGATAGTTTGCGTGGAGAAGATCCACTTCGCTGGATTGGTGCAGAAGAAATTATTCCACCCCAGCGCAAAGTAAATGATAACCTGATTTTTGATATTCCGAAGTTCTCTATCTCGAAAGGCTTCTATAAAGTTACCGCGGGTCGGGACACGGTAAGTCTTTTGGCTTTTAACCTCAACAAAGCCGAGTCACGGATGGACCAGTACACCGGGGAAGAGATCAAAACGATGTTGGGATCGGGAGAAAACATCAGCATTTTTGAGGTCACATCTGCCGAGGCTTTCAGCAACGAAATAAAGGAGCGATATTTGGGCAAACCATTGTGGAAGTATGCGCTGCTCATGGCCTTGCTTTTCCTCTTAATGGAGGTACTTTTGATCCGATTCTTAAAATAAAGATTGATGAAATGGCCACCTGTGAATTTCACCCAGCGGCATAGTATGATTCTGGCCATTCCATGTGTCCATCAACAAACAATTATTAGCACATGAAAATCTTACTTCAGTCCCCTGAAATTATAGACTCCAACTCTCCCTTTCATCAACAAGAAAAAAATGTTCTCATTACTAATGGACGTATTGCCGAGATTGGCGATAAGAATTATTCAGCTGACAAGGTAATTCCTGCAAAGGGCATGAAACTTTCCATCGGATGGTTTGATCTGGGAACTTTTGTTGGCGATCCAGGCCTGGAACATAAAGAAGATTTAGAGTCGGCTTCTAAGGCTGCCATAGCAGGAGGCTTTACTGAGATTGCCATTCTGCCAAATACCTCACCTTCGGTACAATCAAAAAATGAAGTCAGTTACATTACCCGCAATAACGAAAATCGTCTGGTGCAAATTCATGCGCTGGCATCGGTAACAAAAAATAATAAAGGTGAAGAGCTGACGGAAATGATTGACTTGCATGAAGCCGGTGCCGTTGGTTTTACAGATGGACTAAAACCCATTTGGCATACCGATATTTTATTGAAGTCGTTGCAATACCTTCAAAAATTTAACGGACTTCTGATCGATCATCCGGAAGATACGTGGTTAAATTTATTTGGCCAGATGCATGAAGGTATAAACAGCACAATGCTCGGACTGAAAGGTATGCCGCGTATTGCCGAAGATATTGCAGTGAGTAAGAATATTGAAATTCTTGGTTATGCTGGTGGCAGGTTGCATTTCGCTCGTATATCATCTGCAAAATCAATCGAGTTGATTCGCGCAGCAAAGAAGAAATTGAATCTGAGTTGTGACATGGCTTCGTATCAGCCATTACTGGATGACAGTCTGCTCTCTACCTTTGACACGAATTATAAAGTGAACCCGCCCTTGCGTGAGAAGAGTGACAATGAAGCTTTAATCAAGGCATTGAAGGACGGAACTATTGATGTGCTCTGCTCAGGCCATACGCCTCACGAAGATGAAAGCAAGAGTTTAGAATTTGACTTAGCTGATTTTGGAATCATTAATATACAGACTTTCGGAGCTAACCTTACTTCACTTTCTAAATCAATAGGTTGGGATGTGCTTCTGGAAAAAGTGACTACCAATCCGCGGCATCTTTTGGAATTAGAAATACCGAAGATCGCTATAGACGAAAAAGCAAATCTTACCTTGTTTGATCCAAACCGCGTCTGGACATTGGATGAAAAAACCAATTTCTCGAAAGCCAAAAACTCTCCATGGTATGGAAAGGAAATTACAGGTAAGGCGGTTGCCGTTTTTAATAATTCGAAACATTGGTTTGATTTAGCGTAATAAAATGGCGACTTGCATTTCCAACACTCAGAGGCATGTTAAGGTAAGCCATTCCGTCTGCCCTGAAACTAAAGATTATTAACAGATGAATTGGTCTCAACTCTTTAAAATTTCCGCACGATATGGTGTGGTGTCTGGCGTACTCGCTTTTATTTTACTGATCATATCTTATTACATGGGCCGGCATCCGATGCTCGTGTCACCCTTGCTCGATTTTCGGATTTTACTTTTTGGAATTTTTATTTTTTTCGCTTTGCGCGAGTTTCGCGATTCCGTTCAGGAAGGAATGTTGTCTTTTTCTCAAGGTATGATGGGTGCATTGGTGCTTGTTTTTGTTTCCTCACTCATTACTTCCTTTGCAATGATCGGATTTGGAATGTGGGAAGAGGGATTCGTTAAGATGTTCATCACACAGAGTCTTGATTACCTCAAGACATTTCCCAAAGAAGATATTGAGCGCATTGGAAAAGAAATTTACCAACGTAATTTAGATGGACTTCCTGCTACTAACATCTCAGAATTAGCCAGAAAGTACTTTTCGCAAGGTTCAATCATTGGCATTTTTGTAAGTATCATTGTATCAGTAATTTTAAGACAACAACCTAAAACCTAAAAAATTATGGAAGAAACATCTACTCAGCCTTCTTGGCTTCAAGATTCAATGAAAAAGGGACTCATTCTCGGAGTTATCCATATTTTTATTTTTATAATATTATATACTCTGTTACCAAGTAAGCTTACAGGGTTTTCATATCTGGCTTTAATTCTTGTTCTTAATATTGGATATTCAATTTATCAAGGCAGGCAATGGAGAAGTGAGGTTGGAGGATTTCTTGAGTATGGAGCTGCTTTTAAGTATGCTTTTATGTTATTACTTTTTAATGGACTGATTTACACAATTTTTAGTGCGATATTTCTAATCATTGATCCCTCATTTCCAGAAGTTATGTCTCAATCACAACTTGATACATCAGTTTATTGGGCAGAAAAATTTGGAGCACCAGAAGAAACGGTGGACCAAATGAAAGAAAAATTTGATTTTGAGGACATCGAAAAGCGCTATAGTTATTCAGGAATGTTAATGGGCGTTGGAATTGCTATAATCTTTTATGCGATTGGAGCATTTATTTTTGGCTTCTTTATAAGAAAAGAACGACCTGTTGAGTTCTAATTTTAAGAATGGATATATCGATTATTGTTCCGGCAAAAAACGAAGAGGAGTCAATCCCTGAATTATGCCAATGGATTAGCCGTGTGATGCAATCACACGGCTTTTCTTATGAAGTTATTTTTATTGACGATGGCAGCACGGATGAAACGTGGGGATCCATTCTAAAAGTCAATCAAGACAACCACAATATAAAAGGAATTCGGTTCAACCGGAATTTTGGGAAATCAGCTGCATTGCAAACAGGTTTCCGTGCAGCACAAGGTAAGGTAGTAATCACCATGGATGCTGACCTGCAAGATAGTCCTGATGAAATTCCGGAACTGTATAAGATGATTACAGAAGGCGGATTTCATCTTGTTTCAGGTTGGAAGAAAAAACGTCATGATCCGATTTCCAAAACCATACCGTCAAAATTTTTCAACTACATCACAAGGAAAATTTCAGGCATTCCATTGCACGATTTTAATTGTGGACTAAAAGCATATCACTCAAGAGTAATTAAGAACATTACCGTGTATGGTGAGATGCATCGCTACATCCCAGTGATCGCTAAATGGGGAGGCTTCACAAAAATTACCGAGAAAGTGGTAGAGCATCGCGAACGAAAGTATGGCACCACTAAATTTGGATTGGAACGTTTTGTAAATGGTTTTCTAGATCTACTATCCATCACATTTGTCAGCAAGTTTAGACAAAAGCCAATGCACTTCTTCGGCACATTGGGCACGATCTCCTTTTTATTCGGATTCATTTTTACGGTTAAGATTCTCTGGGATAAAGTTGATTCATCCTATTTTTCACAAATTCCACTGAAGCGTGATGTTACGGAACAGCCCTTGTTTTACCTGGCACTGGTGGCATTGGTAATTGGAGTTCAATTATTCTTAGCAGGGTTTTTGGCTGAGATGATTGCGATGCAATCTCTTTCCAAACGGGATTACCTAGTAATTGAAAGAGTAGGCATAGATGAAGTTTCTAGTTCCGAGTTCAAAGTTCAAAGTTCATAAGACGTTGAACCAGCAACTCGAAACTTTAAACTATAGAACTTTTACTGCTACCTGAAAATAATTATTCACAGCGCCAATAACTTCATAGTTCACATAATAGGATTTGGCGTATTGTTCAAACGCAAAAAATTCATGATTTGGAACATTAAACTCATCAAAGATCAGAATGTCGCCTTTCTTTAGATGACGATGTAGTGTTGTTAAAACAAAGAGGGTAGAGGAAAACAAATCAGCATCAAGGTGAATGATTTTTCGGCTAACTGAATTCAGTTTGTTGCTATCCAAAAAATCAAATAGTGTTTGCTGAAAGAGTCCTTTAAAGAATTCATGTCGTTGATCATTCAGTTCAGGTACACCAAATGACATCGATCCCATGGCGAAGGTCCCCCACTTTTCAGGTAAACCTTCGAATGTATCAAATCCGAAAAAACGGGAATTCTGATTCTTATTTTTATTAACCCACCATTGAAAGGATAATCCTTTTGCCACGCCAAACTCAAGGTAGTCAACCTGTGTTTGTTCTAATCCTTCAGATTTTGCTATGTGTTCGTACAGACTGTAACGCAGGCTGTAATTGCGCGATGGCCGATAGAAATCATTGAAAGGAATGTCCTTACCTTTTGTTACGGTCCACCTTGAAAGCCTCAGGGTATTAGCAGCTAATTGAAACGAACCCGCTAAAAAATGTAGCCACAGTCCAGGGCGCAGAAACAGGATAAAACTTTTCAGGAAGGCATTTAATTTTCTCATAAGCATTGGAACGGCAAAAGAGCAAAAAACTTTTTACAGTGCCATACCATTGGTTACTTTTGCCCAAATTCATCCGACCAAAAACTTACTCGTTTGTTTTATTCCTTTGTAATACCCGCCTTCAACCGTCCGGATGAAATCCGTGAATTGCTGGAAAGTTTTGCTCAGCTTGAACTTCCCGCTATCGATTTTCAAGGCTTTGAAGTAATCATAGCCGATGGAAGCCCTACAGCAATATTAGAGGAGGTAATGAAATCTTTTCAATCTAAAGTGGACGTTCAGCACTTACACCGACCGAGATTGGCAATAAGTCCTGCACGCAACTTAGGTGCTCAACATGCTAAGGGTGATTATTTAATTTTTCTGGATTCGGATGTGATCTTGCCGAAAGAATATCTGAACGCTGTTCATCGTGGTGTATCAACTGAAAAGATTGATGAGTTTGGTGGACCTGATGCTGCGCATACTTCGTTTACCAATGTGCAAAAGGCGATCAGTTTTGCCATGACATCCTACCTGACAACCGGTGGAATTCGTGGAGGAAAAAAACAAATTCATCAATATAATCCACGTGGATTTAACATGGGCATTCGAAAAGAAGTGTTTGAAAAGATGAAGGGCTTCTCATCGTTTACGTGTGGCGAAGATATTGAACTCAGTATCCGGATTGTGAACGATCATTTTAAAGTAGAGCTTATTCCGGATGCATTTGTGTACCACAAGCGCAGAACAAACTTCAAAAGTTTTTTTAGACAGGTATTTCGATTTGGAGCAGCTCGTATTAATATTTTTTACCGGCATCGAAGTGAATTGAAAATCACTCACCTTTTTCCTAGCGCCTTCTTAATTTTTATGATCGTTGGATTCTCGACTGTTTTTTTTAGTCCCTTTTTGTTTAAAGCATTTCTACTCGCGATCGGAGTTTATTACAGTGCCATTTTTATTCTCTCTGCAATTCAGGAAAAAAGTATTGTGGTTGGATTATTAAGTATCATCGCTTCGACCTGTCAGCTGTGTGGATATGGATCGGGATTGTTATCCAACGCGTTTGCTGTTTTTGTTCAGGGTAGGAAGGACGGTTTAGAGTTGGGGGCGAGTAAGTAGATTCTAACCACGTGTTTTTGGATTGACTAACTCAAATCTCACCTGATTTTTCCAGGGCTTTCTGCTCCAGGTCTTTACTTAATCTGAAGTTTGTTGTTTTTATTTTATCCAACAATGGTTTTATAGATTCTAAGTGTCCTGATAATTTTGCGTCAATTAAGACACCTAATGTTCCTGTAATTTTTAACCCCAATAGCTCAGCGTATTTCCTTCCTTTAAGTTCATCAATAATAAGCAGGCAATCTTTATGCTCAATTGCCAAAGCAATTGCACTTGCCTCGCCTTTGTCGAGCGATGCCTCCAGTATTTTTTGATACATCTTATTTTCTGGTTGACTGATTTCAAACCAGTCAGGTAGTTTTATATTGAATTCTTCACCAACTTCTTTTGTAATTGTAATTTTACCGAACAATTTATTCAATAAATGGAGAGCTCCTATTTTGTCTAGAAGGATAAGACAACTGGGATCAGATATTATGACCTTTTGCATTGTCAACATCTCGATCGAGATCGGAAGGCGAATAATTATAAATTGAAACTCCGTAATTGGATAAGATTTCCATAAAGGCACCTTTTGAAAGCCCGGTCATTTCAGCTGCTTGCCCTAATGATAATTTTCCCTTTTCATAAAGTCTTGAAGCGATGGTCATCACAGCATCTTTATCGTCAAAGTCAACGGTGTCCGGTATATTCAGAATTAACGTTTTCATGTTTCTAATTTACGGCTTATTTTCAATTCGTTGCTTTGAAGCGGAAACGAGAATGCGTTTAATGGTGTCGTTTTCAGGTAGATCCCTTATCTACTTCACCCGCGCATCATAAGTACCCCCCATTGAAGTGTTATCACCATGTAATCTGCGCATTACTTCTTTCTTAATCACATTAAAAACAATCATGTGAATATCTTCAGCTACTTCCATGTCTAATGCTACAGAGTGAACCGATAGGTCTGCAATCTCTTTAATCTTTCCACCTTTGTATCCACAAAAAGCAACGGTTTGTACACCTTTTGATTTTGCATAATCCATTGCTTTTACAACGTTCGCAGAATTACCCGATCCAGAGATGCCAACTACTAAATCACCGGGTTGGATAAAATTTTTGAGTTGTTCAATAAAAATATCGTCATAGGAAACATCATTGGCGATGGCCATCAACGCGGGAAGATTGTCAACCAGGCTCATTACTCTGAATCTTTTCTCTAATCCATAAGAAGCTCCCTTTACTAAGTCACCACACGCATGAGTAGCCGAAGCAGCACTTCCTCCGTTCCCAAAGATGTAAATGGTTTTGCCTGCATCGTACACGCGCATGAAGGCGTCAACCGTTTTTTCGATCTGCGTGCGATCAAGTTTGTCAATGGTATCTTTTACTAATGAAAGATAATTTTCAATTGTAGATTGTGTGCTATTCATCTGAGAAGTGAATTAGTTTACTGCCTTCCTGATCAAATTTAAAATCAAACTGACGAAGTGGCTTTAATGACGTGATTAACTTGTGTTGCATGTGTACCGGACAATAGAATAGCAAAAAGCCACCACCGCCAGCACCTAATAATTTTCCACCCAATGCGCCATTTTTCATTGCAGTTTCATAAGCAAGATCAATGGTCGGGTTGGAAATACCTGAAGCAAGTTGCTTTTTCAATATCCAGTTCTCGTGTAGAATGTTTCCGAAATCATCAATGCTTCCACTGTCAAGCGAGCTCTTCATATCGTAGACAAGCTTGACCATGCTTTTTAATATGTTAAACTTTTCTTCCTGTTCGAGATTTCTTTTTTGTTCTGCAAGTATGTTGGAAGCACTGCGCTGATCACCTGTATAGAACATTAACAAGTTATGTTGTAATGCAGAATGAATTTCATTTGAAATTTCAACCGGTGTTACCTTCACATTGCCGGAAGATTCAAATTCAATAAGATTCAAACCACCAATTGCGGTAGCATATTGATCTTGTTTACCTATTGGTTCTTTCAATAAGTTAATTTCAACATGACAAGCTTCTGCGGCCAGGTGTGCTTTGTCCGTTGGTTTTTTATTGATGAGGTGAAGATTATGCAATACTCCTACTGTAAAAGCAGAGGATGAACCCAGACCTGTACCTGAAGGTACGTCTGCGATCGAGCTGAATTCCAAACCACCCTTAACATTAAATTTTTTCAGAACCGTTCGAAGAATCGGATGTTGCAATTCTTCAGCCTGCGAAACGGTTTCTGTTTTTGAATACTTTACCCTGATCTTATCCTCCTCAAAAAATTTATGCGAAGAAATGTACATGTATTTGTTGATCGAGGTGCTAATCACAGCTCCGGTATGGCGGGCATAGAAACTCTCCAGGTCGGAGCCACCTCCTACAAAACTGATACGAAATGGGGTGCGGGTAATGATCAATTGTACCGAATTAATTTTTGCGCGAAGTTACAAGAAACCGCTACTTTAAGGCTGAGGATTGTGTAATAAAGTCTACGGCCTCAAGAACGTTTTCAAATAGGTAGTCTGGTTTGAGCTTGCTTCCTTTCAAACCTTTGCCTGAACGAACACCAATCGTTTTAACGCCTGCGGCTTTTCCAGCAGCAATATCCCGTTCATCGTCACCAATCATAAAAGATGCAGAGAGGTCAATGTTAAAATCACGAGCGGCATCCAACAACATTCCGGGTTTAGGTTTTCGGCAAGGACAATCAATTTTGTAAACCGGATTTTCGTCTGGGAACCCTTTGGCAGGATGGTGGGGGCAATAGTAGAGTGCATCCAGTTTAGCACGTTCATCTCCTAATACGGTATCCAGCTTGTTGTGAATTATTTGCAATCCTTCTTCGCTGCAAAGATTCCGGGCCACCACCGGTTGGTTTGTAACTACAATTGCTAAAAAGTTTGAATGATTAATATTTTTGATAGCGGAAGATGTAAAAGAGAAAAGCTCCAGCATTTCAGGAGTTGAGATATAAGCGTGATCAACATTAAGCACACCATCGCGGTCAAGAAAAATTGCTCTTTGTTTGTGTTTGAAATTTCGGGCCTCAATTTTTCCGGATAACAAATCAGCAGTTACCTGTTCGAGCCTGTCGGGTGTGCCCATGTCTTTCAAATACTCGGAGGTGTTGTATCCGAACATATTCAACTTGCTTACCAGGGTTGGAAAAATATCTTTTCCGAAATCTGCTTTTTTATCGTTCTCTAAAAAATCAAAAACTTTTTTGGAGAATAGGTAGACTCCCGCATTTACAAGATTTCGATAATAACGATCTGGCGAATGTGGTTTCGAATGAAATGCTGTGATTTTTGAATGTTGATCTACTTCCACGAGATCACTATCATAAGGATGATCATTAGGGTGGAGTACCAGTGTACAATCACTTTTCTTTTGCTGATGGAAATCGATTAACCGCTGAAGATCCATGCTGAACATCACATCGCCATAAACCACAAGAAAGTCGTCCTTTATTTGTGCCTCAATAGCTTTCACTCCACCAACAGTTCCAAGCGGAACAGCTTCTTCGTAGTACGAAATCTTCACACCCCATTTACTTCCATCTTCGAAATAACTTTGGATAGAGTCTTTTAAATGATTCACCAAAATAATGATCTCTTGAATTCCGAATGATTTAAGAAGTTCGACCTGATGTTCAAGAAGCGGCTTCGTTCCGATGGGCATCATCGGCTTGGCGACAAGGGTACTGATCTGTTTTAATCGGGTGCCTTGTCCTCCGGCAAGTATAACAGCCTGCATTATTTATAAACTTTTAGATGGTCTGGCGCCAAAGATACATCACCTGTTTCGATTCGATTATCAAAACTTAAAGTAGATAGTAGCGACTGGTTTTCTTAGGGAATGATTTAAATCATACACAGTTCTGGAATCGAATTAGTTAGATGAAAGGGTTTGAATAGGTTGAAAATTGTATATTTTTAAATGATTTTTAAGTAAAACCTTACCATCCTTACATGAAGAAGTTCTACTATTTCGGTTTTATTGTCGTCCTCTTAAGCATCTTTAACCCTGCAATTTGTCAGCAGTCTATCGAATTGAAGCCAGGATATTATGTGGTGGTGAGTGCTTATGCCAAATCGCGTGAGAATGTAGCTCAGAATTATGTTGAGCTGCTAAAGTTAAAAGGATATAAAGCAGCCTACGGATTTAATACTAGTCGCAATCTCTATTTCGCCTACCTCAGTTACTTCGATAACCTGAAAGCTTCATTGCAAGAAATGCGCAACACAAGAAGCAAAGGTGAATTTACAGAGGCCTGGGTACGGGTAGTTTCAGGCGACATTACGGAAGCACCACTCGTAAAGCAAGCACCTGTTCCGGTAGAATCGGTTAAACCACTTGCAGAAACGGTAAAGAAAGAGACAGAAAAAGCACCTTTACCTGTTGCTGAAGAGATCACAGAGACAGATCCTGCAATAATGGATAATCCGGAGATTAAGCAATATCCGGTAATGACATTAGGTAACACAGAAGTTTTTCTAAGTCTTTATAATGCAAGAAACAACAGGATTGTGGATGGTACAGTAGCCGTAATAGATACTGATCGCTCCAAGCAATTGACCAAAGTGAAAGGAAATGAATACCTGGTGCTGCCTGATCCAAAAAGTAAATCAGGGCAATTAACATTGATCTGCGATGCCTTTGGATATCGCAAAGTGCAACAAGAAATAAATTACCCTTTGCCACTGGCCGACACTGTAAAACCCTTCATTGATTTAATGGGTACAACACTGGTAATCAACTTTGACTTGGTTCGTTACCACAAAGGTGATATCGCCGCACTCTATAACGTTTACTTTTTTAATGACGCGTCTGTGATGCGCTCGGAGTCTAAGTTTGAATTGAACAGTTTACTTCAGATGATGCAGGAAAATCCGAAATATAAAATTCGCCTGCATGGCCATACCAACGGTAATTACCATGGTAAGATTATTTCAATGGGTCCCGACAAAAATTTCTTCTCACTTGATGGATCTACTCAACGTGTTGGTTCAGCAAAAGATCTTTCCCAAAATCGTGCTCAAATTATTAAAGATTATTTAGTAGCGAATGGCATTGATGAAGCTCGCATGGAGGTAAAAGCTTGGGGTGGCAAACGACCAATCTTTGACAAGCACAGTGTCAATGCGCAGAAGAATGTGCGGGTCGAAGTAGAGATTTTGGAGGAGTAAGATGCTTGATCACATATATGTTTGAATAAAAAGACCTCTAATAACAGAGGTTTTTTTATTTCTTCAAAGACGAGTGGAAATTCGAAAAGTGTCGCCCTTACTGTGGATCAGAACAGATAATGGAACGTTGTAATTCGATTTGTTGAGGGACTAATTTACTCAAATGCACAACTTCGACCCGTTGAGAGAACCTAACAAAATCACTTCGCACGAAGTTATCCGTGTGAATATTAGATTCCCTTTGCTATTTTGCGCCCTTTAGACTACTAACTAACCTATAGGTGCAACTATGATTACAGTCGGAAGCCACAGACTGTCGGCCGCAGATTTTGAAAAAGTACTCTACCAGAAAGAGAAAATTCAGTTGGAGGCCGCAGCTTCCAGGGAAGTGGAACGGAGTTTTGAATTTTTGAAGGCCTATTCTCAGAATAAAATAATCTACGGTATTAACACCGGCTTTGGGCCGATGGCTCAATATAAGATCAGCGAAGAGGACCAGCGTCAGCTTCAGTTTAATTTAATTCGCAGTCACAGCTCTGGAGCTGGCCAACCCATTGCAGAAGATTTGGCGCGTGCTACCATGCTGGCACGCTTGAACAGTTTGATGCAGGCAGCATCTGGTGTTCATCCGTCTACTGTTGAATTATTAAAGAATCTTCTTAACGAGAATATTACTGCGTGTATTTTTGAGCGTGGAGGTGTAGGTGCCAGTGGCGATTTGGTTCAGCTTGCTCATCTCGCGTTAAACCTGATCGGAGAGGGCGAAGTATTATCTGATGGTAAATGGCGATCGGCAAAAGAAACCTTTGCTGAGAAAAAAATAACACCGCTTGATGTTCACATGCGTGAAGGTCTTGCGCTAATGAATGGAACCTCTGCCATGACCGGTATTGGAATGGCGAACATCATCCACGCACAATACTTGTTGCGCATATCCACCATTCTTTCGGCCATCACTAACGAGTTGATGAAATCGTTTGATGATCATTTTTCTTTTGAACTCAATCACGTTAAGCGTCACGTAGGTCAATCGAAAGTAGCAGAAGATATTCGCACGATTCTTTCGGATAGTAAACTGATCCGTAAGCGACCTGATCATTTATACCATAAAAAAATTGAAGAGGCAGTATTCACCGATAAGGTTCAGGAATATTATTCATTGCGTTGTGTACCGCAGATTCTCGGTCCGGTGTACGATACAGTTTTAGAAGTAAGGCAAGTGTTGGAAGATGAAGTGAACTCAGCAAATGATAATCCTGTAATAGATCACAAACGTGAGAACGTTTACCATGGAGGTAATTTTCATGGTGATTACGTTTCTCTTGCGATGGATAAACTAAAAATCGTGATGACGAAACTCACTATGTTATCCGAAAGACAGTTGAATTATTTATTGAACGATAAACTCAATCAGAAACTTCCTCCCTTTATCAACTTAGGAAAATTAGGATTGAATTTCGGTTTGCAAGGCATGCAGTTTACAGCAACCTCTACGACAGCTGAAAATCAGACATTATCGTTCCCAATGTACCTCCATAGTATATCCAACAACAACGACAATCAGGATATCGTGAGCATGGGTTGCAATGCAGCATTGATGACACGGAGAGTAATCGACAATAGTTTTGATGTATTGGCCATCCAAACACTTGCGCTCGTTCAGGCCATCGACTATTTAAAATGTCAAACTCGCCTCTCTACCTTTACACATAAATTGTATGAGGAAGTGAGACAGATCGTAGGGCCAATTGTAGATGACGAACCTCGCTACAAAGACATACAAGCTATGCGTAAATATTTGATCACACTAGGTTCTACGGTTAAGTTATCCATCTGATAAAAATACAGCTGATGAAATACGCATTAGTAACGGGCGGTTCACGTGGCATTGGTCGCTCCATTTGCCTGAAGCTTGCCGAGCAAGGATATAATATTTTAATCAATTATAAGAGTAACGATGCAGAAGCTGCCAAGACAGCCGAGCTTGCTGAAGAAAAAGGTGTAAAGACTGAATTGCTGAAGTTTGATGTTTCTGACAAAGCCCAAGTTGACCTTGTATTGGGCGGATGGATTGAAACCAACAAAGACAAAGAAATAGAAGTGTTGATTAACAACGCGGGTATTCGTGAAGATGCATTGATGATCTGGATGACCGATGAGCAATGGAAAAATGTGCTCGGCTCCAGTCTTGATGCTTTTTATTATGTAACTCGACAAGTGATCAACAGTATGCTGGTGAAACGTTATGGACGAGTTGTAAGTGTTGTTTCCCTTTCTGGATTAAAAGGCATGCCCGGACAAGTGAATTATTCGGCTGCTAAGGCTGGTGTCATCGGAGCAACAAAGGCATTGGCGCAGGAAGTTGCCAGAAGAGGTATTACTGTAAATGCAGTTGCCCCCGGTTTTATCCGCACCGATATGACACAGGATTTAAATGAAAAAGATTTAAAAGGTCTTATCCCCATGCAACGTTTTGGCGAGCCTGAGGAAGTGGCTGATGCTGTGGCGTTCCTTGCTTCTCCAAAAGCATCCTACATTACTGCTAACGTTCTTTCTATTAACGGAGGTCTGTATTCTTAATTCGAGGCGTCTTTTGCCATTAGGCGAGAAATGGTTCTACTATTTTCTCATTCAGAAAAACATCAGTTGATGAAGTTTGATTTAAATCAAATGCAAAACTGTATGTCTGACCTCATAAATATCAAAGACCAATTTCGGAACCTGTTGTTGTCGGTTTTATGATTAGAAAATTTATTTTTGCATCTTGATAGCAAGTATGCCGATATGTAGAGCAGTAGTTTCATTTGTCTTATAGATGGTTTGAATGGAAAGAGTCGTTATAACGGGTTTAGGTATTTATTCCTGCATAGGTAAAGATCTTGCAGAAGTGAGGCAGTCGCTCTATGATGGAAAATCAGGAATTACTCTTGATTTAGCCAGGAAAGAGATGGGTTATCGATCCAGTCTTACTGGTTTTGTTGAGCGTCCTGCATTAAAAGGTGTACTCGATAGACGTGCCCGCGTAATGCTGCCTGAACAGGGTGAATACGCTTTCATGTCTACTACAGAAGCTTTAAGTAATGCAGGCTTAGATCAGGATTACATTGACCAGAACGAGATTGGAATTATTTTCGGAAATGACAGTTCAGCTCAATCGGTAATCGAGGCTATCGATATTATCCGTGATAAAAAAGATACCATGATGGTGGGTTCCGGTTCCGTATTTCAGGTATTGAACTCGACTGTCAATATGAACCTTGCCACGATTTTCAGACTTAAGGGTGTAAATTTTACGGTTAGTGCTGCCTGTGCCAGCGGTTCGCACTCCATTGGGCTGGCCTACATGTTCATTCGCAATGGCATGCAAGACTGTATTATTTGTGGAGGCGCACAAGAAACCAGCAAATATTCAATGGGCAATTTCGATGCGTTAGGGGCATTCTCTATCCGGGAGCACAATCCAACAGCAGCATCTCGGCCATTTGATAAAAACCGCGATGGTTTAGTTCCAAGTGGAGGTGCAGCTACAGTTATTGTAGAAAGTTTAAGCTCAGCAAAAAAAAGAGGTGCAAAAATATTGGGAGAGGTAATCGGATACGGTTTCTCATCGAATGGTGAACATATTTCCAACCCAAGTGTTCAAGGACCTTCCCGTTCACTGAGAATGGCAATGAAATCTTCTGGATTAACAGCTGCAGATATAGATTATATAAATGCCCACGCAACTTCAACTCCGGCTGGCGACACGAGTGAGGCAAAAGCAATTTATGACGTTTTTGGACAGGCTTTCACCCCAGTAAGCTCGACGAAATCGATGACGGGACACGAATGTTGGATGGCAGGTGCAAGCGAAATTGTTTATTCATTACTGATGATGGAGAATGGTTTCATCGCCCCCAACATCAATTTCGAGACCCCGGATGAAGATTCCGCAAAATTGAATATCATTGCTAAAACGATGAATAAGAATATTGACGTATTTTTGTCAAATTCTTTCGGTTTCGGAGGAACAAATTCTACTTTGATTGTTAAGAAATGGAAACAATAGTGATGGATAGATCAGCGACTATCGAAAAAATCAATGGTTTTTTGATAGAGGAGTTTGAAGTGGAGCAGGGCAAGATTACGCCTGAATCAAACCTGCGCGAGACACTCGAACTTGACAGTTTGGATTATATTGACTTGGTTGTGGTAATTGAAAATAATTTCGGTTTTAAGGTAAAAGCTGAAGATTTCGCTGCCATCGTTACATTTCAGAATTTCTACGACTATGTAATCGGTCGCCTGGAAGGTAAAGCGGCTTAACCATGCCGCAGTGGCAAGGTAAATCGAAGGGTACAGTACTGGGTTATCAGATCTTTGTTTTTATTTGCAAACATCTCGGTGTTTATCCTGCCTATTTCATTCTGCGATTTGTAGCCTTTTACTATTTCTTGTTTTCGTGGAATTCTTCCGGTCATACTTACCGCTATTTTCGGAAGCGATTTAATTATAGCCGAATTAACTCCCTGATCAAACTCTATCAGAATTATTACGTGTTCGGGCAAACCCTTTTGGATAAGTTCATTATCATGGCGGGTATTCCACAGCGTTTTACTTTTCACCATGATGGCAGTGAAAACCTGGTGAAAATGATGAAGAATGGCAAAGGTGGTATTCTAATAAGTGGCCACGTGGGCAATTGGGAAGCTGCCGGACACCTATTGAGAGATTTGAATGTTCATGTGAATGTGGTGATGTATGACGGAGAACATCAGCGCATCAAAGACTATCTGGGCAAACAAACGGGTGATGCTAACTTCAATATTATTTTGATTAAAAATGATATGTCGCATGTATACGCTATTGGTGATGCATTGCTGCGAAACGAATTAATCTGTCTTCATGCCGATCGTTTCATGAAAGGAAATAAAACTGCTGCACTGAATTTTTTAGGTAAACCTGCACTATTTCCAATTGGTCCTTTTTTATTGGCTGCTAGTTTTAAGGCACCAGTATCAATGGTATATGCGTTCAAAGAAACATCTCAGCATTATCATTTCTACAGTAGCGAACTAATGCTTCGACAAGAGCAGGAACCAAAAGAAAAATTCATCGAAAGGATGATGCAGACGTTCGTTGCAGACATCGAGCAAAAAGTAAAAAAATACCCACTACAGTGGTTTAATTATTATAACTTTTGGGAAAAATAATGTTGGTTTCCCGTCACGATATTACTCGGTTCATTCCACAGCGCGATCCCATTGTGATGGTACATGAGTTAATGGAAGCAGATGACGAACAGGCGTCTACTTCATTTACGATTGAATCCGGAAATGTATTTCTTTCCAATGGATATTTTGCCGAACCAGGATTGATTGAGAACATTGCTCAAACGGCAGCTGTGCAGGCCGGATATCATTGCATGCAGCATAATATACCTGTGCCCATCGGATATATTGCCGCAGTGAAAAATTTAAAGGTAATACACTTGCCAAAAGAAAATTCAACAATCCAGACAAATGTGAAGGTGACGAATAAAGTGTTGGATGTGACGGTTATCGAAGGAATGATCGAGCAGGATGGAGAATTACTTTGCTCGTGTGAAATGAGAATATTTACAAGACCTCAATCTTAAAAGTTACGAATATGAAAATCAATATAACAATCATATTGTTGATGCTGATTGGAACGATTGTTCTGAACGCACAGAGCCGAAGCGACATCTTCGATCCAAAAACTGAAATCACTTGGTTGGGTAATGATTTCAGTGCGCTAAAATTAATTGGCGATCGTGAGCGTCTTGGTTCTGAATCCGACATCTTGCGCTTGATGGAGACATGGAATGATATAATGGTTACGGAAGCTGAGAAGAAGTTTAACATTGCGGTGGCAACGCATAGAAAGACAGTAGTAACCAATATCGATGTAACGAAAGAACACAACACAGAACTGGATGTACATACCATGTATTCAGACGACAAGAAAGATTATGTTCATTTGACCAAAGAAGGTGTAGCGGAAATTATTGCCAGCTATGATTTTAAAGGATTGACTGGTGTTGGCTTGATGTTCAATGTAGAAAGTTTCAGCAAGCTTAATGGAGAAGCTGCAGCATGGGTTACGTTCATTAACATGGAGACGAAAGAGGTATTGCTTACTGAGCGAATGATTGGACATCCTGGTGGAGCCGGTATGAGAAATTATTGGGCGAATGCCATTGCAGAAATTATAGAGCGTATGAAGAAAGAATTTGAAGTGTGGCGTAAAAAAATATAAGGTTCTTAGAACCAGAAGAAATAAAAGGAACGTGGCTGATTCGAATATCGAAATCATGAGTAAGTCGTTAACCCATCGAACAGAAATGCACGTTCGCTTCAACGAGGCAGATCCACTGGGCATTGTTTGGCACGGCCACTACTTGCGGTATTTTGAAGATGGCCGCGAAGATTTCGGAAAGACATTCGGTTTATCCTACCTTGATTTTTACAGTCATGGCATTGCTGTTCCAGTTGTCTCGGCTGAATGCCAATACAAAAAACCACTTCGGTATGGCGATCAAATGATCATCGAGACCACATGCGTTCATTTGGTTTCAGCCAAACTTCGGTTTGAGTATAAAATTTTTGATGCTTCGAATAACTCACTTGCAGCATATGGTTCAACCATTCAGGTTTTTGTTGATGCGAAAACATTTGAGTTGCAATTAACCAATCCGGATTTTTTTGAAAACTGGAAGAACAAATATTTAAAGTAAGCGCCATGAAAAAAGTATGGATGGCTGCTGATTGTGTTTTGTCTCCGCTCGGATCGACAACAGAAGAGAATTTCTTCAGTATTCAGAAAGGTCTTTCGGCCATTCATCAAATCCACGATAATCAGTTCAGCGCTACACCATTTTTTGCAAGTAGTATTCAAAATATGATTGTTGAATCAGGTCAAACCCGATTTGAAACGATGTGCAGTCATGTTATCCGACATGTGCTGAAAGGTGTTGCCTTGCCGAGTGAAAGAACGATTCTCATTTTGGCTACAACAAAGGGGAACATCAGTTTGCTTGAAGAAAATAAATTGGATCATCCGCGCGTTTATTTACATGCAACTGCTGCGTGGCTTGCCGATCAGTTTAAAATGGAGCATCACCTGGTCGTTTCAAATGCTTGTATCAGCGGAGTAATGGCCATGTTGATTGCGAAGAGAATGCTGCAAGGTGATCAGTACGATCACGCAATAGTAGTAGGGGCAGATGTATTAAGTAAATTTGTGATCTCGGGTTTTCAGAGTCTGCAGGCATTGAGCAACGAACCCTGTAAACCATTTGATGAAAATAGAATCGGTATAAATCTTGGTGAATGCGCAGCGGCAACCGTACTCACAACAAAGCCTGAAGTATTTCCAACAAAGCCTTCTATTCTTATTCTTGGTGGAGGTTTAAGCAACGATGCAAATCATATTTCCGGGCCATCGCGTACCGGTGAAGAACTTAGCATTGCCGTTCGTGACGCATTCATGGAGTCCAGTCTCTCAGCAAGTGAAATTGATTTTATCTCTGCGCACGGCACAGCAACAATTTATAATGACGAGATGGAGGCAAAAGCCTTTAATCTATTAGGTATGGAAAAGACTCCGCTCAACAGTATGAAGGGATATTTCGGGCACACCCTTGGAGCAGCAGGAGTGGTTGAGTCAATTATGAGCGCTCAATCTTTGATGCATGATGAACTCATCGCTACGAAGGGTTTTAAAGCATTAGGCGTTACAATGCCCTTAAATATCATTCAATCACCAGAAAAAAAATCAATTAAAACATGCCTTAAAACCTCATCGGGTTTTGGCGGTTGCAATGCAGCATTAATTTTACGGAACGAAACCAACCAATAAACCATGGATTTTTTTGAACACGATGGACTTACCGCCCTTCAGGCGAAAGAAGAAGCACAACGTATCGCCTTTGCTCCTTTTGTTTTTCAAGCTACGCGTGTTTTGCGTGACTGCGGAATTTTAAAAGCGCTGTATGAGAATAGAAAGGATGGACTAACATTTTCTGAGATTGTGGAAAAGGTTAACATGCCTGAATATGGCGTACGGGTGTTGGTGGAGGCTGGCCTCGGTATGAAACTTATAACCCTAAAAGACGGCTTGTATAACGCAACCAAAACGGCTTACTTCATTTTAAAAGATGAGTTGACTCGTGTGAATATGGATTTTGTTCACGATGTATGTTATCAGGGAATGTTTTATTTAGAGGAAAGTATAAAGCATGAACGTCCCGAAGGGTTAAAAGTATTAGGGCAATGGCCAACGATATATGAGGGGCTTTCAAAACTACCGAAGCATATTCAAAAGAGTTGGTTTGGCTTCGATCATTTCTATTCGGATAATGCGTTTCCACATGTCTTGCCTGTAGTGTATAAAAACAAGCCAAAAAAATTATTAGACATTGGTGGGAATACAGGTAAATGGGCACGCGAAAGTTTTCAGTTCGATCCGGATGTACAGATTACGATCATGGATTTACCTGGGCAGGTGGAAATGGCGCGTAAGCATCTTACTGAAATAGGTTTTGGAGATCGCATCAGTTTTTTTGAAACGAATATTTTAGATGAAACCAATCCTTTTCCAAATGGCTTTGATGCAGTTTGGATGAGCCAGTTTTTAGATTGTTTTTCAGAAGCACAAATTGTCTCTATTTTAAATCGATGCCGTAAAGCCCTGGCGCCAAATGGTTCGATTTATATTTTAGAAACGTTTTGGGATTGTCAACGCTTTGAGGCTTCTGCCTTTTCACTTCAACAAACGTCGCTGTACTTCACTGCTTTGGCAAATGGCAACAGTCAGATGTACGACTCAAAAGTATTTATGCGCTGCGTAGAACAAGCTGGGTTAGTATGTATTGAAGAGCATGACGATATTGGGTTGAGCCATACCTTACTTATATGTAAACCAAGATAGAGCGAATAGTGGTGCCACCACTTCGAGTCGTGGCACCACTAAATTTGCCAGTAACTTTGTTTTTTATCGAAATAGAAATGACAGAAAAAATTGATGTACTCGTTATTGGCGCAGGACCTGCCGGTTCGATCGCTGCTGCCATGGTGCATAAGGCTGGCCTATCGGTGCGAGTGGTGGAACGGGAAAAATTTCCGCGCTTTGTTATTGGCGAAAGTTTATTGCCTAGATGCATGGAAGTGCTGGAAGATGCGGACTTGCTCGAAGCAGTTAAAGCCAAAAACTTCCAACAAAAATTCGGAGCTAAGTTTGTAAAAGGAAATGAGGTAGCGGATTATAATTTCTCGGAACAATTTACAAAAGGTTGGTCGTGGACATGGCAAGTGCCACGTGCTGAATTTGATTTAGCATTGGCAACCGAGGTGCAACGTAAAGGTGTAGCGATCAATTTCGAAACCACCGTTACAGGCATTCAGTTTGATGATGAAGGACATTCAGAAACTACCGTTCAACGAAAAGATAATTCGACAGAAAAAATATCAGCTCGGTTTATAATAGACGCCAGTGGATATGGACGGGTGATACCAAAATTGTTTAATCTCGAAAAGCCCTCCAACCTCGATCCGCGCAAAGCGATATTTGCCCATGTAAACGAGCCTAATCGTGAAGGCTTTGATGAACCCAATAGAATTATCATTGTGGTATATGCACCCGGCACATGGGTGTGGATCATTCCTTTTTCGAATGGAGTTACGTCTGTTGGCTTTGTAGGTAGCTTTGATTTCTTTAATGGCATAGAGGGTGATCTTCAACAACAGTTCAATACTTTAATTGCCGGAAATGAATATCTGAAAAAACGGTTTCAAGCTGCTTCATTAGTATTTGAGCCGCGCAAGTTAGAAGCGTGGTCTGCCACGACTGATAAATTCTTCGGAAACGGTTTTGTTCTTACAGGTAATGTCACAGAATTTCTTGATCCGGTTTTCTCGTCAGGTGTTATGTTTGCTACTGTATCAAGTCACATGGCGAGCAAACTTGTGATTAGAAAACTGAAAGGAGAAAAGATTGATTGGGAGCAGGAATATTCCCAACCCATTCAACAGGGAGTGGATACCTTCCGCACCTACGTAATGAGCTGGTATGATGGCTCATTGGAAAAAATATTTTTTGCTAATGATCAGGATACATTAATCAAAGAAAAAATATGTTCCGTATTGGCTGGCTATGTTTGGGATCAGGAGAATGTGTATGTGCGTGAGCATGCCACTGCAATTCCTGCACTGGTTCGAACCATCCGTATGCGCGATGCCCTAGCCAAAATTAAATAATCGTTTACCTTGTATATTACTGACTACTGCCACATTCGTAATCATGCGCTCTTTCATTCGGGCGCTGAAATCTATAAAAGCGCAGGAGGAGGTAATCTTGATTCTTTTTTGTCAGAAACATATCAATCTTTAAAAATAAGCTATCCGAAATTCTATAAAATGGACCCGTTGTCAAAGCTCGGGCTGATCGCGAGTGAAGTATTACTCCGAGAAAGTGATTGGAAACGAGAGCATACTCCAGAACAAATGTCACTGGTATTGGCCAATGCTCACGCAAGTCTCGACACAGACATACGGTACATGGAATCCACCAAAACAATGGCCAGTCCCTCGCTGTTTGTATATACACTTTCAAATATTGTAGCGGGTGAAATTTGTATCCGTCAGGGCATAAAGGGTGAGAATGCGTTCTTTATTCAGCCTGCTTTTGATGCAAATTTCATGGTTCAATATGTAGATCAATTGCTCTCCGAAACAAAAACCGAAATGTGTTTGGCGGGTTGGGTAGATGTAATGGGCGAGCACCACGATGTTTTCTTATATTTGACCCGAAAAACCAGAACGGCTAACGCGAAGGAGCATAGCGAAGAATCGCTTCAAAAACTATATCAGTTCAATTATGGATCAGTTGATCAACAATCTTAAAAAGCAAATTGTAGAATCCCTCAATTTAAAACACATTAAGCCCGAAGAAATTGGCGATGACCAACCCCTTTTTGAAGGTGGCCTTGGTTTGGATTCCATTGATGCATTGGAACTCATTGTGCTTTTACAACAAACGTATAATATCAAAATTGCCAACCCACAAGACGGTCCCGAAATTTTCAAGTCTGTGAAGTCGATTGCGGCATTTATCAAAACTCACCAACCCGCATAACGATTTTGAAAGGCCGCATACATGTAGCCGGTGCAGGTGTTATTTCGGCCATTGGAAATTCAGTGTCAGAAACATTTGAATCGCTCCGACATGAGCGCATGGGCATTGGTCCCATTACATTGTTTGACTCCGTTCATAAAGGTGTTCTTCCCGTTGGAGAAGTAAAGCATACAAATGAACGCCTCTCTGATCATCTTAAAGTAAAGACCGTAACCCGAACAGCTTTGCTGGGCATTAACGCTGCACGCGAGGCTGTAAAAAGTTCAGGCCTGGACTTGAAGCGTTGGCGAACCGGCTTGATCTCTGCCACAACGGTTGGAGGAATGGATCTGACTGAAAATTTCTTTCATGATTTTTTAAGTAATTCTCGTCATGGAAAACTTCGTGATGTGATACATCATGCATGTGGCCAGTCTACAGAATTAATTGCTGATGATTTAGGAATAAATGGATTTGTTTCCACCATTAACACTGCTTGTTCTTCTTCCGTGAATGCCATCATGTTGGGTTCGCGAATGATTGATCAGGGTATGTTGGATGTAGTAGTAGCGGGCGGAACCGATGCGTTGACAAAGTTCACCATCAACGGTTTTAATAGCTTGATGATTTTGGATAAAAATCTTTGTCGCCCGTTCGATGCAAATCGAAATGGTTTGAATCTTGGCGAAGGTGCTGGTTTTGTTGTCTTGGTTTCAGATAAAGTAAAACAAGCAGAAGGATTAAAAATCGATTGCTTCGTTGCCGGATTTGCGAATACGAATGATGCTTTTCATCAAACTGCTTCATCTCCTGAAGGAAGAGGCTCATATGGAGCGATGCAACAAACATTGGACATGAGCGGATTGAAAGTCGAAGACATCGACTACATTAATCTTCACGGAACAGGAACACAAAACAACGACCTTTCAGAGGGTACAGCAGTAAAGCGTTTGTTTGGAGATAAATGTCCACGCCTAAGTTCAACGAAAGCATTTACAGGTCATACACTCGGAGCAAGTGGAGGTATCGAAGCAGTTTTCTCTGTGCTTGCCATTCGTGAGCAATGTGTATTTCCAAACCTTCGATTTGAAACTGCAATTCCAGAAGTTGGCATTACACCTCAACTTGTTTTTGAGAATAACCTTTCTGTGAAACACGTAATGAGTAATTCATTCGGCTTTGGTGGCAATTGTTCTTCGGTCGTTTTTTCAAAGAGTGATTTTTAATTATGGCATTATACATCAAAGGTATGGGCAACATTTCACCGCAGAAAACCTGGGGTGAAGAATCGTTGTTTAAACCTGTTGGATATAATGAGGATCGACTTAAATGCATCGAACCGGAATACTCTCAATGGATTGATCCGCGCCAGCTTCGAAGGATGAGTCGTGTAATCAAGATGGGTGTAGCTGCAGGTTCTATGGCATTGAAAGATGCTGGCATAACTGTTCCACAAGGAATTATTACAGGCACAGGTTATGGCTGTCTTGACGATACTGGAATATTTCTCACCAAACTGGTAGAGAACAAGGAGCAAGCATTGAACCCGACACCGTTTATTCAATCAACACACAATACCATCGGTTCTCAGATTGCGCTGTTGCTTCAATGCCAGGACTATAATCAGACATATGCGCACGATGCTTTTTCATTTGAGAGTGCGCTCCTTGATGCAATGCTTCAATTGAATGAAACACCAGAGAGAAAAATATTAATCGGTGGCGTGGATGAAATCACAGAAGCAAGTCACGCTATTCAAAAACGGTTTGGGATTTTTAACAAATCAGAAAATAGCCTTCAATTATTTAATAGACCTTCTGAGGGGATATTAAATGGTGAAGGCTCTGCATTTTTTGTTTTGTCGGGAGAGAAGAGTGAAACTGATAAGGTATCTGTTGAGGCACTCACTACTTTTTATAAACCTGATGAAGAATCGTTAGTAAAAGGTATTCAGGATTTTTTGAAAGCCTCTTCCTTAAAATCAGAAGACATTGATTTGATTTTGTTAGGAAAGAGCGGTGATCAGAAATCAGATGAAAAGGTGGATCGTATTTCTTCCTCACTTTTTTCATCTAATGCAATCGGATATTTTAAACAGCTTTGTGGAGAATATCCAACAGCATCAGCTTTTGCATTATGGCTGGGAGCTCGTATTATTCAAGAGCAAACCATTCCGGACGGCATTGTAAGTAAGAAGGTAAACAAGCCTTTGAAAAATATTCTGATCTATAATCAGTATTTTGGTACACATCATTCGCTGATTTTATTGCACGCATGTCACTAAACAGAATAGTTACGTTCAGTTTTATTGTATTGCTGGGTTCAGTAATGCTCTACGATTGGTATAACGACCTGCCATTCTGGATTTACATCATTCTGATTTTATCCTACCTCATTATTCACATTGCAGGATCAGTTATTTTATCCATGCGTTTTTTTCTGCCGGTGAAGTGTAAAGGAAAATTCGAATCAAATGCTATCGCCATTACATTTGACGATGGGCCAGTTCCAGGAAAAACAGAAAGAATTTTAGAAATCCTGAATCAGCATCACGTATATGCAACTTTCTTTTGTATTGGAAATCGTGTCGATAATCATCCTGCATTAGTGAAGCGAATTTATAATGAAGGGCATTTGCTTGCGAATCACAGTTACTGGCATGGCAAAACATTCGACTTGCAGTCGTCATCTAAAATTGAAAAAGAATTAATGGATACGGATGCGGCGTTGAAAAAAACAATTGGTTTAACACCTCGTTTTTTCAGACCACCATATGGTGTCACCAATCCAATGGTAGCAAGTGCGGTAAAGCAACGAGGTTATGAAACGATTGGATGGAGTATTCGGTCATTTGATACCATCATTCATGATTCCAGCGCATTGATGAAACGCGTGACAAAGTCGCTCAAGGCTGGTGATATGATTTTGTTTCACGACTACTGTGATGTTACCATTGAGATTCTTCCTGCGCTGTTAGATCATATTGCTAAGCTTGGATTGAAAATTGTAAGAGCAGATGAACTGTTGAATGAGAAGGCGTATGTGGAAGAATATGTTTTACCGCAGAGGCGCTGAGACGCTAAGGATGAAAACAACGGATAGTGTAATTATGAAATCAACTCACACAAACCTCAATAATCTTCGCAATTTTCTTAGCGCCTCTGCGCCTCTGCGGTTAAAAAACACTAGCTCCCATTTAAACCACACAATGAATTGCAGCTATCTTTACATTGTTATTTTCTTTTTTCTTTTCGCACATTCTTCCTTTGCTCAATACCCTTCCTATAAAGCAGTCGCTGACTTACCAGCTTTCAAAAAGCAATTCTCAACGGAGTCGGCAAAAGTGTCTTCTATTAACAGCAGTTTCGTTCAGGAAAAAATATTGACGGCGCTTACGGAGAAGATTACATCTGAAGGTAAGTTTTGGTTTAAGCGAAGCAACAAAGTAAAGATTGAATACATCAAGCCGTTTCATTATGTCATGATCATGAATGGTGATAAGATGAAAGTGCGCGATGATCAAAAAGAAAGCACCATTAATGTAAAATCAAATAAATTATTTCAGCAGATCAATCGCATTATGGTGGATTGTGTTCAAGGTACAATCCTTGATAGTAAAGATTTCACCACAAAGGTTTTTGAGAATGATAAAACCTATCTGCTGGAAATGACACCGTCATCAAAATCATTGAGAGAGTTTTTTCAGACGATCGTTCTGGTAGTAGAGAAGAAAGACTACACTGTGAAAACAATTGAAATGAATGAACCATCGGGTGATAAAACAACAATTTCATTCATCAACAAAAAACTAAATGAACAAATCAGTGATGCGATATTTGCTCTTTAGTTTCCTCCTTGCGCTGTTGGTCGGTTGCGCTTCCGATTATAAGTACCTCCAGACTACCTCTATCGATTCTTCATGTGCTGATAAAATCAAACCCACTTATTTTTCAACGGCCTGGTATACTGCGGCTGTTGATGTTTATGGTACTCACATCAGCGGCTTGCTGCTGATTAAAAACATGCCCGATAGCTCAATTCGGGTAGTGTTCACCAATGAGGCTGGTGTTACGTTTTTTGACTTTGGTTTTTTGACCGATGGTAATTTCAAAGTGCATTCCATTATTGATAAAATGGATAGAAAGCCCGTCATCCAAACCTTTCGAAAAGACTTTGAATTGATTCTGGGTCTGTCTTTCCGCAAAGGAAAAATAGAAAGCTGGACAGGTAATGAGCAATTGTTTTTTGGTGTGAAGCAAAAAAAGGAAACGGCCTATTTTATAACCTCTAAAGATTGTGCTTCTTTGCGCAATATGGAGCTGGGGTCCAAACGGAAGCGTAAGGTGTCGGTTCAGGTAATAGGATCATATCCTTCGCCTGAAGGCTTTGAGATCACCCATTACCTGTTTGATATGAAATTGAAACTTACTCATTTGCCAAAAGAATGATTTTGCTGAACGACTTTTATTCGATCACACATCAGGAGTCAGCTGTGGGTTCAGTTAAGGCAAACGTGTCGATTAATAAAACACATAAAATTTTTGAAGGTCATTTTCCCGGTCTGCCGATTGTGCCTGGAGTGTGCATGGTGCAAATGGTGAGAGAAATATTAGAGGTAAGCGTAAACAAAACACTGAGTATTGAGTCAGCTGATAACATTAAGTTTCTGTCGGTAATTGACCCCCGTCAGCATGGTGAAGTTTCAGCAAGCATTGATTACGCTGAAGTTGAAAACGTATTCTCTATTAACGCTACCTTGTTTGCTAATCAAGTTATCTTTTTAAAATTGCGCGCGACATTGAGGACCTCCTGATGATGAATGAATTTCAATCTGTATTCAAGCAAAAAAAGGTATGCGTACTTGTGCCTACCTATAACAATGCGCAGACACTGCGGCAAGTGTTACGTGACGTGTTGGAATACACCGATCAGGTACTTGTGGTGAACGATGGATCAACCGACAGTACTCCTGAGATCTTAAAAGAATTTATCGATCTCAGCATTGTAAATTTTCCTACGAATAAGGGAAAAGGATATGCCTTACGGATGGGTTTTAAAAAAGCGGTAGAATTAGGTTATGATTATGCTATCACGATCGATTCGGATGGACAACATTATGCAGACGATCTTCCGGTGTTTCTGAAAAAGTTAGCAGATCATCCTTCTGCTATCATAATTGGTGCACGTAACATGGAGCACGCCAGCATTCCAGGCAAGAGCAGTTTCGGTCATAAGTTTTCTAATTTTTGGTATTGGGTAGAAACCAGTTTGCGTTTAAACGATACACAGAGCGGTTATCGACTTTATCCTGTAAAGTTGTTAAACAATTTTCTTTTCATCACGCGCAAATATGAATTTGAAATAGAAGTGTTAGTGCGTGCATCATGGAGTGGAATTGAAGTAACGGATACACCTATAAAGGTTTTTTACGCAGAGAAAGGAAAACGCATTTCACACTTCAGGCCTTTCTGGGATTTTACACGCATCAGTATTCTTAATACTTTTCTAGTCACCATCGCCCTTCTCTACATTAAGCCACGCGATTTTTTGTTTAGCATTAAAAAAAAAACTTCAGGCGGCAACTCTTAGCTCAGCTTTTTAACCCGCTCGAGACAGACGGTGTTAAGGCTGCTTCAGTTGGTTTTGGGATTTTTATGGGGATTATTCCTTTGTGGGGGTTTCAACTTCTTATTGGTATTACCTTGTCGTTCCTGTTAAAACTCAACAAGCCGTTGGTGATTATTGCAGCGAACATCAGTATTCCACCTATGATTCCGCTGATTTTATTTTTAAGTCATTTGACGGGAGCATTCTGGATGGGTGATAAAGCAGAGTACATATCTTTCAGCAAAGAGATTACCCTTGAGTTGGTTAAGAATAATACGGTGCAATATATTTTGGGAGCCTGTACATTGGCTACTGTTGCAGGTGTTATTTTTGGTTTGGTGACGTATGCTGGTTTGAAAATTTTTAAGCGATCGAACTCCTGATTCATGGCCCAACATTTTTTATATCTCTATAATTTCTTCGTGGTACGAAAACGCACATTCTGGAGTGTGTTCATTGCTACCATGGTGTTGCTTGGATTGGGAGCATCACAGATAAAGATTGAGGAAGATATCACTAAATTTTTTCCAGACGAAGAACGTGTTGAAAAGCTGAATTACGTTTTTAAGAATTCAAAGTTTGTAGAACGATTGGTGGTGATGGTATCGGTGAAGGACAGCTCAACAGTTCCCCAACCCGATAGTTTGGTGACGCTGACAGAAAGTTTGGCAGCGCAAATTGAAAATGATCTTAAGCCGCACATTAAGAAAATCACTACGCAAGTAGATGATGCGAAAGTGATGGAGGTATTTAAAACCGTTCACACCTTCCTTCCTGTCTTTCTGGATGATAAAGATTATTCAGAACTTGATTCTCTTACAAAACCCGATGCAGCAAAGCGCGCACTCGAAGAAAATTACAGGCAATTAATTTCCCCTTCTGGTGTTGTAATGAAAAGAGTGATTGTTGAAGATCCGCTCGGATTTTCTTTTTTAGTGTTGAAGAAATTAAAACAACTTCAATACGATGAAAACTTTGAGCTGTATGATAATTACATCATCACCAAAGATCATCGTCATATTCTTTTCTTTATTCAACCGCTATATCCTCCTAATGAAACAGGTAACAACGCAAAGTTTTTAGAAGCGCTTCAGCAAATCATCGAGCAACAATCCCTTCACCATCCGGATATATTGGTTTCATATTTTGGCGGAGCTGCCGTTGCAGTAGATAACGCACGACAACTTCGTGCCGACACGATTCTTACAGTAACTCTGATGATTGTGTTGCTGATTATTTTTCTTGTTGGTTATTTCAGAAGAAAGCGCATGCCGTTTATTATTTTGATTCCTGTCTTGATTGGAGGATTGTTTGCGCTTTGCATGATTGGGTTGTATCAAGGTTCGGTTTCGATTCTTGCCCTTGCGGTAGGTTCAATAATATTGGGTGTGGCCGTAAACTATGCTTTGCATTTTCTGGTACATCTTAAACATCATCATGATGTTCGGCTTGTCATTAAAGATCTTGCACAACCGCTTACTGTTGGCAGCATGACTACCGTGTTGGCGTTTCTTAGTCTTCAGTTTGTAAATGCAGCCGTACTTCGAGATGTCGGTTTGTTTGCTGGCTTTAGTTTGATTGGCGCTGCGTTGAGCTCTTTAATTTTTCTACCGCATTTTATTTCATTGAATTTCTTCAGGGAAAGTGAGCGAAAGGAGAATTGGATTGACCGAATTTCGTATTCGGAATTGCCTTCGAATAAATACCTTGTGTATTCTATTCTTTTAGCGACACCAGTCTTTCTTTATTTCTCAGGAAAGGTTGAGTTTAACACCGATTTGAATGCGCTCAACTTTATGAAAGCGGAAACTGCACAAGCGCAAGATCGTTTGGAAACAATCAATCAATCTTCGTTGCGTTCAATGTATGTTGTTTCAGACGGTAATACATTAGAAGAGGCGCTTCGTAAAAACGAAATCATATCACCTTTGCTTCAAAAACTAAAAGAGGAAGGTAAGGTTCAGAAATATTCATCGTTATCTTCTTTTTTAATTTCGGACTCGCTCCAACAGATTAGAATTAACAAGTGGAATGCATTCTGGACGGAACAACGGAAATCAGAACTGAAAACTATTGTTGCGCAGGAAGGTAAGCGATTGAAATATTCTGATAAGGTGATTCAGAATTTTGATTCACTGCTTTCTAAAAAATACTTACCTGCAACAAAAGAAGACTTTCAGGCAATCCGAACTGCTTTTTTTGATGACTTCATTATTGAAAAGAATAACACGGCAACCATTATCTCACTTGCTCATGTCATTCCATCAGAGAAGGCACATGTATACGATGTACTGAAAAATTCTCCAGCCCACGCTTTCGATCGGCAAATGCTAACCAATCTTTTTGTTGAGTTTGTTCATGCTGATTTTAATTTCATCGTAACGTTTACCTCCATTCTTGTTTTTGTCGCTTTGTTGATTTCGTACGGAAGGATTGAGCTTACGCTCATCACTTTTATTCCGATGGTATTCACCTGGATTTGGATATTGGGTATTATGGCGTTGGTGGGCATTGAATTTAATATTGTGAATGTGATGGTCTCTACTTTCATTTTTGGCCTAGGCGATGACTATAGCATTTTCATCATGGATGGATTGCAACAAGAATATCGCATCGGGAAAAAGAACTTACCTTCGATTCGTACTTCTATTTTGTTATCGGCACTCACCACTATTGCGGGACTTGGTGTTTTGATTTTCGCACAACATCCTGCTTTACGATCAATTGCAGGTATTGCCATTATTGGTATTGTCTGTGTATTCGTAATGGCGCAAACTATCGAACCGTTTTTATTTCGTTTGCTCATTACCAATCGTGTTAAAAAAGGTTTCACACCCGTTACTGCATTGGGTTTTTTCCGCACATTTTTTACTTATTCTTTTTTTGTTGGTGGTGCTTTGATTCTTACCGTGATTGGTCTTTTGTTCAAACTCATTCCGTTTGGAAGAAAACACATTCGATTATTTTATCATACTATTCTTCGGGCTGTTACTTGGTTCTTAATCTATGTTGAGCCGAATGTGAAGAAACGAATTATAGGTATGTCGGATAAAACATTCTCACGTTCCAGTGTAATCATCGCTAATCATACTTCATTTCTTGATATTCTTTTGACCATCATGTTGAATCCGAAAGTTGTATTGCTCACCAACAAATGGGTTTGGAATTCTCCTGTGTTTGGTGGTGTTGCGCGGCTCGCTGATTTTTATCCGGTAATGGATGGGGCGGAAGATAGCATTGGTCGATTAAAGGATCGTGTAGATGAAGGGTATTCAGTAGTGGTCTTTCCGGAAGGAACGCGTTCCGAAGATGGAAAGATAAAACGGTTTCATAAAGGTGCATTCTTCATGGCAGAAGAATTAAAAATTCCCATACAACCACTGCTAATTCATGGAGCTAGCGATGCTATTCCGAAAGGAAGCTTTTATTTGAATGAAGGTGAGCTCACATTAAAATTCCTCCCACCCATTGAAGCGAACGATAATCGTTTTGGCGAAAGCTACACTCAGCGCACAAAAGATATCAGTAAATATTTTAAGAAGGAGCATGAGGTACTTGCACGGGAAATCGAAACAAATGATTACTTCGCGTACAAACTCATCACGAACTACCTTTACAAAGGCCCTGTGTTGGAATGGTACATGCGCATCAAGCTTAAACTTGAAAAGAATTATACTCCATTCGAAAAACTAATTCCTGCAAAAGCATCCATCCTTGATTTGGGTTGTGGTTATGGATTCCTTCCCTATATGCTTCAGTTCATGTCGGATGAACGGACCATAACCGGTGTCGATTACGATGAAGAAAAAATTGCTACTGCCAATCAGGCCTATCTTAAAACGGATCGATTACAATTTTTCTGTGCCGATGTTACTACCTTCCCGTTGGCAAAGTATGATGTGATTATCATCAGCGATGTATTGCATTACCTTAAACCCAATGCACAAGAATCACTTTTGATCAATTGCTTTGGTGCGCTGAATGCCGGAGGAATCTTGATTATTCGCGATGGTAATGCTGATTTGAAGGAACGACACAAAGGGACCAAGTTGACTGAGTTTTTCTCCGTAAAACTTTTAAAGTTCAATAAGTCGGAGAATGACCTGAATTTTGTGTCGGGTCAGAAAATTAAGGATTTGGCAGTTCAATATGGGCTAAAAGTAACGGAGCAGGATGATGCGAAGTTTACTTCCAATGTTATTTTTGTAGTTCGGAAAGACAATTAACAAATTGCTGACTTTTGGTTAGGAGTCTGAATGGATAAATAGAATTCAGTATTTGAATACAATATAAGATGCAGCGATATGATGTCGTAATTATAGGAAGCGGTCTGGGGGGTCTGGCCTGTGGAGTAATCCTGGCGAAGGAAGGCTATAAGGTCTGCGTGTTGGAAAAGAACAAGCAGATTGGTGGCATGCTTCAGACCTTTGTGCGTGATCGTGTTATTTTTGATACCGGTGTTCATTATGTAGGTGGTTTGAACGAAGGTCAGAACCTTAACAAGCTTTTTCGATATCTAGGCATTATGGATAAGCTGAAGATCAAAAAAATGGATGAGAATTTTTTTGATGGGCTGATGTTCAATGATGATCCAACGATTTATAAATATGCTCAGGGTTATGAAAATTTTATAAAAGGTCTCATTTCCTATTTTCCGGATGAAGAAGCTGCAATACGTAAGTATTGTGATGTAGTGCGTGATGTGTGCAGCAAATTTCCGCTTTACAATTTAAGAGTAGGAAATTATGATGCAGATAGTAAAGTTTATGAAACAGATACGCAAACATTTTTGGAGACACTTACCACCAACAAGAAGTTACTCGCTGTTTTGGCTGGCACCAATTTGCTCTATGCTGGAGAAGCGTATAAAACACCGTTGTTTGTTCATGCTCTGATCATTAATCACTATATAGAAAGTTCATGGAAGTTTGTGGATGGTGGTTCGCAGATCGCACGATACCTAGCACACGAAATTATTGTAAGAGGAGGAAAAGTGATTAAACATGTGAAGATCACCAAGCTCAAGGAAGAGAATAAAAAAATTGTTTACGCTGAGGCAGAAAGCGGAGAAAAGTATTACGCTGATTATTTCATATCAAATGTTCATCCGTTGAAAACGGTAGAGATGACAGAAAGTGATATGATTAAGAATGTATATCGCTCCAGACTAAAAAGTTTGGAAAACACTACCTCTGTATTCTATGTGAATGTTGTGATGAAGAAGAATACCTTCAAGTACCTTAATAGCAACATTTATTATTTCGCTCAGGACGATGCCTGGTGCGCTGATAAATATACAGACGAAACATGGCCTCAGGGATACGCTTTATTTTTTGTCCCATCATCACGCTCAGACGAATTTGCGGAAGGTGTAACGATCATGTCGTATATGCGCATTAACGAAGTGAAGAAGTGGAAAGACACATTCAACATCGTGGGGTATGAAGAAGATAGGGGAGAGGATTATGAAACATTTAAGGAAGCAAAATCAGAGAAATTGATTGATGCGGTTGAAAAACAGTTTCCGGGATTCAAACAATGTATCAAATCATATTCATCTGCTAGCCCTTTATCAGCTCGTGATTATATGGGTACCGATGACGGTTCGCTTTATGGTTTTGCAAAAGATTACCGTGAGCCTATGAAAACAATGGTCTCAGCGCGCACAAAAATTCCAAACCTTTTGTTAACGGGTCAGAATATTAATATGCATGGTGTGCTGGGCGTTACCATCAGTGCGGTTGTAACAAGCGGTCAGATAATAGGAATGGAATACCTCGTTGATAAAATCAATAATGCTTAAGCGAGCTGCCAAAATACTTGCCTGGATTGTTGGAGTGATAGGGCTATTACTGGTCGCTTTAATGGTTTATGTTCGTATCGTTTCGAGAGCTGATCCACCAACACCATCATCATTAGCCATGTTGGATGTTCCGGTTACACAAATTGATACAGGTCTCTTCACAATGGGAAATAACTGGTTTCGCAAGAGTGAAAGCGGTTTGTATGAATTGTATGTAGAGGGCGAGCCATTTGAGCGAGGCGTAGCAAATGGTAAACTTACACAAGCTTTGGTTCAGCATCAGGAAGTAGTGTTTACCAATCAATTGCACCAGATTGTTCCATCTGATTTTTATATTGGTGTACTAAAATATTTTGTGGGATGGTTTAATCGTGATCTCAATGATCATGTAAACGAAGAATATAGACTTGAAATCTTTGGTGTATCGCAAGCTGCGTCTCATGATTTTGATGACGAAATAGCCCCTCCCTACCAACGTATACTTAATTACCATGCAGCTCATGATATTGGTCACGCACTGCAAAATATGTCGTTGGTGGGATGCACCTCGTTTGCAACATGGGGAAGTAAATCAGAAGACAGTACATTAATTATCGGACGAAATTTTGATTTTTATGTAGGCGATGATTTTGCGCGGGATAAAATCGCTGCGTTCTATAATCCATCGAGTGGATATAAATTCATGATGATTACGTTTGGCGGAATGACCGGAGTATTGTCCGGTATGAATGATCAGGGATTAACCGTTACGCTCAACGCTGCCAAATCAGATATACCTTCTGCATCGGCTACCCCTGTTTCGTTAGTGGCGCGCGAAATTCTTCAGTATGCCACTACTATTGATGAAGCTTATGCAATTGCTGAGAAGCGAAAGATGTTTGTTGCCGAATCCTTTTTAATTGGTTCTGCTAAAGACGGAAGGGCAGCAATTATTCAGAAAACGCCTGACGCCATTGATTTGTTTGAATCAAAAGAAGATTACATTATTTCTACCAATCATTTTCAAGGTGATACATTAGGAAAGACTGAACTTAATCTGGAACACATGAGGACAAGCGCTTCTCCGTATCGCTTTCAGCGTGTAGAAGAATTGTTAAGACGTGATCAAAAGAATTCCGTTCAGAAAACGGTAAACATTTTACGTAATCAATCGGGCTTAAGTGACAAAGACATTGGATTAGGGAACGAAAAATCAATTAACCAATTAGTAGCACATCATGGTATTATTTTTCAACCTGAAAAAAGATTGGTTTGGATTTCAACTGCACCCTGGCAATTGGGAAAATTTGTTTGTTATGATTTAAATAAAGTGTTCAATCAAAAGCCATCAACGAACAAAGAGGTGTATGAAACACAACTTGCGTTTCCGGCCGATTCGTTTTTATTGTCTGATCAATATAAACAATATGTAAAGTTTGCTCCATACCGTTTTCCGTTTAATCCACACGAGAATCTTCAACCAGATAGCCTTGTGAAATGGAATCCAAACTCATATCATTCTTACATGTTGGCAGCCGATTATTATTTTGAGCGTAATGAATGGGTAAAAGCAATACCTATCTATGAGCAAGGTTTAACAAAGGAGATTGCTACTGTTCAAGAACGTGAGCATATGGAAAAGAATCTCTTGTACTGTAAAGAAAAAGTAAAATGATTACGGGTGTAGGGATCGATATGATAGAAGTGGCTCGTGTTGAAGAAAAAATTAACAAGGAAAATGGTTTTAGAGAAGTAGTGTTTTCAATCAGTGAAATTGAATTTTGTGAATCAAAGACAAATAAGTTCGAACATTACGCAGCGAGGTTTGCAGCGAAGGAAGCCTTTTTGAAAGCAACAGGATTTGGATTGACTATCGGTTACACCTTAAGTGAGATAGAAGTGAGTAATGATGTGAACGGAAGACCGATGCTTACCTTGAATGGATATTTTAAAGCGCAAGCAGATCAACATAAATGGAATAAACTGCACGTGTCACTCACGCACCTTAAAGACGTAGCGAGTGCCATAGTAATAATTGAACAATGAGCAAAACAGTCGAAATCGAATTTCAGTCAAAAGAAAAAATAAAAAGCTTTCAGGAAGAGAAGTTGAAAACTCAGCTAGAGTATTTAGCACAACACTCGCCTTTCTATCAACAGCATTTTAAGCAGCACAATATTTCTATTGAGAACATTCGTTCTTTAGAAGATTTGACAAGCATACCACCCACAAAAAAAGATGATCTTCAAAATAAGAACTGGGATTTCCTATGTGTGCCGAAACAACAGATTATTGAATACACGAGTACATCTGGAACATTAGGTAAGCCTGTTATCATCGCGTTGACGGAGAATGATCTTCAGCGCCTTGCATACAATGAATCCATTTCATTTGCATGTGCCGATGGAACAGATCATGATCTATACCAATTGATGCTCACATTGGATAGACAATTCATGGCAGGCATCGCCTACTATGAAGGAATACGAAAGCTAGGAGCAGGATTAATTCGTGTTGGTCCGGGCCTACCTGCTATGCAATGGGAAACCATTGAGCGGTTACAACCGACTGCACTGGTTGCTGTTCCATCGTTCTTAATGAAGTTGATAGAGTATGCTCAACAAAAGAATATTGATTTGAACAAGAGTTCTGTAAAAAAGGCAATATGTATCGGAGAAAGTTTGCGTACAGCTTCATTTGGACTTTCGACATTAGGAAGGAAAATTAAAGAGGCATGGAATATTGATCTGTATGGAACGTATGCTTCCACTGAAATGCAAACTGCATTTACTGAATGCAGGCATGGCAAGGGAGGACATCAACATCCTGAACTTGTTGTGGTTGAAGTATTAGATGAGCAAAATCAACCTCTCAAAGCGGGGGAAGCAGGTGAGGTGACGATCACAACACTTGGCGTGGAGGGTATGCCATTGTTGCGTTATAAAAC
>JANMRZ010000081.1:0-11104 GCA_031388805.1 Chryseolinea sp.
GGTTGGCTCACTATACTCCAGGCTCCCGTAGTCGCTGATCCACTGACACTGGAGCCTGCTAAAGGAGTTGGTGTCGATGAACATATTGTATTATCAGAACCAGCAGCAGCAATCGCTCCCGGGTCTATCGTAATCACAACATCATCTGTTGCAGACGTACAGGAACCTGCTGGGTCATTGGTCGTTAATCGTAAAGTATATGAACCTACTACTGTGGCACTAAACGTAACAGTAGAAGGTGTTGCAGTTTGTAAAAGAGAACTCAGCACTCCATCTCCGCCAACCGGTTGACTCACTATACTCCAGGCTCCCGTAGTCGCTGAGCCGCTGACACTGGAGCCCGCTAATGGAGTAGGTGTTGATGAACACATTGTATTATCAGGACCGGCTGTGGCAACAGCAACTGGGGTTACTGTGATCACAACATCGTCTGTCGCTGGTGGACATGGACCCGCTGGGTCATTAGTGGTTAATCGTAAGGTATATGAACCTACAACTGTAGCACTAAACGTAACAGTTGATGGGGTTGCCGTCTGCAAAAGAGAACTCAAAACTCCGTCTCCACCAACAGGTTGAGTTACGATGCTCCACGCTCCTGTAATAGCTGAACCACTGACACTTGATCCTGCTAAAGGAGTTGGTGTCGATGAACATATTGTATTATCAGGACCAGCAGCAGCAACCGCTCCCGGGTCTACTGTAATTACCACATCGTCTGTGGCAGGTGTACATGAACCCGCTGGGTCATTGGTGGTTAATCGCAATGTATATGAGCCTACTACTGTAGCACTAAACGTAACAGTAGATGGGGTTGCCGTCTGCAAAAGAGAGCTCAATACTCCGTCTCCACCAATGGGTTGACTCACTATACTCCACGCGCCTGTGGTCGCTGATCCGCTAACACTCGATCCCGCTAAGGGAGTAGGCGTTGCTGAACATATTGTATTATCAGTACCGGCAGTGGCAACAGCAACTGGGGTTACTGTGATCACAACATCGTCTGTCGCTGGTGGACATGGACCCGCGGGGTCATTGGTGGTTAATCGTAAGGTATATGAACCTACTACTGTAGCACTAAACGTAACAGTTGATGGGGTTGCCGTCTGCAAAAGAGAACTTAACACTCCATCTCCGCCAACGGGTTGGCTCACTATACTCCAGGCTCCCGTAGTCGCTGATCCACTGACACTGGAGCCTGCTAAAGGAGTTGGTGTCGATGAACATATTGTATTATCAGAACCAGCAGCAGCAATCGCTCCGGGGTCTACTGTAATCACAACATCATCTGTAGCAGATGTACATGAACCGGCTGGATCATCAGTGGTTAATCGTAAGGTATATGAACCTACTACTGTAGCACTAAACGTGACAGTTGAAGGTGTTGCCGTTTGCAAAAGAGAGCTCAACACTCCATCTCCGCCAATCGGTTGACTCACTATACTCCATGCTCCCGTAGTCGCTGATCCGCTGACGCTTGATCCCGCTAAAGGAGTAGGTGTAGCTGAACATATTGTATTATCAGCACCAGCTGTGGCTATCGCAACAGGGCTCACCGTAATCACAATATCGTCTGTCGCTGGTGGGCATGGACCCGCGGGGTCATTGGTGGTTAATCGTAAGGTATATGAACCTACTACTGTAGCACTAAACGTAACAGTTGATGGGGTTGCCGTCTGCAAAAGAGAACTTAACACTCCATCTCCGCCAACCGGTTGAGTTACTATGCTCCATGCTCCCGTAGTCGCCGATCCACTAACACTGGAGCCTCCTAACGGGGTCGGTGTTCCTGAACATATTGAATTATCAGCACCCGCTGTGGCTATCGCACTTGGGTCCACCGTGATCACAACATCGTCTGTTGCAGGTGTACATGGACCAGCCGGGTCATTGGTGGTTAATCGTAAGGTATATGAACCTACTACTGTAGCACTAAACGTAACAGTTGAAGGTGTTGCCGTTTGCAAAAGAGAGCTCAACACTCCATCTCCGCCAATCGGTTGACTCACTATACTCCATGCTCCCGTAGTCGCTGACCCCCCCACACTGGATCCCCCTAACGGATTAGGAGTTCCCGAGCAAATAGTTTGAGGAAGACCAGCATCAACTGTAGGTAAAGGATTTATGGTTATTGTGACATTATCAGATGCAGGCAAGCAGGGTCCTGCAGGATCATCAGTGTCTAGTGTTAGAGTAACAGAACCCGTTGCTATGTCATTAGCTCCTGGCGTATAGATCGCGTTTGGATCTGTAATATTACTGAACGAACCATCTCCTAATGCGGTACTCCATGAAACCCCTGTAGCGGAACCTCCAAAAGTTCCGGCTAAAGTAACTGTACTTCCAACACAAATTATTTGAGGAGTGCCAGCATCTACGATGGCAATAGTATTAATCGTTACAGTTACAATATCACTTACTGCAGGACAAGGTCCTAGAGGGTCATTGGTTGTATAAGTAAGTACGACTGAACCAGCTGTAATATCATTTGGCCCCGGTGTATAAATTGCGTTTGAAAGATTTACATTATTAAAAGACCCATCCGCAGAAACAGGTTTACTCCATGTAGCACTTGTTGCGGCCCCACCAAACGTGCCTGCCATTGTCGCTGTTGATCCAGCGCAAATAACTATCGGGGAGCCAGCATCTACTGAAGCTGGATTTGATCTGGTTATTGTAACATCTGTAAAAGTACCAGCGCAAATCATTCCAGCATCAGTAATGGTCCACCGAAAAACGTTTGGACCAATCGAAAGAGATCCAACCGATGAGGTTGGGGAATTTGCATTACTAAAAGATCCTGTACCGGAGATTACAGTCCAAGTTCCAATCTCTCCAACACCTGCACTATTTCCAGCCAGCAAAGTATTATCAGCACAAACATTTTGATCTGTGCCGGCATTGGCTTGTGTTACAACAGGAACTACTACATCAAGTGATGTAGTACAATTATTAAAATCGGTTACATCAAGATGATAAGAGCCAGCATCTAACAATGTTCGGTCTTCTGAGGCTGAACCATCACTCCATAAAAAAGTATATGGTGCTGTGCCTCCTGAAGTAGTTACATTAATATTACCCGTTCCTGATCCTACAGATGGATTACAATCAGGATCAACACTATTCAAGGTAGAAGTTAAAGCGGCTGCAGGTTCAGTTATCTGAATATCCGATATTGTCTTAGTTCTACAAACAAATGTCCCTCCTGTTGAAACGACAGTTACCTCATATCCCAAATCAGTTCCATTGGCTGGTATCCCAAAAGCATCTGCACCAGCAACGTTAAGGGATCCATTTCCAGGTGTAAAGGTGATGGTTGTAAATACAACATTCGTATAGTTAGCCAGGATAGTTTTTCCACCAAAAGCGTCAACATAAT
Organism: Chryseolinea sp.; assembly: GCA_031388805.1. Classification (GTDB taxonomy): domain Bacteria; phylum Bacteroidota; class Bacteroidia; order Cytophagales; family Cyclobacteriaceae; genus Chryseolinea. Next base: position 3,377 of record JANMRZ010000081.1, read on the forward strand.
TTAATGTTATTGCAAAGGGTGGTTGAGCATTAGGAATACCCCCGGGAGTTATTGTCAGATTTATCCTTCCATCATTCCCACCAAAACAAGAAACATTTTGAACGGTCGTTGAAATGGATAAACACTGTCCAAAAGATTGATAGGCATTAAATAACAATGAAAATATAAATACTGAATAGAATTTTGTAGAACTCAGTCTCATGTTTATTCCTTATCAGTTAAAAAAATATTATCAATTACACGACTCTTGCACAGGAACTTTTCTTCATTGCTAAAAATCACTTCAACTTTATAAAAATAATCTCCTCTTAAATTCTTAAAATGAAAGGAAGCTGCTCCCAATGCTGATTGGCTCTCGACACTTTTCTCACCTCGTGAGTCATATTCAATTAATTTCAGGTCATAAGCACCTTTGGAGTCCACTTTTATTTTTATCTGACCATCATTCATTCCTATCGAACAATTGATTTTCTTGGTTAAGGTAATACCAGACTGGCACTGAGAATATGCCAATGATGAGTTAAGCAAAAATCCTAACAATAAACACCCAGCAAGAAGGAGGCGAGATGATTTCATCTTAATAGTGGTAAAAATCAAACAATAATATATCATGTTCAAAAAAGTATTGTAACCCATGTCCTTGCGTGTATAGATCAATAGTTACAATTGTCAGTCTAAAAAATGGGTCTCATAAAAAAAAGAAATATGAAAAACCACTCAATAATAGTAAAAAAATCAATATCTACGTTGCAATACCTCACTTAATACAAAGGCTTTCTTAAAACCATCAGGGTCTTTTAACTCTTTTAAATAGTCATTTAGATAGTTGGTTTGATCATCTTCCTCAAACACCTTGAACTTACCAAACTTCATATCGGTATCTTCCAACTTCACGGTTTCTTCCAAGGATGCCCTGTTAAAAGCTTGCATTTTGGCGTTTTCGTAGGTGTTATAAAACGCTATGTCTTTCTTTCTATAGTCACCACTTACATCCTCTAAGTCTTGCTCTTCTTCGGGGAGATTGTCATCATAATCAATATACTCGGTTTTGGATTGAGCTATTGGTCTGGAGGGTGCTTTCGCTTCTGTTATCTCACGGAGCAACTCCTCAAAGGTGAGTCCTTTCTGCGGAACGACAGGTTGCGTCTCTGCCTGACTATCAAATCTTCTTTGAGTTTTTGGCTGAGGAGCATCAACAGGTGGTTCTGCTTCGCGCTTCTTCCGAGCCCGGCTGATGAGGTAGATTACCCCAATGATTAAGTAAATCCAAAATTGTATGTCACGCATTACCAACAAATTTAATAAAAAACATCAATTGTGCGAATAAGGCTACTTTTCAACCTTAATTGTTGTGACCATCAGGACAATAGTAGACTCGGTAATTTTTATTTTGATAGGATTCAATCAGTCTCTTATCTTTGCCCACTTCTTTAAATCCGATATTTAGGAAAACTGCATTCTAAGGGACATAAAGAGCATTTTTTACGTTTTTCACAACCACTACATAAGCATGCAATTAGCGAAGCTGGAGATTAAAGGATTTAAGAGTTTTGCCGACAAAATCGTAATCAACTTTGACGAGGGAATTACCGGTATTGTGGGACCAAACGGATGTGGTAAGTCAAATGTGGTTGATTCAATCCGCTGGGTATTGGGTGAGCAGAAGACCAGTGCACTTCGATCTGAGAAGATGGAGAACATCATCTTCAATGGAACCAGTCAGCGTGGCGCGCAACAAATGGCGGAGGTTTCACTCACCATTAACAACACGAAAAACATTCTTCCTACTGAATATTCTCAGATCACCATCACGCGAAGATTGTACCGCACCGGTGAAAGTGAGTACCTCTTGAATGGTGTTACTTGCCGCTTAAAAGACATTACCAATTTGTTCCTCGATACAGGTGTTGCCTCAAACAGCTATGCCATTATCGAGTTGGGTATGGTAGATGATCTGTTGAATGATAAAGACAACAGCCGGAGAATGCTTTTCGAAGAAGCTGCCGGCATATCAAAATTCAAGAAACGCAAAAAGGAAACTCTTAAGAAGCTAGAAGATACGGATACCGATCTGGAACGTGTAGAAGATTTATTGTTCGAGATCGAGAAGAACATGAAGAGCCTTGAGAAACAGGCTAAACAAACCGAAACGTATTATCGCATTAAAGAAGAATACAAGGAGAAGAGCATTCACCTTGCAAAGGTGGTTGTGAACAAACAAAACGATAAGTTCACCATCATCAATAAACAGATTGCCGAAGAGAACGACAGGAAAATAGCCTTGGCAGCAGAAATTGCTGAGAAGGAAGCGTCAATCGAAAAAGCAAAGGCCGAACTGATTCTCAAAGAGAAAACCCTTTCATCACGTCAAAAATCGATCAACGAATTTGTAACGAAGATCAGACAATACGAAAGCGAGAAACAAATCAAGAACGAACGCTTAAAGTATTTGAATGATCGCGCCAATAGCTTACGCGATCAAATCGATCTCGATAAAAAGAGCAATGAGCGGGCGCGTTTCAGTGTTCAAAGTTTAGAGAACGAAAAATCAGCAGCAGAAGAGAAGTTGACGGAGATCAATCAGAAACTGGATCATCTTAAAGCAGAATACGAAGAACAAAAATTAAAGACTACTTCGCTTCAGGCAGAGTCAGATGGTATTCGTCAGATTCAGCGTGAACGTCAGGAAGAAAGTTTCCAGGTAAATAAAGGTATTGAGATACGGGAGATTCAGGTTTCATCTTTGAAGCAGGAATTAGAGCGCACGGCTTCTGATACAAGTCAACAAAGTGCGAGTCTTGTCGAGTTTGAAAAGAAATTAGTTGAACTTCAAGGCCACATCGCTGGCAAGACAGAAGAACTTGATTCACTAAAGAAAGAAGAAGACGAAGCACAAACGCGCATGTCTGGTTTAGAAAAAACCATCGACATGATTCGCGAAGAGATGAACGTAACAAGCCGCAAGCTTGACGCACGTCAGAACGAATTTAACCTTACTAAATCGTTAGTTGAAAATCTTGAAGGGTTCCCAGAGGCCATTAAATTCTTGCGCAAGAAGGTAGGAAAGAATGCTCCTCTCCTATCCGATATTCTTACTACATCAGAAGAATACAGGGTGGCGATCGAAAATTACCTTGAGCCCTATTTGAACTATTACATTGTCGATCATGAAGCAGAAGCATATGAAGCAATCAATATTTTAAGTGATGCATCAAAAGGCAAAGCGCATTTCTTTATCCTTGATCGTTTCGAACGTTTTGAGCCAACAGAAGCAAAACTCTATCAGAGTGCTTTCCCTGCAACGCAAATTATCGAGTACGATCAGAAGTATCGTAGACTTATGTCCTACATTCTTGATAAGGTGTATATCTACGAAGGCGATGTGAAGAGCATTCCATTCGATGATAACAATACTTTTATCACCAAGAGTGGAAAATTAACAAGAAGAAGATTTAGTATCTCCGGTGGATCTGTTGGACTGTTTGAAGGTAAGAAGATTGGTCGTGCCAAGAACCTGGAGAAATTAGAGAAAGAGATAAAAGAACTTTCGGTTAAGCTGGACCAAATCCGCACAAGCCTGGTAGAAAAACAAAGCGATCTTGAGAAACTGAGGAACAACAAGCTTCGTCACCAGGTTGAAGAATTGCAGAATACAATTCGTCAGATCAATGAGGAACATGTATCAGTACGCACCAAGCGTGAGCAATTCTCCAATATGCTGAGTAGTGCCGATTTACGCAGAGAAGATATTCTTGAGAAAATTGATACGCTACTCAATGAGCTTGATGAATTAAAACCAAGAGGTCAAAGAGCACTTCACGATTTAGAAGAGCAGGAAAATAAACTCTCCGGTATGACTGAGAACCTGGCAGCTCATACTGAATTGCTCAGTCAAAAGTCTGCCGCGTTTAACGAACAAAATATATTCTTCCATCAGCAAGACAACCGAGTGAAGAGTCTTGAGCAGGAGATTCGTTTCAAGCAAGAGTCGATGGATCAAAGCAGTCTTCGTGTTGAATCGAACACAGAAGAATTGAAGAAAAATGAAGACGAGATCAAACGGATTATTGAAACAACAGAATCAAACGATGATGAACTGTTGGGTATGTATTCCGAGAAGGAAGAAATGGAGAAAGGCTTGAGTGAAGCCGAAAAAGAATATTACGAATCACGCGGCAACATCGATCAGGTTGAAAAAGTATTAAGAGAAATACAACATCAGCGTCAGAACATCGACACGGTGTTGATGGAATTACAAAATCAATTGAATGACAGTAAACTTCAATTGAACTCTGTGAAGGAACGTCTTTCGGTTGAATTCAATATTGATCTGGATAGTGCCGTTGGTACTTTTACACCGGAAGAAGCAGCCGAGCTTTTAAAAGCAGACGAAGATAAGATTCGTGCAGAGGTAGGAAAAATCCGCGACAGACTTGACAACATGGGTCCTATCAATCCAATGGCAATGGAGGCCTATACTGAAATTAAAGAACGTAACGATTTCATCTTAGCTCAAAAAGATGATTTGCTGAAAGCAAAAGAATCATTGCTGAACACCATATTGGAAATTGAAGGAGTAGCCAGCCAGACCTTCATGGAAGCATTCAATAAAATTAAGGAACACTTTATCCGCGTATTCCGCTCGTTGTTTACGGAAGGTGACGAATGTGATTTGAAATTAACAGACCCAAGCAATCCATTGGATTCTGATATTGAAATCATTGCGAAACCAAAGGGCAAACGTCCGTTGACCATCAACCAACTTTCGGGTGGTGAGAAAACATTAACGGCTACTGCCCTACTCTTCTCGATGTATTTATTGAAGCCTGCACCGTTCTGTATTTTTGATGAGGTAGATGCTCCATTAGATGATGCAAACATTGACAAGTTCAATAACATCATCCGTAACTTCAGCAAAGATTCACAATTCGTAATCGTAACGCACAACAAGCGCACAATGATCAGCACGGACGTGATCTATGGTATTACGATGGTTGAGAAAGGTATTTCACGTGTAGTACCGGTTGATTTGAGAGAATTAGTTTAAAATCTGTCCACAGACCACAATCGACCGTGGTCTGTGGACAGCTGTTTTCATATTTTATCCAATTGAAGAAAGTCGCATTTTATACACTCGGATGTAAGCTCAATTTTTCTGAGACATCTACCATCTCGCGCTCGTTCAAAGAGATGGGATATCAGAAAGTTGAATTCACGGACACGCCCGATATTTTCATAATCAATACGTGTTCGGTTACCGAGAACGCAGATAAGAAGTGTCATAAAATAGTTCGCGAAGCACGAAGCATTTCACCTGATGCGTACGTTGCCATTATTGGTTGTTATGCGCAACTCAAGCCTAAGGAAATATCTGAGATACCCGGTGTTGATGCTGTATTAGGTGCTGCCGAGAAATTCAGATTAGTAGAATTGTTGGATGGCTTTGTTCGCAAGCCACAAGCAGAAGTTTTTGCTTCTGATATTGTTGAAGCCAAGCGATTCAATACATCGTATTCTATGCATGATCGTACACGCACCTTTCTTAAAGTTCAGGATGGTTGTGATTATACATGTTCTTTCTGTACCATACCTCTTGCACGAGGAAGCAGCAGGAGCGACAGTATTGTAAACATTGTAAAAACCGCCAAAGAAGTGGCGCAAACAGAAGTAAAAGAGATTGTACTTACAGGAGTAAACACGGGTGACTTTGGAATTCAAAATGGCGAACGCGTCGAACGCTTTATTGATTTGATAAAAGCGTTGGATGAAGTCGAAGGAATTGAACGATTCAGAATCTCATCCATTGAACCTAATCTGCTTACCGATGAAATCATTTCATTCGTAGCTCAATCAAAGCGTTTTGTTCCGCACTTTCACATCCCACTTCAATCAGGATCCAATAAAATATTAAAGCTCATGCGCAGACGCTATCAACGCGAGTTGTATGTAGCACGGGTAGAAAAAATAAAATCCGTAATGCCGCATGCTTGTATTGGTGTTGATGTGATTGTTGGCTTTCCTGGCGAGACGCAGGAAGATTTCCTTGAGACGTATTCCTTTCTAAATGAATTGAATATCTCTTACCTCCATGTGTTCACGTATTCAGAGCGTGAGAATACCTTTGCCTCAACTTTGCCTCACGTTGTTCCTGCAAGTCAGAGAAGTGATCGTTCGAAAATGTTACACATTCTCTCTGATAAAAAGAAGAGAATCTTCTACGAAGAAAATATTGGGCGTGAATCAACCATTCTTTTTGAGAATGACATCGAGGATGGAAAGATGCATGGCTGGACAGAGAATTACATTCGTGTGGCTGCTAAATACGATCCGATACTCATCAACGAACTTCGTAGGGCAACTTTATCTTCCGTCAATGAGCGGGGTTTGGTTGATGTAGAAGAACTTTCTGAAGATATCTTGCTTCATCCCCATTGAGGCTGAAGGGTATTGTATCTTAATACTTCATTCTCTATTGGAATGGTCCTAAAGTACAATCGGCTATTGTTTTTGTTAACATGCAACATTCCTTAAGTAGTTGTAAGAAATTTTGGCTGATGTAACTATTTATAAACCCTCACCTACTCAATCAATTACGTCATATATTTGCCTTTGAAGTGCTTACCGGCATTTTAGACGGATTCGCTTGAAATAAAATTGTATTCAAAACCACTCCTTTATTCTGTAAGAATCCATTGCTTTTAGGTCAAAAAACAGATTTCACATATCAAAAATTCCAGAGAGCTGAGTTCTTCTTACACGCTTGCCTTCTCTGTCCATAATGCAAAATGTAATCAAAGTAGTTACCCTACCTTTGTTTCATCAAATCATTCAGCAAGTATAGCGGCTTTAATTAAAGACAGTATAAACATTTAGTATAACAATAGGAGCCCTTGAAGAGAGCAAGTAATTGATTCGGAGCGTTTGTCTGGTGTGCTCTCTTCTTCCTTTTTTACTGCTGGCGAATAATTAAACCATCGGCCATCTCCACTCTTCTATCGGCCATTCGGGAAAGCTCTTCATTATGGGTTACGATAATGAAAGTTTGTCCAATCTCTTTTCGCAGTTGAAAAAATAAGTGATGAAGATCGAGTGCATTTTTAGAATCCAGATTCCCACTGGGCTCATCCGCTAATATTAAATCAGGAGAATTTATCATCGCTCTTGCCACAGCAATGCGTTGCTGTTCTCCGCCTGAAAGTTCTGAAGGTTTATGATGGATTCTATCTCCAAGCCCAAGCATCTTTAACAATTCAACAGCACGATCTTTTACTTTCTTCTCACTTGAGTTTGATATTAAACCTGGAATGATGACATTTTCTAATGCTGAAAACTCAGGCAACAGATTATGAAACTGAAATACAAAACCCAGCGACTTGTTTCGAAAGGCAGCCAAATTCTTCGATGATTGTGAGAACACATCCTGACCTTTAATATATACTGATCCTTTATCTGGCATATCAAGAGTACCGAGTATATGTAACAATGTGCTCTTGCCTGCACCGGACGCGCCAACGATCGCTACAACTTCACCTGCATTAATTTCAAAATCAATTCCTTTGAGAACCTTAAGTTGTCCGTATGACTTTTCAATCGAAGTGGCTTTCAGCATATTGACCTATTCAATAAGTTTTCTTGAAATAAACCATTAAATAAACTAGTTTCGCTCCGAAAGAAAAAATCAATGAACATACACGAATATCAAGGCAAGGAGATTCTAAAGAAATATGG
>JANMRZ010000098.1:0-20732 GCA_031388805.1 Chryseolinea sp.
ATAAAAGATATTCTGCCCGTCAGAAAGGGAAGATCATTTAAACGAGTCAAAAAAAATGTCCAATCAAAAAGCAAGTATAAAACCTTTACTAATTTCAAACCAGCTTATTAAAATGACCCCTTAACTTAATGACATTGCCCGCTGGGGCTAAACTCGCTATACACAACCCACAACATTTCCTTGTTCACGCAACAAACCTGATTATTTAATTCTTAGAGAACTTGCTCCTCTGCCCCTTCATTCAACGCTTTATCATTCGATGAATAAAGTTTTTCGAGAAACGCAGACATATCTTGTTCATGACTCATACCTAATCGCTTGCGCAAGCGGTATCGCGCTGTCTCTACTCCTCTCACAGAGATATTAAGAATAGAGGCAATTTCTTTATTGGTGAGGTTCATCCGAACAAACGCACAGAGTTGAAGTTCTTTCGGTGTAAGATCAGCAAACGTTGATTTCAATTGTGAGAAAAATTCGTGGTGTACGCGCTCGAAATTCGCTTCGAAAACCTGAATGTGTTCCTCATTCTGCAGATTGGATGTTATTTTTTTTATCAGGTCACGCACCATTTGTCGCGGAGCATCCTGGCGTACAGCTTCTTTTAAAGTTTTGAGGTCTTCATGCATCTCCGTGAGTAGCTCACGCTTCTTCACCAGCAACATGGTGTAGTTTGCCAATTCTTTGCTTTTGTGAATTACATCCTCTTCCAGTTGTTCTTTATCCTTGATAATCTGCTCCTTCTCTTGTTTTAATTTTATCTGTTCTAGTTCCAGCTCTAAGACTTTACGCTTCTTCTCTTCTTCATCTCGCGTCTTATTCGTTTCATATTGAATTTTTCGTTTCACTAATTTAATGGTGGTGATCAGTAGCAACAAGGCAGCGATAACATATGCTACATATGCTACACCAGTCTGATACCACGCAGGAAGAATTTCAAAATGATACACTGACTCGGCGGCATGTTCACCTAACAAGCTTCGTGCTTTAACCCGAAAAACATAATGGCCGGGACGCAGGTAACTGAATTCCTTGAAAGGATTTTCTTGCCACTGCGACCATTGATCATCAACATTCTCCAGTTTATAACTGTATTGAATATTCATCCTATCCCGAAAATCGGGAGAAGAGAAATCAAATCTAACATTGACAATATCATTCGATAATACGAGTGGCCCTTTATAAGAAGTTTTCAGCAAACCAATGATTTCTGTTGTACCACACTGAGCCCTTACACTTGCGATTTGAGTTCTTGCTGAATCAGAGGGTGAGTATTTAAGATTAAAAGCATACAGACCCGTGTTGGTGCCGAGTAATACCTGCTCCTCACCAATCGGTATAATACATTCCATACCTTGATTGAACGAACCTTTCAGACTTAAGAATAAATCTTTATTTAACATGGATGGAGTAGAATCCGTAATAAAATATCCAGCCTCATCGCCATGAACAAACCAGGTTTTGCTGTCGCGTTGCAGAAGTTTGCGCACATTTAATTCTTTGCCAAAAAGATTAGAAAGAAATTCATGAAGCTCAAACTGATTTGTTTTTGAATTGAAAGTATAAAGACCATGATTCGTTGTAAAAATAATTTCATTCTTCCATCGAAACACATTGTTGCTAAAGGCAGAAGGCAATCCGTTCTGATTCTTAAAATGTTCAAGGCTTACAGCACGTGTGAGATTCTCGTTTACCTTAATTCGAAATACACCTTTATATCCATGACAAATCCAGAACACTCCTGGCTCATCACTCTGTAGTATATCACGGCCCGATTCATTAAATCCTTCCAGTTTGTGCTGCAACACAAAACCTTTCGCTGGATCAAATCGAAGAACATAAATGGCATCATAGGTACAGGCGAAAAAATAATCCGGTTTACCTTTTATTGAAATTACTTTCCACACTCCGGTGATATTGGGAATTCTCTTCACGTTTCCGTTGGAAATCAAAAACAAACCCCGGTCATGACTGCACATTATTTGTCCGTTGAAATATTGTAAGGTCCAAGCCTGGCCTTCAAGTCCATCTATTTTCTTAAAATTCAATCGTGGTTTGGAAGTAGAGGCATCGGAAACAAATACACCTTGATTGGTAGCCATGTAAATTTTACCATTCACTAATAACACATCGAAGATGGCGGCATTCTCAAACACGATCGACATCGGTGAGGAAATATCAATGCAGTCGATACCATTATTCAACAATGCCCAGATGTTTCCGTCCTTACTTTCGAAGAGATTAAGAACAGTTTTATCTTGAAGACTTTGAAAAGCTTCATCGGTAGTAACTTGTTCGCCCGCTGCATCGAGTAAAATTACTTTAGTGCTCAGCGTACCAAAGTAATACTTCCCGCTGGATGATTTAATCCCACATATAATCAAATTGCTGGAATTTTTAGGAATCAAACGCTTGAGAAAAGCAGCTTTGCGTTTTTCTTTATCGAGCGAATACGCACTACCTTCCTTTGTAATCAACACTATGCCTTGGTCTTTAAAGTCAGGAAGTAGCGCAGCAATCTCTTCGTGATGAAATTCTTCCTGGCGAACCACATCCACAAATTCCATTGACTTCAAATTCAATTGCTTAATACCTTCATCATCCACCGCATACAACTGATCATTCACTACGGTGCAATGTCGATACGCACTCGTAGTAGGTATGGTTACTGCTATATTGTTTGCAATGGCAATGAGCATTTTTGAACTTCGGAACACCATGTATCCCTGTGCTTCATGAATCTGCCAGATGTTTTCCAGGTTGCGATCTTCTTGCCGCAATAAATTTACCAACGACTCATAATAATACTTTCCACGCTCATCTCTTTTAATAATACCAAATTCATTGAAACCGCCCGCATAGATTTCTCCACGCTGATTCACTTTCAAACTTCGAACCGATGAATTATTCGGAAGCAATACTTTTTGCCAGCGCTCTCCATCAAACACAAGTGTGCCATCATTGTTGCCAAAGTATAGCACTCCGTTTTTATCCTGACACATGGCCCAGAACTGGGGATCGGCGTTGAATTGTTTTTTGGTATAGTGGATAATGCGGGGCACGCCTTGAATGGGTACCGGTTCATTTTGCGCAAAGACAGTCGAACTAATATCACCGAACCATACAATTATAAAGAGTAAATATGATCTCGAACGGAGTGAAAAAAGGAAGTCTTGATTCATTTTAGCTTTGGCCAATCTGCATAAATAATGGATGTCCGTCATTCTTGAAAGAGAATTTATCCCGAAAATCAGAATAAATTTCATGCCGTGGACTTCTGAACCAATTACCTGATTTTCAGCAGCTCTGGTTTTGATGAAGTATGGTTGACGTATTGCTGAAAACTTCATGAAGTGTATGAGATGTACTTTATATTAATGGATAGTCAATTCGGGTCAATATACTTGAATTCCGAAATCGATTGTATCACCTTATTTAAAATAATAGACGAATGAAGAAACTTGTACTCCGCAACTTCACACTGATTTTCATATTCTCCTTCCTGACTCTATTAACCACAAATCTTTCTGCTCAATATCTCCACGTGAGCGGAAAAAAAATTGTCGATAAGAACGGAACGGAGGTAATCCTACGTGGTATGGGGCTTGGTGGATGGATGCTTCAGGAAGGTTACATGTTGGAGACCAATGCCTTTGCTAATCCTCAACACCAGATCCGGGCAAAAATTAAAGACCTTATTGGAGACGCTAACACACAAGAGTTTTATGATGCATGGCTTGCCAATCATTGTACTAAACGCGATGTCGATTCGCTGGCATCATGGGGGTTCAACTCCATCCGATTGCCAATGCACTACAACCTTTACACGTTACCCATTGAAGATGAACCTGTAGTCGGACAAAACACATGGCTTGATAAAGGCTTCGCCATGACTGACAGTTTGCTCAAGTGGTGTGAAGCAAATCAAATGTATTTGATACTGGATCTTCATGCAGCTCCCGGTGGACAAGGACACGATGCCGCCATTTCTGATTACGATGCTACAAAACCATCTTTATGGGAAAGTGAATCTAACAAACAAAAAACCATTGCACTCTGGAAAAAACTTGCTGAGCGATATGCCAACGAAGAATGGATTGGTGCTTACGATCTGATCAATGAACCAAACTGGAATTTCGTAGCGGGACAAAATGCAAATGGCTGCGATGAAACAGGTAATGCACCGCTGAGAAAACTGTATGTCGATATTACCACAGCCATTCGTACAGTCGATCAAAACCACATCATTTTCATTGAAGGAAATTGCTGGGGCAATCGATACAACGGCATTTTTCCAAAGTGGGATAATAACATGGCCGCGAGTTTTCACAAGTACTGGAACTACAATGACCAAGGTTCAGTACAGTTTGCTGTGGACATGCGCGATCAACAAAATTTGCCAGTATGGTTAGGTGAATCTGGTGAAAATTCAAACACATGGTTTACCAATGCTATCAGTCTTGTAGAGACAAATAAAATAGGCTGGGCATGGTGGCCAATGAAAAAGGTAGCATCCGTAGTTAATCCACTCACCATTGTGAAGAATGATGACTATAATACTTTGCTTCAATACTGGACAAACGGTGGAACAAAGCCTTCCACTACGTTTGCTAAAAATGCTTTGATGCAATTAGCTGAGAATACAAAAATTGAAAATACTCTCTACCGAAAAGATGTGATCGATGCTATGATCAGACAAGTAAATAACAAAGCCACTATTCCATATGCTGCTAACAAAATACCAGGCGTTGTACATGCTTCTGATTTTGATTTAGGCCGTTACGGAAAAGCTTACTCTGATACTGACACCGCTAACTATAGAGTAACTACAGGAACATATGCTGCGTGGAACAATGGCTGGGCTTATCGAAATGATGGAGTTGATATTCAAGCTTCATCTGATGCAGATCCATCTTCCAATCATTTCAATGTAGGATGGACACAAGACGGCGAGTGGATGCAATACACATTAGATGTAGATTCAAGTGCCGTATATGATATTATTATTCGCTATGCTGCTTCCAATAGCAATAGTAAAATCATTTTAAATCTGAATGGTGCCAATGTAAGTCAAAGCACAACGCTGAATTCAACGGGTGGTACACAAACCTGGGGGAATAAAACGATCAATGATGTAGTGCTGTACAAGGGCAAACAAAAACTGAAATTGATTTTTGAAAAGGGTGGCGCTAATCTGGGAAACTTAAGCTTTGCATTAAAAAAAAAATTAAATGAAGTTCCGTTCACAGCACTTTCATCTGAAACAAATACTGCTGGTAAGACACTTTACTTGTCGGTGAACAAGAAGGTAAATGGAACAACGCTTACGAGCCCGACTGGTTTTTCAATTAAGGTAAATGGTACTGCTACAATCATTACTTTCATTCAAGCTGATCCGGATAACGCAAGTCGTTTTATTCTTACCATTGATCAGGAAATTTTTGACAACGACATTATCACTGCAAGCTATGCCGCTGATGTTGTGCAATCTGCTGATGGAACATTGTTAGAAGACTTCACTGACCTTGCTGTAAAAAATAATCTACCCTTCCATTTTTCCATCCCAACAAAAATTGAAGCTGAAAATTTTATGGTAAACCAAGGGCTTCAACTAGAAGCCACAACCGATACAGGTGGTGGGCAAAATGTTGGATATACCAGTGTTGGAGATTACCTGGAATATTGGATTCGTGTACCCGAAGATGGAGACTATCCACTAGAAGCTCGAGTTGCCTGTAACACTGCTGCCGGAAAAATTGAAGTAGAACAAAGAACATCAACCGGAGAAGTACTGAACAGTGTGATCGTTAATGTACCTGTAACCGGAGGATGGCAAACCTGGCAGACTGTAACAGTCAAAATGAAACTGACGGCTGGTCGCGGAATTCTGCGCATCAAAATAGTTCAACCGGAATTTAACATGAACTGGTTTCGATTTTTAAATGCAGATATTATTAGTGGTGCTGAAGACGATCGTCAAGGTTCGTTGAATATTTTTCCAAATCCTGCCGATAAATTCTTAACGATTGAACTGCCCGGAAATATTCAGCATCAGGATAAGACATTGTCCATTCGATCATTGAATGGAGTGACCGTGAGGAATAACGACTTGCCAAATAGCGAGTCATTTGCTACTGTTTCTATTGCCGATCTTCCTGCCGGGATGTACATCGTCGAGTTACAAGGAGTGGAAAAACTATGGAGAGGTAAGTTTATTAAAATGAAATAACGAAATTCAAATTGATAAAACTGACTTTCGCCTATTGCTTCTTGCCTACTGCTTACTTGTCATTATTGTATCTGATTACGATCTGTAAAATCCTTGAATGCTTTACGATAGGTATCGCTAATGGGAATTAGAGCATTGCCAATCTGAACTTCACCTTTATGAACAATCTCAATTGCATCGACCGATACAATGAAGGAGTTATGAATCCGAATAAACTTGTCCGAAGGCAGTTGTTCTTCGAGAGATTTTAGTCGCTGGAGTGTAACTACCTTTTGCTGCTTGGTGTGAATCGTTACATAATCTTTCAACCCTTCTACATACAGAATATCTTCCCAGCGTACTTTCACCATCTTCGTTCCATCCTTTACAAAAACAAAAGGTTGTGATGGATCAGCGGCCACTGGTTTTTCAGCACTTTGCTGAAGTGGCGCAACCCTTCGCTGACTTGCTTTTTCAACGGCTCTCAAAAATCGCTCGAACGTAATGGGCTTTAACAAATAATCAATCACATCTAACTCATATCCTTCTAAGGCATATTCAGAATATGCAGTAGTTAAAATAACCATTGGTTTTTTCTGCAAAACTTTTAACAATGAAATACCGGTAATCTCTGGCATCTGAATATCCAGAAACAGTAAATCGATTGATTGTTTACGTAAAATCTCAATTGCAGCAAGCGGACTGGAGCACGCATCAACTAAATTAAGATAGGGAATCTTTTTAACGTATTCCGTCATCAGGTTCCGCGCTAACGGTTCGTCTTCAACAATGAGGCAGTCAAGATTCACGCTACAATAAGTTTTAACTTAACAGTGTATGTCTCCAATTGGTCATCCACAGTCAGATCATATTGATTGGGGTAACTTAATGCTAATCTACGATGAACATTTTGTAATCCGATACCCGACTTCCCTCCATTATCTGCCTGAGCTGAAGGTATTTTACTATTGCTCACCGTGTACAGACATTCTTTTCCTTTTATCTGAAGGGAAATTTTAACCCATGCATTCGGATTGTTGTTTGTAACGCCATGTTTGAAAGCATTCTCTAAAAAGGTAATCAGTATAAAAGGTGTAATCAATACAGCACCCGTATTTCCTTCGATTGAAAAGTCAATTGGAATCTGATTATTCAATCGCAATCGTTCCAAACTAATATAACTTTCAATGTATTCAATCTCTTTCGTTAGCAATACTTTCGAATGGTTCGAATCGTAAATCATGTACCGCATCATCTGAGAGAGCTTGGCGATTACTTCAGTCGTGTTTTCCGATTTGGTATACGCCAAGTAATATAAATTATTCAACGTATTAAAAAGAAAATGTGGATTGATCTGCGCCTTTAGAAAATTGAGTTCAGCCGTTAGCTTTTCATTTTCGATCTCTTTCTTGCGTGCTTCCAATTCCAACCACTCTACCACAAACTTCAGTAAGCTTACGAAAACAACAATAAAAAAATTGGTCATAACCACTTGCACGATGAAGCGAGGGTTATACAAGTATTTATTCTCACCGGAATAACCATCAATCAAATACCGTTCAGCATGAATGCGTACAAGCATCACGATGACAAATGGGATCGTAAACTCAAACAAATACAACCACACATTTCTTCGCCTTAAAAACCGGGGTAGTAAAATAAAATAGTTGAGGTAGGAAATGATCAACACAAACACCAGCTGATTGGATACAACGATAGACACCTTGTGCCAATCTATGTCAGGTCCACGTTGATACGAACTGATCTGATACAGAAAAAATGAAAGGTAGACGCACCAAAATGAAAGGTGCATCAACAACATTCTATTACGATTGACAGCGGGTTGAACAGTAAGCATACTTTAAAAATAATCTTCGAAAGATAATCCTAACAAAAGAATCACCCTTGCTTTCTTAACACTATTCTACCGCCCACATTATTTCATCGACCATCCGGCACAATTGTACATACCTTTGCAGAGTCGAATAATTGACTGGATTGTCGAAGTAAAAAGCCCGATGGTCTAATATCAGTAAAAAAGGGTTAACAAAAATATTCCTTTGTAGTTAAAGAATGATGTTGCGCTTATGCAACCGTATGAATCCGTGTTTATGAAAAATCTATTACTCCTTACTTTCATTATTTCCTCCGCATTCACTTCGTTGGCACAAAACCAACCAGGCGCAAGTGCACAACCTACCGCTCCTAAGAAAGGAAATGTAAAGATTGTAGGTGCAATTATCGATGCAGAAACCAATAAGCCGGTTGAATTTGCCAACGTTGCACTGATTGACCCTACCACAAACAAACCGATCGATGGTGCTGTATGTGATGATAAAGGAGCGTTCGCGATTACTAAAGTTGCCGCTGGTACCTATACTGTTTCGATCTCCTTCATTGGTTATGAAACACAAAACATTGAAAATATAACCGTTCCCGATAAAAAAGATGAGTTAAACATTGGCTTAATAAAGTTAACATCAAGCGCGAAAATTCTAAACGAAGTTGTTGTAGAAGGACAAAAACAACTCATTGAAGAACGTGTTGACCGCACTATTTATAATGCTGAGAATGATCAAACTGCTAGAGGTGGAGATGCCACCGATTTACTAAAGAGAGTACCGATGCTTTCTGTTGATCTGGATGGCAACGTATCGATGCGTGGAAGTACGAATGTAACGGTACTTATTAATAATAAGCCATCCACCATTATGGCTTCGAGTATTGCAGATGCTATGAAACAAATTCCAGCCGACCAAATTAAATCGGTAGAAGTAATTACTTCGCCATCGGCAAAATATGATGCAGAAGGATCTGCAGGTATTATTAATATTATTACCAAAAAAAATACCCTGGAAGGTCTCACCCTTAATGTAGATGCGGGTGTTGGCTTACGTGGTTCAAACCTAAGTTTAAATGGAAATTACAGAAAAAAGAAAATGGGCTTCTCCCTTGGAGGTTTTGGACGTGCCAACTACAATGTAAAAGGAAGTTTTGAAAGCAATCAACAAACAACGAGCAGTTTCGAACCCGATGCTGTTTTCAGTACTAATTTTCAAAGGGCTGACACCCGAAATCAAGGCCTGTTTGGAAATTACACCTTCGGTTGGGACTATGACATTAATGATAAAAACTTTATCACGGCTTCGGTTCGTTTAGGCGCGCGGAATGGAAAGAACTATCAAGATAATCTTGAAACAATAATCAATGAAGATCCTGCAAGCCGTAGTCTTAGGAATGTTGAGACGGAAGATCTATCCAATACAATTGATGTCAACTTTAATTACACCCACATGTACGAAAAACCGCAGCGTGAATTCAGTATACTGGGAAGTTTCAGTCGCAACAACCGGGATAATAATTTTGAAAATCTGATTGAAATAGAAAATGGCGCTGATGTCTCTAAAGGCTTCCGCAATGTTAACGAGAGTTTCAATGAAGAAGTAACCATCCAAATGGATTATCAAACACCTATAAGCACAAATCAAATGTTCGAATTTGGTGCCAAAGATATTGTCAGAAAAGCGTTTAGTGAGTTCACTTACCTGAATGATCCTGAGGGCGATGGAACCTATGAACCTTCAACGAGCACAACGCTATCAAACAATCTGAATTACGATCAAAATATCATTGCGGGATATTCATCGTACACCTACTCAACCAAAAATAACTACAGCATTAAGGCGGGTGTACGTTATGAATACACCACGATTAATGCGTATTCACAAACCGATTCTGATATTGATATCCCGGCATATGGAGCGCTGGTTCCTAGTATCAATATCTCGAAAAAATTAAGCAATGGAAAAACTATTAAAGCTGCTTATAATAGACGTATTCAACGGCCTTCTATACGCTTCCTCAATCCGAACGTTCAAGGCTCAAATCCTTACGACATTACCATTGGTAATCCCGAACTCAGTCCGGAATACTCTAACAACTACGAATTGTCGTACAGTACCTTTATTAAGGGTACTAACTTGAGCTTCTCTGCTTTTTGGCGCAACACCAACAACGGCATTCAAGATGTTCGCAGTGTTTTGGGAAATGTTGTAGCCGACCCTGACACCGTAACAACTACATACAAAAACATCGGTCAGGAAGATGCAGTGGGTATGAACATTTTCGCCAACGTATCACTCGGAAAACTTTCACTAAACGGTGGTACCGATATCTATTATTCTATGTTGAATAACAATTTGCCAATTGATCCGAATGATCCTGAAGATCCAAACAGACAATCCAGTGCCAGTAATTCCGGTTGGGTAGCCAGTTACAGAATGTTTGGAAGTTACAATCTTTCAAAAGGTTGGGGCTTTCAGTTCTTTGGATTCTATCGCGGAAGACAAATTCAACTTCAAGGAACCCAAGGTGGCTTTGGTATATATAGTCTGGGTATCAAAAAGGATTTCAATAATAAGAAAGGCAGTATAGGCTTTGGCGCAGAGAATTTCTTTACTACCGCATTTAAAATTAAAAATGAGGTGAACTCACCGCTTGTTGTTCGCAGTAGTGTTACGGAAATGCGTAATACCAGTTTTCGCATTAATGTAAGCTACCGTTTTGGTAAGATGAGTGTGGATGCTAAGCCAAAGCGCAGACGGTCAATTAACAATGACGATCTTAAAGAGGGTGGCGATGGCGGAAGTGGTGGTGGAATGGAAGGCGGTGGTCAGCCTCAACAACGGAATGGCGGTGGCAGCATTACTCCTCAAGCTGGTGCTGCATCAAAACCGGCAGTACTAGCCCCCGTAGATTCTACAGCTAAAGTTGAGATTGAAGGAGTATGGAATTACACAGTTGAATCTCCTCAAGGTGGAAGCGGTGTACTAACCATCACAAAAGAAGGTGATACGTTGAATGGCAAAATCAAGAACAATCAATTTAATAAAGAGAACGAGTTGTCTTCTGTCGCATTGAACGGAAATGAATTATCTTTCAGCTACGAAGTATCCTTTGGAGGAAACACGATGGTGATCCAGGTAAAAGCAATTGTTACGGGTGACGACCTAACGGGCAACATGGCTGTTGGAAGTTTTGGAACTTATCCAATTAACGCGAAACGTTTAAAATAATAAATGCATTAAGTCGTTTAGCAATGTAATTAGCAAAGAAGTATAGAAGTATAATGGAAAAGGAAACCGTGGAGTTGTGGAAATTGAAGGGCAGAGTTGGTGAAACCATTCTAAAAAAAGAGTATGACTTGATATGTGATTTCATCTTCACATTACTTTCTGAAAGAGAGGATATTGAACTACATGAACTTCTGCTGGAGGCCCGCGTGCATTTGTCTGCCGTCATAAAAAAAGATTTTGCACGACATCTGCTTGAGGTTAAACAAGACCTGGAAGCAAAAGGCCTCATCAAAATCACACGTCAACCTAACCGGTTGCAGTTTATTAGTATGGTCAAAAAAAATTCCGGAAGGGACCGTTACGGTGCCTGGGGAAAAAGATAATTGTATTATGAAGATGAGTATGAGGTATCAGATCGTTTAGTCTGATACCTATATTACTGATATTGCAATCTCTCTGATTTTTCTAATTCGTAGCGGATCGACAGTGCGGAGTTTAAATTCACTGCCTTCATCCGAACCCATACCGGCAATTTGTGGATTTCTAAAAACCATTTCGCTTTCGCGGAAAGCAGTGGCCGAAAAATGAATTTCCTTTGCCTTTGATTTCTCCACGATTTCTCCAACCGTATTTTCATTTACACCTGATCCGGGCATGATGGCAATTCTACCATTCGCTTTGGCAATTAATTGTCCGATTAATGCTGCGCCTTTAACTGCCTGAGCTTGCTGACCTGCTGTGAGTATGCGATCAAAACCAACTTCGATACAATCTTCCAACGCTTCGAATGGATCGCGCGCCATATCAAACGCACGGTGGCAAGTAACTTTTAATGGTCGTGCCTGCTCAATCAATTCTTTGCATCGTTTTTTATCAATCGTTCCATTCGGATTTAAAATTCCAAACACAACACCATCCACACTAAGTTTTTGGCATTGTGAAATATCGCGTTTCATAGAATAGAATTCATAGCTTGAATAACAAAAATCACCACCACGAGGGCGGATCATTACGAACACATCCATGCTGATGTTTTGCCGCACGAGTTCGATTGTTCCATAGGATGGGGTTGTTCCTCCTTCACCCGGATTATCACACAATTCAATTCGATTGGCTCCGCCTTCCTGCGCTTTAAGAGCAGACTCAATATTATACACTACAATCTCGACTGTCATAAAATTGTTTATTAAATCCAATTTGTGATATTAGCTGATATTACGCGAAATAAACTAATCTGATGAAGAAAATTGCATTATTATTAACTATAGTATCAATCAGTTCACTATCAATTGCACAAGAGTATTATCGCAGAGGCTACGTTGTAACACTTGAAAACGATACAATTAACGGATTGATCAATGATAAGGAATGGCAATACAGTCCGCAGTTAGTTGAATTCAAAGAGAATGAAAATTCAGCACCAAAGACCTATCGTCCGCAGGAAATCAAAGCCTTTACAACGACCAGCGGAGTTTATTACGAATCGCATCACTTTAAATTCGATGGCGATTTTTTAAATGATGCAGCAAAATCCAACGGGATAAATTATGGTACAACCCGAACACCTCTACGCTGGGTTGAAGGTGATTATTTTCTTGAGGTTCTTGTCATGGGGAAATTCTCTCTTTTCAAATTCAATGATCCTGCCGATCGGATACATTTCATGATTCTGGAACAAGGGAAATCAGAACTTGAAGAATTACAATACAGATTATATTCAACCAAAATTGAAGGAATGAGTACTGTGTCTACAAACGAAAATTATAAGCAACAGCTAATTAACCTTTGTTCCGAGAGATGCCCTGATCTAAAATCAAAAATTCTAAAAATAAGCTATAATGACAGGCACCTAATTCAAACTTTGGAAACAATCAACAAATGTTTTAAGAGTGAAAAACAAATTCCCTCGTTAAAACTAATTCAAAGTGAAATTAAAAAACCAAAGTTCGGCATTGTCGCATACGTTTATTTGGGCAAGACGAACACTACACTATTTAGTTACGAAGGCTTTAACAAAGTTTATCTGGCAGGGGGAATTAGTCTTGAGGTATTCTCGAAAAAACGGCCCAACCGGTTCTCAGTGTATAATGAGCTTAAATTTAAAACTTTCAACGAAAAGGGTTTGTATACTTTTTCTTCTAATCCCGCAACGCTGAAATTCCAATCGCTAAAATTAACATCGATGTTTCGAGTTACTCCAAAAAAGATTAGCACGTTGTATTTGAATGCGGGGCTCAACTATGGATTTCGTTTAAATTCTTCACTTACCACGAGCCAGATTAGCTTACCTTCAAATGCTGAATTTGAGTTAGGACCAGCAATTGGATTTGGAATTAAAATATTACCTCTAAAAGCTTCAATTGAACTCAGGGCCGAATTTGATTTCCCAGTAAAATCACAAACTGATTTTAATACTAATCAAACTATCGGAATAGCCATCAATAAGCAATTTTTTTAACTGCAAATTGGGATAACATTATAGAAATTCATCAGTAATAACTTCTTGAGTCATTCATCTGGTTTCCTGACTGATCGTACTTGGCAAACGTAAAACCTTTCTGCAAACAATAGGCGCCATATTCGCCATTCTTATTTAATGCAAGAAAACCTACCTGCACTTCTTTCGATTTCGCTGGATTTTTTTTAATGATACGTTCTACCGCAAGTTGACAAGCTTCTTGAGGTGTATGACCTTGACGCATGAACTCCACAACAAGATGACAACCCACAATGCGAATAACCTCTTCACCAACTCCAGTGGACGTTGCAGCACCTACTTCATTGTCTACATATAAGCCTGCACCAATAATGGGTGAGTCGCCAACACGTCCGTGCATCTTAAACGCCATACCACTCGTAGTACAGGCACCTGATAAGTTTCCATTTGTATCCAAGGCCACAATACCAATGGTATCGTGATT
The DNA here is from genome assembly GCA_031388805.1 of Chryseolinea sp. GTDB lineage: Bacteria > Bacteroidota > Bacteroidia > Cytophagales > Cyclobacteriaceae > Chryseolinea. The sequence continues at coordinate 14,202 of JANMRZ010000098.1, forward strand.
TTCGATATTTGCTACTGGTTTATACTCTGCTTTCTTTAGCCATTCTTTCCAAATCTTTTCTGTATTCTTATTTAGCGATTTCTCTTTCTTAAAACCATTCGCCAGCGCGAACTGCAATGCACCGTCTCCTACTAACATAACGTGTGGTGTTTTTTCCATTACCAATCGTGCAACGGATATGGGATGTCCAATATGTTGTAAGAAAGCAACTGATCCGCAATTCCCATATTCATCCATGATACACGCATCAAGTGTTACCTTGCCGTCACGGTCAGGTAATCCTCCCAATCCAACTGACATCTCCGTTGAATCACTTTCCGGAACACGTGCGCCTGCTTCAACAGCATCCAACGCACGGCCACCCGTTGATAACACTTTCCATGCTGCAACATTGGCTTGCAAACCAAAATTCCAGGTGGAAATTACAAGTGGCTTATTAATGGATTGAACTGGCTTAGCTAATAAACCGGATACCGGTAATGCCGCTGCACCAAGAGCGGAAAGTTTTATAAAATCTCTGCGAGTAGACATGCAATTGTGTGTTTTAGGCTTGAGTATTTTGGCGTTTAAGGTACTATAAAATTGAGAGTATCTAAACATCGTCAAGACATAAAAACCAAAAAACTAAAACACCTACATACTAAACAATCACCACCAAGAGTTAAAACGAGTATTCGTGTTATGCCGCCAACAAATTATGCTGCCACATAACACCCGCTGCATCTGTAATCATCACCGATACTCCGGCATTCAGCTCAGCGGGATGAAGCCAGAAAAATGATTCACCTTTCGAAAGCGTGCGTATTTCTTTTTCGCCAGAATCCTTGTTCAATACAAGATCGACCTGTGCCAAGTCGAAGTCTTTCTTTTGGATGAAGAATGTTGTTCTACCTGCATATTGATTCACTTGCTTTACGTCAGCGCTACGCATATAATCAGCGATAGCAGCAGTATACGCATTGGGAAGTTTCAGCTTGCGCGCTTTCTTTTCATAATATGCTTTCTTTTCGGGCTCGAGTAATATGTTCTTGGCCCATTGAGATGCTTGTCGGAAACGGTCACGATTATCCTTTTGACGCTTACTCTCTGTGCGCGCCTTCTGCGGACGATTGCACATAACGGTTTTTCCTCGTATTTGCTTGAATACGATCGACTTGCCGAACATTCCGCTGCTGCCTTTTACGATTACATTGCTCTTGATAATGGCCATAACTTTCTCGTTTTTTTTAAGTGAAGTTAGGCATCATGCCCGGTGCCCGCAACGCTGTGGCTTTGAATTACAATCCTTTTAAGCCGATTTGAACCGCCATTGCGAATTTTTCAACGCGATAAATACCTCCGTTGAATTCTGTCTAATTCAGATGAGAATATGGATACCAGTTACCGGTTAATAGTTCCGGTAACTGGCAACGGATGGTAATGGATGCTACAAAGGATTACACATTGAGCAATAGCAACCTACTAGCAACCCACTAGCAAGGAACTAGCAGGATAGAGTGCACGACAAATGGACAACAAGTGCAAATAGAGTGGAGAATGATTTACCGGAATAGTGTTAAAGTAGCTCACAAAGAACATTGGCGCGGCCACCGGATTTCGTGATTGAAATTACATTTTGCATACCACTTTTCAAATCTGGCCATCAATATTGTTCCCAACATTAATCTTCTAATAATCTCTCCTTATTCGTCAATCACCCTTCTCGCCAGTCTAAAATGTTTTTGATAATATTCCGCATACAGATTGGTTTCAACCACCCCCAGCGTACTGGAAGCATGAATAAACTTTACGTCATTTTTTCCTCTAACATCAGTAACAAGGCCAACATGGGTAATCGCTTTTTTCTTTTTGCCTGTAGCAAAGAAAAGAAGATCACCGGGTTGCAGGTCACTCATCTTGATTTCTTTTCCAACCTTACTCTGATCTTCAGAGCTTCTTGGCAGTTTAAAATCAATAGCATGAAAGGAGTTTATCAACAAACCAGAACAATCCATACCACTCCGTGTAGTGCCTCCATACTTATAAGGGGTTCCTATAAAAGTTCGCGCTGTTGTAATTACCTTACCTACCGTATCCTCGTGCACCCGTGAATGCTTATGCGAAGCACACGAATATTGCAAAAGGGTAGTGAGCAGAACGATAAAGAGAAAAAGCTTTTGATTAAGTTTGAGTTTAAAAAATGACCTCATAGAAGTTTAAAAAATAATCAATCAAATATACGGGTTTCATGGCATTTGCAGAAGTCACTAATCTCATCCTCGCGCAGTTCGAAGAAATTGTTGGAAAGGAGAATACCATAATCGACTCCGAAAAGCGATTTCATTATTCGCATGACGAAACCGAAGATTACTCCTTTCTCCCAGATGTTGTGCTTAAACCAGGTTCAGCTGAAGAGATTAGTAGGATTATGAAATTGTGTAACGAGCATCTTATTCCGGTTACACCTCGCGGTGGTGGAACTGGTTTAAGTGGTGGTGCTCTCCCCATTCATAAAGGTGTTGTTATTTCAATGGAACGGTTTAATAAAATTCTGAAAATTGATGAACTCAACTTACAAGCGACAGTAGAACCGGGTGTAATTACAGAAGTGTTTCAGGATGCCGTAAAGGAAAAAGGTCTTTTCTATCCGCCCGATCCGGCCAGCAGAGGTTCCTGTTTTATCGGAGGTAATGTATCCGAAAATAGTGGTGGCCCGAAAGCAGTAAAGTATGGTGTCACCCGTGATTATGTTTTGAACTTAGAAGTTGTTCTACCTACCGGTGATATCATATGGACGGGTGCGAATGTATTGAAGAATTCTACGGGATATAATCTCACGCAGTTGATGTGTGGAAGTGAGGGTACACTAGGCATCATCACTAAAATAGTATTCAAGTTAAGGGGACTTCCTCAAAAATCAGTGTTGCTGCTGATTCCTTTTGTTACGAATGAAGAAGCATGTAAAAGCATTGCAGCCATTTTTAAAGAAGGTGTTCAGCCATCAGGAATGGAATTCTTTGAACGTGAAGCAGCCATGAAAACGATCGACTATTGTGAGAAGATTTATGCAGCCAAAGTCACGACACCGTTTCCGGAAAACATGGATGCCTACATTCTCTGCGAATTGGATGGCAACGATGAAGAAGTTTTGATGAGAGATGCAGAACGTGTAATGAACGTAGCAGAGAAATTTCAGGTTGGCGAAATTCTTTTTGCAGAGACTTCAGCACAAAAGGATGAGCTATGGAAAATCAGAAGGAATATATCGCCAGGTATAAAGGCCTACTCGCTTAATAAAGCAGAAGATGTAGTAGTGCCAAGAGGCAACTTACCTAAACTCATCACTGGAATTAAAGAGATTGGAAAGCGACATGGATTCAATTCAATTTGTTATGGACATATTGGTGATGGGAACTTGCATGTCGATGTGATGAAAGAGCAAATGAGCGATGAAGAATGGAAAACAAAAGTGATTGAAGGTATTGGTGAAATCTTTAAACTCACCATCAGCTTAGGTGGCATGCTTTCAGGCGAACATGGTATTGGTATCGCGAAGAAACCATACATGCCCATCGCTATGAGAGAAGCGAACCTGATGATCATGCGTGGTATCAAACAGGCATTCGATCCAAAAGGAATTTTAAATCCGGGGAAAATATTCTAAACACTCAACTCAAACCTCGAAACTATAAAGCATGGAATCATTCTTAGCAGTCGTTCTTATCATTGTTGCCGTTTACATCGTCTATAAAATATTTACAGCGCTTCTCAAGTGGATCCTCATTGGCCTAGTGATTGTGCTGGCCATAGCCTACTTCTCTAACCCTGACGAATCCAATTACAAGAAAAAATTCAGAGAGGTCGTGAAGAACATTCCTGTAAAAATTAAAGATGATGCTCTCCAGATAGACGACTACAAAGTTTTCTCTCTCGCAAAAGTAAAAGTTGATGGAGAAGAGAAAACCGTAGGCGTAGGTGCGTTTGGAAAGGTTTGGTACTTCGATGATGTGAAGGAGAAGATAATGAATCCTTAGTCCATTGTATTGCGCTCTGCCGCAGAGTTCATTTCTTATTTACGAAACAATATAAAATACCTACCTTCATCAACTTAAAATTCTATCCAATGAAAAAATACCTCTCCCTTCTCCTGATCACTACCCTATCCATTTCATGTCAACAGAAAAAGAATGATGCGCAAACAGATGCTGACTCTACCACCCAATCTTCTACAGCGATTGTTTCTGATGCTCCTGTTCTGACCGAACAGCAAAAAGCAGACGGTTGGAAACTTTTGTTCGATGGAAAAACAATGGAGGGCTGGAGAACTTTCAAAGGAAAAGAAAACAACACATGGGAAGTGATCGAAGGCACCTTGCACTGCAAACCTTTTGTCGATGGTCAAACTGAAAAGCGTGCCGACATCATGACCATTGATCAATATGAAAATTTTGAACTGATGTTCGATTGGAAAATATCAGCACAAGGAAATAGCGGTTTAATCTATCACGCCTCCGAAGAATTCGATGAGCCCTATGCCTCTGGTCCCGAGTATCAGGTAATTGATGATATCGGATATCCTGGTGATTTAACACCGATACAGTTTTCAGGAGCGTGTTACGGAATGTATGCTCCAAGTGCCAAAACCGTAAAACCGGTTGGCGAGTGGAATGAAAGTAAACTGTTAGTAAATAACAACCACGTAGAACATTGGCTCAACGGAACAAAAGTGGTTGAGTATGAGCTTCAATCAGCAGACTGGAAAAAACTTGTAGCGAATGGCAAATGGAAAGACTTCCCGAATTATGGTCTTACAAAGAAAGGTCACATCGACTTGCAAGACCATAGTAATGAAGTGTGGTTTAAGAATATTTTGATTAAGGTATTGTAAAGTGAGGAAATAGTGATTACATGCAATTAACTAAGTCCCTTAGTAAACATTTCTTTACAGATAATTGTTAATTACCAAATTTGTACCTTTGCAGATATGTTAGGAACGGCTAAAAATTACGATGTTATTTGCTTGCAAATGAGAACTTATGTATCTCATTCAAAGTCCCCTTTAAAGCAGGAGATGGGCAAATTAACGTCTGAAATTAAATTAGCATTAACTTCAGGTAAAAAGGTCAAACCCTCATTGGATGCAATGCTTTCAAGCATATTCAACTTCAGAGTCAAAGCGCTTCGCTGGCTTATTAAAGAGGGCGGCTTTAATCCGCAAGAAATTATTGATGAGGTGTACCCACAATTAGAGGAATTGAAGGGAAATCCTAAACTAACTATTTTGGCAGAGAATATCCTATTTGCATTACGATGCAATAAACGTTTTCTTGATTCAGTGATTAGTTCGACTAAAAATAATGAAGGTAATTTTGAGTTGAACATTTCTCAACTACCTGATATTAATTATGAGCAATTTATCACATCTATTGCAATGGGTGTACCTGATGACATAACAACTCAAAAAATTATTGACATAATGCACTCATCGCTCTATATTGAGTTTATAATACTTTCTGCCGTTATTATAAATGAGGATAAGATTAGCGTTACAGATGAGGTGATAGACGAATTAGCTTTCTTAATTGCAGATGCGGCACAAGAGTATTCTGCAATTGCCACTGAACTGGGAATATTCAAAACTCACTTTCCAAACAATCTCTCTCATTCAGGATCGGTCGATCAATCTTTTAAAGAGGAACAACAACATCTATCAGAACTTGGATTAAGTGACTTTATAGAAAATTTTGATCGCTAATGAAGCAAAATTTTCAAAAAGGTGAGGTCATAAACGTGGATTTAGGAACCCCTACGAAAGAAATTATAGGACATGAGCAAGGTTTTAATAGACCTTGTATTGTGATTAAATCTTTCCCTCATCTAGAATTAGTTGTTGTTATACCTTGCACTTCCAAGGAGCTTAATGTTAGTTCTTATACAACCGTTAGAATTCTAAAGGGATCAGGTGGACTGACTCTAGATTCTTATGCTCTATGTCATCAAATTAGAACAATTTCTTTTAAGCGAATAATTGGTAGGCTTGGAAATCTTAACACAAAAGATGTCTTAAAAGTCCAATCAGTATTGCATGACACATTAGAGATTTAAACAGCTAATTATAAATCCTGTAGGCAAGTTCTGATTAAATCAAAAGTGAATAACATGCCTTAAATGCTACTCTCACCCCTTCGCTAGTTCAATCCTAGCTATTATTAATGCACTACTACCATCGACATTACTACCCTAGTCACACATCTTTATTCCGTAAAGCCACAACATAACCCTACAAAGTTTTGCATCAGTCAATAAAGCACATCTGACGTATGGTAGTTGCGGTGGCTACCTGTTTTGTCAGTAATTAACTGTACCTTTGCCGCTTACATAATATCAATTAATGAAATCTTTTGAATCATTAGGCCTGTCCAAAGGTCTTGTTGAGTCGGTCCTAAAAATCGGCTTCGAAACGCCCACGCCCATACAGGAAAAAGCCATACCTGTTTTATTGAAGGGGAATCGTGACTTTGTTGGCCTTGCACAAACCGGAACCGGTAAAAC
>JANMRZ010000106.1:0-7924 GCA_031388805.1 Chryseolinea sp.
CGACTCAATAAAGTTGTCGCCGATGTAAATAGTTCTTTCGGCAGGAATGCGGTGGTTGGGCCCCACGTCTGCGATGAAAAGACCAATGCTACAGTCATCGGCTGGAACAATTCGATCCCGGAGAATACCATAATCGGTGAGGGGGCGACGATTTATCCTCAGCTTGCCGATACGAGTTGGCCTGCCTCTGTCAAGAATGGGGAGGTGCTGCGATGAAGAGGACGAAAGAGGCACTGGTGCTCATTCTGGCCGGGGGTGTCGGCAGCCGTCTCAACATCCTGGTGCAAAAACGGGCCAAACCGGCAGTTCCCTTTGCCGGGATCTACCGGATAATTGATTTCAGTCTCAGTAATGTGATGAATTCAGGACTGAAAAAGGTTGGCGTACTGACCCAATATAAACCGCTGTCCCTCATGAGCCATCTGGGGATGGGTGAGGCTTGGGATTTTACTGGGAGAAGCCGGGGGGTGAGCATTCTTCCGCCGCGAACGGGCGAGAAAGAATCTGACTGGTATCAAGGCACTGCCGACGCGGTTCGGAGAAATATCGATTTTCTTGCGGCCAATCCGGCCGAGGAGGTGGTGATTCTCTCTGGTGACCATATTTACCATATGGATTTCGATGCCATGATCGAGTTTCATCGTTCGAAAAAAGCCGATATCACTGTCGCGATGATGGTAGTGCCGAAAAGCGAGATCCACCAATTCGGTTCCGGCATAGTTGATCGGAATGATCGAATTATCGGTTGGGAGGAAAAGCCGAAGAAGCCAAAGTCGAATCTGGCCTCGATGGGAATTTATATCTTTGATTATGCCTATCTGCTCGATACGCTTTCTCGCGATCGGGATGAAAACGATTTCGCCATGCATATCCTGCCTCGGGCCATCGTCGAAGACAATGTCTTCGCTTATCCGTTCTACGGCTATTGGCGTGATGTCGGGACGATTCAGGCATATTGGGAAGCAAATATGGATGTCTTGAAGAAAGACAGCGGAATTTCCCCGCAAAAATGGCAGATCAGAACAAATATCGAAGCGGATGGCCGGCCGGCCGATAGGGCACCGGCGCGTTTTGCTACGGGCTGTACCTTGAAGAACTGCATGATCTCCGCCGGCAGCATTATTCGGGGGACCGTCGTCAATTCACTGCTCGCCCCAGGGGTAGTTGTCGAGGCAGGCGCCGTGGTTAAGGATTCCATCCTTTTTCAGGATTGCATTGTCAAGAAGGGCGCGGTAGTCGACCTGGCAATATTGGACAAGAAGGTGGTGGTAGGTGAGAATGCGGTGATTGGCAATGGTGATAATCATAATGTAGCCAATCGTCTTCAACCAAGCCATCTTTACACCGGGATCACTCTGATCGGCAAGGGGGCAAAAGTTCCAGCCGAACAACGGATCGGGAGAAATTGCGTCATTGACAGCAGTGTAACCGAAGAACTCTATCCCGGAAAAACGGTGGAGGATGGTGAGTCATTGTTTGGCAAAGATGAGGTCTAGCAATTCTTTGTTCGGCGGATGAACCGGTTCGGGATTCCTCGATAGCAGGATGAAAATGATTGCGCTTTGGGAAAACTTGGTTATTATTGCGCCTGATTTTAAAAGTTCATGTTGCCCTCGTAGCTCAGGGGATAGAGCACAGGATTCCTAATCCTGGAGTCGCGCGTTCGATTCGCGCCGAGGGTACCAATAAAAACAAGGGGTTATCCCCTTTTTTTATGCGATTTGTTCCATTGGATATCGCTTTTTCCTGCTTTCTTATTGTATTGTTTGATATAAAAGTGGAACAAAAATGGAACAAAAAATTGAGAGATCTACGCTATGGCACGCATTCAAACTCGCAAAGGAAAAAGTAGAACCACGTTTACGGCTACTGTACGAATTAAAGGTTTTACTCCAGTGGCCAGGACTTTCGACACGAAGGGCGAAGCGAAAAATTGGGCTGCTACAATAGAAAGTGAAATGCGGATGGGGAGATATCAGGATGTACGTCCAGTAGAAAGGTTAGCATTTTCGGAAGTGATAGAGAGATATCTGGAACAAGTATCAACAAAGAAGCGACCGAATTCGGAGATTCGGGATAGAATATCGGCAAAGGCAATTCTTGACGGTTTTGGTAGAGATCTCTCTCTGGTCGATATCAATGCGCAACGATTAGTGGTCTACCGTGATGCTCGTTTGAAAAGTGTCTCACCTTCTACTATTCAAAAAGAATTTGCCCTGCTCTCCCATCTATTCAATATTGCCCGACGCGAATGGGGTTTATCGGTTAATAATCCGGTATCGGAAGTAACTCGGCCAAAGGTTAGCAATAACCGGACTCGTTTTCTTACCAAGGAAGAGGCTCAAAAATTACTTGATGTTGCCCAAACAAGTCAGAATAAAAAACTTTATCCTTATTTATTGCTCATGATGCACAGTGGGATGCGTCCAAGTGATGCAGCTGGTTTAAAATGGGACGATGTAGATTTAGATGCAAGACTTGTTAAGCTCAAAATAACCAAAACTGTCATGCGGTATGTCCCGCTCACCGAAGTGGCTGAAAAAGTTCTCCGTTCTATCCGCCCTACAGATGCTGGAAATGAAACTTTCGTGTTTCTACCTCAGAGTAGCCCTCTCTTAGTGAAAGCTCTTACTCGTCCGAATCTTTATTTCCGACGGTCATTTAATACAGTCAGAACCAAAGCCGGCCTTGAAGACGTACACCTCCACGACCTACGTCATTATGGTGAGAGTTATAAAATGGTGAGTAATTAAAAACGATGTAGTGAAATCATGCAGTTGGTTGGTAGCAGAAACAAACCTCTCACCATTTTCTATATATAATCATCCTTGCACAGAAACTAATAACATTAATTTCTACAAAGGGAGGATGATTATGGTAGGAAATCAAGACATCCATGGTGCCATATTGGCTATCATGGAATCTATGAGACTGCAGGGTACGTCACCGGGCAGGCTCAAAAATTTCCAAAACGCATACAATGTATTCGAACGTTATTTGTCGGATAACAGTATTGCCAGAATAGATGAAAACATCTGCCTGGAATACGTTTACGCCAAAACTGGGCAGCGTTTTGCGCGTTTTGAGTGTGTTACAGCAAACGCCAGGGTCGACTATCGTATGCGGCCATTGCTTCTATTGCTGCGTTACCTGCAAGATGGACAATTTCATTCTGATGTTCGGAAGACGAGACCGCCCTTTGTCTGCCCTGCATATTTCAAGTCAGAATATGAAGCCTTCTGTGAAGAGCTGGTTTATCGCGAATACAGAGAAGCAACGATAGAATCAAATACCCGAAAAGTGCAGCTTTTAATAATGTTCATGGCAACGCATGGAGTTACATCGTCATCAGATATTACCATCCAGCATATTGAGAATTATTTAAAAACTATAGAAAACAAAGCTGTCAAGTATGTTGGCATTTTCTTGTACGTCTTCAGAAATTTTTTCTCGTTTCTATATGAACGAGGATATATCTTAGACGATTTGGCACCCAAACTCCCCAAAGTACGCGCTCCCCGCAATGCTTCAATCCCATATGTTTGGTCAAAAAACGATATCCAAAGGCTGCTCTGTGCAATAGACCGCGCCGACCCTAAAGGCAAGCGAGACTACGCAATACTTCTGATTGCTATCCGGCTGGGTCTCAGGATTGGGGACATCAGAAGCCTTAAGAAATCCTCGATAGACTGGAATCGGAAAACAATAAATCTGAAAATGGCTAAAACCGGTCAGCCGATTGAATTACCGTTATTAAAGGATATCGGCTGGGCCATCATCGATTATCTGCAAAATGGTCGTCCCGCCACAAACAGCGAATGCCTATTTGTGAGGCACAGAGCACCTTTCAACGCATTTGGAGGTCGCAACGGCTTCAACAAAGAGCTGCATCGATATATTCTGAAAGCCGGTCTGAACGTACCTGGAGGCCTGCGGCATGGGATGCACTCGTTGAGGAGCACATTGGCTGGGAACATGCTTGAAATTAAATCACCGTTACCCATCATTTCGGAAGTGCTGGGACATCAGTCTGTCAACACTACAAGCATATACCTCAAGATAGACATTGAAGGGCTGCGCAAATGCGCCCTCGATCCGGAGGAGGTGTTTGCAAATGAAAACAGTCTATGAATGGAAAAGCGGAATTGCAGAAGCCGCTCAGAACTTCATTTCACTCAAGCGGCAGACCGGAATGAAATATGAAATCCAGGAACGTTACCTGCGACACTTCGACACATTTTATTACAGCAACGGCTTTGAAGGAACCACTCTGACAAAAGAAATTGTATACGATTTTATCTATGACCCAAATGAACGTCCAGTGTCACACTACAACAAAGAAGTGCTGATGCGGGACTTCGCAATATATCTGGTGGACAGAGGCCACCGTGCATATGTGGCGGAAGTCAAAACGAAGCTGCCACGCTGCAAATTTGTTCCCCACATACTCACGGATGACGAAACCCGCCGGATATTCAAAGCAATAGACAATTATCCGCAGACGCAGATGTCATACAGGAATGCGGTTGACCCAGTGCTGTTCAGATTTTTATACGGGACAGGCGTGCGGATTTCCGAGGCATTAAACCTCGTTCTCAATGACATAAACGTGGAATCCGGAATCGCCACAATCCGCGCTGCAAAAAACATGAAGGATCGATTGATTCCCATGGCCGATAATCTGACAAAACGTATTTTCAATTTTATGAATGGATTCCATCGGTACAGTGATAGCAAAATGTGGCTTTTCCAAAGTTGCCACAATGGGATAATGGGGCAAATGGACAAGAGCACAGCATATAATCATTTCAGAGATTATTTGCTTATGGCCGACATTCCTCATACAGCTGTAGGCCCTAGAATCCACAGTCTCCGCCACGGATTTGCCGTCAAATGCCTTAAAAAGTGGGTTTTGGATGGAAACGACCTAACTGTCTTGTTGCCATACTTGTCGGCGTATATGGGGCATTCGGATTTCCGCGCCACTCAATATTATCTGCGATTGACATCCGATATGTATCCTGAGATCGTGCGGCGGGTTGAAGCAGAATTTGGATATGTTATACCGGAAGGGGGGATCATTTATGACGAAAGCTGATTTCCCATATTACCTCACAAAGTTCCTCGTTAAATATCTGCACGGCGAAAAGAATTTCAGCCGCCACACTATTCAGTCATACTCCGTAACTTTTAAACTGCTGCTTTCCTTCTTAGAACAGACCCAAAAGATCTCTCCTGAGCGCCTGTCCATGGAAGATTTGACCCATGACACGATCGTTGATTTTTTGAACTGGATCGAATCCACACGGAACTGTACTATATCAACTAGAAACCAGCGGTTGGTGGCAATTCATTCATTTATCAGGTTTGTGCAAAAGCAGTTTCCCGAAAAGGTGTTTGAGTTTCAGAAAATACTCAACATTCCTGATAAAAAGTGTGTGAAAACAGTTGTACAGTTCCTGTCTGGTGAAGAAATGAAAATACTGTTGTCGATGCCTGACCCCTCAATCAGCAAGGGACTTCGGGATATGGTATTGATGTCCGTATTGTACGACAGTGCTGCAAGAGTTCAGGAGATCATTGATCTGAAAGTTAAGGATTTACGCCTGGATAAGCTTGCGGTGATCACATTGCATGGTAAAGGTCAAAAGACTCGCTATGTTCCAATCACGAGGAAATCAAAAAATCTGCTGGAATCGCATTTACGATACAGTTCGAGTAACAACGGAGTCAGCAGAGGCGAGCAGTATGTGTTTTTGAACCAGAGAAAACAGCAGCTTACACGCTGGGGCATCTCTTACATCATTAATAAGTATGTCAGTTTGGCAAACTTGTGTGATGGATTCAACGTGCGTTTTTCCATCACGCCACATGTGTTCCGGCACAGCAAAAGCGTTCATTTACTTCAATCCGGTGTTAACCTTATCTACATCAGGGATTTCCTTGGGCATAGCGACTGCAGCACCACACAAATTTACGCCAAAGCAGACACAGAGACGAGGAGAAAAGCATTAGAGGCGGCATATGTTGATATCCTGCCGACAACTGAGTTCCCGGATTGGTCCGATGACAAAAACCTTATGGATTTCCTTATTTCGCTTGGCCGTCAATGATAAAATGGTGAGAGAATCGATGGGTAATCTGCTGGTTTTACTGGTTTGCTGTCTTCTCTCACCATTTTATATCTCTCACCATAATGACGTAAATGGGGAGCTCCCCATTTTAGACATTCCTGCGCCATGACCATGCTCGCGGCGGGCGACTCGCTGACCGATATAAAAAATCGGTTAGGGCACGAAAACATCCAGTCGACTATGATCTATCTCCGCTTGAATCTGACACGCAAGCGGGAGGTGCAGAAGAGGTTCATCGACTATACGCAGACCCTGCTCCCCGATGATCAGAAAATAGAGGAGCTTATCGATTGGCAGAACAAGAAGGAAGTCCTGACCTGGCTGGACAGCCTTTAGGTGAACACAGGGGAGCTGCTCGCGGTCTGGTGGATAGTGGGAACCTTTGCCAAAAACCAGATTTTTATGTAATCTGTTCTGTGGACGGAATGAAGGCGAAGGTGATTAACTACCTGATTACAAAAGGAATAGCCATAGCATCTGTTTCTTGACAAATATGTGAATATTTTCAAGAAGATAGAAGAACTCACAACATAAGGTTCAAGCACCTCGCTGATTCTCATACCACCACTTGCCATCAGCTCAAGCATTATTCGGTTCCGGGTATTCAGCGTTCTGAAAATTGCTTCATCAATTACGTCTTTATCAAAAATTGTATATGGGTATACTTTCGGCTTGCGGAAAAGATTTTTCGCAGCTGGAGTCTGGCAAGGATTTCGCATTTCAGGTAAAAGTGAGTTAGTCATCAAATTGAAGAAAGCAGACAGAGTTGTATATCTGCTCCGTTTGGTGTTTTGTTTCCTTCCTTCGGACTGTGCAGCGAGGAAAGAAATGATTTCATCTGTTTCTATCGACTCTATTTCTCTGTTGCTATTTGAATTGCCGAACTTGGCGAGCAAAGAGGTATAATTTTTAATCGTATTTGGCCTTGAATTAATCTTGTGGTATTGGAGGCAGAAATTGATCGCATCTGAGACTTTCATGGCATCCCTCTTTTATCAGATTGGACAAAGTGTATTAAGGGATCTATTCCCCTAATAGCTACGATGAAACCTATCTTAAATATTGGCCACAAAATTATCTCATGAAAAAACAAGGGCGCTACTCTACTTCTGGTTTGGTCGAGGATCAGTATATGCCTGGATCAAAAGGCAAGGTCCTGCGAAATCTTCTGGGTATCACCACTAAAAAAGAGATTGACCGTGTCGAAACCGAACTACTTTTTGAAATAACAGATCAGTTACTTGATGAATTTGACCAAAGCTGGCGATGCTCCGCAGATGATATTTTGCAAATACACCGCAGATGGCTTGGATCAGTGTACGAGTGGGCTGGCACATATCGCCATGTCATGATGAGCAAAGGAAATTTTATGTTTGCATCACCAGCATATCTCCCACAGTTGATGGCTGATTTCGAAAAAGAAATCTTAGTGAAGTATACACCTTGCGTGTTCAAATCAAGACAGGATGTTATTTCTGCTCTGGCAATAGTTCATACCGAACTTATCCTCATTCATCCTTTTCGGGAAGGAAATGGCAGGATAGCACGTCTTCTTGCGATTTTAATGGCTCTGCAGGCGGGTTTGCCTCCTCTTGATTTCAGTGGGTTAGAAAAAGAACGTCAAAGAGAATATTTTACCGCAGTTCAGCATGGAATGGATCGGAATTACGAGCCTATGAGGAAGATCTTTGCTGGCGTTATTGCTCATTCGCTCCAGATTTACGAAGAGTAGGTTGGTTACCCTTTTTCAACAAATACTCTTTCATAACTATGTTTGCTGCGATTCCTTC
>JANMRZ010000109.1:0-2759 GCA_031388805.1 Chryseolinea sp.
GCGGGGAAGAAAGATGTCTCGGGAGGTAATCATCCGGTGAATGTAATTCATCAGCAAGATTGTATTGGAATACTTAAAACCATTATTGAGAAACAAACTTGGGGAGAGGTACTCAATGCCTGCGCAGATCATCATCCAACACGAAAAGAATTTTATGCACAAGCAAGTGAAGTAATGCAGCTTGAAGCTCCGCAGTTTTTAGATAGTGATGTGAGTAAGAATAAAGTGGTGAGCTGTGATAAACTGAAAACGAAATTGAATTATCAATTTTTTTACCCTGATCTAATGGAGATGTTGAAGTCTCTGTGATTATTTCTTTACGGGTAAAAATATCTCGGCCATCATACAGCGTGCACTTCCGCCTCCATTTCGTTCAATCGTATCGAGACTGGAGTGAAGTATCGGATTGTACTTTTGAACTTTAGAAACTTGTTCGATCGCAAGGGAACGATGGGCTTGTGAAGACATCATCAAAAATTTTTCTCCAGCATTGTTCTCGACCTGTAACATGTTTCCGGCAAAGTGATGCATTTGATCCAGTGAGATAGGAATGATTTCTTTCCCGCTCTTTTTAATGGTGTGGGTCGTTTCATTTCGTTCTGCATCATCCGCAATCGAATCAAGGCAAATGACTACATATTGATCGGCAACACACATCATTACATTGGTGTGATAGATGGGGTAGGCATTTGAATCTACAGCCGTGAACGTGTTTGGTGTAAAGCCAAGTTGCAAGCAGAAATCATTTAATACGTCAATGTCTGTCCGGTGAGAAATGCAGGCATATGCGATTTGGTTTTCACGATCGAGCACCATGCTTCCGGTTCCTTCAAGGAATACATTTTCGTTTTCATAAGCCGACAAATCAATTTGCCTTTCGATTTTGAAATGCTCTTTTAATTTTTCAATTACATGTGGTTTACGTTCCAGTCGTCTGTTGCTGGCGTACATTGGATAAAGCACAATGCTTCCATTATCATGAAATGAAATCCAGTTGTTGGGGAATATAGAATCCGGAGTGTATGGTTCTTTGGTGTCATCAACGACCGTCACATCAATTCCATTCTGACGAAGCAGATCCACAAAATCATTAAACTCCTTTAATGCAATTTCCTGAGCATTATTGTCTTTTGTTGATTGAAATGCATTGTTCACCGCAGTCTCTGCATTGAAAGTGAAGTTCACCGGGCGAATCATCAAGAGGTGAGAGGTGGTTTGCATGACAGATGTTTTTGATTTGTGAATTCTGATGAGAGATTATTGATGAGTGATTTGCGATTCGTGACTTTTAGCTGATGATTTCATCGCGTAGCAAAGGCATACTCATGCAATGAAAACCACCTCGCGCCCGGGAGAGTTCTGCGGATGGCATTAAGATTAATGTGTCCTTCAAGTCGTCTACACTTTTTTTGTTGGATTCTAATTCATCCAACAAGTCGTGTACATGGATTACATTAAATCCGTTGGCTCTAAAGGCGTCCGTGGTTTTGTCATTCCGATCGTACCCCAATACAACTCCTTCTTTCAATGCCAGTACATTACACGAATCAGTCCATTGCTCACGTAAGTCGTATGGAAATTCGCTATTGCCAGAATATAGGAACGTTACCTTTTCACTACACTTTAAATCGACTTCACTGATGTTGATAAGCAAGTCTTCCAGTGTATCGAAGTGAACAGGGTTCTCTAAATCGTTGTGTTTGAACTGGATGATCTTAATGGGATCGTCTTTCTTTTTGCTTTCTAAAATTCGTTCCACCGGATCGGCATCTTCTTTCTTAATTGCTTTGCGCGAAAAATTCCCCAGCATCACCCATACATTTCGTTTTACTTGCGTGAACACGGTATCGATGTGCATGTAGTCGCGTTTCTTCGGAATGCGGATTACGGTAATCTTTTCTACGATTTTCTTTTTAAACAAGACGTTAATTACTTGATGAGCGGCTTCAATGGTAGTGCGTTCACTTACTCCAATCAACAAATGCTTTGGGCTGATCGTCATTACATCTCCACCTTCGAGTGTCACTTTTTTATCATCGGTTTCTTTCGGCATTAAGAAGTGATGAGATGTATCTTCTATCTCGATGATCTTATTCTGAAAGCTTGTGAAGATGGGATGGTTGTGAAAAATGTATTTCGCCAACAGAGCTTCACGTGTCCTTGCTTTCTTTGCAGGACGATTCAATAAGATGTGATCATTTATGACAACACCAATATCACGAGTAAAGATAAAATTCGGAATAGGAGCGAAGAGCATGCGTCCGTCTTTCAAAGTTCCGCTGATGAATACTTTTGATAATGCAACAGCATCAAGAGTGAGTAAGAACTTTTGCATTTCATAGGAACAGAATTCAATAGCACAAACTGAAGCCACAAGAACCAGTCGAACATCTTTGTCTTTCAGAATTTCTGAGAGAAGCCATTGCAATTCAACTACATTCTGTGATTGATGGAAGTTCTCGTTATCGGGTTTATAAAATTCGCGATTACCTTCTGCTGAAATAATGCTCTGTAGTTTTCCTTGTATCTTCTTGGGATCAAGAAAGTACATTAAAATCTTAGTATAGAAATCGTATTCTTTTTTGCGGATGGTATCAAGATGAACTATGTCTTCGAAGAGCCAGTCTTGTGCTTTAGAAGGTACTACTTTTCCCAGACTACTATCAGGACTGTGGACTAAAAGTTTTCGAAGAGTTCCAATTTCGGAAGCCACACCAAGAGTTGAAGACGGCATAAATCTGTTTTAGATTCTGCAATCA
>JANMRZ010000115.1:0-53333 GCA_031388805.1 Chryseolinea sp.
AGCCGTTGTCCCTTTACCTGAAACGTCTGCTATGATGAGGCAAACCAAGTGATCGTTTATTCGAAGTGTATCATAATAATCACCTCCTACCTCATCCGCAGATTCTGAAAAAGCTGAGATGTCAAAGTCATTATCTTTTTCGAGGAGCTGAGGAAGTAAGCTTTTCTGAACCGTCTTGGCAATCTTAAGCTCTTCTTTATAGCGCTCGTTTTGAAGCGCCTCCTCCATTAATCGGAAGTTCTCAATTGAAATGCCTGCCTGGTTCGCGAACGTAGAAACGATCTTGGTCATCTCTTTCGTGAATCCGTCGGGCAATTCTTTCAATAAGGCAAGCGTACCAATATTAACTCCCTTCACATAAACAGGAAACGCAACAATGGAACGATAACGTGAGCCTTTCAATGAAGCCAAATGCTTGGTGAGATTTTTTGTTTTATCGCTGCCTTGGTCCAACACACCTTTTACATGTTGTGCATTGAGGTGGCTCACAATATCGTGTGCCTCTTTATCGCTTATTCTGTAAGCAAATACATTCGGCTTGTCTCCGCTTATTTCCAGCCATCCTGCATCGGCAAAGACGGTGCTCACAGATGTTTCCAGTAAGATATTATAAACACTCTCCTCACTTTGTTCCGTTTGAATCGACTGACTAATGCGTTGGAAGTTTACAACTTCTTCTAGCTTTTGTTCAAAGACAGAAGTAGTAGGTAAGTTGAATAAGATAACGAGAAATGAAAAAATACTGTAGACCGTTACAAACACGATAAGTGATAGAATGAAAATATGAATGCGGTAATCTGTAAAATCTTTCGAAGCATTCGGGATCAACTTAGAAACCATTTCCGAAGTAGAGCTGTTGGTATACACAATGTACAGCAGGTAAAAAATAGTGAGCAGCAACAACAACAAGCTTGTCCACTTCTGACGAAAGTTCAAATAGGCAACCCATTTCAAATTACCCGAAAGGACCAGACCCAATACAATGAATATGGTTAGCAATGTTCCAAAGATCCAATCAACCAGAGGGAGCTTAAAACTATTGTAGGCCAATGATAGCAGAAGTCCCACTTCAAACACCGCCCACATTCGAAGCAACCATTTTGA
Source organism: Chryseolinea sp. (assembly GCA_031388805.1). Taxonomy (GTDB): domain Bacteria; phylum Bacteroidota; class Bacteroidia; order Cytophagales; family Cyclobacteriaceae; genus Chryseolinea. Next base: position 1,105 of record JANMRZ010000115.1, read on the forward strand.
TTTTTGATAGAGGATCAGGCGCTTCCAAACGGTAAAGGCCATGATGAGAAAACTTATCATCAACCCCAGGTTAATGAGGTAAACCAAATCCTGATAAACAACATTTCGGGTTAAAGCCGTACTTCCCAATAAATTTTCAATGAGCCTCAACATCAAAGAAATTACGGTTGCCACCAATCCGGTAGCAAACACCTTCCACAGTAAATCAACAAAACTCAAAACCTCATCCCGCTCAATCTTAAGTTTGTAGTAATAGAAGAGGGTAACAATAAATAGGTTTAGAATAATGCCCGGAAGCCAGACCGGTATTTCCGCTTTAATATTACTTGCGGAGCTTAGTACAATAGAAATATCGGTAAGCACAAGCGACAGCCAGGTGACAACACCTACTGCAAAAAGTAATCGTATGATGGCTTTATTACGCATGTTTGAGGCTCAACCAAAAAAAAGCCAATCAGAGATATGATTGGCTTTGCAATGATAGGGAAAACCTAGTAAATTATTTCCTACTATAATTTGGAGACTCTCTGGTGATCGTCACATCATGTGGATGACTTTCATTAACTCCAGCAGCCGTTATTTTTACAAATTTCGCTTGTTTCAATTTCTCAATGTTCTTCGCACCACAATACCCCATGCCAGCTCTTAATCCTCCAACTAATTGGTAAAGCACTTCTGACACCGCGCCTTTAAATGCTACACGGCCCGAGATACCTTCAGGAACTAGTTTCTTAATGTCATCTTCAACATCCTGAAAGTAACGATCTTTGGATCCGTCTTCCATTGCCTCAAGCGACCCCATTCCGCGGTATGATTTGAACTTTCTTCCTTCGTAAATGATCATTTCTCCTGGTGCTTCTTCCGTGCCCGCTAATAGTGATCCTACCATAATACTATCGGCCCCAGCTGCAATGGCTTTCACTACATCACCTGAAAAGCGAATACCTCCATCGGCAATTACCTTGACCTTAGAACCCTTCAATGCTTTTGCTGCTTCGTAGACTGCAGATAACTGTGGTAATCCAACGCCTGCCACAATACGCGTGGTGCAAATACTTCCAGGGCCAACACCTACTTTCACTGCATCCGCTCCTACTTTTGCCAACGCTTTTGCTGCTTCACCAGTAGCAATGTTACCCACAACTAAATCCAGTTCAGGATATTTTTTCTTTACATTTTTAGCTGCTTCAATCACTCCCTTTGAATGACCGTGTGCTGTATCAATACTAATGATATCAACACCTGCTGCCTTTAGCGCGTCAATGCGATCAAGAATATCAGGTGTTACGCCAACGGCCGCTCCAACACATAACCTTCCGAATTTATCCTGACAAGCAGTAGGTTTGTTCCGTTTCTTCTGAATGTCTTTAAATGTAATAAGACCAATAAGCTTACCCTTCTTGTTGACGATTGGTAACTTCTCTATTTTATATTTCTTTAGTGTTCCTTCAGCTTGTTCTAATGTAATGCCTTCTGATGCTGTGATTAAATTGTCTTTCGTCATGATCTTTTCAACAGACACATTCATGTCTTTTTGAAAACGCAAGTCACGGTTAGTGATGATACCTAACAACTTACCATTTCCGTCTACTACTGGTATGCCCCCAATTTTAAACTCGCGCATAATTTTTTCAGCATCTGCAACAGTTGAGTTGATACTCAGTGTTACCGGATCGAGAATCAATCCGCTTTGCGAGCGTTTTACTTTGCGAACCTGTTCGGCCTGTAAGGCTATCTTCATGTTTTTATGAATGAACCCAAGACCTCCTTCCATGGCCATCCCTATTGCCATTTCGGCTTCGGTTACAGTATCCATTGCAGCAGATAAAACAGGAATGTTTAATCTGATTCTTTCAGTCAACCTGCTGGAAGTGTCTACGTTACGTGGAAGGATGTCGGAATACGCTGGGACGAGAAGCACGTCATCATAGGTGAGGGCTTCATAAAGGAATTTGGATTTATCGAGCGGCATGGCAAATATGATTACGATTCATTATTTGCCGGGTAAAGTTAAACTTAAATTATCAATGTGCCGATGTGTAAATGTGTAAATGTTCAGTTTAGGTGAAAATTATTTGTCCATCAACTATATTAACATCTTCAAATTTGCACATTTGCACATTGGAAATCTTTTGTTCTGATAAACCTATGTTATGAAGAATTTACTTTTTACGATCGCGTTCTTTTTTTTAGCGTTTACCACTTTCGCACAGATTCAAACGGGTAAAGCTTCTTTTTATGCCGATAAGTTTGACGGTAAACCCACTGCCAGTGGTGAAAAGTACAGACATAATAAATTTACAGGAGCACACAAAACACTTCCCTTTGGAACAAAAGTTCGCATCACTAACGTGTCAAATAATGAATCGGTTGAAGTGACGATTAATGACAGAGGTCCATACGTAGAAGACCGCATCATTGATTTATCAAAAGCAGCAGCAGAAAAATTAGGTTTTGTAAGTCAGGGACTAGCTGAGGTGAGATTAGAAGTGATTGATCCGGGAGATGGTAAGACAAGCGATCCGGCAAGAACCATCGACAACGTTACAGTAGACGAAAAAGAATTTTATGAATTTAAAATCGAACGTTCAAAACCGAAGGGGTTTGCTGTTCAGATTGGAACGTATCAGGAATTAGTAAACCTCATGCGGTTGTCTGACAATCTGAAAAGCTCCTATCAAAAAGAAGTAACGGTGCAGGTGAAAATTATTAATGGAATGAAGTATTATAGTTTATTACTCGGACAATTTTCTTCGCGTCAAAAAGCGGAAGTATTTCGATCGGAGCTTATCAAAAAATTTCCGGGGTCTTTTATTGTAGAGTTCGGCCTAATGTAACCTCCTTTCTTTCCAATGGAAATTGCCGGTTACATTGCCTCTATTTGTGTTGGACTGGTGTTGGGCATCCTGGGTGGTGGTGGATCGATCCTCTCCATTCCAATTTTAGTTTATCTCTTTCATATTGATGCTGTCTTAGCATCTGCCTATTCTCTTTTTATTGTTGGCCTCACAAGTCTTGTTGGATCAGTGCCAAAGTACAAAGAGCACTTAGTTAATATTAAGACCGGTATACTTTTCGGCATCCCGTCCATCCTCACCATTTTTGCAACACGCAAGTGGATTGTGCCGATGATACCTGATATTCTTTGGCAAACTGATTCATTTGTTTTCACAAAACGATTTTTAATACTGGGATTGTTCGCTATCCTGATGATCCTCGCATCAATATCCATGATTCGTGGTCGCAAAGAAATTCGAAACGATAATCATCGCTTCCGAATAGTTTGGGTCTCCATTGAGGGAATACTGATCGGTTTGTTAACAGGCATAGTCGGTGCTGGCGGTGGTTTTTTAATTATTCCTGCCCTGGTATTATTAACAGGCCTTCCTTTCAAAACTGCAGTAGGCACTTCACTTTTTATAATTGCGATTAATTCACTCTCTGGTTTTTTAGGCGATCTCTTTAACTTTTCTATTGATTGGATTTTTCTGTTATCTATTACAACCTTGGCCGTAGCCGGAGTTATTATGGGGAATGCACTCTCAAAAAAAATACATGCAGATAAACTCCGCATATTTTTTGGATGGTTTGTTTTAGCAATGGGTGTTTGGATTTTTACGAAAGAGTTTTTTCATTTTTAAGTTTAACAATCATAACTTCCCTTAAAATTTGATTCTATGTTAACACAACATTGTGTATCATTATTTAGATTCTAAAATAAATTATTCGGTTACCTGAACTCTTATGCAGAAAAACCTTTTACTCTTTACCCTTTTCTTTTGCTTACATAGCATTTTATTTGCTCAGCAAAAGGAGTCAATCAATTTTTATCTCATACCTTCTATATCCTCCGAAATTTTAAATAAGAATGGTGGCTATGTAAAGAGTTTTTTGGAGAAGGAAACAGGGCTATCAATAAATATGGTCATCCCCACATCGTATGATGAATTAGTGGAGCATTTTGGCTCACGCGTTGCTTGCTTTGCCATCATGAACGGCCAGAGTTATGTTTTGGCCAATAAAAAATACGGGGCCGAAGTTAAACTCAGAACCGTTCGCTTCGGACATTCTACGTATTACGGAATGATCGTAACCCGTGCCTCTTCCAACATTAAAAATTTGCAGGATCTTAACGGGAAAAGTATTGCGTATACAGACGAACTTTCTACTTCCGGTTATTTGTATCCAAAAAAATTATTGGAAAAGGAGAAGGTAAAGACTTCAAAAGAAATGTTTGCAATGAAGCATGATGAGGTAATAAAATTGGTGTATGAAGGTAAGGTGGATGCCGGAGCTGCATTTTATTCACCGCCTGCTGCTGATGGAACTCTTCGCGATGCCCGGGGAAGATTAATGGAAAAATATCCTGACATTGAGAAGAAAATAATCATACTCGCTAAAACAGATGCGATCCCCAACGACCCTATCGTATTCTCAAAAAGCTTTAATGCAGAAGCTGCTCGAAAACTATATATAGCATTGGTAAAACTAGCCAGCGAAGAGAAGGGCAAAAAGGTTCTGTTAGATCTTTATGGAGCAGAGGGTTTTGTTAAAGCCTCTGATTCTGATTATAATTCATTAAGGCAAGTAATGGGTATCGTTCGTTAACATTAGTTGACAAACATCTATGCGAATTAACTGTTTACTGCCACTTCGATGCTTTCTTATCGTGGAACGCACCTTTAAATTCTGGATTATCTTTTCTTTTCTGCTCATCGATTTCACGGGCCATAGCTTGAGCCTCGTCAAAAGGTGTTTTCGTTATTACTAAATCAGCAGGTAATTCCTTGAATGGAATTTTCTTTCGGATCAGATCCTGAATTTTCAGAATATGATAATGCTCTGCAATGGTAGCGAAGGTAATCGCCTTACCTAATTCTGCGGCACGACCCGTCCTTCCAATGCGATGAACATAGTCTTCATATAAAATCGGCACATCGAAATTGATCACATGTGATACCTTCGTAATGTCAAGACCTCTTGCTGTTACGTCTGTTGAAACCAACACACGAACTTTACCTTCTTTAAAATCATTCACAGCATTCATGCGTGTGTTCTGCCCTTTGTTCGAATGGATTACCCGCACCTCGCCAACTCTTAGTCCTTTTAAGTAATCTAAAATATCGTTGGCCACATCTTTTGTGCGTGTAAAAATCATCACACGATTCAGTGTCTCATCTCGGAGGAGGTATTCCAAGAAATTAATTTTGGTCCGTGTGTTCGGCAATTCGTAAATCTCCTGTTCTACTTGTACAGCGGTTGTTGCCGGTGGCGTGATGGCAATCTTAATAGGGAACTCAAGAAATTCGGCAGAGAGCCTTTCAACCTTTGCAGGGAAAGTTGCTGAGAAAAGCATGTTCTGTCGCTTGCGCGGAAGTACTTCTAAAATTTTTCTGACCTGTGGCATAAAGCCCATGTCCATAATACGATCGGCCTCATCGAGTACCATCATTTTAATCAACTTGGTAGGTAATGCACCTTTCAAATAAATTTCCATGAAGCGCCCAGGCGTAGCCACTAAAATATCAACACCTTTTTCGATCATCTCGATTTGCACTTTCGCCCCAACACCTCCATACAATGAACCGATTCGTATGTCTGTATATTTTGCCAGTTGCTGTGCGTGTTCTGCCAACTGAATAACCAGCTCTTTTGTTGGTCCGAAAATAACAGCTCTTGGTTCTACACCTTGAGCATATTTTATTTTCATCAGGAGCGGCAACATGTAAGCTGCTGTCTTACCCGTTCCTGTTTGAGCAATGCCGATCACCTCTTGGCCACCTAAAAGAATGGGAATACATTTCTGCTGGATGTCGGTTGGTGTAGTGAACCCAAGGTCAGCCACAGCTTGCAACAGCTGTTTATTCAGATTAAAATTTTCGAAAGATGTAATCGCTGACACGTAAGGCTTTATTTTTAGGGGATGAAATCAATATTGATAACGAACGCAAATATAGTCAATGAAGGCAAGGTCTTTACGGGCGATGTGTTTATCAACAACCAGCGCATTGAAGCAATTGGTGTTAATCTATCATCCCGCAAGGCAAACAAGGTAATTGACGCAAAAGGAAATCTTTTGCTTCCAGGTGCAATTGATGACCAGGTGCATTTTCGTGAGCCCGGGCTCACACATAAAGGAACTATTTTTTCAGAGTCGCGCGCTGCTGTTGCCGGTGGTGTTACCAGCTTTATGGAGATGCCCAACACCAATCCTCCCGCTTTTACGCAACAACTTTTAGAAGATAAATATCAGATTGCCGCGCATACATCATTAGCGAATCATTCCTTTTTTATTGGCGCCTCAAACGACAACCTTGACGAGGTAATGAAAACCGATTTAAAAAAAGTCTGCGGGTTAAAAATTTTCATGGGTTCCTCCACGGGAAACTTATTGGTTGATGATCCTAAAACATTGGAAGGATTTTTTTCTCGCTTTCCATCACTCATTGCATCACATTGTGAAGACGAGCCCACCATCCGTCAAAATTTAATTGATTTTAAAGTGCTACTGGGTGAAGATGTCCCTATGGAGAATCATCCCTTGATCCGAAGCGCTGAAGCGTGTTACAAGTCTTCATCATTTGCCGTTTCACTCGCAAAGAAACATGGAACACGTCTCCATATCCTTCACATTTCTACTGCAAAAGAGACTGGACTTTTTCAAAATGACATTCCGCTTGAAAAAAAGAAAATTACTGCTGAAGCCTGTATTCATCATCTCTGGTTTAATGATGCCGACTATAAACGATTAGGTACTCACATTAAGTGGAATCCAGCCATAAAGACCAGGCAGGATCAGACAGAAATTTTCAATGCTGTGTTAGATGACCGGATTGATGTGATTGCCACAGACCATGCGCCTCATACTGTTGAAGAAAAAAACAATACCTATTTCAATGCACCTTCTGGCGGACCTTTGGTTCAGCACAGCGTGGTGGCCATGCTGGAGTTTTATCATCAGAAGAAAATCAGCTTAGAAAAGATCGTGCAAAAAATGAGTCATAACCCGGCCATTTTGTTTCAGATTTCAAAACGGGGCTTCATCCGTGAGGGCTACTTTGCCGATCTGGTATTGGTCAATCCAAACAAACCATGGACTGTAGGGAAAGAAAACATTGTTTCAAAATGTGGTTGGTCACCTCTTGAAGGTGTTACTTTTCAGTCGTCTATTACCCACACAATTGTCTCGGGACATCTGGCGTATGTCGATGGAAAGTTTGATGAAGGCGCAATGGGTCAGCGGCTTACTTTCGACAGGGCATAAAAAAACCCTCATGTTTTGAGGGTTTTGGGTGAACGACGGGACTCGAACCCGCGACCTCCAGAATCACAATCTAGCATTCTAACCAACTGAACTACATCCACCGTGTTCCTTCTAAAAGGACTGCAAAGTTAGCCAGGCCAGTTTAATTTGCAAACGAAGATTTTGAATAAGCCTTTAAATCAAAACTTGGTTGATAATCAAGATTGACATCAAACTTTTTTACCGTTATGTTTAATATATGATCAGCTGGTTTGATTATAAGAAATTACCTCTGGAGGAAAAGATCGATTTGCTGTATGAGCAAGGGACTTTTGTGATGTCTATCCGCTACTACGGTTATAAGGTTAATCTCTACCTATTCGAAAATTATTACCTCGAGGTTTTTGTAAATCACAAGCACTCTTCAATTGAAAAAATTTCTGCGCTTGGCGTACATAATAAGCGCATGCAATTTTATTCAGATCAAATACGACTTCCATACGATTTACTCCAAAAATAAAGGCTCTCAATTGAGAGCCTTTATTTTTTCTATTCTCTGTCTGAGAATCTATACCGATGCTGCAGTCGATTCTTCAAACTTTTGTGATATTCTTAACGTAACAGTCTTCTTGGCTTTGTAGCCACAGTAACCGCATTGAAAATGCTTTAATATTTGTCCTTCCTCTACGGTTGTAGGAAGTGTTATGATTTCTTCCTTCACCACTTTAAAGGTTTGGTAATTACACTCAGGGCACTGAAGTGCGTGTAAGTGTCCCGAGTAACGTTCAATTTTAATATAACCTGTCTCCTCATCTTTCCACACATCGTAGTCGATGGAGAATACGTTCTCTTCAGCTTGCATACCTTCATCGAGGTAGGAGTCTTCTTCTTCTTCACCCAGAAGCTTCATAGCTTTACCTGTCTTTGGCGAAATTCTAGGCTGGTAGCGAAGCGCCTTTAACCGCTTTTCAATAAAAAATGGATAGTAAAACTTAAGCAGGTTCTGAACGATCAGGGCAACGATCATACCCATTGCAAACGTGATAAAAAACCTTACGAAAATCAACAATGTAGTGAGCGTTACGATGTTGGAATTGGCGTAAAAGCAGCCCCCGACAATCAGAACGATGGCGGCAATCCATAACGTTTTGATTTCACTCTTGTTGATGTAATCATACTTTGTTTTTGCATCACCTAACGTCACTAAGCGTATAACGTGATATAAAACAATCAAAATTGAAATAGCCCACGCTGCATAAGCAATGTTTTTGGCCATTCCGTTCCAAGAATCAAATTGATGTGGATCTACTATTTCTTCCATGTTATTGGTTGGTTATTATAATCCTCTAAAGCAAATATAAAATCCTGTTTCAATTTAACCTAACAAGTAGGAGCACAGAATGGCCTAAAGCTAAACAATTTAATACGTTTTTAATAAACCTGATGGGTTTTATAGAATGTTCAACTTACAAATGAGCGGATGATGTTTGCTGATGCCTCAGGGTTTTCAAACATGCCCATGTGCGCAACTTGTTTTAACACATGCACTTGTGGCGATTCACATCGTTCGGCCTGTTTAAAAATAGTGTCAACAGGTATGCCAGCATCCGCTTCACCTGCCAGGAACAGGACTGGCATTTTTAATTTTTCTAAAACTGAAATTCGGTTCGGTCTGTTCCGCATAGCAAGTGTATACCCTATCACTGCATCGTGGCCAGACTGAATAGCAATTTCGCGAACCTTATTAATTGCCTTGTGATTCTGATCGGCAAAAAGTGGCGGGATAAAATTAGAGGTAAAGGCCAATACGGCATTCTTCCCTATGAAATCCACTACTTTTAATCTCGATTCTTTTTTCTCAGCTGAATCCGCAAGAGCGGTCGAATGAAACAATCCCAATCCTGAAAATAATTCTGGCTGCTTCTCCACCATGGCCAAGGCTACATATCCACCAAGTGAATGTCCCATGATTGTAGCTCCAGAAATTTTTTCTGACAAAACCCAGCGTAATACTGAATCGGCAATCTGTTCTATTGTAAAGGGTGATTCTGATAACGGACTTTTGCCAAAGCCGGGAAGGTCAACTGTGATTACTTTATAGGTATCAGAAAGTAACGGAACGAAATCATTCCAAACGGTTTGGTTCATCGGAAAGCCATGCAAAAAAATGATTGGCTTACCTTGTCCGTATTGCTTAAAAGAGAGAGAAGACATTAAACAGATTTCACAACAGGTTCCAGCATGTCGATTACGGCACGTTCAATACCATCAGCATCAAATCCGCATTCGCGATGTAAATCAATTTGCTCGCCATGCTCTACGATCCTATCGGGAATACCCAGGCGTTTTACTTCTGCCTGATATTGATTGTCGGCCATGAATTCCAGAATAGCACTCCCAACACCACCTTGCAAACATCCGTCTTCAACCGTAATTACTTTTTTGTAGTTCGAGAAAACATCATGGAGCATTTCTTCATCGAGCGGTTTTACAAAACGTAAATCGTAGTGCGCTACCTGAATATTTTGTTTCTCTAACCGATCACAAACTTCAGTGGCATAATTTCCAATATGTCCAATTGTAAGGATAGCTAAATCATCTCCAGAGCGAAGCTTACGTCCCGTTCCGATTTTGACTTCTTTCATCTCCGTTTTCCAATTCGGCATTACCCCTTGGCCGCGTGGATAGCGAATAGAAAATGCCTGCTCCTTTCTTGGTAACTGTGCCGTGAACATCAAGTCGCGAAGCTCGGCTTCGTTCATGGGTGACGCCACTATCATATTTGGAAGACATCGAAAATACGCTAAGTCGTATGCACCATGGTGAGTTGGTCCATCTGCTCCTGCAAAGCCAGCACGATCAAGACAAAAATTAACCGGCAAGTTTTGGATACAGACATCATGAATTACCTGATCGTAGGCACGCTGCATGAACGAGCTATAGATGTTACAAAAGGGTACAAGACCTTGAGTTGCTAAACCTGCAGAAAATGTAACAGCATGTTGTTCGGCAATACCCACGTCAAAAGCGCGATCGGGCATTTCCTTCATCATGATATTTAATGAAGAACCAGAAGGCATGGCGGGTGTAATGCCCATGATTTTATCATTCGATTTCGCTAACTCGACTAAAGTATGGCCGAATACATCCTGATATTTGGGTGCCTGGGGCTTGTCGTAGGTCTTCTTATGTATTTCCCCGGAGATCTTATCGAACGTTCCTGGTGCATGCCAGGTAGTAGCATTACCAGCTTCGGCTGGAGCATAGCCTTTTCCTTTTACAGTTATGCAGTGAAGAATTTTCGGACCCTTAATATTTTTCAGATCGTTGAAAATGGTGACAAGATGATTGACATCATGGCCATCTACAGGACCGAAGTAACGAAGGTTCAACGACTCAAATAAGTTACTTTGACTGAGTAACGTTGACTTAATGCCATTCTCTACTTTCGAAACAATTTCCTGCGCACTTTTTCCGAACATGGAAAGCTTGCCCAGCAACTTCCACACATCGTCTTTTAATTTATTGTAGGCACGTGATGTGGTAATATCAGTTAGATAATCTTTCAGCGCACCAACATTTGGGTCGATGGCCATGCAATTATCATTTAGAATAATAAGAATGTTAGAGTCAGCAACACCTGCATGGTTCATGGCCTCAAAGGCCATTCCACCCGTTAACGCTCCATCACCAATAACGGCAATGTGTTGTTTGTCTCCCATCTTTAAATAATTAGATGCGACAGCCATTCCAAGTGCGGCAGAAATTGAAGTAGATGAATGTCCTACACCGAATGTATCGTATTCACTTTCTTTTCTTTTCGGGAAACCGGAAATGCCTCCATACATTCTGTTAGTATGAAATTCTTCTTTGCGACCCGTCAAAATTTTATGACCGTAGGCTTGATGCCCTACATCCCAAACCAGTTGGTCGTTAGGTGTATCGAATACATAATGCAAAGCCACCGTCATTTCAACGACACCGAGGCTGGCACCAAAATGCCCTCCATAAACGGATACATTGTCAATTATAAATTGGCGAAGTTCATCACACAGTTGAACCAGTTGAGCCTGATCCAATTTCTTAACGTCCTGTGGGGAATTGATCTGTGATAAAAGTTTTCCGGGTGTAATTAACATGGGTCTGTAGTGTCAACAATCCTTAAACAAGGTTAAAAGGTAACTGTTTACCTTCACCTTTTCAATATGCCTGAGCACCCGCCTGTTTTTCAGCCTTGATCTACGAAAAGCAGAGGAAACATGGATTTCTGAGCCGATTGAAAGGCAAAATTAGTATTTCTATTGGGAAGAAGGTTTTTGCTGGATTATAAATAAATTTGCCCCTCGCTTATGACTACACAACAGGAAGATTTTGAGATAAAACTGCCCCTTTTCGAAGGGCCTTTCGATTTATTGCTTTTTTTCATCGAACGGGATGAGTTGGACATTTACGATATTCCAATCTCCAAGATTGCCAACGATTTTTTGGATTATATCAAACACCTTGAGGTGCTCAATATTGAGGTTGCCAGCGAATTTATTTTGGTAGCAGCAACCTTAATGCGCATCAAATCAAAAATGCTCTTGCCGAGACCTCAACTCGATGAGAAGGGTAATGAAATCGATCCACGTGAAGAACTGATCAAACACTTATTAGAGTATAAGAAATACAAATCGGTTGTTGAAGGATTCCATCGTTTGGAAGAAGAGGAATTGATGAAAGAAAAGCGAGGTAACCTGATGAAAGAGTTACGTGCCCTTGCAGAAAGTACCAATGTGGAAGCCGAACTTCAAGATGTTACTGTTTTCAAACTGATGGCGATTTTCGAAAAAGTATTAAAGCGTTTTGATGCAGAGAAAAATAAACCCGTGCATCAGGTTATTCAATATCCTTACACAATAGAAGCACAGAAAAAATATATTGTAGACGAACTCAATAACAAACCACGGGTTTCATTTACTGAACTGTTGGAAACATACCCTACTCGCATTGGTGTTATTTTTAACTTCCTTGCTATTTTAGAAATGCTGGCTTACCAGGTAATTTCAATACAAGTAGGTGAAGGGTTTAATAATTTTTGGATTGCGAAAATAGAAACAGCAGAAGCTATTCTTTAAACATAAAGATCATCCTTATCAGCAGTGGCCACTTCCAAAAAGAAGGTGGCCACTTTTGTTGTAACGGCTTTAAAATATTTTTCTCCCTTTTCGGCTGAGGCTTTTCTTGGATCACCAACACCCGTGTCTTTCGTTACCTTCATCCACTTTCTTTCTGCCCAGGCCCAGCCTTCACGAATACCGGCAATGCGAAATTTCTTTGCCGCTCCATCGCCTGCTTCCGATAGAGGCCGAACCAATTCCGGTTTCAAGTGCAGGATGACGCTCGTCTCCATTTCACCCGCATGATCATCTTTGTTTTCAAAAAAATCTTTCTGATCAACGGCTTGATACCAATTACATTGGCAGAGAAACATTGAAGGAAATTGCAAACCCAATTCGCGGATCATGGTTTTGAAATCATTTCCTCCATGACTGTTCAGAATAATAAGTTTAAATATTCCATGCCGATTCAATACTTCCACAACATCGCGCAATACCAGCAATTGAGTTGAGGGATTCATATTCATATCCAGCTTCACATCAAACTGTCCTGTGTTTACACCAAATGGAATAGCGGGGAGTACAATAATTTTTGCGCCTTTCTCCCACGCTATTCGTGCGGCTTCAGCAGCCACGTGATCCGCCTCAATTATATCAGTTCCATAAGGTAAATGATAGTTGTGCGCTTCGCACGCACCCCAGGGAAGAATTGCCACATCAAAAGATGAATCTTTAATGGTCTTCCAATTATTTTCGGCAAGTATATACGGACGCATAGAGATAAGTTATGAAAAAGGGAAGTTGAACATAAGACCCCTTTGTACTTTGATCCATTTAGTAAATCTATAGTGGTAAGGCGATTCGATAGGTCTTTCCGCTTTTCACGGTCAGCTTCTCACCCCGCAACCACGGATTGTGAAGCTTCAATAGTTTGTAGTTTGTACTATTTGCTTTTGCAAAGGCCACGAAATCATTTATGGTTTCTGTTACTTCCACATATCGCAACGGCTCTTCTTTATAGAGATTTTTTTCTTCAATCCTAAAACCATACTTCAACGGGTTTTCAATAATCTCCTTAATGGCCGTAATACGAAATACATAACGTGACGTTTCATCATTTAGAAAGAGATCGTAAAAGGATATTTCCTGTTGCTCACTCATTGCGCGTTGTATGCCAGCCACACCTCTGTTATAGGATGCGGCAACCAACGTCCAGCTTCCGAATTTTGAATACGCTTTGTTTAAATACTTACAGGCCGCTTCAGTAGATTTAAGTGGATCATATCGTTCGTCCACCTCTGGAGTAATCTCAAGCCCAAGCTCTCTACCCGAATCACCTAAAATTTGCCAGTAGCCAACAGCATCCCGGGGTGAACGCACATTAATAAGATTGCTCTCTATTAACGGCAGATATTTAAAATCTTCAGGGATTTTATTCCGATCCAGGATTTCCTGCATTTGCGGTAGCCACCTGTTTGCACGCTTCAATAAAAATAAAGTATTGCTGTGGAGGTAACAATTGATCTGGAGTTCTTTGTCGAATCGTTCACGCACGTCCACTATGTCAAGTGGAACGGGTTCACCCGCAAAAGAAATTTCAGTTGGAAGATCATAGGCAATAGCCGCAAGAAAAGCAGGATTAGGAACGATCGATGTATCGGATACCACCTTCTCACCTACAGAATTTTTTTCCGGCCATTGCACATAGGCAATGTAGCCAAGCAACATGACGATGACCGAAACAGATAATAGATTGGATGTCTTCTTCATATTCTTTTTCAAAACCCAAATCTAGAAATTAGGTGACAATAAATACTTGGAATAAAAATCGTCAATAACTTTTACAGCTTCATCAGGTGTATCTACCAAACTGAAAAGTTCATCGTCGTTTTCACCGATCATTCCTTCGCTCACTAAAACTTTCATGAACCAATCAATCAGACCTTTCCAGAATTTCTTTCCCACCAATACAATAGGAAAACGTCCAATCTTTTTTGTCTGTATTAACGTAAGGGCCTCTGTCATCTCATCTAACGTTCCAAAACCTCCAGGCATTACAATAAACCCTTGAGAATATTTCATGAACATCACCTTACGCACGAAGAAATAATCGAACGTAATGAGTTTATCCGGATCAATGTAAATATTTCCTTTTTGTTCGTGTGGAAGATAAATATTTAGTCCTACTGATTTACCTTTTGCACGATGCGCTCCCCTGTTACCCGCTTCCATTATACCCGGGCCCCCTCCTGTTACAACACCATAGCCTTGCTGTACCAATTCGTACGCAATTTCCTCAGCCATTTTATAATAAGGACTTGTTGGCTTCACACGTGCAGAACCAAAGATGGTAACACACGGACCAATCTTCGCCAGCTTTTCAAAACCTTCAACAAATTCGCTCATGACTTTAAAAATCACCCAACTGTCGGAGCTTTTGATTTCTGCCCAATCTTTATCTTTAAATGCCTTGCGAATGCGATTCTCTTCTTCCATTTCCGCCTGGGTCACAACATCTTCATTCTTTTTCTTTTTCGTCTTCATATCTATTTACATTAACATCAATAACGAATATACAAGGTAGAAACGAAAAGCTAAGAAATGGGCATATCTCTTCTTCTATTTATAAAACGGAGGATGTGCCTTCAATTGCCGACCAGCAAATCACGAAGTGCTTTGTCTAAATTATCAAACTGAAAAGAAAATCCTGCTCGTTGGATTTTAGATGACGATACTTTGCTGCCACCCAGTACAATGTCAGCCATTTCGCCAATCACTAATTTCAATATGAAATTCGGTATCGGTGGAAGAAATATTGGTCTACTCAATGCTTTAGCAATGGCTCGCGTTAATGCGCGGTTCGTTACCGGATGAGTACCAACACCATTATAAGCGCCCTGCATATTTTTATCTTCTGCTGCCTTACAAAACATGGCGCACAAATCATCGATATGTATCCAGCTCAGGTATTGATTGCCTGAACCCAAAGGTGCACCAACGAAGAATTTTATTGGCACCATCATTTCTTTTAATGCTCCACCCTTTTCACTCAACACAATTCCTATTCTGATTTTTACTATCCGAATATTCAGCGATTCTATTTTATCTACCTCTTCCTCCCATTGCTTTGTTACGTTTGCCAAATAATCTGTTCCTGCAGGACTATTCTCAGTTAATTCATCATTACTTATAAAACCATAATAGCCTATGGCCGAAGCAGAGACAAAAGTTGTTACTTGATGATTCTCTTTCTTTAAAACATTAAATAGTAATTGTGTAGATCGAGTGCGGCTATTTAAAATTTCTTGTTTGCGTTTTTCTGTCCAGCGCCTATCGGCAACGCCAGCTCCTGCCAGGTGGATGATGGTGTCAATACCATGAAGCGCATCTTCATCCATTTGATGTCGATTAACATTCCATGTGAATGATTTTATGCTGCCACTCTTTTTACTTCGACCTAAATGTGAAACCTGATGACCTTTTTGAAGAAGCATCTCGGTTAAGTGTGTGCCGATGAGTCCGGATGCACCGGTGATGAGAATGTTACCCATTGATTTCTAAAATATAGTGCTATGCAACTTCGTGTATCCTTCGTGTCTTTGTGACTTCGTGGCAAAAACATCGGCCATAAAGACTCAAGGTAACTAAGGTTCATAAAGAAAAATACGGAGTAATTCATTATTTGCCTCACATCCGTGAAGAATAGTTGATTCGACAGATTCTAGTTTCGTTCTTTGCGACATTAAACAATTTAATAAACATGAAGTCTGCTAAAAAGTTTGCGCTATTGCTTACCCTTATTTTCATTTCATTAATTACCCTTGCACAGACGGTAAAAGTAAAAAAAGAAAGTGCTCGCATTAAAGGAGAAAATATAGAGGGTTTTGAAATTGAACTCGAAGGCGCTTACGCAGATGTGAATGCTTCATTAGTAAAATATCTTAAAGCAATGGGGAAGGTTAAACAGAGCGGTAACGAAATTACGATTAACGAACCTACATTGAATAGTACAAACTACAGCGTTCCTGTTTTTGCCACAACAAAAGAAAAAGGTAAAAGCATTTCTGCATGGATCGGAATAAAGTCTTCCGAATGGCCAACGGATAATGTTGATAAGGTAAATGCCGCATTAGAGAAACAACTGCATGAGTTTGGTGTAAAATTTTATCGCGATAAAATCCAGGTTCAGGTTGATGAATCAGTGCGCGCTTCACAAGCCGTGGAGAAACAACAACAAAAACTGGCTAATCAAAACAAAGAACTCAACACCAAACTGGAAGATAACAAGCGTGAGAAAATTCAACTGGAGAAGTCCATTGAAAATAACAAACTTGAATTTGAAACATTGCTAAAGAAAATAGAAAAAAACAAACACGATCAGGATTCAATCACCATTGCTGGCGATCAAATAAAGAAAGTGATTGAGATGCATAAAACAAGACAGAGTAAGGTGAATTAATTGTTCAGGACTCCTATCTATAATTGTGTCACCTTCATAGTCGATTCGGTTGTCGATTTGATGTCCATATCCATCGGCCCCATTTTCATTTTCATAGTCATGTCTATGTTGGAATCATAGGTTGCCATGAAACTCTTCTTGATATCAAATATCATCTTGCCTTTGCCTGCGCCTTCCGCAGTCATTGATCCTTTATCCATAGAAATATCCATTGTCATTGTAACAATCGTGTCAAATAATGCATTTTCGGAATTGAAAGAAATCAGTTTATAAACCGTTTTAATAATCATCTTTAACTCAATGCCTCCCTGAATAGGCATAGCAAAAGGAACTTCCTGTGTAAATTCATCTCCCGCTTTTATTGGCTTTTCCGGAAAAGCAATTTGTGTTCCCAGCTGATCCACCATGCTCATCATTAACTTTCTGATTTCATCCGTCACGGCTTCTCCTTCAACACTTTCCAAGTGCAGCTTGCCGTTGCTATCTGCCCAACCAGAAGCTTTCATTCCTTTTAAAACATTTCCCGGTGATGGCATTTCCTTTTCGCCCATCATTTGTTTCACATCATACTTCGTATACTCAATCATAACAGGCACTTCCTTTTTCTCGTTGATCAGACCCGTTTTCATCAATACTGACATGTCTTGATCCATATTGATTTTCATTGGGAAGGACATGCCCGATGCCTTTAATTGTTCTTTTGTAGCATCATCAACTTGTGTATCTATGATCATATTGGATACATTTTTACTCTCAAGGTTGTATTGATGATCAGGAGTATACACAACTTTTAGTTTGATCGATTTTTGAGCAAACGTGACTGTTACGACCAGTAACAAAAAAACTACCATTGCATTTTTCATAACTATATTTTTAACCGACTGTTTCTGAAAAATAAAGATTAATTTATCAATACCAATAACACCAGCTCGTTGCACTAAAAAGCAATGATCTTTAATAATTTCTTGTGGCATGGAGTTTTAATTTATCAAATCTTAAACCATGAGAAGCGCATTATTCATTTTTGGAATTTCTGTATTTCTTAATCCAATCGAAGTAAGTCGATAATCCGGTATTTGGATACTGGTGGTGAATTAACTCATTTTGAAGTCTGCCATTTCGCCAGCCTCATACTTTTTCTACAACCTCTCGACCCAGACTCGACCCAGTCTCGACCCAGTGTCATAGCCTTGTCATAGTAGTCGATGCCAGATTTAGCGTTTTATTCAAATTTCACTGAATCCAATTCGCTATCTCTCCATTTTCTTTCCTGAACATCAAAAGTGAATCGATCATCAGGAAATTCGATGAATCGATCTTTTTGAAATTTGGAATAATACAATGTTAGATCTCCGCCCTTCACCATTTGATTAAACAAAAACTCTCCGCGTTTGTGAAGTGTGTCGGCAGGCATCTTCCATGTTCTGAAAACTTCTTCGTAGTAATCGAATCCATTCTGCTGATCAAATTTTATTTTCAGTGCTTTACCTCTCTATTAGTTCATATCAATGACCCTATTAACTTTTAACTTTCGGTTTCTTTTTCATCGGAAACTCAAAACCAAAACGAGCATTGACAACATCACCATACAAATTTTTATTGCGGGGATGAAAGGCGTTTAACATGATGGTGGTTGTGCCTTTTACATTCTTGAAAAAACGATATTCTTTTTTCAATCCGATAAAGCTGCTCACCACCCATTCACGGCTTCTACTATCAACAGCCGGATTTGGTGCTGTATAAGGAGGAATAGCAGTATTCATAACTTCGACTTCTACGCGAGGAAAGAAACCTTTTCCTAGTTTATACTCCGTGAAAGCACGCGGACCAAAAATGCGCGCCTGTGCATTAAAGTTATTTTGATCGTAGTTGTAGGCAACACGCTGGTTCCAGCCAAGGCCACTCGTGAATTTACTGGTAAGGCGATATCCTGCATAAGCATTAAAATCAACCAGCAAATTTCCTTGCTTGCTTAAAATCTGAAATTGAATGCCGGGCACGATCCGTTCAATAAATGGTTTGCCTTTCAGGTCGTTGAACAATCTCTTTTTTGCATCACCAACGCTGGGCAAGCTCTCATACTTTGCTTTGTATTTCGCTAATTTATCCATGGCTGCCTGCAATACTTCTTGCTTGCCTGCAAAATGATCTATCGCTACGGTCTGCACTTGCTGCAACACTTGTTCCTTTGCCTGTTCTTCCGTAGGCATGGTGGTGACGGGAAGATTTCCAGTAGCCTCTTTCAAATCTTGTACACCATCCAGTTTCGTTGCCTGGCTTTCAGCAAGCTGATCAATATTGTTTACCTGGCTGACACTCTGGGTAATTTCACCTGCACCTTGCTGCAACGCACCGGCTTGTTCGCTTACGCCAGATGTCAGATCAGAAACACTGCCTACGTTTTTGCTTACATCACCCAAACCTTCTGCTGAAGGTAAATTCGGAATGTCTGTTAAATCAGTTGACGGAATGATTTGATCGAGTGAAGTATTAATATCTTTTAGATCAATAGGAGAATTTATTCCGGAGAATAAGGACGAGAGATTTAATTTATCCAATGAACCGGTAAGTTGTGAAACTTTTGTTTGCAGTTCTAGTGGTAGTGGAAGTGAATTAAGTTTCTCCGTTGCCTTTTGTTTGATGGATTGAATCTTCCCTTCTACTTTTTGCTTGGTCCCAACCAGTACGTTGTTAAGGCTGTCTAGTTTCTTCGTGTACTTTTCGGTTGGCAACTTAAGCTTACCTAAACTGTCTACTTTCTGCTGATAGCGCGATGTTAATCCCTGAAACTTGCCAGTTACCTGATGATAATATTGTGTAACACTATCTATTCTACCCCGGGCAGATGCTTCAATGGAATCCAGTTTGTATGTGAGGGTTGTTAAGGTATCAATGGGCAAAGCAGGTGTTATAATCTTCAGCGAATCCAACTGGGCAAAGGCTGTTTGGCTGAGGATAATGAAGGCTATGGTGGCTAACTTTTTCACGGTGGGCAAAGATAAAAAATGTAGCCGTTAATGGTTAATCGTTAATGACTTTCAATATTATTTATAAACACGTACCGACCCTAGTGTTGGGTGCTGGCTAGTGCAGCTGTTCACTTGTGTCTATAATATGTGGCAGTCTGTTCGAAGGACTCTGAAGTGCTTCGAACAGACTGCCGTGTGATCACAACTTTAAATCATCCCAGACTTAGGGAGCGATGCAGGTTTTTAAATCTGAAGACTTACAGCATGAAAGATCCAAGTCTCTCACACGTACTGGTCAACGTGCAAGACTTGAACCAGTCACCTCTTTTTTGTAAGGTTGAGCGTTGGGAAGATTAGAGAACAGGGGTGACTGGCGATGACCATATCGTAAATCGTAAAAACAAAATTGCTAAGTAGGGTCTGCTGAATAAGTCAAAGGATGAATTAATAGCGATTTTTAAATCAAAAACACAAATTTGAATGGCTCTATAAAAAAACAAGTGCAAGGAAAAACGGGATAAACTTTCAAAACCCTTGCACCTATTCTATTTAACCATCTAGTCATTGACGATTTTAATTCTAAATCTTAAAAAAAAGATGGGTTCAATTGAGTCCCAAGTATGAAAA
This sequence comes from Chryseolinea sp., assembly GCA_031388805.1. Classification (GTDB taxonomy): domain Bacteria; phylum Bacteroidota; class Bacteroidia; order Cytophagales; family Cyclobacteriaceae; genus Chryseolinea. The sequence continues at coordinate 21,502 of JANMRZ010000115.1, forward strand.
TGTATTTCGATAGTTGATTTTACAATTTCATGACTTATTCAGCATACCCTAATTAACAAAACCAAATTAAGAAATAATATATCTACCTGCGAATGTGTAGATAAAACACCCAAATGTGTAGAAGTGATTCGGCTAATTATTGAATGCCTGGTCGTATCGAATATGCAACAGTACAAAAACAAAAGTCACCTGTCTACCATGGTAAACAGATGACTTTAGTACAATAGACTTCTTTTCGTTCTTAATCTTTATTATACTTATCCATTTGCTTTGTCATTTTGCTCAATGACTTTGCTAGTGTGCTTTCCATATCTTTTAAAAGATTATCCGCAGCTGAGGCAATCATTGGCTTCAGTTTACCAAAATCGGTAATAATTCCACCCACAGCTAAAACCCCTTCACTTGACGAGGCTCTCTCCTTTAGTTTGAATATTCTTTTTCCATCTTTATTGAAAATCTTGAGATTAACGTAAGCATATATCTTCTTCTTCGCCATCGGCCCAAAGCCTCCTGCGTCATAAATATTAAAACTGACGTATGCAATCATTACTCCGTCCACTCCTTGCTGAACTATTTCAAATGATTTCTTTATGGCCTCAGTATCATCTGCAATACCGAAAGCAGCAATAGGAACATAACCATCTGCCGGCGTAGAGTACCAGTTATCACCAGCCCAACGTGTAAGGGCCTTCAATTCAGGATATCCCTGGGCTTTCACGACTTCATCTTTCGTAACAAATGGGAAAGGGAATTGAGGAAGGAACTTCTCACGGATGGTCTTGTCAAACTTATTTACAATAGGTACTAAATTAAATGCAGTGTCTTTCATTATCGCTTCAAAGAGTTTTGTCTCCAACGGATCATCAGACAAGTTTCGATCTCCAAATACGGAGATAAGGGCTCCCTTATTTATCTGTGCCGAAGCCGATGAGCACACAAGGATGAAGAAAAAGAGTTTAAATAGTTTCATTGGTTAAGGATAAGGTTTAATTAATACTAGTTACATTTTACATTATTAATTTGCCAAGCTACATTATTTTTATTATGTGCAAAAGTACCCACAATCAAAATTTCGTGATCTATCATACATATTAGCAAGATCTCAATCGATTCCCGGAGTGTCAAAATCACAGCCAGGCTTTAAACTATTCTGTAATTTTCTTAATCGTTGTCAACATAACTTTTCGAAATTCCACTTCCGATCCTTCTGCCTGTAATGCAATCTGCCCCTTTGATACAGTGCAATTAAAACCATGATTTACCACTGTTCCATTCACCCATACTTTAATCTCGTTACCCACACATTCAATGATCATCGTGTTCCATTCACCCAAGGGTTTCTCTGATCCATCGGTAAGATTTATAACTCTTCGCTCCTTCCCTTCTGTAATGCCCCAGTTTTCCTTTGGTCCGCGTCTCTTCTCCATATCTAGAACTGCAATGTCTTCCACAATACACCAGAAGTCACCCGCATTCTCATGCATCATTTGTACTTCGATGGATTTCGGAAACATACCGTACAATGCACGGGGTGTTGAAGCATGTACAAGCGCACCACAATTTCCGGGTGTGCCTGCAAAACGATATTGTATTTCAAGTTTATAGTTTTGATAGATGGCATCCGTAATTAAATGCCCACCGGGAGTGCCTAGACTAACCAACATTCCATTCCGGATAATGAAAGGAGTTTTAAGATTTGGATCTTTGTCCATATCCGGAACATCGGCATGCCAACCGCTTAAGTCCTTACCATTAAACAAGTCAATCGATTTTTTCTGCGCTGAAGAATCGAGACATAGTACAAGAAGTGAAAGGGATAAAAGGAAAATATTTTTCATATTGTTATTATCATTTGTTCATCAAGCTAAACACTTTATTTCTTCTTACCATCCCACTCCAAAACCACTATAGGTTGTGGTCCGATGTTCTCTGCTCCCTCACCATCGCCCTGTCCAGTTTGCTGAACAAATAGCTGCAGTATGTTTTTGGTTTTCCAAAGTTCTGTATCGTAGGTGGGTTCCCAACTCCCAACGGATGTCGTTGTTAAGTCACGGCTCAACCAGTTTTTCTTTTCAGGATTTCCGACTGATAAGCTTACATTATTGCTCCGTTCTACATCCCGGTAAACAAAAATAATTTCATGAATCTTTCCATCTTTTTGAACGAGCACCTGAGGTCTTGATATCGGAATTTTTTTTGTTCCTGCACCCTTCAATGAAAAGTCAGTTGTACGATTACTTACCTGATGTGTCTTCCATGAAGCTGCACTATGCTCTACCAGAAAATATTGTGGCACACCTCCCACCGGTCGCCAATAGGTTGCAACATAAATTTTGCCATCCTCTACATACATAGATGTTTGATTGATCAATTCACTACCCTGTGCAATTTTACAAGCATACTCTGCATTATCAGCACGAATAGGTAAGGTATACTTTTCACTTGTTGTTTTCTGCCAGGTGACACCACCATCATTTGAACGTGCATAACATAAGTCATGATTGGTAGAAACGTCTGAAGTCTCGCGCCACACCCACGAAAGATGGATTACACCAAGCCTATCAACGAAGGCTTGCCAATATGCATTGCGCTGTTGCTCTCCGTCAATAAGATTGGTTTGAATACGTTTCCATTTTTTTGAAAGCACATTGTATCGATTCATCACCAGATTGCCTTCACCTGATTCGCCATTACGATATAAGAAAATTAAATCGCCAGAAGGCAGACTGTGAAATTCCGGATAGGTAACATTACGTTCGTTATTACCTATCATAATCTTCTTCTTTGTCAACTCAAGCGAATAAGGCTCAATACTTGTGCAATAGTTTAATGAATTGTTGTGATGATTCCATGTTACATGTAAATATCCATCACCATCAACCATGATGCTGATGGCATTGTGTGCATCCAAAACGTTTCCTTTATAAGATGATCGTTTCACCTCCCACACTCCTTCGTTTAACTTTCGTTTGGCGAGTACCAGTACACTGTCAACATCATAGTATGCAGTATACTGCATACTATGATGTGTTACCAATGCATTCTTACGGAACACAGCAGTATTAACAGAAGTATTAGCCCATCCTAAACCTACGGTACTGATTCGCTTTTGTGCAAATAGATTTCCTGATATAAGAAGTATTAAAATAAATATCCATTTCTGAAATTTCTCCATTGAGAATAGATTAAACCAGCGCGAAAATTACTACTATTTGAGCGATGTTCTGCACTTCATTTAGCGAAATACTTCAACTTCTTCTGTATATGTAGTACCTTGCACATAACTGTCTTCACCCTGCATGAGAAGATTTTTACCCTTCATTGCTGCTCTTGCAATTACATTCATTTTATCTGGCTGCAACCGGTATAAATCACATCGTATTGAAACGACAATTGTTGCCGTTGATTCATTGAAGCAGATTGTGCTTGTATCCGATTCAATCGTAAAACCAATTCTTTACACAAATGTATCGGGCCTGCAATATCTGCCTGTACCTAAAGCAAAAGCTACTTTTATTTCAGCCGTTCTTCCTTCCATATTGGTTGCGCGCCACCGGGTGGACGAAAACAAACGAAAGCTTCTTTATCTAAAAGAAAAAAAATCGTGGGAGAAAGCCGACAGTCTCTTTTACAAGAATTTAAAAACCCGCTACAAAGCCAGCAGTCTCGATGATCTTTATGCCCGAATGATTACCTTACCGAATAGCATTGTGCTGGCACAAGCAGCAGTAGAAAGTGGCTGGGGGCAATCACGGTTTTTTCTTGAAGGCAGTAATCTGTTTGGTGTCTGGTCGTTTAATAAATTCGAGCCCCGAATTGCGGCCGCTAAAACCCGAAGTAAGAAAAGGATTTATTTGCGTTCATATAAAGATATGTCTGAATCGATTGTTCACTATTTTGAAATTATAGGAAAAGCAAAACCTTACATTCCATTGCGAGTAGCAAGGCAAAAAACAGATGATCCATATCAGTTGTTACCGCATCTCAAGAATTTTTCTGAACGTAGATCTGCATACATACGTCAGCTTAGAAAAATAATTGACGCAAATAATCTTACCCGTTACGATCATTACCAGATTAATCCGGAATATATTCGTGAAGAATAAATCATCGATACTGAAACTCATCCTGTTGTGCAATGTATTGCTGATGTGTTCATGTGCCGGAAAAACGCAAGAGGTTGATAAAAAGATCATCTCAAATCCTTCTGATAAATCAATCATGTGCTTTGTCTATCATCGGGTTGGTGATTCACGTTATCCCACAACTAATGTTTCGATTAAAGATTTTGAATCGCATTTACACTGGCTTACCAAAAACAATTTTACACTTCTCACTTTTTCGGATGCCATTACCTACTTGCAATCTGACGAGCCGTCACAAAAAATTGCCGTAATCACAATCGATGATGGTTATAAAAGTTTTTTCAAAAACGGATTACCTCTTCTAAAGAAGTATAAAATTCCGGCCACATTATTTATCAACACAGAAACGGTGGGTGCTGGCGATTACATGGACTGGTCAATGTTACAGAATGCCATGAAAAGTGGCATTGAAATTGGCAACCATACACATTCGCATGCTTATTTTTTAAATGAACCCATCACTACCCGGTACATTAAATTCAAAGATGAAATTGAATTAAGCCAGTCGATCATTCAGAAAAATCTGGACTTCACGCCTGTCGTATTTACTTATCCGTATGGAGAGTTTGATGTAGAGATGAAGAGGATTGCAAAGCAGGCTGGATTCAAAGCGGCCGCTGCACAAAACTCTGGAGTAGTTTATTCAGGAACCGATCTCTTTATGTGTCCACGCTTTCCAATGTCGGAAGCGTATTCCAGTTTGAATAAGTTTATTGAGAAAGCCTCTTCAAAGCCACTGCATATCTTACAGCGTTCGCCCGATAGTTCTGAATTACCTTCCAGCAAGAAGCCCGTTCTTAAACTCACTATTGAATCGTCAGACTTACGACTTGATCAACTACAATGTTTTGTTCAGGGCGGAAAATGTTCATTTAATATTGTTGAGAAGAGTGCGGACAAAGCAACCATTACCTTTCAATCAGTCGTACCCATAACCGGACGAAGACGAACGCTTTATACCATTACCGTTCCGGATAAGAAAGGAGTGTGGCATTGGTATAGTCATCTATGGGTTAATCCTGCAATTCGTGAATAAATTAGAAGACTTTATAATTTACACATGAACCAAAATCAACAGTCCTGGAAAAAATCACTATATGAGATTATCTTCGAAGCAGACACACGTTCAGGAAAATTATTTGATGTCTTTCTGCTGGTTGTTATCGTATTCAGTACAGTAGTTGTTATGCTGGAGAGCATACCTCAAAGGCAGAGCATTACGTTCACCTTTTCTTTTTTTTAGAATGGCTCTTCACAATTCTTTTTACCATAGAATATGTTCTTCGCTTGCTGGTTGTACAAAATAAAAGCCGATACATCTTTAGTTTTTTAGGTATTGTAGATTTACTATCTATTCTTCCCACTTATCTGGCCTTGATCTTTTCAGGAGCTCAAGTGTTAATCGTTATCCGTATCATACGTCTCTTCCGAGTTTTTAGAATCCTGAAACTGGCTCAGTTTATTGGTGCAGGTAACACACTTCGTTCGGCACTGCTCGCCAGCCGTCATAAAATCAGTGTATTTCTGCTTACCGTTCTGATGTCAGTTATTATTTCAGGAACACTGATGTACTTAGTTGAAGGGAAGGAAAACGGATTCACCAGTATTCCAATTAGTATTTATTGGGCGATTGTAACCATGACGACTGTTGGGTATGGTGACATCGCACCTCAAACTCCTTTTGGTCAGGCATTGGCTTCATTGATTATGATTTTAGGTTACGGTATTATCGCTGTACCCACCGGTATTGTTTCAGCAGAAATGTTCGATTTAAAATCAAAGGAAAAATTAACGACACAAGTTTGCCCGCATTGTTTTAAAGAAGGCCATGATAAGGATGCTGTTCATTGTAAATTTTGCGGCAGTAAACTGAATGATTAATTTGGCAAATGATCGATTTGAAAATTGATACGTTGTTCTATAAACTTTCACTGCTGATCAACAGGAATAATAAATGCACCACGTTCAGGACCTGCACCAACAACAGAGATACAAATCATGTCACCCCGTTCAAATACACCTGCATTCAAATCATCGTCTAACAGTTTAATCGTACTTGTGGTTACCAAATTCCCATACTTCACTACGTTGATACCAATTTTATCTTTATCAATATTGTGCTGCTTAATCAATGTATCCAAAAATGCATTGGTCAGCATTGGACTCGCCTGATGTGTATATAATTTTCTTATTCGATTCAAATAGTCAGGCTGAAGTTCCGATAATGTCTGATGATTCAGCGTCATTCCCTTGATATAATATTCTTTAACCTTATTGCCGGCCATAGCAAAACAGGAAAGCGCCTCGCATTCCACCGTGCCAGGAGGAGCATATGCTCCGCTTCCATAATAATGAATTAATGGATCCGTAAAACCAACCTCATCACCAAAGGTTAAGGAGTCCCGTGAATAAAAAGAGTAACCGGTAGGTTCAGGTGTTTTTCGCAACACAACGGCAGAAGCTCCGTCAGAAAAAAGAGCGGCCGACATCCACAGTGATTTTCCCAACGGATGAATATCATTGTTCTTATACATCGGAGTTTGTGTATATAGACTACTGAGACTATATGAAATGATAAGGAAATTTTTTCCCGACATTTGAGAAGCTAATGCAATGGCACGTGCCATACCTGCACATCCGGCACCTAACAATACCGGAACGACATTATCCCGAAGTCCCAATTCTTTGAATAAGTAAAATGCATCCTGATCGAGTTGCACTTGAAAAGGAGAACACGTAACAATGATGGCTACATCTATTTCACTTACCTGTACATGAGCCTTGTCTATCGCCTTCTTGGCTGTGTTCACAACCACAGCAGGATCTTTAAAAACATCGGGTGCCCAACTTTTTGATTTGATGCCGAGTATTTTCTCAATCATCTCACCATTTAAGTGCTTTCCTTTTTCTTGCCGATCAGGAACTTTGTAGGCAGTGGCCCAATCATCAATGGTAATCGGTTCTGCCACAAAGGAAGAAACTCCGGAAATAACTAAATTAATTTTATTCATAACAAAAAACAGTAAGAGGGTTTACTAAGATGATCAGTAAATTGATCGTGCCTTCTTTGAAACAAAACTACCTTCTGAATGTGGCGATTGTAATCCCCTAAAAACAGGATTTTTATTTAGTGATCTAAAAATAAAATAACGCTTTTACTATCCGTGTAATTTTCAATAACATGCATGGCCGCTCATGTTCGATGACCCATCGGGCACACGAATAAAATTAAAATGATATCAGAATAGGGAGGATTGGAAGAAATGTGGGTGCCACTACATCGAGTGTCAGATCATCGAAGTGAGAACTTAGCAATCATTCATTTCAGGCGAAGCTACTTGAAGAACGACCTCTAATTACTAGATTTTAAATTCTATCAATACTGAAGTTCCCTTCCCTGCTGAAGCTTGTACATCAAGCTTACCTTTTAAAAAATCGACACGGTTTTGAATGTTGGTCCAACCAATACCTTTCGATTGATTTAATATTGAAGTATCAAATCCTTTACCATCATCTTCCACCGTTACAGAAATCTGGTCATTTGATCTTGTTACCTGAACAATCGCAGTCGTTGCAGCCGCATGTTTCATGGTGTTATTGATCAACTCCTGAACAATCCTATAAACTGTTATGGCGGTTGTTTGTTCCATCTGATTTTCATCCAACCCAATGGACTGGTAACTTAATTTCAATGCACCGCTTTGATTGATATCATTACAAAAATCTTTTAGCGCTACATCCAATCCGAATCTCACCAGTACTTCGGGCATCATGTTATGTGCTACCCTTCGCATTTCTTTAATGGAGCTGTCCAGCATATCCATACTGCGCTCAAAGGCCTGATGGTTTTCAGGCGTCATTACCAGGTTTTCTTTCATAGTATTAAAGGAGTATTTAATTCCGGAGAGCATACCGCCCAATCCATCGTGAAGGTCTTTCGCTAAGCGTGATCGTTCCTGTTCTTCGCCTTTAAGAACCGCTTCAGTGGCGGTTAACTGTTTTTCGGTTTCCAGTTCAGTGATGCGTTGTTGTTGAAGATTTTGCTTATACCTGTAATTTCGATAAGACATTAAAGCGATAATAAGAATAGCAATGGCACCACCAATTAAAATATAATTAAGTATACTTTTCTGCCGGATAGAAAGTTGTTGTAATTCCTTTTCTGTTTTTAAATTATTAATTTCAGTTTCTTTACTCGCAACCTGATATCGTATTTCGAGAGAAGCAGTCCGTTCATTATTTTCTTCAGAAAGGATACTGTCATTCAGCGATATCGATTTTTTGAGATATCTATTTGAATTCTTGTAGTCCCCTTTTTTCTCATACCATACCGCAAAACCGTCATACACTTCCTTTCTTCGCATTTTTAAACCGCCCTTTTCAGCAAGTAAAAGAGTTGAATCAAGATATACCTTTGATTCAGAAAGATTGTTCATGGCGTTAAAGCAATCGAACATGAGACTCATTACACCTGTTATCTGGTGCATATCATTATTCATTTTTGCCAATTGGAGAGACTTCCTGAAATACGTAATGGCACGAGCGAATTCATTCTGAAGCAGAGCCAGGTCTCCTCTCATATAATAATAATATTGCGAATAGGCATTGCTTTGAAGTTTCAGAACAATCGGTTCTGCCTTGCCAAGTACTTCCTGCACTTTCGAAAATTGATTTTTATTTATTAGTTCATTCGCGTAGTTCAAATAGGTTGCGCATTTCAATTCATCGTCAGATGACTCTTCCGCTATCTTTAGTGCTTTTTGCATATACTCCAGTGATTTAGCCGAGTCAGCAGTATGTGTATAAATACTAGACAGATTACCATAGAGTGAACACAGATGATTCTTAGCGTCAAATTTTTCAAAAACCTTAATGGCCAAGAAATAATATTCAATGGATTTATAATAGTCCCCCATGCGGCTATAATTATTCGCCATATCCCAATAAAGAATACCCATTTCCCTTTTAGCGGCATATGAGGAGTCGTTCTTCAGAAAAATCGTAAGTGAATCAGCATATGAAAAAGATTGCTGAAAATCGCCTCTGTCTCCATAATACTTACCATACATTGACAAACCTTTTCGGATTCCATAAGAAAAATTGATCCTTCTACTTATGGCAAGCATCTCTTCAATATAGAGCTTGTTGTTCGATGAGTTATACATGGTTGCTCTCAGATACTGATAAATTGATTTTACCCTGAAAGTATCGGGAGTGGTATGATTATCAATATTATGCTTCAAGCTATCAATGACAGTCGATGATTGCGCCTGTACTTGCAAACAGAAAAGACATGAAAATATAAATGCTGTGATTTTTATCATTTAGTAAACTAGCTCTTTACATGCGATTTACAAATTACGCGAATAGGTCATTCAGTCTTTCTCCCCTTTTTCCGTGATTTTTCATCTATGTTCAATATCCCTTTTTTAGGGGATGGCCAAAATAGATTTGGATAATCATCTTTACAGGATCAGACAAATAAAGACACATCTTGAGGCTCCTTAAATAATCACGATGAACTCCATAGTGAATGTAATATAAACTTAGATTGGATTGGTTTGGGTTAGGTTGATTCGGTGCGGGGGTTATGCTCCGCACCTTTCTTTGAAATACATTGGCTTATCATCGAAATCAAAAGAAAAAAAATGATGCAAGCTATTACACTAAGAGCCTTTAAAAACACATCCGTATATGAAATTCATTATTGTATTACTGATCTCTGTACTTTCTTCAACCTGTCTATTCGCACAAAAAGAAACTTTAGACCTAGCCACTTACACCGTTCCCACAGGATGGAAGAAAACTAACAACACTGCAAATGTTGTAAGCTATGCTATTACGAATAATCAAAAAGGTACCTACTGCCAGATTGGAATTTATGCGAGCACGACAAGCAAAGGAAATTTGCAGGCAGACTTTGAAAGCGAATGGCAGGACCTCATTGTAAAAACCTACAAGCCAACAACAAAACCAGAACTGCAATCCGCGGTTTCTGAAAATGGCTGGGATGTGCAAAGTGGTGTTGCTCCCTTTGAATTCAGCGGTGGGCAATCGGCAGCTATGCTGGTTACCGCGAGTAGTCATGGGCGGTGCATGAGTATTGTTATTTTGACCAACACGGAAGATTATCAATCCGAGATTAAAAATTTTCTAGAGTCCGTTGATCTCAAGAAAGTGGAAGCGAGTTCCCCGGCTGCGAATAATACCAACGAAAACAAATCCATCCTTGGCACATGGTCAATGAGCGCAAGTGACCAGTCAAGTTTCAGAATGAATAATGGTGTTATGAACTACATCATCCGTCAGTATACGCTTAATGAAAATGGCACCTATATCTTTATTTCAAAAGCGTTTGATCCGTTGATGGACAAAATTCTTTTAGGGAAAGAAAACGGTACCTATCAAATCAGTGGCAACAATCTCACAATCATTCCACAAAAAAGTGTGCTGGAAGCATGGAGTAAAAAAAATGGTGCAGATGCATGGGGCAATTTTTTGACAACGCAAAACATTACACTTGAAAAGGTGACATATCAATTCACCAAACATTACTTCTCAGACGGTCAGGAATGGAGCCTTGTATTACAGGCAGGCACGGCAACTAAACGTGAAGGTCCTTTTAGTAGCAGCACCTCCTATAACAATGCTTACTTCTATTCACCAATTTCTCCCAGCCATCCCATAATAGAACTTCCAGCCAGTAAAGCTGCAACCCAGGAAACTAAGAAACCACCCATTAGTTCTCCAGCAATAAAAAGTTCTTTCGCCTTCAACACAACGAACTTTGATAATGGATGGACCAGTACGGAACAAACAGATTGGGTGCAGGTTGTAAAGGGAAACATAAAAGTTCTAATTCACTACCCCAATAAAAAAGCTGATGCTTATAATTCAGTTGTGATGGATGGATTAAAAAATGCCTGGAATATTCTGGTTGCTCCAAAATACAGTACTGCGAGCAATTTCGAATTCAAGCCCATCAGCGGCTGGCAAAGCATTGAATTTGCAGAAGCTGATGCCGTAGAAAAAACAACCGGGAGATCGGTTCATGTCGTACTCTTCAAAATGAATTATTCCAATGGTAGCGGAAAGTACCTTGAATTCATAACGCCGGATAAAAGAACGTATGAAGAGGAATTTGGTGAGTATCGTCAGGAATCATCCGGCTGGGAAAAAGTAGAAGCGGTGGCCAACTACAATAAATTTGCTGTGGCTGCTGCTGACCTGAAAGGTAAATGGACCAATAACTTTACAGGAATGACACAATACGTAAATGCTTATACCGGTGCTGATGCCGGTGCCAATACACACGCATCCAATGAATCATTTGAATTTATGCAGGACAATACCTACCACTGGGAAATTGGCGTTACCAGCGGCATGGTGGGTAACATCAAGTTTCAAAATGCCAAATCAAATGGCAAACTAAACCTTCCCAATAACTGGCAAATTCATTTTTCTGATCTCGAAGGGAAACCAAAAACTTACAATGCATATTTCTCCTGCGTAAAGGGAGCCAGAATACTTTGGCTTGAAGACAGTGCTTATGCTATTGGCTACACCGGTTACGGAAAGAAAGAATAATATCTTTTCGAAACCGAATTTCAAGAGTATATTCATTGATAAAATAATTTTATTAGCTTGTAGAGTCACTTTAATAATACGATGCGCCACCTTTCTACTTTACTTTTACTGATTGTCTCTGTTTCGTTGACGGCCCAATCCACGATCGAGTCAGTCCCCAATCAAAAATTAATTAACAACAGCTATGTATCTAATCCGGATAAAATAATAAGCGATGGTACTGTTGTTCAAATTGACACGCTCTTAACTTCACTTGAAAAGAAAACATCTGTACAAGTAGCTGTTGTGCTTGTCAATTCGATTGGTGATGATGATGTATTTGAATTCGCACAAAAACTTTTTGATCTCTGGAAAATAGGCAGCAAAGAAAATAGCAATGGGCTTCTTGTTCTGTTAGTGAAAGATAGTCACACGATCCGTTTTCATACTGGTTATGGACTTGAAGGAACTTTACCTGACATAACCTGCAAACGCATTCAACGCGACTTCATGGTTCCCGAATTTAAGAATGGAAATTATGACGGAGGTATGTTAGCTGGATTAGTTGAGGTCAATAAAATTCTGACTGACCCTACCTACGCAGCTGAGCTCCAAAAGCCCGATGAGTCAGAGGCTGATGGTTTCCAATCAGTCGTTATTTTTCTATCCATATTCGTTCTACCATTTCTTATCATCGCGTTCTTTATCAAGTTAAAGAATGACAAATTCGCTGATTCCAAAAATCCAGAGCACAGCGATTATCCTGAAATGAGACGAACAAAATGGTCATGGCTAATCCAGTTCATTGGTCTTCCTGTGCTTATCGTAATGCTCTTTGGAATAAGTACTATGGAAAACCCGGGAGGGGTTTGTGTTTTCGCTCTGTACTTTTATTTCATGTTTACCTTGTTCTTCCGATTGTATCGAATGAACAAAGTAATTAACCGTTTTCTAGCCGAACAAAAGTATTATGAAATTGTGGAGTTCCTGCGTAAAGATCAGATCTTCTGGTTTTGGATGATCTTCCTTTTTCCATTTCCTTTTCTTCTCTACTTTTTCTATCATCTTGCGCGCAAAAAGTTATATCGAAATCATTCGCGCAACTGCAAACTTTGTCAAGGCAAGATGAGCAAGCTAAGCGAACAGAATGACGACCAGTTTCTTTCAAAAAAACAACAGATGGAAGAAAACCTTCGCTCCATTGATTACGATGTGTGGCAATGCGAAAGCTGTCAGGCAACAGAAGAGTGGACGTATCCAAACAAACGATCAAAATATTCTCCTTGTCCAAAGTGTAATACCAAAGCTTACTATTCATCCGGACGCAGTACCCTTAAGAGTCCAACCTATTCCTCCAGCGGTAAGGGGGAAGAAACGCACTCCTGTAAATTCTGTAATTATTCAAAGAAATCTACCTATTCCATCGCCAAACTTGTAGCCGCTTCTTCATCCAGTAGTTCTAGTTCATTTAGCAGCGGTAGTTCTTCCAGTGGCGGAAGTTGGGGTGGTGGAAGTTCCGGGGGTGGTGGAGCGAGTAGCAGTTGGTAATGTTCACTAACTAAATTTCATGCAGCAGAATTATTTCAATACTCCTCTATGATCAGAAGAAATTTTCTAAAAGGATTTTCATTACTCAGTGCCGGTAGTCTGTTTGAAGCACCTAAAGTATTTGCGCAACCTAAGAATTCAAAAATCAATGATCGGGAATATTGGATCGATATGCTCACAAAAATTTCTTACCCGGTGCTCCATGCATTAAGTGGAAACAAGTTGAAAGAGTTAATGCCTGTTGAAGCATATCCAGGATCAACAGAAGGAAGAAAAAAAGTTACCTATCTCGAAGCACTTGGTCGTACACTGGCAGGTTTAGCCCCATGGCTTGAACTTGGCGCTGATGATACGAAAGAAGGCAAGCTCAGAAAACAGTTTATTGATTTATCCATTTCATCCATCAAGAATGCAGTAACGCCATCGTCTGTTAGCTACATGAATTTTACTGAGGCTAATCAGCCATTGGTAGATGCTGCATTTCTCGCCCATGCGCTGATCCGCGCACCAAAACAATTGTGGAAAAATCTGGATGAAGTTACTCAACAAAATCTTGTCAATGCTTTAAGAGCCACGCGAGTAATTAAACCTTACAATAGTAACTGGCTATTATTCTCTGCAATGGTTGAAGCCGCGCTCTTAAAATTCAGCAAAACGAATTACAATTATGCACCCATTGATCACGCCATTAAACAACACGAAGCATGGTATAAAGGAGATGGAGTGTATGGAGACGGACCTGAATTTCATTTCGATTACTATAACAGTTTTGTAATTCACCCGATGCTCTTAGATATAATAGCAACAGTGAATCATGAAACCGGAGAATTAAAAGATGCTTTCGATGTTCTCGAAAAAAGAGCCAAGCGCTATGCCGAAATTCAGGAACGGTTAATATCACCGGAAGGAACATTCCCTCCTATCGGGAGATCGATTGCGTATCGGTGTGGTGCATTTCAGTTGCTTGCACAAATGGCTCTGCAAAAAAAATTACCCGAATCGTTACCACCATCTCAAGTTCGAAGCGCATTAACAGCCGTTGTTAAAAGAAGCCTTGAAACGCCCGGAACATTTGACAAGAACGGCTGGCTTACCATTGGTTTCAATGGACATCAACCGTCCATTGGTGAGCATTATATTTCTACGGGTAGTTTGTACCTATGTAGTGTAGCATTCTTGCCGTTAGGCTTACCGGAATCAGAGGAGTTTTGGTCAGGTACCGCTCAGGATTGGACAAGCAAAAAAGCTTATAGTGGAAAACAATTCCCCATTGACAAAGCTATAAGTTGAGCTGAATGAAAACAGCACATGTTAATCCGGTACAGTCATTGCGCTACGAGTAACCCTGCAAGTTGATTGATTAGCTTTTTATGGGTAATCAGCAAAAGGGTGTCATATTGTTTATTTGACCACGTTATTCATACACATAATCGATTTTACTCAACAACACCCAACGGAATTGTTCAAGTGGCTTTTCAGTCTGAATGAAGTATTCAATAATGTTCCATGCTTCTTCTTTCGTTCGGTAGCAAATCGAAGGGATGTGCATTGGTTCACCACCAACAAAGTGCTCGACCACAGTCTCGTCCTTCAGAGTTATATCATGCTTTACAGGAGCTAACGATACGTCATAGTAGAGGAAGAAGCCGTAGAGTTCATCATAGAAAAATATCAAGGACACATCACCCTTGTAGAGCCTTATATTATCCTCGTAGAAATCAAGCATTGAGTCTCCGGACGTATCTTTGTCCCATTGCGGGCCAGTCGCATTGAAAATAATATCTTTCAAAAAATCCATTGATGGATCGCTGATCCTATCTCCCAATGCGGATTTATATCGGAGTTTCTTTGCCATAATTATTTTGGAAGGAGTGCTGGAGTTTCTAGAACAAGTTTCTGATTATTTTTCATTACTTTAATTCTAGAATCGGTTACTTATTCGATTTAAAATATTCGCATACTTTATTCATCACACACTCCTGATGTTTGGGATTAGTGGGGCGGCATATTTCTCTTCCTAAAAATGAAATGGCCATCCCTGCTTCGCCCCAATCTTTAGGAGCTAACACTTCCATCATTTGTTTTTCAATTTTCTTTGGATCTGCTCCAGACGCAATACCTAAACGCGGAGCCACTCGTACAACATGAAGATCAACAATGATTCCTTCAGCTTGCACACCCGCTTCACGCATAATGACGTTCGCAGATTTCCTACCAATTCCTGATAGTGCAGTTAACTCATCAAGTGTTGTTGGAATTTTCTTGTCCTCTTTTATTGTCGTGGCCAGTTGCAACAACCACTTCGTTTTGTTTCCGAAATTCCGAACCTTACCAATAAAAGGATAAAGCGATTCTGCCGTTGCTTTGGACAGCGCTTTCATATCCGGAAAAGCCTTAAACAAATCAGGAGCAATTTGATTGATGTGTTTATCAGAGTCCTGGGCAGATAACACCACCATTACCACAAGTTGATATAGAGACTTGTATTCAAGTGGATGTTTTTTGTCTTTGTATTTTTTAAGAAGAGGTTGTATTTCCTTTTTCCAGTTCGTTGTCACCATAAAATTGAGTTAAGTAGATAAAGATAATGATATAAGACATTTCTTTCATTGTAAACATTGCACAATATCATTAACACTAAAATAACTTATGCTCACCCATGGTAGTTTTTAAAGCACAAAAAAATCCACAGCGAATAATTCACTGTGGATTTTTCGGTGATGAACTTTATTTTTTAATATTCCCGAACATAAAGGGTGATGTCCTTCATCATCACACGCGCAAATGCAAAGGAAAGTCCTTTACCTACATATGACTTAGACGGATCCTTCTGAAAAAATGAAGCAGAGTTGGGAACCCGAAGTTCCCATGAACCCGATGTCTGCAATTCGCCTGGAATAATGAGCACTACATGTCCTACACCTTCGGCATTTTTAAACACTGCCACTACAGCTTTCTTTGTGTTGGCTAATTCCTGTGCTTTTGTTAATGTAGTCTGATCGTAGGATGGACCAAGTGATTTCCATTTAGTGCTATTCTTTATGAAGTCAGCGATCTCGTTTGGTGACATGTACTTACCCGACTTCGAAAAGTCATTTATTTTATAGACAGTATTGAGCGACTCACCAATAAAATGTACACACTCAGCACGTTCCTTCGAAGTTCCTTCACAAGCCAAAAATTCTTTCAATGCAGTATTCAAGTCCTGGTTCCAGTTGGAGTTCAGACTTTGAGCTTGGGCAGTTGTAAAGAGAGTAAACAACATGAGGGTAACATACATTCTAACTCCTGATAGGACTTTCATAGGTATAATTTTTTACCTAAATATAATCAGCGATGTTGAGTCATTGGAATTAAAAAATTGTAAAATATCCGGATAATCAATTGATGTAAGGTTATTTCGTTTTGTTGACGTTATATCAATTTCCGAATTCGATTCCGTAACTCCTTCTCTAAAAAGGATCTTAATGAACATGTCATAAAATCAAAATATTACCTCTGCTTTATTTATTGTTATTAGCAAAGAAGAGCTTTGCATGATAGGCAATCGGTATGCCGATGCAAACAATTAAAATAGACAAGGCAACTGGTACCCTTTCAATATTGAACGCAGACTTAGGTGTGTTACTCATAGGCACAACAATCAAATTAGTTACACACCATGCCACCACCCCCACGGCCACAGCATTTGCAACCCAACTTCGCCATAAGATTTTGATTTTGGGATACAGCAAAAAGAAACAAGCAGTACAAGCAAACGCAATGATGAAATGAAAAAGCAATCCCCACGCCATCATTCCATAACCACCCTTAAACGCGGCCGTACCAAACACACCACTGGCAACAAACTTTAAGACCGTTGATGGCATTGTGTTGTTCATTAAATAGCTATGAATACACGCAGCTGTAATATCAAGCGTGCCGGCAATTAAAGTTGTTTTAAAAATGGTGCGCCACATGAGGTTTATGGTTTGGTTGAACAAAAAGAAATATGTTTTGTTAGTATCCACTCATCGTTTTAGCATGACACCTAACCATCACACAAATATTCAATAGCACATTATAGCGTTGCTAGTTCTAAAATAAGTTTATGAATGCATTAATGCAACCTTCATCACTATAACAACCAAACTCATTTTAAACCGCTAAGCTTTTCTCGAATTCTATCACCCATCTTTCGTTAGACAAGTGATAATGCCTGAGTTTTAGGAATCATTTACCTTAATTAACCTCAATAAGGTAGGCTTCTTGCCTTGCGCTTCGTTGGTAATCAGCATATCGCCATTCTCATAAAAGCCAATGCCTTCTGCTTTGTTGAACATTACAAGATCAAGTTGCTTTATATGTTCGACGCTACAATTCGGGCTGACTTTAGGTCTCAACTCCCAAGGAAAAATATTTACAATTAATTAAAGAAAGACCAAAAGTAGTTGAACGCGTACCGCTTCACTTAATTGCCTCCTACCTCGACATGACTCCAGAACATTTAAGTCGTGTGCGAAGAGAAATAACGGAGAAGAATCTTTAATTCGAACTACTCTGACTTATTCCTTCAACGAGTATCATTTAATATCTAAACTTACTTCACTTACCTCAATTCCATTTGTAAAGCGAATGGTGTATTTCCCTTTTGCCGCATAAATCATCGGCTTTGTTGAGGTAACTAATTTCGAGTCTTTTGTTTTCTTTGGTGTAGCTCCACTTTTAACACTGTCTTCCACTTTCACATCCCAGTTTATATTTTGAAAACCAACTGCACCTGTCGATGTAAACTTTCTTTTCACTACTTTCTTCTCATCTAAAATTTCAATAGTGATGTCAGTCGTTGCACGACCTACAAAATACATCAGGTTTATAGTCGGTGTATTCACTTCAGACCATGGATAATATTTCTCTCCCCATTTTTCACTATACCGAATAGATTGTGGTGCAAATGCTATAATACCTTTGCTTAATCCTCCATCCTTAAGAGCTTGCATGGGTTTAACGTCGGCTACGTATACACTTCGTCCGTGCGTACCAATGATTAATTCATTCTCACGAGGATGCACTATCATATCATACGAAGGGACATTCAATAACGGGTTAAAGAAATGCCAGTTGTTTCCCTTATCAAAACTCACATACGTTCCATTATCAAGTCCGCAATAAAGTAAGTCGGCATTTACAGGATCCTGAATAATTACATTTGCAACAGACTCCGGAAGATTTCCTTTAATGCTCTTCCATGTCTTACCATAATCGCTGCTCACAAACAAATAGGTTTTAAATTCATCCTTGCGATAACCATTCAAGGAAACAAAAACAGTTGCCTCATCATGCGGTGATGGTGAAATCGAACTAATCCAACGATCGGCGGGAAGGCCATTATTGATTACCTCCCAACTTCCACCAGCGTTTTTACTTACCCACACATTTCCATCATCTGCGCCGGCATAAAGCAAACCGAACTTCAAAGGCGATTCAGAAAGTGAAGCAATAGTGGAGAGCGGAACATTACCTTGCTTTTTGTTTTTGGTTAAGTCTCCACTGATGGCTTCCCACGTTTCGCCCTGATTTAAACTGCGAAATACTTTTTGTGCTCCTATGTAGAGTATATCCGGATTGTGTTTGCTGAGAATAAGTGGTGTGCGCCAATTAAAACGCAAGGGCACTTCGTTAATATCATGCTTCGGAGTGATGCCTTCCGATTTATCTTTATCGAGTTGGAGTTTAAAATAATTTCCAAACTGAAAGCCTGTGTACACGATGTTACTGTTTCGCGGATCGGCCGCTACATACATACCATCACCTCCAAAAATTTGTTTCCAATGTTCGGTCTCATTTGGCTTCGATTTGCTTGAGCCTTTCAACACACCGTTGTCTTGCAAGCCACCGTACACATTGTAGGGTGTTTCCATGTCTACGTTAACAGTATAAAATTGTCCGACCGATGCATTGTTGATGTGAATCCAATTAGCACCTTCATCATAGCTTTGATACAAGCCTCCATCGTTACCCAGCAACATGTGTTTTGAATCAGCGGGATTTACCCATACCACATGGTGGTCAACGTGAATATCATTCACACCGCGCAAAGTATCCAGGCGATGCCACGTAACACCACCATCCCGCGACTTCAACATGGGCACTCCATATATGTAGAGAAGGTCAGCGTTGTCGGGTGACACACGCATCTCAGAAAAATAATACCCATAGGTATAGAACACACTATCAAGATCGTAGCTGTTCATTTTCTTCCAGGTAGACCCGCTATCATCCGATCGATATATTTCAGCACCAATTACTTTTGTATTGAATAAGTTAGCGTTGGCATCCGCTCCAAAATATTCAGCGATGGCCTTTGCTGTATATTTGCCCGCAGCAATTTCCTTTTTTACTACTGCCGCAGTATATTTTTTAGGGAAGTCGTTATCTTTTAAAAACTCATCGAGTTTCTTGTCATCGAGCTTGGCAAACTCTTCATTCGACGTGGTCTTGAAATCTTCAATCTTCAATTTGCCATCCTCTTTCTTTTCCTTTTTTGTATCCGGAACTTCTCCTTGATTGTCGAGAATGGCATACACTACATTGGGTTTTGATGCACATACATCAAGACCGATTCTTCCTACTTGTTTGCCTTGCGGAAAACCAGTAACGGATTTTGACCATGTTTCGCCACCATCGTTCGAACGATAAATGGACGAACCAACACCATTACCTTTAAAAGCTCCTGCTGCCCGACTCTTCTCCCACGATGATGCCCAAAGTTGTTTTGGATTTTCAGGATTGATTGCAAGATCGATAATGCCCGTGCTATCATTAACGAACAAAGTCTTCTTCCAGGTTTTGCCACCGTCACTTGATTTGAAAATTCCACGATCGTTATTTTTCGAATAGAGCGCTCCAAGAGCTGCTACCCAAACCGTATTGTTATCTTGAGGATCAATGATCACACGACTAATATGTTGTGTCCCGGCAAGTCCAAGAAATTCCCAGGATGCTCCACCATTGTTGGTTTTATAAACTCCAGAACCGGCATAACTGGATCGGCTGCTGTTCTTCTCCCCTGTACCTACATATATAATTTTAGAATCACTTTGTGAAAGTGCCATGTCGCCTACACCTAACGCGTCCTGGTTATCAAAAATCGGTTCAAACGTAATACCGTTATTAACAGTCTTGAAAATCCCACCGGAAGCATATGCCACATAAAACTCCTTTGTGTTTTTTAAATTGACGTCAATGTCGATAATGCGTCCTCCTTGCACAGTCGGCCCAATGTTGCGGGCAGGATAATTTTTAAGCCACGATGTCTCAGCCAATTTCTTTCGTTCCTGAAAAGAGGTAAGTACTTCGCTTTCGCTGGATGATTGAGCACAGAGGTTGATGGATATAAAAGTAAATAGGCCGAGGGAGAGATATTTAATCATTATTCTGAATTTTCTCCAAAATACTCAATTGCCTTTTGTGATGCAGATGGTGATAGTTCTTATTATTTTAGCGGTTTGAAACAACAACTATGCAGAACGATCCGGAGTTAAGCGGGAAATACCTGGGCACGATATCGCAAGATTTTGTGAAGGTGTGCGATACATTAAAAGAAGCCTCCTATCAGATTCGCACCGCGGGTTTCGACTATCCCATTTTTGCGATCTGCAAAGAAGCACAACCAATCGGGCAACTCATGCTGGATCAAAACAACAATGGTACAGAGTGGAATTATTTTGCTTCGTTTTTAGATGAGTTCGTACAGCGACAGATTGTTGAAAAAGAAAAAATAGAGGCATTTCATGAGGCCTACAAAAACCCGGATGAGTTTTGTTGCTTGTTTGTAATTGACAAAGCCTTTACAAATTTTGTTTTTATTCCATATCCGGAGGATTGATATTAGTTGGTCGTTGTTGGTTGATGGTCGTTCGCTATGCTTTTAAGCTTTGAAGTTTAGCGCACACATCATTTCAACAGAATATCCTAACAACGACCAACCAACAACGATCAACTTATTTGATCTTCTCAGTATTCAACAACTTCACGCCCAAGATACTTTCCAGCATTGAAGCTTCCTTGTTGCCTCCTCCACCCGCCATATACGTAGTGGGTAAAACAATTTTAGACAAAGCTTCTGCAACACCAATCCGGGTGTCTTTCTCAAACTGCGCGCGTTCCTGTGGTGTTAGACCTGCCGAAACCAATCTGGTATTAGCATATGCTTTTGCATCAGCATCCGTCTTCACGCGTTGAGAAGCGAGTATGGCAGTCTGTGCTTCAAGTGCAGCAACTTCTTTTTCCTGTTGAGCTTGTGTGATCGCTTGCGCTTTAATTACCTCTTGCTCCCACTTCGCTTTTGCAGCAGCAGCCTTACCTTGAAGCTCGGTTGTTATCGCATCCTGTTCGGCTTTCTTTGAGTTAGCAATAGCCGTTTGCACTTGCATGTACGCCTGCTGTTGAACTTTAATCTGGTTTTCAACTTCCGCATCATAGTCAATAGCATTTAATGCAAGACCTTGAAGACTTACACCATATACTTTCACAGCTGAAGTTTCCTGACGCATAGGTAAATTATTTTTATCCTGAACAATCCTCACCACCGTAACGGTTTTATCGGTGTTCATTAAGTCATCGTGTACCTTAATATCTTCCTGCTTGGTGCGATACACTCCATTGATGGATTGATCTTCAATGAAAGAAAGTAAGTCATTGCGTTTCTCTGCTGATGACTCTTTTGACGACATCAAAGGGCCTGTCATGTAAACTGATTTTGTAACCACCTGTCTGATGAGTTGTTGCTCAACAGCACCTTGCGAACCGAAGTCAGTATGAAGTTTCAGAATCGCTTTTTCATCCGCTGGCATGTACCACCGAACTGATCCGGAAATTTCTCCATGACCTCCATCATTGAATCGTATCTTAATGGCATCATCGTTATCTCCTCCTTCATCGTTCTTCTTGCTAAACCAAAATTGACTGGCCTTTTTATAATGGGTGGCTGTTCCGAATGCTTGAAACACAGGACCGGCAGTGGTGTACACCGAAATCTTACCAGTGAACACACTCTGTATGATCACAATCTCCGAGTTATCTACATTCTCCACCAGTTTACCGGAAAATAAAATAAGGATAAGAAGCAGAAAGCCTGCTCCGATCATGAGTATTCTTTTAGAGTTTATTAAACTCTTTGCGTTCTGCAATGGGTTCTCCATAATTTGTATTGGTTAATTGTTTGAGTTGTTTAAAAGATTGTCAGCTTCTTCCTTCAATTGTTCAGCTGATTTGAAGTGTTTGTTTACTTCTTCCTGAATGTCTTTCACTTCCCTGACTTTCTCCTTCGCCATGGAAACTTTCGACTCCAAGGATGAATCAACCGGTTTCTGTTCTACATCCACCTTCTTCCGAAAGGAACCAAACAATGGCTTCCCGACAATAAGCGGATAAAAGAACTCCGTAATAGAAAGCAATACGATGAAGGCTAAAACAATAAACTCAAGAATTACCCACATAGTCTTAATAGATTAAAGTACAGATTAAAGAAACGAAAAATTGGCGAAACGCATAAACCCGATTTTCAATTGTAAAAATTAAAGTCTGCGTTTTCAATTTATCATCGACCTTAAAACAACTCATTCCAAGCAGGTAACCAACAACTCAATACCTAAGCCAAACTTTAGAATATTTTCTTTTTGCCACAACGGTAACGGTAAAGATGCCGTTACTATGCGTTTGGCTCAAAAAGAGCAGTATTTGAATTCACTGAATTTGTAAAGTAGGAAACCATTATTGAGTACTGTTATGATTTCCAGTACATAGAGGTTTTTATATTCTTTCCCTTTCACAAATCAATTTTAGAATTGAATAAGTTTAACAAGACTACCTCAACTGAATCACCTACCTTCCACATTGCATCGGAAGTCCGATAAAGAATCATAGGAATGAGCAACTGGGCACAGAACTGAATTTTTGCTGGAATTCCAAGGGATGGTATTGATTATAGCCACCAGACTTGAAGCCTTCAAATATTACTCCCTGACTCCATATATTTACAAGACCTAAAGCATGAAACTTAGGCTCCTGCCCGGTTACAAGGATGTTAAGGGTTATATTAACGAACGGAAAAGCCTGTAGCTCATTGAATATTTTGATTTTAGCATTTTTAACCACATATTCGCAACTATAACATTTGTAAACATGAAACATTTAGCACGCATTTTCTCCCTTTTAATACTCGTTAGCGCAGGTTTATTCTTCGCCAATTGTGGTGGCAGTGATCCTGATCCTAAATCTGAAGAAGAAACTCAATTGGATAAATTCAAGGGTACTTGGAATATGAGTTCTGTAACCTTTTCAGGTATAAGTCCTACAGATATGACTGATGAGTATGCTGGAATGACCGTTACTTTTTCTGGAACATTCGGTTCCGCCGGTGGAAGTTACAGTTACACAAGTGGAGCACCAACAGCTTCATGGCCAACCCCAAATGCCTGGAAACCTGCCGATTCATGGAAGTTTAAAACCAGCAGTGTTGGTAGTGTTATCATCAGAGATATCGATGATTTGGAAATGGGTTATGCATTTACGAATAACAACGAAACTTTGACCATTGAAATTGAGGATTATACTGGCGAAAGCTATGCCGGAAGGAAAAAATCGGTTGACGGAGATTGGACGTTCGTCTTCGAAAAACAATAGTTCAATATCAACTCATTCTAAAGGCCTCGCTTGAGGCCTTTTTTATTTTAACACCACTACAGTAATTCCATCGCCACCCCGTTCTATGTGTTCATCTTTCACAGAGGCTACTTCTTTGTAACGCTTTAAATGATCGCGGATTACTTTGCGCAAAACACCCTCTCCTTTTCCATGAAGGATTTTAAGTTCGCCTTGGCCCAATAATATAGCGGTGTCAATAAATTGTTCGAGAATATTAATGATTTCATCTACACGTTTGCCCCGCACATCGAGTGTTGGATTAAAACTGATGCGCTTTTCCAACACATTAATACCTGCCGATTTTAAGCGTGTGTTTATTTCCTTTTCAACAGCTGTTGTAATCTTCTCAAGCTTATCCAGCTTGGTTAGTGACTTAATCTCACCGAACTGTACAGTAGCATTTTTACCTTGAATGACGAGTATAAATCCGCTGCTATCCTGCCCAATGAGGCGAACACGATCACCTTCTTTAAAATGAACGGGTGGCTTGGGTTCTGTTTTTGGTTTTTGTCCAACACGTTCGGTTAATGATTTCAGATTTTCACGAACCCTGGTTGTTTCCTTTTTCTCTGCTTTGTTTTCACGTATGTGTCGAATGGTTTTCTCTATTTCCTTGTTCGTATCTTTCAGTATGCGCGAAGCTTCTTCTTTCGCATTCGTAATGATTTCTTTCTTGCGTGTCTCTAAATCGGTGGACAAGGTTTTGTATTTGTCCAAAGAGAGTTTCAACTCCACATCCCGTTTCTCCATGCGCTTTACTTTCTCACTCAATTCTTGTCGCTCCCGCTCAAGCGATCGCACTAAAGTTTCAAAACCTGCAAGGTCTTTACCTACAAGTTTTTCAGCCTGAAGCAAAGTTTGCTGTGGTAATCCCGTCTTGCGCGCAATCTCTAAGGCAAATGAACTTCCGGGCTTACCTATATCCAGTATGTAGAGTGGTTCCAATTTCAGATCATCGAAACGCATGGCTGCATTACGGATGCCTTGATGCTGCCCGGCAAAAAGTTTTAGATTGTAATAATGAGTAGTCGCGATGCCCCATACTCTCTTCTTCACCAAAAAATCAAGAATGGATTCTGCAATAGCACCACCAAAATTCGGATCAGTGCCCGATCCTAATTCATCCATCAACACCAATGATCGCTCGGATGCCGACTGCATAAACACATTCATATTGCGCAAATGACTACTATAGGTACTCAGGTCATTCTCGATGGATTGTTGATCACCAATGTCCAAAAATATATCTTGAAAAATTCCAACACGCGATCGATCTGAAACCGGAATCAACAAACCACACTGCACCATGTATTGAATAAGTCCAACGGTTTTCAAACAAACCGATTTACCTCCTGCATTCGGTCCGGAAACCAGCAACATTCTATCTTGAGGGTTCAACTCAACCGAAAGCGGAATAACATCACGCTTACCTTTCAAGCTTAAATACAATAGCGGATGCCGGGCATTATACCACGTGAGTTCAGGCTTGCGTTCGAGTATAGGAAGGTCGGCATTTATGTCTACCGAAAACTTAGCCTTCGCCCGAATAAAATCAAGTTGTGCTAAAAACAGGAAAGCAGTTTGCAACACCGGAAGTTCCAATCGCAAGGCATCGGTCAATTCTTTTAAGATACGAATGACTTCACGTTTCTCGGCATGTTCAAGATCGCGAATCTCATTGTTAGCATCCAGCATTTCTGTTGGTTCCAGGAAAACGGTCTGACCTGTTGCCGATTCATCGAGAATAAATCCCTTGAGTTTGCGTTTGCTCTCGGCTTGAATGGGTATTACTAATCTTCCATCGCGGATGGTGGGCAAAGCTCCTTCCGGTACCCATTTTTCTTCAACTGCTTTTCTAAAAATCTGATCGGCCAGTTTGCGCAACCGAATTTGTTCATCGCGCAATTTCTTCCTCACCTGGCCTAACGTGGGACTTGCCAAATCTTTTACCTGTGCCTTATCATCAATCTTTGTGAGGATAAGTTGTCGAAGAGTACTGGTAAACGCAACAGGCTCTGCAAGGCGATATAGTTCAGGATAAATTTCCTTTGCTTTATCTAAAAATTGTTTGCACGATTGAATTGTTTCAAGTGCATAAGCAAACTTTAAGAACTCATCGGCCTCCAACCAATTGCCTTCTAACCGAATGCGCTGAAACCAGTCAGCTGGATCATAAAAATGTTGAGCAGGAAACGTCTCTGCTTTTTCTAATATCTGTTTAAACTCCAGGTTCTGTTTTACCAGAATGCCGATGAAATCAGCATTCACACTAAAGGCCATTCCATCGACCCACGCTTCGCCAGCAGTCGATAAACAATATTGCTTCAGTTTAGCACGGATTTGATCAAACCCCAGCTTCTCTTCAAATACAGCAGGATAAATCATTTCACCGGAGGCTGAGCGTTTGACCTTTGCTCACGCAAGTTTAGTGAATCAACTAATGCACTGTAAATCTCTTCCAGCTCCTTTGGGTTGGCCAGGTAATAATCGAATGATTTTTTTAACAGCGAATCAGACACATTCTTAGATTCCAGTACTTTCGCGTTCAGTTTCTTAAAAAGAAGTTCAGCTGAATCGCGAGGTAAGTTTAACATAACAATTTTCTGTTCCGTCACATATACGTCCAACAATGTGTTAACCATCTCGGGGCGGGTTAATACCCCCTTCTCACTCTCCTTTTTTGATCCACACGCTGTGGTTAAAAAAAGAAAGGCAAAAAAAATAAAATAATATAAAAGCCTCTTCACCTGCATACTTACCTTCGAACATTTTAAGGAGGCAAAATACTCATATTTGTTCTACTTTTACGCAGAATTGGTTGATCGTTAATTGTTGTTAGTTGGATTGTTGGTTTGGCTAACGATTTAACATTCACCGATACGAAAAACGAATAACCAACAACAACCAACTAACTTGAAGGACCTTTTAAAGAAATTACGCAAATACGAAATCCAGATCCGCAAGGTGATTAACAGTCACATGCAGGGCGATTTTCACTCCATCTTTAAGGGATCGGGACTGGAATTTGATGACGTACGTCCTTATCAATATGGGGATGATATCCGAACCATCGATTGGAACGTGTCGGCCAAAGGTCATGGCATGTTTGTGAAAACCTTTAAAGAAGAAAAGGAACAAACTGTTTTTTTTATACTGGATGTTAGTGCCTCTGAAGATATTGGAAACGAAGGCCGAACGAAAGGTGATATCGGAAAAGAGATTTGCGGTGTGCTGGCACTCTCTGCCGCGAAAGAATCAAGCCACTTAGGTTTGATTTGTTACTCCGATGTGAAAGAGAAGTACATGAAGCCTACGAAAGGACATTCGCAGGCATATGAAATCATATCTACGCTGGCGAAACTCGAACCCAAATCGTTAAAGACCAATCTCACTAAAGCAATTGCCTTCGCCTTAAATGCGATCAAAAGAAGAAGTGTCCTTATTCTGATTTCAGATTTTATTGATGATGGTTATTTTCAAAACCTGAAAGCATTGGCTCGGAGGCACGACTTGGTGGTGATCCATATCAGCGATAAGCGCGAAACCAGATTACCGAAACTGGGTATCATTCCGATACTTGATAAAGAATCGAATAAAACTTTGTGGATCAACACATCGTTTGGCGATTTCCGAAAAAAGATAGGTACACGCCATGATGAAAGAAAAAAAGAACTGGCTGCCTTCAGTCGTAAACATGAAATCAATTTTATTTCGTTGGATACTGACGATGATTATGTACCCAAACTTTTAAGGTTATTTAAAGTCAGAAACAGATCGCTGAAAACGACCTAACAGATGAGAGTGATGATGCGTTTATTTTTGACTTTGTCTTTTTTCCTGTTTGCCTGCATTACCTATGTATGCGCGCAGGATGTAGAAGTTCGAAGTGGTTTCTTTTCAGATAGTGTTAAGATTGGTGAGCCTTCTGGTTTCTATCTATCGGCCACCTATCCAAGCAATACCAACATTTTATTCCCCGACTCTGCCTATAACTTTTCACCGTTTGAGTTTGAACGAAAAAAATATTTCACGACAGAAACCGCTGATAGCAGAAGTTACGACAGTGTAGTGTATTACCTCTCTACTTTTGAAATTGACGAAATTCAAACGCTTAGTCTTCCTATCTTTCAACTCAATCCACAAGACTGCACAGCTTTTGAATCCAATGTTGACAGCATACGATTAATTCTGTCGGCCACGGATATTCCGGATACCGTTTCGCTTCAAACGCTTCCTTTAAAAGTAAGTCTTGCCTACGAAAATGTTCCATACGATTTCAACTACCCCATTTTATTTTTGGTATTGTCCATTCTTATTGTTGCTGTTGCTGTGGTTTGGTTTTTCTTTGGCAAGAAAATTCGCAAGCATTTCCGTATGAAGAGCATGCTCAAAGCGCATCAGCAATTTTTACAAACATTCTCGTCCAACATTGAAAATGTACGAACGGCATTCTCTCCTACTTCAACAGAAAGCACAGTCTCATTCTGGAAAAAGTATATGGAGCAGCTTGAAGCCAGGCCTTACACAAAACTGACCACAAGTGAAATGCTGCGCATACAAAATGACGAGGTACTTGGAAAAAATTTAAAGGCTATCGATGGAGCAATTTATGGACACAATACATCGGTGGTTGAATCATTACAAAGTCTGAAGTCGTTTGCCGATGAGCGTTTTAATAAAAAATTGGAGGAGCTAAAACATGGATAGTAATTTAAGTCCGTGGTTTTCACCGGAGTGGTTTGCACCTTCAACCCTTCGTGCATTTTCGTGGGAGAATAAGATCTTCTTATACTTTCTCATTGCCGTACCTATCTTATTTCTGGGTCGTTGGTTTGTACGGTATCGGTTCAATCAAAAATTACCGGTTGCTGTTACACAAAAGGATTTAAGCGTATCAGCGCTCAACCTGGTTCGGTTTGTGCCTGAAATTTTTCTGATGCTGGTAATGATGCTGGTAATGATTGCCCTGGCACGGCCACAACTATCAAACGAGAAGGTTGAACAATGGACAGAAGGTATTGATATTATGCTGGCATTGGATATTTCAAAATCCATGGAGGCGGAAGATTTTGTTCCCAACCGATTGGAGGCTGCAAAAAATGTAGCGCTTCAATTTGTAGATGGAAGAATTCAAGATCGTATTGGACTTGTGGTTTTTGCAGGCGATGCCTTTTCGCTTTCACCGCTCACTACGGATTACGAATTATTGAAATCCTACATAAGGGATATCAACTTCGATATGATTGAGACACCGCGAACAGCCATTGGAAGCGCACTCGCTGTGGTGACCAATCGAATGCGAGAGTCAGAGTCAAAATCGAAAGTTTGCATACTATTGAGCGATGGTGAAAACACAGGCGGTAATATTGATCCGATTACAGCTGCTGAGCTTGCCGCTGCATTCAACATTAAGATCTATACAATTATTGTGGGGCGTCAAGGTCGTATACCCATGGGCAAAAATATGTTCGGCGATACCCAATGGGTCGAAAACATGGTGGACGAAAAAGGAATGAAACAATTAGCCGAGATTGGTGGTGGGCAATTTTTCAGAGCAACAGATAATAAAGCGTTAGCCACAGTATTCGCCAAGATTGATCAATATGAAAAAGCAGAAATAAAAGAAACTCGTTTCAAAGACACATCCGATTTTTACTGGATCTACCTGCAATGTGCTATTGCTTTCTTCTTAGTCTGGCTGATGTTGAAGTCAACGTTTATGAGTAATGTTTTGCAAGATTAGAATTTAGGCGTTAGGATATTGAATCTAAAAGAAGTCCACAGATTGTAGTCTGTGGACAAGAAAATCAAATCATAGGTTCTAATTCTTAATCAGCCAAAACCGGTCTGCTCACAATCGCCTTCGCGGATGCCTCCATAATCTCGAAAGCACTTTCAGCCATTCGGTTTTCTGTATCGAGAGTAGGATTTACTTCTACGATTTCCCACGCGCAAACTTTAGGATCTTTGCAAAGTTCAACGTTTAAAATTTTAGCTTCTTCTACAGTAAGTCCATTTGGGACAGGTGTTCCCGTTCCGGTAGAAAAACGACTATCAATACTGTCTACATCAAATGAAACATAGACGGCATCACAATGCTCTAACATGGCCAATGCACGTTTGGCAACTACTGCGGCACCCTGTTTCTTTACTTCTTCTGTTTCAATGAAGTTGATGTTGTATTTGTTGATCAGGTAATTCTCTGGTTTCTCCAGGTCGCGCACTGCGATGTATACGATGTCTTCCGGATAAATCTTCGGACCAGCCAGGCCTACATTCTTTATCTGCTCCCAATACTCCTGGGTCTCGCCACGAGGATCGTTAACCTTACATTCAAAATTATCGATACCACACGCCATAGCGAGTGTCATGCCATGCATATTTCCCGAAGGCGTTGTGAATGGTGTATGAAAATCTGCATGAGCATCAATCCAGATAACGCCAAGTCGGATTTTTGGGTCAGCCTTCTTTATTCCTGCAATGGTTCCGTAGGCAGTGCTATGATCACCTGCTACCACGAAAGGAAAATCTTCCTCCCAGATGGTTTCATAGACTTCCAGGCAAACGCGTTCCTCCATGATCATTACCCCGTCAATAAACTTAGCGTAAGAGTGCTTGGCACCGTCAAACAGAAGTTCGTTTACGTTTTCTACCTCAACTGATTCGTGAATCCTGAAGAAATCTGAGCCCATGTCAAGGCTGGCAATTTTAATTGCCTCCACGCCTAAACTGGCTCCGCGGGTTCCGGCACCGATTTCGGATTTCACTTCTATTATCTTTAACTCTTTCACAGGAATCTTATATTAAGTTTTTGCGCTGAACAGGGTATCGTTTGAAAAAGATTGGGAAATGCCTTTGTTGACTTTAAAAGTCAGGCAAGCCAACAACTGGCAGAGTCGTGAATACGGCTCTTTTACAAGAAAAACGATTAACCATGCATTTAGAAAGCATGTTGCAAAGATGGCAAAATTATGACAATATTGCACCTCTTTTATCAAACCCCTGTATGCCGAAATGAAGAGTTACCGTGAGCTAATTGAACAAACTTTTGAGTTCCCTCAGAAAGAATTTAAAGTAAGAGAACACGAATTATTGTTCAACGATGTGCCTTTAATGGACATTATTAAACAGTATGGCACTCCCCTCAAGCTCACCTACCTTCCGCGAATAAGCGAAAATGTTCGGTTTGTTCAGGCTACCTTCAACAACGCGATAGAGAAATTCAAATACAAGGGAGATTACACCTACTGCTACTGCACTAAATCATCGCACTTTTCTTTTGTGATGGAGGAAGCCCTGAAGAATGAGAATGTTCACATGGAGACTTCTTCCTCATTTGATATTCCGATTGTAAGATCCTTGTTCAGTAGCGGCAAAATTTCAAAAGATACCTACATACTATGCAATGGGTTTAAGATGCCAGCCTATCGTCAATACATCAGTGAACTGCTGAATGATGGTTTTAAAAACTGCGTGCCGATTCTTGACAACCTAGGTGAGATTGATTTCTACGAAGAAAATGTAAAAACTCCGTACCGAGTAGCTATTCGCGTAGCGGCAGATGAAGAACCGAAGTTTGAGTTCTATACCTCCCGCTTAGGTATCCGCTACAGCGACATCAATGCGTTTTACAAGGACAAGATTGAAAATAGCGATAAGGCAGAGCTGAAGATGTTGCACTTCTTCATCAATACGGGTATTAAAGATACAGCCTACTACTGGAGTGAGTTGAGCCGCTTCATCTTCAAGTATTGTGAGTTGAAGAAAATCTGTCCTACACTTGATTCGATTGATATTGGAGGCGGTTTCCCGATTAAAACATCCCTCACGTTTCAATACGATTACAAGTACATGATCGAACAGATCGTGGAAAACATCAAGTGGATT
>JANMRZ010000129.1:0-10270 GCA_031388805.1 Chryseolinea sp.
CTTCGATAGCCGTTGTTGTCGGTTTCGGCATGCGCTCGTAGAATTTTGAAATTTCAATTTGCTCACGGTTTTCAAAAACCTCTTCGAGGTTATCTACAGTGGTAGCAAACTCAGCAAGCTTGTTGTTAAGTTCTTCTTTGATATTCACTGAGATCTGACGAGCGCGTTTTGAAATAACGGCCACTGACTCATATAAATTTCCCGTTGGTGCGATGATGCTTTCGATGTCGCGGGTTATTACTGATGATTGAACTGCCATAGTATTACTGATTATTTGTTTATCCTTTAGTTAATTTCAATTTCAAAAGACTGGTACTGTACATTTTTTCGGCATCGCGCAAGTATTCACTTTGAGGGTACCGATCTACGAATTCCTTATAATGCTCCACTACCTCTTTGTAGCGTGCTTGTTGCTTGGTGTAAACACTCTGCTCAGCTAACTTATATTCAGAAACCACAACGAGATAATAGGTTTGCTCAAGGTACTCAGAATCCGGGAAGTTATCCTTGAAGTTGTTCAATGAAACAATTGCGGCTTTATAACTTCTCATTTTGTAATACTGTCTTGCATTTTCAAAGCCTTTCTTTTCCAGCTTTTCCTGAGTTGTATAAATCACCTCGATAGCCTGATCCTTGAATTTGCTACTTGGATAACGGTTTAAAAACTCCTGCATCGCCACCATTGCTTCAATACTATTAGATTGATCCAGATTTGCCGCTGGTGATGATTTAAATAGAGAATAAGCGTACATAAACCGAGCTTCTTCAGCGAGGGAACTTCTTCCATAGGTTTCATAAAAGGTTTTGAACTGCTCAGAAGACAGAAGGTACAACTTGTCGTAATACTGGCAATACGCCATATAAAATTGCACTTTCTCACCCTCCGGCAAACCTCGAACGATTGGCAAAATTTGCTCGAATAGGGAGGAAGCCTTGTAATAATCCTTCTTAGTATAATAATTAAGCCCGGCTTCGTACTTTACACGCCAGTCAAGGCTCTTTTCTAGTTTTCTGAATTTACTGCAAGACCCCCCAACCAAGAAGATCATCGCCAAACAAAACAATAGTGTTACTCTACGCATAAGCCCGCAAATATAGCATAAGACATGTTAACTGAAAAACGGCTTTTTGTGTTGTTTATGCGAAAACTATGCAAAAAATTACTTTCTGACAATGAGTTTACGTGTGAGAACACCTTCATTGTTAACGTAAAGGGTGTAAAAGTAGATGCCCGCATTGAGGTTATCTGCAGGGATACGAAGTAGATTTTCGGCTGAGGTGAGAACATACTCGCCTTGGTTATTACCCAGAATGTTGTGGATGATAATCTTGGCCTTTATATTATCATTCAAAATTTTGTAATCGACCAAAGCCAGGTCAACTACTGGATTTGGATAAACATCTTTTAAGGTGATATACTTTGAAGTATAAATGGATTGCTTCTCGGCTTTTTCTTCCACTCCAAAATTGACTTCAAACTCAATAGATTGGGAAGGGTTTGATTTGTTGTAAACTATATATTTTACTGAACTAAGTCCGGAAACTAATCCGGCATCGAGAGCCACATGAACAGATGAAAGTGTTTGACCG
Organism: Chryseolinea sp.; assembly: GCA_031388805.1. Lineage (GTDB taxonomy): Bacteria > Bacteroidota > Bacteroidia > Cytophagales > Cyclobacteriaceae > Chryseolinea. The sequence goes on from JANMRZ010000129.1 coordinate 1,591, forward strand.
GCTTCTATTTTAACGATATGATCGTCAGCACGTTGATCAAGGCAGTTGGCGTCTAAGCAAAGAAAATTCTTTTGGGTACTTCCAATCTGGTCACTTACTTTTCGGATGATTAATGTAATGGCCTTGTCAGAAGTATTTTTAAAGCGGATAGGTGCCTTAATCATTTCCCCAATTGTACCCTTATAGCTTTCCTGAAGACTAACAATCTCGAATCCCTGTCCGAGTGTAGGTAGACTCGACAGCATCAATATAGCAGACAACAGAACGTTTCTCATCGCAAAACAAAAGTTTTACAAAATTTAAACTTTTCGTTCGTTTGTCATAATTAATGGCTAATTATTTTCAGGTTCTAACAATAATTTAATTTATCAGTCGTTTCCGCGGCTCTTGAATTGGCTGAACATTAACGGTAAATGACTTCACAACATCATTTCGTTTGGGTTTTTTATCCTCCTGCCAATTGAACCCCTTCAAGTGTTTGTCCTCATCTTTCAACTCATGTGGAGGGATAAAACGTGCATCGGGTTTTACAAGGAAGATGAGATTATGAACAGCACCGTCCTTGAACCGAATGGTAATGTTGCTGCAGATTATCTTGTTGACCCCTGTTAGTGAGTGATCTTCATCTGAAAGTATGGAATAAATGCTTTCGCCATTGCCTTCTACCACTACATGATCAATTTTCTTATTTTTAAAATTGGCCGTCATTCTTCTGCCCTTAATTTGGTTGAAGTTTAAAATTGAATCTTTTGAAATCACGAAGGAGTTAGCCACCATAAAAATCTTGTCGATGGTTTTGTTCTTGATCAACATCCGTATGGAGTCAGCTGTCATTTGATTCCCTTCTGTCCACAACACAGGCGAGTCATAGAAGTAAATGGTGGAATCCGCCTGACGATATTCGAGTGAATCGGCAATACCTTGTAAGTCGTTCCGGAAAATCTTGACATTGTTATATGCCAGCAATCTCTTCTTCTTCGGATCATCATTTTCTATTGAAACTAAGGTATCAGCGGAGATAAAAAGCGTGTCTTCTCCTTCTGTTATTTTCGCGAGGTAGGCATTATTATAAACTTTGGAAAGACCTTTCAGCTTGTAGTAGTCAACAGCTTGTCCGTAGATAACCAAATTCTCTTTCTTCGAGGTCATTACTACATCTTCTCTAAGGCGATAGATCTTTCGGATGTCATCCAGTTTGTAACTTGAGCTAACCAACCGAAAATCAGTTGACTCCATGGTACCCAAGCTGATATCCGATTTTCTAGTATTGGTTTCGTACTGTCCTCCATTATAAACAAACACGCTACTGTCTTTATCAACTACGGTTGTTGGAGTTCTGAAGTACAGTATTTTAGTTTGGGAGTTATACTGTAAGCTATCGGAAGTCATTGTGTAATCCGGATTCTTTACATGAACATCCTTTTTGAATGAAGCCATGTTATCATTCAAATTGTAATATCCTTTCTTACTCGTTAACACATTAATGCTATCAACCAATCGACCTCCATTAAAGTAATAGGCCAGATTTTTAGGACGATCGTAATCCAGATAATCCGTGTAAAGTGTTGACTGATTTAGCTTTGTGAAGACTACGTTGTTGCGCAACTTCGCGACTTTTGTGTTACCATCATATTCAAGTTTTGACCCTGTAATGGTTACAGAATCTCCCTCCGTAATGCGTACTTTACCAAAGGCCTCAACTGTGTTTTTGGATTTATAGAAATAGGCTGAGTCGCAATAAATGGTTGTTTTGTTTTGGGTAAATTTCACATCACCAATCAATCGTTCGAAACGCCCATTAGGACCTTTTCCACCTTTCAACTGATCTGTATGTTCAAGCCGTACTTTCTTTTGTGAAAATGCTGTGGATGAAATTCCGGTAAGTAAAGCACATAAGAGCCAGACCCGAAGGGAAATGGAGACGTTGATTTGAAATTTTCTAATATTAAGATCTTTCTTCATTCGGCTGCAAGCTAGTGGAAAGTGTGCAAGTGTTGAAGTGTTTGCGTGTGTAAGTGTTGAAGTAATGAGCAGGCTAGTAATGTTACACCTCAACACTTCGAACTCCAGCACTTCCAAGTTTAAATACCAAAATACGCAAACACCTAAACACGTAAAAGTTCGTACTTTTGATCGTGCTAGAGCAATTTCTGAACCATATAAATCGCCACAAACTTTGTACGCAGTCTGATACGATTCTGGTCGCTGTCAGCGGTGGGGTAGATTCTATGGTCATGCTACATCTTTTCATCGAAGCTGGATTTCAAGTTGGTGTTGCGCATTGCAATTTCCAACTTAGAGGAAAAGAGTCTGACGGTGATGAGAACTTCGTTCATCACGCCTGTCAGGAATTGAAAATTCCGGTTGTGGTTAAGCGTTTTGACACGGATGCCTATGCTTGGGAGAATAAGTTATCAACCCAAATGGCTGCCCGGGAGTTACGCTACGCATGGTTCGACTTTATGCTGGAAGAGAATCACTATAATCTTCTGGCCACCGGCCATCACTTTGATGACACTATTGAAACAGTTTTGTTAAACTGGACTAAAGGTTCATCACTGGAAGGACTCACAGGGATACCTGTTAAAAACAAAAGAGTCATCAGGCCATTGTTGTTTGCAACTCGGGCACAAGTGGAGATGTATGCTGCCGAAAAAGGAATACAGTGGCGTGAAGATCAAAGCAACCTCACAGACGATTATCAACGGAATTTCATCCGGCATCAGATCGTTCCTAAATTAAAGGAGATCAATCCTTCATTGGAGATTACACTACATGATGGCCTTGAAAAAATACAAGGCGATCTTGAATTGATTCACTTTCAGACCGAGCAGTGGAAGAAACAGTTTCTTTCTGTTGAAGGGGAGAAAGTCACCATTGCCAAGAAAGGTTTTGATTCTTTTCAACAGGGTGCTCATCTCTTGTGGCGTTGCATCCGGGAATATGGTTTTAATTTCGAACAAACGCGAGAGGTAATTAGCGGCCTGCACAGACAGTCAGGAAAACAATTCCTGACGCCAACTCATAAACTGATAATAGATAGAGAGAAGATCATCCTGACACCTCATGTAGATTTTTGGAACGATACCGTCATCAAAGACGGGCAAAGTCAGGCTTCGCTGGGTTCATGGGATATGGATATTGAAAAGATTAGTGATCTGAGTAAATCGAATGATGTGTTTGAAGCCAAGCTAGATGCTGATAAAATTGTCTTTCCATTGACATGGAGGAAGTGGAGGGCAGGCGATGTTTTTTATCCTTTAGGGATGGAGCATCGGAAGAAGGTAAGCGACTTTCTGATCAATAATAAGGTGCCAGTTTCAGACAAGGATGTTGTTACAGTTTTGGAGAGTAACGGAGAGATTGTTTGGGTAGTAGGTTATCGAATTGACAACCGGTTTAAGATAACGCCCCTCACCACATCCGCCATCTTGTTCTCCCTTCAGCCATATTTTACCTAATATATTTTTTCTTTGGTTATTCCATTAATAACTTTCCGCCCCCGAAAAAAGCATACTTAATATAAAACTTAACAGAATCTATTTATGAAAGTAACTGTAGTTGGCGCTGGTAATGTTGGCGCAACCTGTGCCGATGTGTTGGCGTATCGCGAGATCGCGAATGAAATTGTCCTGGTCGATATCAAAGAAGGTCTTGCAGAAGGTAAGGCGTTAGACATCTGGCAGAAATCGCCTATCAATCTGTATGATAGCCGCACGGTCGGGTCGACAAATGATTATTCAAAATCAGCCGGATCAGATGTTGTGGTGATTACTTCTGGTTTACCAAGAAAGCCAGGCATGAGCCGCGATGACCTTATTAATACCAATGCAGGCATCGTAAAATCAGTTACAGAAAATGTAGTAAAGCATTCGCCAAATGCCATTATCATCGTGGTTTCCAATCCATTAGATGTAATGACGTATCAGGCTCATATAACATCAAAATTGCCTCGCACCAAACTGATGGGTATGGCTGGTATTCTAGACACAGCTCGTTACCGTGCTTTCTTAGCCGAAGCTTTAAACGTTTCTCCAAAAGATATTCAGGCAGTGCTGTTGGGTGGACATGGTGATACGATGGTTCCGCTTCCTCGCTACACAACGGTTGCTGGTATTCCAGTTACTGAGTTAATTGACAAAGACAAACTTAATGCGATCCTGGAAAGAACAAAAGTGGGTGGTGGCGAATTGGTGAAACTGATGGGAACTTCGGCATGGTATGCACCAGGAGCTGCTGCCGCTCAAATGGTTGAAGCAATCGTCAAAGATCAACGCAGAGTATTCCCAGTATGTATAAAGCTTGAGGGTGAATATGGTGTTAAAGATTGTTACCTCGGTGTGCCGGTAGTATTGGGTAAGAATGGTGTTGAACGTATCATTGAACTTGACCTGAATACAGAAGAAAAAGCATTGATGGAATCCAGTCGCAAAGCGGTTCGCGAAGTGATGGATGTATTGGATAAACTGGGATAGTCTAGACTTTAGTATCAAGATCAGAGATATTTGAAAGTAGTAAACCAACAAAAAATGCCAGGCGTAAGCCAGGCATTTTTTGTTTTAGACCTTTCTATGAAACCTTATCAATGGAAGTTATCAAAGCGTATTCGCGAGGATCGACCTTTCAAAATCACTACCTTTCGCCATGCAAAAGAACAAAGACCTGATCACTCAATTTTATACTGCTTTTCAGAAAGGTGATTTTGCTACCATGCAAAGTTCATATCACGATAATGCTCACTTTAACGATCCTGCATTTCAAAATTTGAATGCGTTAGAGGTAAGAGCTATGTGGCAAATGCTGGTTACAGCTGCGAAAGATTTACGCATTACATTTAGTGATGTTGAAGCAGATGATATAAAAGGTTCTTGTAAGTGGGAGGCGTACTATACTTTTTCAAAAACAGGCAGAAGTGTTCATAATGTTATCGAAGCCAACTTTGAATTTAAAGACGGGAAAATAGTAAAGCACAACGATCATTTTAGTTTCTGGAGATGGTCGCGACAAGCACTCGGTACCTCAGGTCTTTTATTGGGATGGAGTAATATGCTTCAACAGAAAGTGCAAACCACAGCGCGCAAAGGGCTTGAGCTTTTTATGAAAAGGTATTCAAAATAGGTACTCTTCAAAGTTTCTGCACTCTATTCGACCAACCAACAACGAGCAACATTGGATTTACCCGAAAAAATACTGGCAATTGAAAACGTCTTTAATAATTTGGATGAAGCTATCACTTCATTTCAAACAACGTCCGGTTTACATTGCAAGTGGGGGTGTGGCAAGTGTTGTTTCAAAGCCGATATTGAAGCTACTATTTTAGAGTTTCTTCCCTTTGCCAGTTATCTCTACCAAAACGACATGGCATTTGACTGGCTTGATAAATTGAAGAAAACGGAGTCTTCTATTTGTTTGATTTTAAATCCAACTCATGATGGTGCCGGACTTTGTTCTACGTATAAACATCGTGGGCTTATCTGCAGATTGTTTGGTTACTCTGCACGCACTAATAAATATGGTAAAGCAGAGTTAGTTACGTGTCAGATTATTAAAGCAGAACAAGCAGAGAATGTAACGAGAGTGGATCGATTTTTGGAAGATGGTGGATCGATTCCAATCATGAATCAATACTATATGCAATTGCATGGTATTGATTTTGAGTTGACACGAGAATTTTTCCCCATCAATGAAGCCATCAAGCGAGCAATTGAAGTTATATTGCATTACCATGCGTACCGCGATTAGGTTTTCCTTTTTCCTGATAGTATGTAGTGCCTCACAGTTGATGGCGCAGGGAACGGCTACCGTTTTTAATACAAAGCCTTTCGAACGATATTGGACTAAAGCCCGCATTGTACCTAAGGCAGGTATCGGCATGCAAGACCGGGGATTTGTGGAAGTAGGTTTGCAATGGCACAACATTTATAAACATCCTCTCAGTCTTATTTCAAAAGGTCCATACACTACAGTTGATGTTTTCATTGATGATAGTAATATTCTAGTCGGCCCTAAGGTGGGTTACGAACTTACGGTGGGTATGATTGGATTGGCAATTGATATGACCTATTTTATCGATTACAACTACGATGGTGAAAACCACACCAGAAATGCTTGGGTAACAACTCCTAAGGCAGGCTTATCGGTTCTTGGTTTTGCTAATTTATTTTATGGATATAGCATTCCAATTTCAGAGCAGACTATAGATTCCCTTTCGAGAAACAGACTATCGCTTGTCATTAATCTCAACAAGGATTATTTCAATTTGAAAGAAGCGAAAAGAAGAAAGCGTTAGCGGATTGTGAGTGTTAGAATTTGAGCAATCACTTTTTTAGCAAAACCATTTACCGAATTTGTTTCAATCTTGGGTTTGATTGAAGGACCAAAAGATTCACCACTTACCTCTTTGTTAGACCAAACAGCAAATACAATTACCAGCGCCACAATAATGCCGATGATTAATGTAAGCTCTTTGTAGGTAAATTTTCTAATCATGCTATCTCCTTTGACCAATGTCGTGCCAGCGTTTAAAAAGCCTTTTCTGCCCTTTAGATTCATGTTTTGCCGATAAGGTTGTACGATCGTGAACATTTGATTTACTTTTTATGAACAGATTACCGCCTTTATGAGTAATGGTTACGCCATTTCCGTTAAAAGAATTAAGCTGTACAGAATCTTTTTTTGTCTTTAGATTTGTTACATGACACTCTGAATTATTACACGTATGAAGAAAATTGTTGGAATATTATTGGTTGTAATTGCCACAATGGCGCTGTGCTCTATGGCATCTGTTTCCACCCAGACGGATGTCGTAGAGACGAATCCTGTTAAATGGATGACGTTCGAACAGGCTGTTGAAAAATCAAAGATTGAAAAGCGCCCTGTTTTTATTGATGTTTATACTGATTGGTGCGGATGGTGTAAGGTGATGGATAAGAATACCTTTAGTGATCCAGAGGTTTCGAAATTATTAAACGAGAAGTTCTATGCCGTTAAATTCAATGCAGAACAGCTTGAGGACGTTAAGTTTCAGGGAACGACATATAAGTTTGTGGGAAGCGGAGGTAAGGGCTATCATCAACTGGCGGCTGCTTTGTTGAATAACCAATTGAGCTACCCTACTGTAGTATTTCTGAACGAGGACTTTGCTATGATACAGCCATTACCTGGATATAAGAAGGCTGATGAGTTTCATATGATCGCCCAGTTTATTGGTGAAGGATATTATAAAACGGTAAAGTGGGATGCTTTTCAAAGTCAATACAAGTCTCCGTATTAAGAAAGGCATCTGTTCAATAATCTGTGTCCGCTTATTTGTCCAAAGCGATAAGTGTTTTAATCGGAAAAACAAGATACTTAGCACCTTGGATAGGGAAGTCATCCCACGCAATTAGTCCTCTATCTAATCAGATTACCCTACTATCTAACAGTATGGATTAGTTAGACCGCGCGATAAGATCGAAACCCACATGATAGGTTAAACGTCCAGCAGGCTAGGGCTATTATCCAATAGGATGACCTCCTCATCTAACAATATGAACTTGTTATCTCGCTGGATAGGCTCGAAACCTACAGGATAGAACTCTTATCAATCGGGATAAGTTAAATATCTCGCGAGATAAATATGTTATCCAACCGGATTACCTTCCTAACGAATAGGATGGCATAGTTATGGCGTAGGATAAGACTCTTATCAATCGGGATAAGTGTGTTATCCGCCCGGATGATTGCCCTAACGAACCGAATGGGATAGTTACTCTGTAGGATAAGACTATTATCCAACGGGTTTGAAGTTATATTTAGCTGAATAAACTCTAGCCTAAAGGCAACAAAAAAGCCTTGCTAATGTCTAGCAAGGCTTTTTTTTATGAATTGAGATTGAACAAATCAATCTTTCTTTTGTTCTGCTTTCTTCACTTTTTTGAAGTCGATGTAACCTGAAGCTGCTGCAAATCCTACAAGCACCGCTATAATGGCGATAAAAACATTTGCGCCATCACCTACATATTGATTAAACATAGTCGTATTTTTTATGTGCCAAAGGTATAGGTTGAAGCTAAACTCTGAAAGCATTTCAGAAAAAATTAGCCAAATTATCTGTCCTAAATGCCCAGTTCTTCTTTGTTCTGATGTAGAACTCCGATGATGAAGGTAATATGCTCTGAAAGATCTACACCCAACAACTCTGCGCCTTTATAAACTTCATCACGCTCTACCTTAGCAGCAAAGCTTTTATCCTTCAGTTTCTTAACCACTGATTTGATCTCCAAACTCGATATTCCATCCGGTCTTACCTGGCAACAGGCGATGATAAAACCGGTAAGTTCATCACATGCCAGCAACGCTTTATCAAGAAGCGTTTCATACGGAACATTCCATTTGGTGTAATGGGCAGATATGGCGTGGGCAATTTTCTCTTCTCCAACAGCACGTAGTTTCTCGACTATAATCTGCGGATGCTTATCGGGGTAGGCTTCGTAATCTGCATCGTGAAGTAAACCGGCAATGGACCAGACTTCTTTGTCCTCTCCAAGCTTTTCAGCGTAAGCTTCCATTACCAATTCAATGCTTCGCATGTGGCGCAGTAAGCTTGCGCTCTTTGTCATGTCGGCTACGATGATTCTGGCTTCGGCTAAAGTCATGGAGTTTGCATTATAATTTAGTGGTGCCACCGCTTCAAGCGGTG
>JANMRZ010000141.1:0-2730 GCA_031388805.1 Chryseolinea sp.
AGACTCCTGCACCAAGAGCGATAGCTGCGGATTAATCGCTACCATTCCAAGTGGGGTCAGCCACTCACCAGGGGGTGATAACGCTGCTCTAGCACCACGCCCATGATGATTTGGCCCGAGGACCACGACTGTTGCGGGAATTTCCACCCGAGAGTAAACTGACCCGGCAACGGTTCCGGAATACATGTATCCGGCGTGGGGAATAATTGTACCAAATGCCTTTTCTTGTCTGCCTTCTACTCGTACAAATTTCTCCAGCTGAGCTCTGAGACGTAATGGATCACTGGTATAGAACTGACCTGCAACGACAGGCTGACGCACCATAAACACCTCTTTGAGAACTACCTGTCAGCTCTCTTCATCGACTGACGCTGATATCTCAGCACTTGCTGTGTGAATTACATCATCAAGAGGAAGCTCTTCCTGCTGTTCCTGCATCCCCTCGCCTGCCAGGTCTTCAATCTCCCGTAATGTTGGTAGAGATTTAAGGTCTTTAAGGCTGAACATTTCCAGGAAAAAAAGTGTTGTACCATAGATCAAAGGCCTGCCGGGGATGTCTTTTTTTCCGAGAATTTTTATAAGTTTTTTTTCGAGGAGGGTCTTGATTACTCCTCCTGAATCTACACCTCGCAGGTATTCGATTTCTGCTCGAGTTATAGGCTGCCGATATGCTGTGATTGCTAAGGTTTCCAAAGCCGATTGGCTGAATCGGGATGACTTTGTTTTTACCAGTCGGCGAACAAATTCTCCGTTTTCTTCCCGAGTTCTGAATTGGTATCTTTTTGCAACTTCAGCGAGGAAAATACCTCGCTCAGGGTTTTCATACTCGTCTTGAAGCGTATGCAGACAGGAGCGGATATCTTCTCTGTCATACTCTTGAAGTATACCGCAAAGTTTATCTAGAGACATGGGGTCTTCCGAGATAAAGATAAGACTTTCAATTATTGACTTAAGTCGATGAACTGTCATCTTTATTTTCCTGCTCCACGTTGTCTGTCGTTTCGACGACAGCAGGTTTTATCCAGATAGACCCGTATTGCTCATCCTGTCGGATGCGAATCAATTTGAGTTTACAGAGTTCAAGAATGGCGAGAAAGGTGGCAACCAGGTAGTCGCGGTCCGTGCCGTTTTCAAAGAGCTCTGCGAAGGCTATCAACTCTTTTTCCTGTAAAAGGGAAAGAATCTCATTAATTCTCTCAGCAATGCTAATGGATTCGGCGCATACCTCATGAAAACTTTCATGAGGTGCCTTCGATAGTATGTTTCTGAATGCCTCTATGAGCGCAAACAGGTCGAGTTCCAATGGCTCAGCTGGTATTTCGTCTGAATTAAGCTCATCAGATGGAAAAGACCGGGCGAACAGTTCCCTGCCAAGAAGCTTTTGCTGGTTTAGCAGTAACGCGGCCTCTTTATACCTGCTATATTCAACCAGTCTTCGAATTAGTTCCGCACGGGGGTCCTCCCCCTCTTCTTCAGGATTATCTTCGTCTCGGGTGGGAAGAAGCATGCTCGATTTAATTTGGATGAGGGTCGAAGCCATAACCAGGAAATCACCGGCAATTTCCAGGTTTAGATCCTTCATTAATTTGATGTATTCAAGGTACTGCTTGGTAATTATCGCGATCGGGATATCGTAAATGTCCAGTTCGCTTTTCTTTATGAGATATAAAAGAAGATCAAGGGGACCTTCAAACTGTTCAAGCTTAACTTTATATAATGACTCGCAACTGCTCGAATTAGCATCATTATGTATCGGAAAAACTATATCCAATCAAAGACTCCCGCCCGAAGAATTAAAGATATGCCTGTTTGTTATGCCGAGTTAAAATTTTTATGCCTCCCTGAAGAGGTCAAAAATACAGTTACAGATAAATAATATGTTGTGACTATAGGTGCTCTCTAATAGCAAATATAAGATATTTTCCGCTAATCCAGCAAATGTGGAAATCCTGAATTTCAGTAGATTGTTTCTATTTGGACACCCTTGTTACGGGTATGACGATTATAGCGAATCCCTCAAATATTAAAATTGTAAAAAGCCTAAACGAATTAATGAAGTATTCTTTATCAAAAATGCCAATGCCTCTGGACCAATTAGGAAATATATTCCAGCATTAAGTGGTGGAGCGATCAACATAGATAATATGGAAGGGAAAAGTATGACTATAAGAATAATTCCAATCATTCCATAAGGTTCAATCTTTGAATAGGCAATAGAAAGTTGATGTGGCAGGAATCCAACAACTACCCGGCCACCATCCAATGGCGGAACAGGAATAAGATTAAAAAACGCAAGAACCAGATTTATAAAAACTGAAAAAACCAACATTAAGAGTATGGGCTCAGCAAGGTAAATTGGGATACTATCAAAAATCACTATTATGCCCCTTATCAGAAGGGCAGAGATCGTTGCTAAGAGAAAATTTGTGACTGGGCCTGCTGCGGCAACCCAAATCATATCCCTTTTTGGGTTACGTAAATTATTAAAGTTAACTGGGACTGGTTTCACCCAACCGATCTTAATGATAAATAGCATTAACAGACCAATTGGATCGATATGTTTCAAGGGATTGAGTGTCAATCTTCCCAATAATTTTGCTGTTGGATCACCAAAGACAAGCGCCGCGTACCCATGAGAAACCTCGTGAGCGACGATAGAAAGTATCAAAATAACGATTGAAATAACTTGAATAGGTTCCATGAAACAAAATTAGCTTGTTTTGCACTATT
>JANMRZ010000148.1:0-6222 GCA_031388805.1 Chryseolinea sp.
CACCGCTTAGAGCGGTGCCACCACTATTAAATATTTTTAGTATGACGAAATCCATCTTTAAAATTCTGGCGAAGATCAACTCCGTTATTCTTCCGCGATACAGTCAGCGTGATATTACCAAGCTTTCTAAAATTGATAAAGCATTGGTGGCCTATCGGTACTGGGTTACACTTCATGTTTTGGATTGAAGATTATTCAGTCAGAATAAAATCTAAAGTGCGCGGACAATCCGAAAGGGAAGCATGAGTATCTCGCTAATAAGTTTGAAGACTAAACCGATAGTAAGTCCGACAATACTAAAGGGCAGTAATAGCAACCAGATAATCGGAAAGAGAAAAATCATAACAAGAGCCAGTGGCCAACAAAGTGCGAAGAGAATGCACCAAAGTAAAATAGCAATCAGCGTCTTCATGATGAAAGTGGTTTCGCCACGTACTACAAACTACTAACCAAGTTTCTAAACCCGTAATTTTTACTAAATTCAAAGTGTAGCATGAATCGATTATCCGAATCTGTACAGTGGACTGTACGGTAATGTGCTGTACTTGAGTTCTTAGGTGTTTAAGTGTTTATGTGTTTTAGTGAAGGAGTCAATAAATTTTAAATCGCTGAAGTGTACAAGCTTGCATGCCAAAACACCTACACACCAAAATACGTATATACTTCTACTCTCCGCTTGGCGTAGAAGCCTTATTCCTTTCAAAATATTTTTCAATTCGCAGGGCAACATTTTCGCGAATATTCATGTAGAATAAATTCATGTCAGCACGATGCCAGTTTTTTGTGCGTAAAAGAAAACGTCCTTTAATATAGGGTTTGTTCGTCCACAAAAGTCCTTCGTGAATTTGCGCATCGGCTAGTTGGGGTGCATACGTAAAATGAAGTGCCACACCACCTTGATTTAATTCTTTGGCAGCAAAGGTGTCACTTGAATTCCAGAGCAATGGATTGGTACATACTGCTCCTTTAAAGTAAGCATCGTAATTGCTTGGAATAAAATTTCTGGAGAAGGTATTCCACGAAGCCCACACACCCACTTCATCAGGTCGTTCACTGGCATGAATGTTTTTAAATGCATCATGAGGAATGGGTCTTCCTATCAGGTAAGCCGCCACAAACTTGTTTTGTAATGGTTTGCCGTCAATGTATTCTTTCAGTAAACGTTCAGCATGGTAACTTCCCTGACTGTGTGATGCAATAACGAAAGGCCGGCCTTCATTAAAATGGAACAGGTAATATTCGAACGCAGCTTTCACATCCTGATACGCAAGGTCGAGAGCCTTCGCTCCATCATTTTTGTTGAGTGTATAAAATGAATAGAGATGTGCTTGTCTGTAATACGGTGCATAAATTTTACACGATCCATTAAAAATACTGGCTTGATTTAAAATCGTGCTTTGCTGAATTTTAACATTTAAGAGTTCATCTTTTACGTCAGCATTCCATTCATACTGATTGGTTGGCTCTTCTGTAAAAATGGTAGGGTAAATAAAAAACACATCTGCTTTTGCACTGGACTGCAACTCTTTCAGTTTTGAATGTTTTGGTATGCTATCGGCTGCATCTAGCTTTGTGGGGAGCGAAGCCCAGTGATTGAGATTACTGTAGTCCGGTGCAGAAGGAACAATTGCCTTGCTAAAGTCATTTTTAATCGAATAGATTTTCCGATGACAACCGCTGATGGTGATTGCAAGAAGAAGAATGTATACAAACTGTCTTTGCATAAGGTAAAGTTGAGAAATATTTTGAACAGGTCTTTTAAAAGCAATACATTTCACGATACATTTTATTTATGAAGAAACTCATTCTGCTTTTTGTACTCATCGCCCCTTTTGGTTTTAGTCAGGAACTGAAATGGAACACCACTCCTTTAAACGTAAAAACTTCTATTCGCGGTATGTCAGTTGTCGATGATAGCGTAGCATGGGTAAGTGGGAGTGGTGGTTATGTCGGTAAGACTACCAATGGTGGCCATGACTGGAATCTGAAACAAATAACGGGTTTTGAGAAATTAGAGTTCCGTTCGCTCTTCGCCTTTAGTTCTACATCTGCTATCGTTGCCAATGCAGGTTCTCCCGGTTATATTTTACTTACGGAAGATGGTGGTTTGAATTGGCGTGAAGTTTATAAAAATGAAAACAAGGATGCATTCTTCGATGGCATCGATTTTTGGAACGACAAAGAAGGAATGATTTATGGCGATCCTATTCAAAAGAAAATGTTGCTGCTTCGTACGCATGATGGTGGGTTGCATTGGGAAGAGATTTCCGGAAGTCCTTTATTAGAAGAAGGCGAAGCATCCTTCGCAGCAAGTGGAACCGGCATTCGTTGTTTGAAAAACAAGAAGATTGTTATTGCAACAGGAGGCAAGGTGTCACGCTTATGGATTTCAAATGATAAAGGTTCAAGCTGGAATACAATTCCATCACCCATGATACAAGGAGAAAGCAGCACCGGTATATTTTCAGTTTCCTTTTGGGATGAAAAAAAGGCCAGCATTGTCGGCGGAGATTATTTGAAAGACTCATTATCCATCGATCATAATTTTTATTCACTAGATGGAGGTAAGCATTGGTTGAAGCCAATGGTTCCTACTCGTGGTTATCGCGAATGCGTAGAATACATTACTGAAAAAGTAATGATTGCTACAGGACCGGGTGGTACTGATATTTCACATGATGGAGGAATCAAGTGGAAACCTTTATCCGATGAGAAATCGTTTCATGTTGTAAGAAAGGGGCGGAAGGGATCCCTTATTTTATTGGCCGGAAATTCAAAGATTGCAGTTTTGAAATGAATCGATATTGGAGTTCTTGTCATACTACGAAGTACACACGTTGTAGTCAGGGGATTGCTTCACTCTTCCCCGTATTCCTTCGCCTCTGTTCGCAATGATGGTTAACCGTTTAAATTACTTTACGTAAATTTATTTCATGTTTCGAGTTGTTATCATCTTGCTTGTATCATTATGTGCATACACTGTGCATGCGCAGGAGCAGGATGAAATTCGGATGAGCATCTTTTTTGGCGGAGGAAGTTATGAAATCGACACACTTCAACAAGTTGAGCTTTATCAATGGCTTGATTCGGTTCCTAATCTGTTAGAGAAGTATAACATCCAGTTGATTAGTCACACCGATCCGATTGGTGGTAAGGCTTTTAATGAATGGCTTTCAAAAATGCGAAGCGAAGCGGTTCAGCACTTGCTCATTCAAAAGGAAATCCCCGAACACAAAATATCCATCAAAGACTGGGGCCTTGAAAATGCCGTGTATCGAAACGATAGTTATAAAGGCATGCGCATGAACAGGAGGGTGGATGTTATTTTGTATCCGGTTGTATTTTAAAATAAGAGAAGTCCATAGTTGATAGTCCATAGCAAGTCATTTTAATCTTACAAATCGTCTCTAAAATTTTGGTTTTTCTATCGACTATGGACTGTTGACTATCGACTGTTCTATTCCGGACACCGTTTTGCATAACCGGACGAACAGAACTCACTCTAGTCGCCTTTGTAGCGTCTAAACCCAAAAAAATCCATTGGCATTATTGTTGGCAATCATGGCCGGAACATCCCCATAAACACACATTTTACGACTTTAGACATGATCAAACTAACAGACATAGACAAATATGTTGACTCCCGTTTTCAGCGCACGTTCATTTTAAAAGGGGTTAATCTCACCATTAACCAAGGGGAGTTTGTCACGATTATGGGACCCAGTGGTGCCGGTAAGTCGTCTTTAATGAACATTATCGGTATGCTCGATGAACCATCGGCAGGGGAGTATTACTTCTTCGATGAGCCTGTGCACAAAATGCGTGAAAAGGCGAAGTCCGAGATGCACAAGAATTATATCGGCTTCATTTTCCAAGCCTATCATTTGATTGATGAGCTAACGGTCTATGAAAACATTGAAACTCCTCTTTTATACAAAGGCGTAAGTGGTGCGCAACGCAAAAGCATGGTGGCCGAAATGCTGGATCGTTTCAACATGGTAGCGAAGAAGGATTTATTTCCGGAGCAACTCAGTGGAGGTCAACAACAATTGGTGGGTATTGCACGCGCCATTGTGGGTGAACCAAAGTTATTATTAGCCGATGAACCAACCGGGAATTTACATTCTGACCAGGGCAAACAAATCATGGAGATTTTCAAGAAGTTAAACGAAGAAGGTATCACCATCATTCAGGTAACGCACTCAGAAGAAAATGCAAGATTTGGTAAGCGCATTGTGCGTGTTGCTGATGGCGCGATTGCTGCAGATGAATTAGTAACAAATTAATGGAGTATATGAAGAGGATAATAATTGGAGCGTTGTTGATTGTGAGTGTTGTGGCGGTTGAATCCTTTGGGCAAACCACGACCAGGATTTTAACATTTGAAGAAGCAGTAAAGATTGCCCTGGATAATAGTGTTTTGCTCAGCCAACAGAAAAATAATTTGGAGTTGAGCCAGGCGCAAAAGAATTCGAGTATTGCCAGTATTGGCCCCAATGTTCAGCTTAACGGACAAGCCTATCAGGTAAATGGTAACTCATTTAACAATCAAACTGGTGAGTTAATAAATGGTGTTCGCGATGTTGTTACCGGATCGATCAGCGCAAACATGAATATTTTCAGTGGCTTCTACAGAATCAATAGTATTAAGCAATATTCTAATCAACTTGAAGCGCAATCGTATTTTGTTCATCGAACAGCGCAAGATGTAATCAATACGGTTTCTCTTCAATACCTAACGGTAATGCAGGATGTGGAGCTATTGAAAATTGCCAAGGAAAATTTTGAAGCATTGGATAAGCAATATGAGCAGGTTAAAGAGAAAGTTAATTTGGGTGCTCTTTCTCCAGTTGATGAATACAATCAGGAAGCATTAACAAAAGGAGGGGAGCTAAGATTGGTTCAAGCGGAAATCAATTTGAATAATGATAAAGCTTTATTAACACAAACACTTCTACTTGATCCCTTCGAATCATTTGAGGTGGAGCAACCCAATTGGGATGTTAACTTAATTGGTTCTGAAAAATTAGATATGCAGGAGCTGACGTCAAGGGCGAAACAATATAGAGGAGATTATTTGCGTGCAGTCAGTACTGAAGCGGCATCAAAGTATGGAATGAAGGCAACGTCAAGTCTGATGATGCCATCCATCAGTGCATTTGCAAATTATGGATCAGCCTATAACTTTCAACATGATGTGCCCGATTCAGTTCAATTTTCAAAAACCATAATCGTTAATGATGCTTCTGCGACATCTGGTTATTCTCTTCAAAATCAGACCCTGCCAGGCATGAATAGCAATCCGGATTCACCGCGTCCGTTCTCAGATCAATTTCGGAAAGACAACGTCTATAAGAGCTACGGACTTCAGTTGACCATCCCATTATTCAATGGCTTGCAAAATAAGACTACCTACATGCAGCAAAAGGTGCAGTATCGGAATAACCAGTTGACACGTAAGAATCTCGAATATCAAATCAATAATGATGTATTACGGGTGATCCGAAATTATGAAGGAGCGAAGAAAGCGTTTGCGATTAGCGTGGATCAACAAAAAGCCGCAGCAACAGCTTTTGAGTTTGAAACCGAGCGCTATAACCTGGGTGTTACGAGTTTTGTTGACTACACCAATGCCAACCGGGTCTTCGTTCAGGCTCAGACCGATAGGGCTCAGGCTGAGTATAGGCTTGTGTTCCAGAAAATTCTATTGGAATACGCAGTTGGTACTCTCAAAGTTGAGGATATCGCAGCAACGCAGACTTCTAAGTAAAGTGCTCTAAATTTTAAGAAATCTGATTATCTTTGCGGCCCGTTCAATTAGAATGGGCCTTTTTGATTGTTCAAAGGGGGTAGGTAAACCAAATTTGTAGCAGCATGCCCGGCTGTTACATGTAAACAGGGCGATTTTAGTTTATGGCAAAAGCACAAAAGCCTGCAGAAAAAACAAAAAGATCTGACGATGCCGAAGATCCTTCAGCACCGGTAAAAAAGGCAAAAACAAATGTTGAGATTGATATCGATGAGGAAGATCCTTTAGCCGAGATCAAATCTGCACAAAAAGAAGAAATCACCTCAGAAGCGATTCCTGTTTCTGAATTGAAGCAAGCAAAGTATGCTCAGCAAATTGCTGGCGAATTTGATTTTGAAGCATTCGCAAGCAAAGGCTTTGGCGAAGGATATTCAAAAGAAAAGAAAGCGGAATTGAACCAATTGTATTCTGGT
>JANMRZ010000154.1:0-9363 GCA_031388805.1 Chryseolinea sp.
ATTGTCAAAAACGGCAACCAAAGAATCCTCAAACTAGCATTGGCCATGAAACGAAGAGAATGGTTTACAGGCTTGTGGATGAACACAAACTCAATCAATACACCACTAAGTTTTACTTTCTAATGACAATTCTGGGTTAAAATAGTATTCTTATGAGTAATGGTGATTGCTTAATATTGGAAGTCAGAGATTACCCCATTAGACTTGTGGAGAAAGTATTGGGCATCCTCGCTCTTCTTCTTTTCGGCTTTGGATTATTAATGGTCTTTGTTGAATCACGTCATCGTATATCAGCATTTACCGTACTTTCAGGGCTATTGATTATTACTCTACTGTATTTTAATAAATACTTTTTTCAAAGCCCTTCGATTAAAGGTGTAATTACTTTAAATCAAGATTCCGTTGTTTTGTTAGGAAAGGAGTTGGTCGTATCTGATTTAGATTATCTTGCTATAAGGCTTATTGACTATAGAGGACAAATCCCAATAAAAAGACATGAATATCCTTTTCCAAAATTCGGCACCAAGAATGAGATTAAAATAAGAACAAAATCTGGCCAAAGCTTTGAATCAAAGTTTTTTGTAGCAAAGAAAAGTGATAGAAAAAAAGTCGACCCCTTTGTAAACCATTGGATTGATAAAGTTCTGAAAGTAGACTATTTGATCAATGACGAAATGATCATAACTAGTGTGGAGTAATAGCGTTTTGGTGTAAAACCAGATTTTGTAGTTGATGCAGGGAAAGAAATAGATTTTATATGCAAAACGAATACTGAAGTTCATTTTAATTGGCATTAACTTATTCAATATGAAATCATTACTGGTAACACTAACTTTTATTCTTGGGCTTCTCATTCTTAGCAAAGGACAAACAAAGACAGATCAATCTTCAACAGTGCCAGTATGGACCGAAGCCGACAGAAAATATCTACTGGATAATCTTATCCGTTCTAAACAGGAAATTATAGAAGAGACAAAAAATTTAACCAAGGAGCAGTGGACTTTTAAAGAAAGTCCTGATCGATGGAACATCAATCAGATCGTTGAACACATTGCCTTGTGGGAAATACTTTTTGTGCACGAAATTTCAAGCGCACTTGCAATGGAGCCCAATTCCTCTTTTCCATATCCTCCAGACAGCGTCTTTCTAGATCAGGATCCAAAAGGGTTGAAAAAAAATAATGCAGTAGATTATACAAAACCATTTTCTTTCGCGATTCCCTTGGGTAATAATGAAGGAAAGAACAATGTAATCTGGCTCACTACCATGCGAAATGAATCCATTGATTATCTGAAAAAAAGAAAATAAAAATATCAGGTTGCAATATGATTATTGTTCTGGTGCCAATGTCCATCAATACTATATTATGATTTTCAGTCATACTGACAGGCATTTGCGACAGATAAGAAAAGTAAAAGCGCATGCTAACTATCCAAAAAAATAAATTCAAGGAAGATCTCGTTGACTTCGAATAAAAAACAGAAAATGAGCTCTTGTGGAAAACCCTACTAGTCACAGCAACGTGTACAACCAATGGCGGCCCAGTTTACGTTTTTAGTTCTGATATTTAAATTATCTTTAAGGCTGTGGAAAGTATAGTCTTTCAAAGACCAGCAACGTTACGTACATAAGCGTTGTTACCATCCACTATTTTACAAATTAAGAGTTACAATAAATCTCTCATACCTACACGAAATGAAAATTGAACATAAAGCTCTAATTGATTTACTGCAAATGGCTTACTCAGCAGAAAAGGCAGCGGCCTTTGCTTATCAAGGTCATGCCGGGTCAGTTAAAGATGCAGCTGAAAAAATTGCAATACATCAAATTGAACTGGATGAATGGAATCACCGAATAGAGGTATTAGCAATAATGGAGGAATACAATATCCCAATATCAAAATATTATGAATTCCGTTTTCACGTCATTGGCAAAATCATATCCATGTCTTGTTATGTCATTGGTTGGTTTATGCCTTTTTTCTTTGCCGGTAGACTCGAAAGCGGAAATGTCTGCGAATATTTCCGCATGATGCAATACTTCCATGAACTGGGTATACTAAAGCATAACCAGGTGCTTTATGAAATGGGCATGAAGGAAAAAGAACATGAAGTATACTTTTTAGGAAAAATAAAAAACAAAAGCCTGCTTCCCTTTTTTGAAAAATTATTCGCGTGGGGCTCAAGTAAAAGCTTTAATGATATTGACCTTGATAAAAAATATCCGGTAGAGTCTTCTGTACTCTACTGTAAAAAAGTGAGCAACGAATAATTGCTGTAGCCACACACCATATATATAAAGCATTAAATGCGTCAGCAAATTAATTATGACATCATCGGAGGACTTTGATTATTTTCCGCAAAATTGATTTATAGAGAATCCAGCACCAGGCGCTTCAATGAATGCCTTATTGGTAAAGTTTGAGGCAGTGATGAGTTAATGTGTCAGCTGAAAGTTTTATCTTCGCTCATGCTTTCGCGAAAATAAAGTCATCTTCTATGAGAAAAAATATCATCCTTATTTTAATTGTTTTTGCATCCCAATATACCATTGCTCAACATTTGGACAATGGAAAAATGAAACGAGTTCTCACGCAGCTGAGCGTTGTGAGCCTGTCAGCCAATTCCCTCAACAGCTGTTTCTTTCCTCCTGCGGATTACGTAACTGATGCCAACGGAATTATTACCGGGGAAAATTTTTATGTGTACGAAAACACAAAATACTACCTCATTGACATAACCTTATTGCCCAACAACCTGATCATGCTTGGCCCTTACGAAGCGATGGTTAAAATGAACGGTGATAATATATCTTATATCAAAGCAAACAGCTTGTATCTCTTCGAATATAATGTCATCACGAACGAAAAAGGAGAAGTAATTGAAATCACCAACCCAAGACATCCGAACGAGCACTTCCGAATTGCAAAAGTTGAATATTTGCCTGATGGAAGAGTATCAAAGATCTCGTATGGCGATGGTAAATCCATCACCACACAAAAAGTATTCACGTATTCCGGGGCAACCGTTACATCACAGCTTATTAAATACAAAACTGGAAAGGGGCCGAATCCAAAGGCTATCAAAGAAGAGTTCACATCAGTTTATGAAAAACAGGGTAACCAGTTTCTGTTAAACCAAAATCACTTTGGAAAACAAACCCTTGTGTATAATGATGCTGACGATATCGCTCAAACACGAATCGAAAAAGACAATAGAGTAGAAGAGATAGAATACATCTACACCTCTGATCGAAAACTTTTCAGAACCGTATCCATTACGACTGCGAATGGTGTGCTGACGAAAAAGCGGATCGTAGTTTCATTCAATCGCGATGATCTGCCTAAAAGTCTTCCGGAGCATGAAAGGATTGGCGGCATTTATGAGTTTAACGAAAAGGGTGATCTTGTCTGGGAATCTCGTGGAGGGCAGTATCGTGAAAAAGTTAATGGTGTATGGTCCGAATGGAAGTACATGCGACTTTAAGTGTATTGCTGGCATGGGCTCAACAAATGTCTGAGGCTAACAACGAATACTTACGCCTTCGCAAAGTCTCGAATCATATCAATATTCATCCGATCATTTAATCGTTCTGAATAATGAAACTCTTTTATCACTAATCCCCTATCAATTAAGAACTCGGCTGGCATAGTACTGATCGATTCACCATCCGCCATCATATGTATAGGTGCTCCGATGGCTTTTGCTTTAAAAGCAGTTTGCACAAAGGTAGTTAAGTGACTCACAGCTGATTTATATCCTGAACTCTCAAGACCGTATGCACCGTAGATTTTCTTTTCAGGATCAGAGATGAGCGGAATAGGTGATATCTCCTGGTGAAAAGAACTTCTCAACAATACATTCTCTTTCGACTCAAAAAAGAAAATCATTTCAAGTCCCTTTGCCTTTACCTCTTGATGAACTTTCGTTAAAGCATGAACACGAATGTTACAAAACGGACAACCGGCATGTCTGAAAAATCCGATGAATACTTTTTTGTCTTTGTATTCTTCCAGGTCAGTCATTCTGCCATAAATGTCTTTCAACTTAAAGGTAGGCGCGATAACGTTTTGTGTTAGTCTCATATCAGTCTCGGAATATAGAATTTAGCATTTAGAATATAGAAGATACGATAAAAGGTATATCCTTGGATTCAAAACTTCTAATAAATGTTATTCTTAACGATAAGCCTTAAAATAGCAGTGCCACCGCTTGAGGGGTGGCACTGCTACTCGAAACTTTAAACTCGAAACAGTTTAAATCAAAATCCGAACAGGCTCTTCTAAAAGTGTTTTGAACGTTTTAAGGAATGCTGCACCAATAGCACCATCCACGGCACGGTGATCACATGACAAGGTAACTTTCATCACATTGCCCGGAACAATCTGCCCGTTCTTTATAATTGGTGTTTCTTTTATTCCACCAACAGCGAGAATACACGCATTTGGTGGATTAACAATCGCACAGAATTCATCAATACCAAACATACCCAGATTGGATACGGCAAATGTTCCACCTTCCATTTCAGCAGGCTGTAATTTCTTATTCTGAGCTTTTTGTGCAAGCTCTTTAACCTCAACTGCTATATGGGAAAGTGATTTATTATCAGCAAAGCGTACAACAGGAACGAGCAATCCGTCCTTCACAGCTACTGCCACACCAATATGAATATGATTATTCTTTCTCATGGTTTCCCCAAGCCAGCTTACATTGACATCAGGGTTCTGACGAATGGCTGCTGCCACGGCCTTAATCACCATATCGTTAAACGAAATCTTCACCGGACTGATTTCATTAATACTTTTGCGCGCTTCGATCGCTTTATCCATGTTGATCTCCATGGTGAGATAAATGTGAGGCGCTGTAACCTTCGCTTCGGTAAGACGTCTGGCAATGGTCTTACGCATTTGCGACACTGCAGTATCTTCGAAGCTTTCTGTACCCACTACTTGTGGTAATACTACCGGAGCAGATGCTGCTTTACCAGATGTCGCTGCTGCAGGTGCATCTGATGGTTTATAATTTTCAACATCGACTTTTGTAATGCGGCCTTGTTCGCCAGAGCCAGCAATCTTACTGATGTCAAGTCCTTTTTCTTTTGCTAAACTCTTTGCTAATGGTGATGCTTTGATGCGACCATTCGATGCATTGCTGGCTACCTCTGCTGTTGGTTTTGAAGATGAAGCTTGTGCTGCTTCTGCTTTCGGTGTAGCAGAAGCTACAGGTGCTGAACCTTTTGCTTCGTGTGCTTTCAATAATGTTTGCCAGTCGGCACCTTTCTCACCAATAATGGCGAGTACACCATTTACTGGAACTGCCTTACCTGCTTCAACGCCGATGTACAATAATGTACCAGCGTTGTATGATTCATATTCCATTGTAGCCTTATCCGTTTCGATCTCGGCCAACAACTCATTTGATTTTACAGTATCCCCTATTTTCTTATGCCATGCTGCTACCACACCTTCTACCATGGTGTCGCTCATCTTCGGCATCAATACAATCTCTGCTTTTATTCCAGTTGTATCAATTGCAGGAGCAGATGCTGCTGCCACTGGAGCTGCTTTTGTTTCAACTGCCCCACCTGATGTTGCCGCAGTTGTTGCACCCGCTAACAACGCTGAGTAATCCTCTCCTTTATTACCTACAATAGCAAGCACATCGTTCACCTTCACAGCCTTACCCTCCGGCACACCGAGATAAAGAACAGTACCGGTGTTGAATGATTCATAATCCATAGTGGCTTTGTCAGTTTCGATCTCCGCCATCAACTCACCCGACTTCACTGTATCTCCCACTTTCTTGTGCCACTTGGCTACCACGCCTTCAACCATGGTATCGCTCATCTTGGGCATGCGTACTATTTCTGCCATTTTGCTTTTGTGATTTTAGATTATCGATAGGCTAATATCCTTTTGCAAACCTTTGCAGGAGTGTTTTTCGGATTAAGCTTCCAAAAATAGGGTATAAAAGGCGATTTTCAAGGAATTTTTAAATGCCTAAAAATTAAATGTGCCGATCAGCAATTCAAATCGGGTAGTCGATGGACTGATGCCATAAGAATACCGAAAGCCAATGTCGAACTGGGGAAGAAATCGCATTATGTTGATATCGAATTTTACCTCCGCTCCCGTTGATGTGTAGGCCTCAGTGATAGTGCCCGAAGGAACTGTGCTCGATCCAAAACCATAGTCGAAGAAAACGTTCAAACGAACACGTTGAATGTTTAACAACGGTCCTATTTGTAAATCAGGATACAGCAACGGCAAGGTGTAATTACCCGACATGGAATAAAAATTCTGGAACCGCGAAACGGATTGACCGCGGGGCAGTGGAATGTTATTTCGGAAAATATAATTATTTAAGCCTTCTCCGGTAGAGACTCTGACAGGATCAATTTGAGAATATTGATACGCCAAATAACCCCAAAGAGAATGGTGTTTGAACAAACCAGGAAAATAAGCAAGTCCGTAAATTGAAAACTGCTTACCACTAAAGTCACCACCGTAAGGAGTGTTATACACATTCAAATTCACACTCTGCCCCCACTTGCTATTGATATCTCTTCTGCTCGTTTTCAGAACTCTATAGGCTGTTAAACCAAAATGATTATAAAGTAGATTTCCATTGTCTAGGTAATCACGAAAAAAAAACTGGGGGTAATTTGTCGGCAATAACCTACCTCCACCATCAATATTGTTCTTAAAATCAGTGATCGATGTATACCCGAAATAATTGGAAATAGAAATAGTGCTGTAATACTTTGACTTCGTTGTTACCAAAGGGATTCGCAAACCTGCCTCAACCGTTGTTTCTTTCCATTTAAAAGTAAGATTTTGCTGGACATTAAATGTAGTATCAGTTCCTACAACTTTATCATATTCAATAGTTCCTTCATTGTCTGATCTAGATCCTTGTATAAAATTCACATCAATAATCGGATACAAACCCTGATAACTAATTCCTGCTTTCCACAAACCCGTACGTTCATTCAAATCATATATATAGCCTGCGTTGATACTGGTTATGCTCAGTAGATCGCGAGAAGAAATACCTAGACCCACATTTACCAAATCATTCTCGACAAAAGGCCCCCAATTGTAGGGGTTAATAATCCCTTTAAGCTTAGAATATTTTTTTGTGGCGAGAACAGTTTGAGGAATACTATCAAACAAATGCGGATGACCTTCCTGGTCAACTAAATGCTGAACAAGATTTTTTGAATCTTCTTTTATCACAAACTCTTTCCAGGATTCCGGAGTGACAGAAGTTTTAACCACATCTAGTCCATCGCGATTTTGATCGTTGTAATACATCTGCTTTCCATCCTTTGATATTGATGGATTGTACGCTCCATATTTACTGGATGTAACCTGAAAACGTTTTTGACCTTTTATATCCCAGGCATAAATATTATCAATACCCGAAACAGGAGAGTTAAAGAAAACATACTGACCAACCAGAATCGGATGTCCATAATTTTCCTGAGAGGATGGGAACAACTCTTCTTCCCTACCCGATTCAACATCAATCAATGAAATGGTTTTTCCGAGTGAGGATGTTTTGAGTACAACAATCCTCTTTCCGTCATCAGACCAACGCGGCATGGAGTAAAAATTATTTTCTGTGTTATTAAATTCACGAATTACTTTCCCTGAAAAGAAATCAATGAGAAGTAAAGTAGTTTGATAATTATTTGCAGAACGTACCGCTACGATTTTATTTCCATCAGGAGAAAGAGCTACTCCACTTAAACGTTCGTGCTTCCCTCCGATCACCCATTTCTTTTTTGATACAACATCATATGCTTTAATTAATGAATAGGTACGCACGCCCCAACGCGGATCGTAACCATATTCACTCCATACAATTTTTGAATTTGCTACAGAAAGCATCCCGGCATCATTGATAAACCCAGGTGTAAATATTTTATACTCTTCACCATTGTTCAACAATACATATTGGGCAATATCACCAATGCCACTCTTCATTGCCAACACACTTCCATTTTCTAACAATTGAGGATATTGATAATCTGTATAAGCCTTCGATTTTCTATTGTTGACTTTTTCAAATGATGTGAGTTGTAGTTGATCAATTTCAGCTTGCCATTCTTTCTTTAAACTTGCGGCCATGTCACGATACAGGGCAGGCACATGCATTCCTGCTTTTTTGTGAATCGAATTCGAAAAATGAAAAGGAAGAATGGGGAAATTCCAGGTACGTGCTGTAATCTTCCCCCAGATTTCCGGATCATTTGTTTTTCGTCTCAAATAACTTACCATGTGGAAGCCCAAAACATAATGATCTGGAATGTTGTGTTTATAGGACCGAACGTATTGCTTGTGATAATTAAAAGTTCGTCCTTCTAACACGTTGGTTTTAAAAACTAATCCGAAGTTCGGTATGCGTCCACGGCCACTTTGTGTAAAGGCAGTTTCAGTTGCTACTGCATCACCCTCCCAAAACCATTGCGGAACCGAAACCTGGGCCAGACCCGCAAGTGTAGTGTTCCCAAATAAATAATAGCACACTTTAGTAAATCCCCGTTTTGCATGTTGGAACTGAACCACGTGACGATATTCGTGTGATGCCAGAAGATCCAGCCAGTCATTGGTACCTGTAAAATTATAATCCTGGGCGGGCATCGTATAGAACTCAGATCTTCGTGGCAGTACTGAAACAAATGCGTTGGATATCGAGGATTGATTTTGAAGAATGACGGAAATCTTTTTCGGCTTGCTTCCCAGTGTTCTTGCTTCCGGATCATGAATGTGCTCCAATGTATTTGCCATTCGCTGCGCCTGCACTTCAAAACCTTTCTGATAGATTACTTTGAAGTTTGGGGTGTTGACCTGATACCATTTTATGCTTGGTGGGTTGTTGGAGAGAACGGTTTGGGAAAATGATGAAAAAGTTATGAACGTTAAGAGGATTGTAAGGAAGAAGTGTCTTGATGGTTGCCGGTTGCCAGTTACCGGTTTCCGGGTTAGCTGGAATGGACGATTGGGTAGAATTTTATTCGTGTGATTTTTAAAATCGAAATGCTTTAACGGCTTTTGTTCCATCTGTTATGTAATCAATTATGAAAGATGAAACTCCGTTTTGGTAAATGCAAATGTTTTAGATGTAGTATTTAGATTGTAGTATCTGAAACAGAGGATTACCTAACCCTTCATGATTCAACATTGGCTGTTCTGCAAGAGTACTCAAAAGGCACACTGCGTTCTAAATTGTGCGCACCTTGTTACGCCAAATGAAAGTAAGTGCTTCCTACTTAGAGTATCTGTGGCGTTTAGAAACTGCTGATGAGAAGCGGCCAAATTTGGCCGCTTCTCATCAGCAGTTTCTAAACGCCACAGAT
>JANMRZ010000171.1:0-19936 GCA_031388805.1 Chryseolinea sp.
ATAGAATAGGTGCAAGGGTTTTGAAAGTTTATCCCGTTTTTCCTTGCACTTGTTTTTTTATAGAGCCATTCAAATTTGTGTTTTTGATTTAAAAATCGCTATTAATTCATCCTTTGACTTATTCAGCAGACCCTAATTAGTGAAATAAGATTGGTTACATGATTTCCTCTTCAAAGGTCGCATTCTTTTTCCTGGCAATCGTATCGGTTTCCTGCTCAACAGAAAACGAAGAGCAACTGACTAATACGGATTTTCTAACGCCCGATTGGACGGAGTCCACGCATGGCAAAGAAATAAATCCAAATTATACAGAGGTATTTCCACAAGATAAAGTCAACACACTTGAAATAACGATGACTGATAGCGATTGGGAATTTATTCAGGCAGATATGGAAGAAAAGTTCGGCTCTGCTTTTGGAATAGGAGGGAATCAACCTGGAGGTGGCGCAGTGGGAGGTGGAGGAATTCCAACCTTCGGAACGGATGATCCTGATTATGTAGCAGTTTCATTGAAGTTCAATGGATTGGAGTGGTATAAGGTAGGTTTTCGCCTGAAAGGCAATTCAACATTATCGACCAGTTGGCGCAACGGCATCTACAAACTTCCCTTTCGCCTCGACTTCGATGAGTTTGAAGAACAGTATGCTCAGATTGAAAACCAACGGTTTTATGGATTTAATGAACTGTCGTTTTCGCCCGGTGCAAACGACAATACCTTAATTAGAGAAAAAGTAGGTGCTGATATTTTTCGAAGGGCCGGTATTGCCAGTTCGCAAACTGCCTTTTATAAAGTATTTATCAATTTCGGAAGTGGAATAAAATACTGTGGTGTATACACGATGGTAGAAGTTGTTGACGACACGATGATTAAAAATCAATTTGGCAGTGATGATGGAAACATCTACAAGCCCGAATCTGCTTTCAAGAGTTTCATCGAAGATGAATTCGAAAAGAAGAACAATAAAGGAGAAGCCGATTTTAGTGACGTTCAAGCTGCTATTGCAGCATTAAACAGCAGTACACGAAACACGGATGCACCACAATGGCGAGCTTCCCTTGAGACTTCTTTCAATGTTGATCACTTTATTAAATGGTTAGCAGTAAACACCACCATGCACAACTGGGACACCTACGGAGCAATGGCACATAATTATTATTTATACAATGATGCCGATAAAGGACTGACCTGGATTCCATGGGACAACAACGAAGCAATGTCTAATCGAGGTAAACGAAGCGAATTAACGTTGTCCCTTTCAGGGATTTCCAATAGTTGGCCTCTTATTCGATACATAGCCGATGACCCAGTTTATTATGCAAATTATAAGGAGTATGTACATGAATTTGCCGAGCAGGTTTTTACCGTTGATTCCATGAATGAATTGTTTGATACCTATCACAATCTGATTTCCCCGTATGTTATTGGACCTGAACAAACTGAGGAAGATAAGCACACTCACCTGACAAGCCGTGCTTCGTTTCAAAATGACTTAACCTCATTGAAGCAACATGTGGCGGCACAGGCTGAGGCTGTAAATGAATTAAATTGAACCTCTCTTTTGGTTACTCTTGGAATCTATGCTAATTTGTTATTGAATGTGTAATTAATACACTACGTATCACTTAACTCATCAGTTTATAAAGATCACTAGTTTGAATCATTGAGAGCATTTAATTTCAAAAATCGACTAACTCCAGAGTAAAAGAACCTATCCAATTAAAATGAAAGAAAACGAGACTCACTTCCTGGGTGATGGTGAATTTGAAAAGCAATTTGCCAGCGGTACATTTAATCCTTCATTGTTTAATCATGAAGCACACTTAAGACTTGCCTGGATACACATTGAAAAATACGGAATAGAGACGGCAATTGAGAATATCTGCAATCAACTCGTGGTTTTTGTCAGTGCGTTGGGTGTTAAAGATAAATACAATAAAACACTTACTATTGCAGCAGTACGAGCAGTGTATCATTTTAAGCTGCAATCCCGATCAAAAAACTTTCAGGATTTCATTTTAGAGTTTCCACAGCTTAAGTACAATTTTAAGGCTCTAATCGGATTCCATTATTCGAATGATATTTTTAATTCACATCACGCAAAAAGTGAATATCTGGAGCCCGATCTACTTTCATTCGACTAATACGAATAACTGAAAAACAATTATCCTCTATGAGCGCAATAGAGTTAAATGAGATGGCCAATCAATGGGTTACCGCTTTCAATGGTCAGGATCTGGATAATTTGCTTTCGCTTTATGATGATCATGCCGAACACTTCAGTCCGAAATTAAAAGTACATCATCCGGAAACCAAAGGACTTATAAAAGGAAAAACTGCTTTGCGTATGTGGTGGAATGATGCATTTGAACGTCTGCCATCTTTACAATATGAAGTTGTGCGTCTTACTCCGCATGATGATCGTGTATTTTTGGAATACATACGCCATGTAGATGATGAGGATGATCTTTATGTGGGTGAAATGCTGGAGTTTGAGAACGGACTTATTGTAAAGTCAAGCGTCTTTCATCAATAATAATTTGTGTTTCTTAATCTTTGAGAGGGAAAATATGGACTTATAAATCTCAAGATTAAATCTCTACAGCTTTTCCATCTTCCCATACCAATCCAAACTGTTGACCGTATTTTTTTACCCAGTTTTTATCGGATGCAAAGTCAAACAGCTCAACAAGTTCTTTTGATTCGAGTTCCAGTAATTGTGCATCGCTCAAACCCTTCATGCTGATGTAGCCCCCATCAGCATAATGAAATTGCACGGTCCCTTTAAAATTACCTTTCTGTAACCAGGCCTGAAGGTTGCGCATGCGTTTGCTTATATCTTCAGTAAGTTCAATCGCTTGATTTAGTGTGCCATCAATGTCCTGAATACGACCATCATTGTTGAAATCATCATTTCGTAAAAAACGAATTGGGTTGATGTGGATTTCGGCTGCGTAGCGGTTGATCATAGAGTTGTTGATTAGAAGCGCAAAGATAGAAGTCACCCATTAGTGTGAACTAAATTCTATTCTTAAGATACCCTTCCTCAAAAAAAAATGGAAAATAACTTACGAAAAATTTTCAGCTTTCGATTTGTACAGATTAGATGTAATTATCTGATAATTAACTTGTTAAAATTGTAATATTACTTTAATATTATTCAAATGTTAAATACTTAATGTTAGTATAGTATTATAGATACTAATTTTATGAAATTTAATAGAAACATAGCAAAGTGTTAAAACCATCTTCATATGTAGTTAGTTTAATTTTGGTTTTGACTTCCTTAGGCGAGGGGATTGCTCAATCTGAGAGAGAAATAGTAAACCAACCTCTGGAGTGGTTTGCTCTTAATTCAAATATTAAGCTTCATAAGAGATTTAGTTTAGCCTTTGACTCTCAACTACGATATGCAGGGAATCTACAGCCTGGGCAAAACTATGCCCGCCTTGGCTTGGAATTTTGTGTTACCCCCAAACTTTCAATTATTCCCATTGGTGCTATGTATGTTTGGAACTTTAAGTATGGTGAGCAACCTGCCGCGTATGAGAATGATGAAAAAAGAATTTGGCAACAAGTATTATACAGATACAGTAACGCAAGATTTCACTTTAATCATCGCTTCCGAATGGAAGAGCGTTTTCTTCAAAACAAGAGCTCTGGAAATGAGGATTTTAGCGTAGAGTTTTACCGTGTCAGGTAT
The DNA here is from genome assembly GCA_031388805.1 of Chryseolinea sp. Lineage (GTDB taxonomy): Bacteria > Bacteroidota > Bacteroidia > Cytophagales > Cyclobacteriaceae > Chryseolinea. Next base: position 3,702 of record JANMRZ010000171.1, read on the forward strand.
CGCTTTTTTGTAAACGTTGGTTTGAACAAAGAAAAGTTAGAACCAGGTGCATGGTATGTTAGTATTTGGGATGAGCTCTTTTACGGCTGGGGCAAGGGCGATACATTTCATAAGATTGATCAGAACAGATTTTCTGTGGCACTTGGCTATCAAATCGCTCCAAGGATTTCAATTACTGCCGGAGGGCTTCATCAAATGTTAGTGAAGAAAAATGGAGATCAGCAGGAAAATAATGTGGGCCTCATCGTTCAGTTCAATTACAATTTTGATTTTAGTAAGAAGGAGGACTAGGTGGCGGCCTGTTTTTTAATTTTATCTTACTTTAAGATTATTCTGTAATGACATTCCAGTAAACGCATCTGGATTATATGCATAGCGGTCGATTGTCAGTCTTTTGCTTATCTTTATAGAGGTACTGTTTGAACAGGTCCATCGTATCATGATTCAAAATCTTAATTATCAATTGGGATTACTTCATCTTGTTCATCTGCTTGTAAACGTAGATGGCAAGATTGACGATAGTGAGCGTCAAGCCATTCTCGCAATTAAGAAAGAAGAGAAAATACCTGATTCAGTATTTGATGATTTTCAAGCCAGGGCTATGGCCATTACCGCGCAAGAAAATTATACCAAAGGAATAGAATACCTTACAGCCTGTACAGACGATGAAAGATTAGCAGCCTTTGTACACCTGTATAAATTGGCAGAGGTAGATTCGGGAATTAGCAATAAAGAAGTTCGTTTTCTGTTGTACGGATTGAAAGTGACGAACCTTAGTTTTGAAGATGTTGTATTAAGTGCGGGTATGTCAGGTATTTCAGGTTGAACAGAGGAAGAATTCAGTTTAAATAATGTTATAAAAATCAAAACGTTTCAAATCAAATTTTAACACAATGAAAAACAAAACCCTCTTCAGTATTATCGTTCTTTTAATTGCAGTGCACACTGCATTTCCCCAAACCTATGTTACCCAGGTAAAAGTAGCTGGTCAAAAAAAATGGGGATACGCAACTCTTAGTGGTGAATTGATCATCCCGGCACAGTTTGAAAAATGCTATAAATTTTCAAGTGAAGGATTAGCAGCCATATACGATGCTGATATAAGACAATATTATTTTATTAACCTCAAGGGTGAAAAATTATCAACTGAAGTTCCAGGCTTTAAACTGATCGATGGTTTTGGTTTCGATGTAGAAGGATTTACCAATGGGTTAGCGCCGATTAAGAAGGGCGAGCTTTGGGGGTATTTAGATAATGCGGGGAAGGCGGCTATTCCAGTTAAGTACAGCGAAGCAATAGAATTTAATGGTGGATTTGGAGTTGCAAAGACCGGAGAGAAATACGTAGTACTCAACACAAAAGGCGAGGAGTTTCCTGTAGATATACCGGGTATTTTGGACATCAAACATTTCTCAGAAGACCTTGCTCCCTATCGTGCAGCCGATAAAAAATTTGGATTCATCAGCGCTGACGGGAAGATTGCAATTCCAGCGCAGTTTCAGAGCGTTGGATATTTTACTGATGGATTGGCTTGGGCAAAATCGGGTGACGGTACGTTGGGTTATATTAATAAGAAAGGTGAGTGGATTATTAAACCACAATTTGCTGCCGGAAAAGATTTTGAATCTGAAAGTGGCTTAGCGCGAATAAAGAAAGATGACCAGTGGGCATATGTGAATAAACAAGGTGTAATTGTTTATATAAAGGATACCGACTTGTATGGAGATTTTTCAAATGGACTGGCGACAGGAAGAAAAAATGGTTTAGTTGGATTTTATAATAACAAAGGAGAATGGTTGATCGTGCCACAATTTGAAGCTGTACGTGATTTTAAAAATGGTTATGCGTCAGCAAAGAAAGGAGATAAGTGGGGTGTTATTGATACATCTGGAAATTGGGTAATGCAACCTATGTTTGATGGAATTAAAGATATGGAACTGGTGAAGTGAGAGGTGATCATAATTTCAATTACAAAAAGAGGCTGTCTCAAAAGTAAAATGAAGCCTCTTAGATTAGAGTATACGCGAACTAGTAAGATAGGTCCCGAATAAAACAGAGGCTGTCTCGACTTTTGAGACAGCCTCTGTTCATTTACTTATCGTGCTTGAATTTGTTAAAATTTAAATTTTCTATGCTTGAAACCAATGTAATAGGTAAGACTGCCGGATAGATAAGAGCTTTCTGAAAAGGTAAGGGTCTCACCCGGTAGTGCTTTCGGAATATTGTAGGCGTATGTAAATAAGAAGCTCCAGTTTTTATAGGTAATACTTAGGGGCATACTAAAGGTATAGTTCATAATACCGGATTTGTTTTCCTCAATCAATACAGGACTGAATCGCCATCCATATTTCCGGTAATTTGCAATTGCTTCTTCCAGTGTTTTGGGAGCCACATATTCAACGGTCGTAATTATTTCATTACCCCATAGTACAGAGGCAGTTGGAAGTAGTGCAATGCGATCGAGTCCAAACCATTTCTTTTTCTCAAAAGTAAATCCAAGTGAAGGCATAATGCGATGCACAGCCTGATCACCAAAATAAAATGAATAGTTTAGACTAAGCGAAACGGGTTTGAATTCTACAATGGGTGTAACATACAACGTGTTTTGATAGGGAATATAGGTATCACCTGATGTGTTATAGAAGTAGTGGTCGTATCCGGCAAGGATTGAAAACTTCTTTGAGAAGTCGTGCATATAACCAAGAGAAGTAACCGTTAGGTAGTAGGAGGGATCAAAATCCTTACTCCAATATGATGTAACATCGGCAAACAAACCAGAGGTATGGTAAAATGAAATGCCCGGAGCAAGACCGAAATTTTCAATGCCAAGGGTACGACCGGCAGAAAGTACATTACTATTGTATCCCATGCGAATGGCTAACTGTGATCCGATAATATCATCCATCTGCATTAAACTATCAATGAGAACAAATATTGATAACGAGTCTTCTAAAGAAAGAATATCATCGGATTGTATAAATACAGAATCAGCGTCCTGAGCAAATGCTGTTGCCGAGGACGCTGTTATGATTGTAGTGAGAAGCCAACACCTACACCAATGCATTCGTCAAAATTGAGAAATTAATTATTACGTTTCTGCAATTGCTGTTGTGATTTATCACGAAGATTTTGCTGCCTGTTTTGTTGGGTTTGTCTTCGCTGAATTTGTTCGAGAATCATTTGCCTGAATCGTTTTTCTGCGTCAGGTAACGTGCGTAGCTTCTGCGCAGAAATTACTTTCAACAATCGGCCGGAGTAATCTTTTTCCAGGTCAAGTTCTTTTTGCTTGATTTGGAATTGAAGATCAACTAATGCCTGATCATTTTGCTCGGCAGTTTTGTTGGGATCAGGATTCTTTTTCATATCCCGATACTGTTTTTTGAGTTCCACTCGGTTTTGTGAAAATTCCCTGTAGATCGGCCAGAATTTTTCAGCTTCTTCAGGTGTGAGCCCAAGTTGATCGGTAATGTAGGCAATGCGCGCTGCATTAATTTTGTCTTTCACTTTTGGATCTTGTGCCTGTGGCAAGTCATCGTCTTGTGTCCAGGCGGGTAAGGCCATGAGTAAAACAAATCCTATTGTTAATAATTTCTTCATATCTTAAAAATTATCGAATTCCATTTCAGTTAAAATATCATCAAGATTTTCATTCTCCAGATTGAGTTCATATACATTCCCCTCTATTTCGTTTGCATCCTCATCACTCAATTGGGCATCCGCCAGAAGTTCTTCTGTTGTCATATCAGAATCACTTAAGTAGGCTACCAAATCCTCTGTTTGAATGGAGGAGAGTAATTGTTCTGCATCGACCACTTTATGAGATTGATTAAACCAAAAAAATCCAATCGCCAACAAAACAACTGTCGGCAATGCATAACGAAGAGTGAAGCTCCATGCAGCTTTCGTTTCGCTTTGCGATGATGTTGTTACTCTTGCCTGAATAATGCCGGGCAGTTTATCAAAATACCCATCAGGTACATTGAAAACTTCTTTTTTAGGTATGTCCTCCAGCTTTTTCATATTCGTTTCTTTGACATTACAATTTCCAAATGGTTTAATCTCCCGACAATAAATCTTCAACTTTCTTTACTGCATGGTGGTAGCTGGCCTTTAGCGCACCTACACTGGTGTTGGTTATTTCTGAAATTTGTTCATAAGGCATATCATCAAAATACTTCATATTGAATACTAGTCGCTGTTTGTCGGGTAGTTTTAAGAGTGCCTTTTGCAATTTGAGCTGAATCTCATCACCTGAAATGTGGGGCGAGTTATCCAATGCAGCTACAAGTTCGCTTTCAACATCACCAATTGGGAGAAAGAATCTGCGCTTTTTTCGTTGTAAAAAACTCAGACATTCGTTCGTGGCAATTTTATAAATCCAGGTATAGAGTTGGGCATCTTCACGAAAGTTCTCAATACTTTTATGGACTTTGATAAAAACTTCTTGTGTTACATCATCAGCATCATCATGATCGATTACCATTTTACGTACGTGCCAATAGACACGTCTTTGGTATTCGCGCACCAGCAGATTAAACCCGTAGTTTCGGGTTTCTGGGTTTTTAATCTTGGCTAAAAGTTCTTTGTCGTCCAAGGAGTAATCTCAAAAATCACAGGTTAGACATCGAAGATATAAAAAGGTTTAATGGTTTTGAAAGCAAAGTTTCAAAGTGGGTAGTATTAAAGCTACTTGTTTATTGATTACACTCTGAAAACAGGTAGCAGGAAAAACAGCAGGTATTCAATAGCCTCAAGATTGAGATGTAGAGTTGTATTGGTTGAATAATGTAGTGCCGCGTTAGGCGTTGGTGAATTAATGATTGCGCGTAGCAATCACCATTTTTATTTTGTTTTTTGCTCCGATCTCTAACACGGTGGTAAGTTCCTGAACTGAAAGGGTAGAAGCCATTCGAAGAACAACGGTTGGCTCCTGGATACCTTCGCATTCTTCCTTTAAAGCGCTCTCCAATTGCGGAAAGGGAACGGGTTTTTTGTTAATATAGTATAGTTTACCTTCCGTTACAGTTAACGTTATAGGTTGCTTGTTCAACGTTTGGTTAGCCTGCGATTTTGGTAATAATACTTTAATTACGTTCGGGTTCGTCACCGTAGAGATAATGAGAAAGAATAAAAGCAAAAAAAACATGATGTCGTTCAGGGATGCTGTAGCGACTTCAGCTTGAAAATGTTTGTTGAGTTTGATTTTCATGCTAAATCATTTTTGCTGGAGCGATTGCACAAAATCAAACGCATCCTTTTGAATCTGAAGAGCAAAACGTTGAACTTTAACGTGAAGCAGGTGATACGCAGTATATGCTAAAACACCAACTACCAATCCTGAGCCGCTGGTAATCATTTTTTCATAAAGACCACCGGCAATGATCCCGATACTGATATTATCGGATAGCGAGATGTCGTAAAAGATATGAATAATACCTGTGATGGTACCAATAAAACCAAGCATGGGAGCAATACCAGCAATAATGCCAAGGTAGCCCATGTTTTTTTCCATCTGCGCTATTTCAATATTGGTTGCAGATTCAAGAACAGATTCAATGTCGCGAATGGGCTTACCTATGCTACCTAATCCATAGTGAATAATTCGGCCCGTTGCAGATGATAAATTTTCTGCGCGAAGTTTAGCGCCATTGACGTCTGCAGTTTTAAGATGACTTTTAATAAGCCCGATAAATCCAGGATCACGTTTGGTAGCATCCTTTAAATACAGGAACCGCTCGATGGAAACATAAACAACGGCCATTAGAAGAATAAGGATAGGATACATGATAAACCCTCCTTTTAAGAGCAATTCAAGGACCGTTAACCCTTCAGCTTGAGTCTCCTCTAGTGGTGCACTACTTATTTGAAGGATTATTCCAAGAAGCATGTTAGAATCTGTTATGGCAATCATAGTTTAAATACTTATGAATTAAAAATGACCAGGGTTGATAGCACTTCTCATCCCCATGAGAAAAGTGAAGCATGCGGAACCTTTAACAAAAAGCGTGATTCACCCAGCTAACAAATACACCCTGGTCAATTTTATAGTTCTATTTTTTTGGAGCTTTCATAGCCTCCTTTAAAGCTCTAATGGCTTCTTTGGCTTGTACATTATTAGGATCAATAGCAATTACTTTTTCCCAGTTCGTTAGTGATCCTTGCAGTTCACCTTTCAGATAAAGGTAATATCCAAGATAGGAGTAAGCCTCAACTAAATTATTTTTTTCCTTTTCTGGATTTGCCTTCTCTATTACCTTCTCATAATAGGGTTTGGCCAATCCTTTTTCTGAATCAGGATCAAGCTGTGATTTAGCTCTGGCTTGCCACAGGTATCCAATGCTAATATTAGGTTGTAGCTCAGTGAGTTTTTGAAAAACAGTATCAGCCTTTCCGTATTGTTTGTTGATGTAATAACTCTGTCCTATTTTGAAAAAATCTTGTGAAACAGGCTTCTGTCTCTTCTTTATTAACCTACCGTACGATTCAATCGCTTCAGGATAACGCTTGCGGTTAAAGAGCATTTCTGCTTGAAGCTGAAGAATGTCAGTTTGAGTTGTATCACGGATATAACTTTCTCTGAAACTCTCAATCGCCAATGAATCTTCTTTTAATTTCACCAACAGTTGTCCATATGATTTGTAATCTGAAGCTTCAATTTCTGCTGGTGGAGCTTTAGCCAAATACTGCTCCATTACAATTCTACTTTGTTCGAAGTCTTCAACCCCAAACAGTGAAAAGGCATAGAAACGAAGAGTAATGGGACTAACATCAGGTTTTTGAATTACCTCCTTGAAAACTACGTTTGCCTGTGCGTATTTTTTCGCCATGAAAAGAAAGAATGCATATCGAAGTTTAGCAGTCTCCGGCTTCTCTGTAAGTGCCATGTACCGCTCATATGCTTCTACTGACTTATCCGCTTTCTTTTCGAGGTAATAGAGTTCACCTAATTCTTTATACGCTAAGGTATAGGATGGATCTATCTTAACTGCCTTGTTCAATGCTACATCGGCTGCTTCTGTGTTTTTTGAGCGCAGATATACCAATCCGATTTTATACTCTGCAGTAGCATCCTTTGTATTTAGCGTTGCTGCAGTCTCGTAATTTGTCACCGCCAAACCTCCATTGTTTTGAAGAAGGTAAGTATCTCCCAATAAAATAAAGACTTCTTCATCTTTACTGTCTATTGACTTCGCTTTATTCAGTAATGCCAATGCAGTGCTAGCATGTGCGGCTTGAGTAAGGTAAGCCGCAGCAACAGCTTTTAATATGGTAATGTTTTTTGATTTGCTAAGCGTCAAAGCCTGATCGAATAATTTCTTTGCTTCTACGACATTATTCTCATTTAGTCTAAGGTGACCTTTACCAACTAAGTTTAATAGTTCCTTATCGTTTACTTCAATACCTTTTTGGAAAGATATTTCAGCTTCCTTAGGTGCTCCTGTTTTGATTTGCACTTCACCTAAATAGTACCAAAGGCTGGCATCTTCTGGATGAGCTGCAATGGCTTGCTTCAACGTGCTTTTTGCTTTTTCAGGTTGATCGATTAATACCTGATATCTAGCCTGATCTATTTCAGGTAATGTTACTTGAGCTATTGCAAATTGAGTGTTAATAACAAATAGTAACAGGAAAGCTGTCTTCACAAACCCTAATCTTTTAAGTGTAACTGAAATTCTTTTCATTTTAATTTAATTTAATAGTCAATTGGCTCCTTACTTATTTGTACGATGCGAATGGGCATCGTAGCAGGTACGAGTCCTGCCTTCAACACAATGCGTTGACCTTTATCACCAGCAATAAAGGAAGTAAACCCGGTGGCTAATCCTGTTCGTGCTTCACGACTAACAATAATCACTTCACGTGCGAATGGATACTTATGCTGGGCGATATACGCTTGATAGGGTTGATAGAACGAAGAGTCATGCTCTAAACCAACAACGCGGATAGACTTGAGAAATTGATTTGAAGCAGAGTCATCAGTATCACTAATCCAACTCACTCCAATTAATCCTATTGCGTTTTTGTTTTTGGATACATAATCGACTACTGAAGGATTACTGTTTACTGCATAACAATTGGCAGGAAGTTCCTTTAAACCAAGAGTGTCTTTCAAATAACGAAGTATACCAGAAGAAGGATTATCGAATACAATTTTTAAAGAATCAGTTGAATATCCTTTATACAACTGATCCCATCTTGAAATTTTTCCTGCAAAAATATCTTTTACCTGATTTACAGAAAGCAGACTATCTCGTCTCCCAGGGTTCATTATGAATGCGATACCTTCATGAGCAATAACGAGGTCTTTTGGTGTAATCTTTTGTGCGAGTATTACGTCATTTTCAGAGGCCTCAAGCTTTCGTGTAATCACAACCATTCGCACACTGTCCTTCAGCAATAAATCAATAGCCTCTGCTTCTGAAGTATAAGTGGCAGAGATAACTGCATTCTGATAAATGCCTTGAAATGCTTTTATTTCAGCATCGACCACAGGCCTTAATGATTCGTCTACGGCAATTTTAATACTACCATAGGTTGGAGTGTCCAAAGGCTTACCGGATTTATCTTTGTCCCCACACGAAAAAACGGTGAGGAGAGTACTCAGAAACGCTGTTGTAATATACTTAGTACTCACTGTTTAAAATACTTTTGATAAATTCGATAAACCCTGAAAACTCCATACACCATAAGCATACTTCCCAATGGAAGTGCATATTGATTTGAAATATTAAACAGCTCTGCAGAACGCCAGATTACAAGAGCACCTACGATGATGTATACAATGGCCATGCCAATCTCGATATACCTCATGATCATACTAAATGCATTTGTATTTGACTCGTCTGATTTTGCTTTCATTCTGCAAGCTTAAATTTGATTGGTAATACAAAGCGTGATTTTACAGCTCTACCATTCTGCTTACCAGGTTTCCAAGGTGGCATTAACTTCACCACCCGAATGGCTTCTTTATCGCAATCGGTATGAATACCTTTAACAACTTGAGGATCGCTAATTACACCCTCTTTGTCAACAACAAAGCTCACGAACACAGTACCTGAAATACCCATTCTTCGGGGAGCTGCAGGATACTTCACATTTTTTGTTAGGAATTTTGACATGCCTTCAAAACCCCCAGGAAATTCCGCCTGTTGTTCAACAATTGTGAAGATCATATCATCGGTATTTTCTTCCTTCACAACTTCTTCTACAGGCTCATCAAACACCACATCACCTGTGCCTTGAATTGTTTCAGCACCAATGTCAACTTTTTTCACCTCATCGATGGTTGGCATTTCTTCTTCTTCAGCCACCTCTTTTTCAGTGACTTTAGGTGGAAGGAATTTGATAATTGTTTTCACCGGAGGTGGAATATCCAACTTTGGTGGAGGTGGAATATCCTTATCAATTGGTGGAGGTGGAGCTAAATCAGTGTACTTTAAGTTTTTCAAAGCAACTTCTTCTGTGTCACCGCTTCCTTTAAATAACTCTATTATGGTTGGTAGAGCCAATACAGTTGCAATCGTAAGGATAGTAAGGCCGACTGCTATAACGACATGTTTTGAGTAAGCACCTCTAATGAAGTAAGCTCCATAGGCTTTGTTCCTATGTTCAAAGACAATGTCATCCCATTTTAGTGAATCATTTTCTGCAGCTTTCATAAGTTTGATTCTTTAATAAGTTCTTTATCTACAGGGGTGATATCAACCATCACAAAGCGTTGCATGTTGGTAATATTCATCTCGTCCAGAATATCGACCACATTTTTGTATCGCGATTCATCCAATGCTTTTATAAGCACTACCATTTTATCAATTTTCGCATTTTCCCTTAAAAGTATTTTACGAATACCATCAGGAGAAAAATTGGTGACTTCAACCGCAGGGTCAGTCATTCCAATATACCAGTAGACTTTATCATCGTCTCCTAAAACAATGGTAAGTACTTTCTTCTCATTTACAGGAGGTGGAATGTCTCCTTCTTTTACGTCCTCAGGCATGTTAATCTCCATGGTCTGAGGTTTATTGAGTGTGGTGGTCATTACAAAGAATGTAAGCAGAAGGAAAGCAAGATCTACCATCGGAGTCATATCGATCTTCGTAGACGTTTTCTTGCTTCTTACTTTAGCATCTTTTTTACCACCACCGCCTTGACTTATTTCTGCCATTGCAATTTTGTTTAAATTGTTCTCGTTGCTTTATCAAATTCCCTTTTCCATGTTGGTGATCAGGTTAAACCGGTTGACTTTATTGTCAATCAGAGTCTTGATCACTTTATTTACAACAGGAAAATTCGCTTCACTATCACCTTTAATGGCGATGCGCAGTTTCGGATTTGACATCCGTGAAAATACAATCCAATCCTTCAGCTCATTGTTAGTTGAATCGACTGGAATACCTGGTTGCTTTATCTCTCCACGTGCCTCACGGTCCATACTCAGAAACTGTTTCAAATTTCCAATGGGCATACCTGTACTGGAGAGTACCGAAAATACCTTTGATTCTTCTTCTGTGAACTGAATATTATACCGTTCTCCGATTGTAGCCAATAGTCTTTCGCGATGATACTTTCCATCCATGTTGAAATAAACCTTTCCCTCTTTGGATATTGATATTGTCATAATATTAATATCCGGAATTGGAATCTCCGAAACGGAAGTTGGCATATCTACGGTCACAGGCTCGTCTGGAGTGGCAGTAGCAGTGAGCATAAAAAACGTCACCAGCAAGAATGCCAAGTCAACCATTGGCGTCATGTCAATGGAGGTGCTGGCTCGGTGAACTTTAACCTTTCCCATAATGCAGTTTTAAATATGAATTAGCCTTTTGGATTGGCAGTAAAATTCTGAACGATGCTATAACTAGCTTCATCAATTCCATAAGTAAGTGAATCGATTTTGCTGGTAAAGAAATTATACATAATGATAGCGATAGCAGATGTACCAATACCCAATGCTGTATTGATAAGGGCCTCAGAAATACCGTTTGCAAGAGCAACCGAATCAGGAGCACCGGCTGTTGCTAACGCAGCAAACGCCTTGATCATACCCAATACAGTTCCTAACAAACCTAACAGCGTTGCTACTGATGCTATTGTAGCAATGATCACCAGGTTTTTTTCCAACATTGGCATTTCCAACTGAGTGGTTTCTTCAATATCCTTCTGAACCAAAGCTATTTTTTTCTCTGTTTCAAGACTGCTGTCTTTGGCAACTTCGCTGTATTTAGATAAGCCCGCCTTCACAACATTCGCTACTGAACCTTTTTGCTTATCACATTCTGCAATTGCCTGAGCTATATTATTTGACTTAAGCAATGCTCTTATGTGTTGAACAAAGTTCTTGATGCTTCCTTTTCCTGTTGCACGGCTAATGGTAAGGAGACGCTCAATACCAAATGTTAACACCATCATCAAAAGAGAAAGAAGAATGGGTACAATTATTCCACCTTTGTAGACAATGGCCATGTAGTTTCCTGGAAGGGGGTGATTGAGGGGATCATTGCCTTGGAAGTTAGCCGGGTTACCAAGAACTAAATAATAAATAACAAAGGCAATGCCTATTTCTATAGGTATCACAATTGCAGCAAAAGCGGATTTTAGATTGTCGGACAAAGAATTAGAAGTTTTCATAATTGGAAATTGATTGTTAAAAAGGTTTACAATTTAGGTATAATAAAAAGCTTTTATGAATATGAATGATTTGCCGACATTCAACCATAGAATGTAAAACATCATAATAAGTCACGTGATGCTGGCAGTTTAAAAATAAATTCAAATAATTAATTTGCAATGAGCGATAGAAACGGTTGGGCCCCAGCGGGAAGGTAAGGCATCCAAATAGGATTTTTCAAGACCCCATCCGTTTGATCTGAAAATCCGTTTTTCTAATTCAACGCCAACAAGTGCATTGATGCGTAAGGCTCTGAATTGATGCAACATAGCAATATGATCACCAGTTTCAACACCATGATTTTCTATTGGCGATTCCAGAAGATTATCAGCAGAAAAAAATAACTGGCCCTCGTTAAATTCATTTTGTTGAACATGAGAAATTGCAGCACTTTGATGATCTTGTTTTTTACTTGTAGTGCTTAAAAATTCAACAACACCTTTTGTAAAAAGCATCGAAACAACGCATGCCAATACCAGCGAAAGTACGTCTAGTTGAAATGTTTTCTTAAGATTACGCATGGTTCTCATCGCTCTTACTTCTTTCTTAGTTCGCTTTTTCTATGCTTTTGCCACGAAAATATAACAGGTAGTGTTGTAACAACAATCATAGACACAATAATAATCTCTAGGTAATCGACAATTCCGGGAAAGAAATTACCCATCCAGTACCCTGCCATTACTAAGCTGGTAATCCAAAGTACCGCCCCCAATATATTATAGAATAGAAACTTTTTAAAATCGATATGCACCATGCCTGCGAGGATAGGAACAAAAGTTCTCACAATGGGTAAAAAGCGCCCTAAAATGAAGGCCGTCATTCCATACCGCGTGTAGAAATCCTGAGTTGTTTCAATGTATTTCTTTTTGTAGAAAAAGTTTTCCTTTTTATTCCTAAAAAACCGTTTAGCACGTAATCCAAACCAATAACCCACTGTTGTGCCCGTGCTGGCGGCAATAATCATCAATACAATTAGCAGCCAAAGGGGCTGGGTTAGAAGCCCTTTGTTTGCGAGTAATCCAGAAATGAAAACCAATGAATCGCCTGGCAAAAAAAAGCCAAAGAAAAGACCCGTTTCTGCAAATAGGACCAAGAGCAGTAGTGCCAGTCCGCCATGTTCAATAATGCTCTGTGGATTTAATAAATCCATAAAGTCGTGAATGGTACAATTCATAACCGTACTGCGTACGCGATAGTTAGTGTGACTTAAGAAGTTAAACTGAAGCACTCAGAATAGAATTATGGTCAGTATTTTGGGGTAAGATATAGAAATTCAGGGTGGTTGGCAGAACAATAGACGTAAAAAACAGGACTCTCAAAGAAATTGCTGTAATAAAAAGTTTGAATAGGCCTTCAATCGAGACATCTACATCATTACTTGACTTAATTAGCACCTTACTCATAGATTTTAAAGGGCTAAATGTACAAGAAAGTTTCCCTGAAAATGATTAAGAAAGTATAAAATATTTGAAATTAAGTATAGTGCAGAACTTTTAACCTCTTAAAGGAAATAAATCCCGATCACATTAAATTTAATTTTAAATCATATTTGCTTAACCACCTAAATGGCCGGAATATCTGTTTCCGAGGCAAAATTAAAATCGTAGCATAAGTTTTATACCTAAGTTTAAGGTACTCGTCTTCAGCCACTGAACTCACTGAGAGTGTCGATTAAGAGTTCAAATTGTTCTTTTGAATGCGTTGGGAAATTGGCAAATCGAAGTTGTGTTTTTTTGTTTGCACCATAACCATCTCCTGGTTGCATTCCTTTGGCAAGCAAAGCTTTTGATACTTTTTCTGTGTGCTCGCCGCATTCTGCTACAATTACCGTCTTCGACTGAAAAGTAACATCTTTAACAAAGGCATTAAGCAAAGGATGTTGATTTAAGGTTTGATATAGAACCGCCGCTTTATATTCTGTTTCTTTTCGAATGTTGGTGATTCCTCTTCTTACTAAATCTTCAACAACCTGGCCTAGTAAATATATTCCCAATACATTGGGCGTTTCCGGATTTTGGTTTTTGATGGCATGAGAATATAGAGAAGGAATGCTATGAAATGATCCGATCGAAATTCCTTTTGAGAGAAGTTGCTCTGCTTTGGCCACACACTTATCGTTGATCATCCACACTCCAAGTCCTGCGGGTAATCCAAATCCTTTTTGAACAGAGAAGAATACCGAATCAAACTTTGTATAATCAAAATCAGGATAAGGTAGAGATGAGACTGCATCAACAGCAATTAGTGTATCAGGACGTTGCTTGCGAATGGCATACATAAAATCCAGCGGTTGACAAACACCACTGCTTGTTTCATTATGAGTGATAGCAATGAGTTCTGTTTGAGAAGGAATAATAATGCTGTTGTCAAATCCTTTACCCATTTCAACTTCTGCTTTCGTTGGCTTCTTGTTTAAGAGCTGAGCGATTTCATAGAAGCGTTTGGAAAATGAACCGTTCACAAAATGAAAAGAATTTTCTTCTACTAAATTTTGAATGACACGTTCCCAAATTTCATTTGCTGAACCAGTGAACAGAATATGATAGTTAGGAGGGAGTCCTAACAACTCACGCAGGCCGTCAACTGTTTTTTTATAGATGGTCTCGTACTGTTTGCTTCGATGAGAAAGTGATGGAATGCCATCACGAAAAGCAGTTCGCACATGATCATCAACTGTAAAATAAAGTTGTGATGGACCGGGAGTAAAATTGATTTTTGGATTCATACGTTGATTGTAAAAATAGAGACTTCTTCTTTCAGGTCAACCTTTGTTGAAAAATGTGAGAGAAAAAGATGCTCCTGGCTTTTATTCTTTCGATTGCAAAGGATCATTTAAAAAATACTTTTAGTCAATCACGAGACACAGCCTGTTTTGGTTAAATTTGTATCGAAATCCACTTGGGTTTGGGACACGTTTGCTGAACCTAACATGTATACAATACCGAGTGAAGCTTTCATCCAAAATCAGGCCTCATCACGCGTCTCGCGTGACCTCGCCCAAAAAGCAGGATAACAGAAGAAGGTTGCGGATGATGGCAGCTCAAAACTTGTCTTTCTTGAGGTTCAGAAACACCTCTCCAAATTCAGTGGATTTTATTTTTCCTAATGGGCAGGACAAAAAAGTGGCAAACCGAACATCGCACCGCTCAACCACCTACCCTTGCTACCTTCCGATCCTGGGGGAGTTCAGTAGGAGCTGGTCGTGCCGATTTGCCGGTGCGAATCTACAATTGATATTTGGAAATTGATAATACGATTCGAAAATGTTTGTGACTTGGTTATGCAAGTCCGGAGAAATACAAATTAAACTCCAGCGCACTGGAGGGTTCGAAACCATCGGCTTTCAGGTCATCGAAGATCTCGTTGTCAAATTCAAGTACACGCATTTCTGTTTCTCCATCTTTTGAAATGGAGATTTCTGTTCCCTTAAATTCAATGGGATTTACCTTCACCAGAATTTGAGTTCCTTTAAACTCTTTCTTAAAATATTGGTGCACAATATTGCTGTCTTTCGCCATTCGATGTTTATTTGAATATGGTTCAACTGAATCTTCCGGAGAAACTTTCAACTGAGCGTTTGATTTTGCAGCGGCTAAGGTACGAAGATGCAGAAGAAATATTTTATACCTATGCAAGCAAACCGGAAGCGACAAAGTTTGTTTCATGGCCAACGCATCAATCGCTTAATGATACACGGTCGTTTCTGCATTACGTTACCCATGCCTGGAAGGAGGGAAAGGATTATTCATTCTCAATTCGTCACAAAGAGACAAATCGTTTGATTGGAAGTTTTGGAATTATGAATGATGAAGGCAAACTTCAGTTTGGATATATATTAAGTCCAACACAGTGGGGAAATGGTTATGCCACTGAAGTTTGTAAATACATGATGCGGTTGTTAAAGAATGCAGAAGGAGTGCATCGCATTCAGACTTTCGTTGATACAGAGAATATAGCTTCAGCAAAAGTGTTAGTGAAAAGTGGCCTGGTTGAAGAAGCTTTGCTTAAAGATTTTTTTGCATTTGTTAATCAAGGAGATACTCCAAAAGATTGCATACTGTTTAAACTTCCGTAACGGAATATTCAAGCACGGGTACACAGAGATTTGTTTTCATTAAAATCGTACTACATCCCTAATTTTATAAATCAAATCATCAAAGGCCGGTCGCCTTTATTCAATCTTGCGATGACTATACCAGCGAGTAATTAGAGTAGTGAATAAATCTTCTACGCTGCCAGTAGCGTGTGTTGCCGCATAATACCTGTCGCATCCGTGGCCATCACAACCGCTCCTGCATTCAGTTCAGAAGGATAAAGCCAGAAGAAGAATTCTCCCTTTGGAAGTATACGCGTTTCTGTTTCGCCTGATTTGGTATTCACAACAATGTTGACCTGTGTCAGATTAAAGTCTTTCTTGTAGACAGCAAAGGTAGTTTTATCATCGTATTGGTTTATTTGCTTTACTTCGGGGCTACGCATGTAATCGGTAATGGCGGCAGTATACGCATTGGGAAGCTTCAGCTTGAGGGCTTTCTTTTGATAATATGCTTTCTTATGGGGATCAAGT
>JANMRZ010000172.1:0-54462 GCA_031388805.1 Chryseolinea sp.
CTTGAGTTTTGGACTGCAAATGTAAAGAATAAATTTACTCGACAAAACACTAACGTTTTGCCCTGCCAACAAAAAGGGTAATTTTGGGACTTTATTAAATAATCGATTGAACCTCAGCGCATGATCAGGAAAATAAGTTTACTCGTAGTTTTTATCGGATTACTCTCTCCTGCTTTCAGTCAGGAAAAAACCATAAAGAAAACAACAGCCCGCCCTGATATTCCAGGCGTTTTTAACATCGAATACGGTTTTAACTTCGCTTCCACAGCGCCAACAAATTTCGATGCTAACTTTTTCGGATCTACTACCTTCAATCTCTATTATCAATATGAGTTCAGAATCCTAAAATCCAATTTTAGCTTCGTACCGGGCATTGGTTTTAGCTTTGAGCGCTACAAGTTTAAAAATGGATATGTACTCACTAATTATAAGGGTACTGATTCTGTTCAAATGGTTTCGCGTACAACAGCGGGTTATCCTAATCTGAAAAAATCGAAGTTGATCACCAATTACATTGAAATACCTCTGGAGCTACGGTATAACTTCAATCCGGAAGATCCGGCCAGAAGTTTCAAGATTTCCGTTGGTGGACGAGTAGGTTATTTATTTGACTCGTTCACAAAAGTGAAATACCGGGAAGATGGCCAGACCAAGAAGATGAAAGACAAACAGAATTTCAATCTTTCACAATTTCGGTATGGTGTAACAGGCCGGGTTGGCTTTGGAAGCTTTAGTGTTTTTGGATATTATAATCTGAATCCATTCTTTGAGAAAAACAAAGGTCTTAGAGAGAATGGAGAGAGAACAGAGTTCAGCACCTTTACTGTCGGGCTTTCTTTGGCAAGTTTCTAGTTTAAGAAGTTAAAATTCAGGAGTTTCTTGCCCACAGCAAGCAGGAAGGAAATCCAGAATAGTTACATATGGATTTTACAACTCGAACGAGAACTCTAAACTTAAAATAGAGTTGCCGTCATCACTTCTTCCTTCGTAATGTGATAGAATTCTTTATGCATATTAAATGGTGGCTCATCATTTAATTCTTTAATCACATACGTTCCGTCCTCCTTCATCATCCAGGAGTTTACGTTGTCTTTGAGGTTGTAGCGAAGATTATTAATGGCCTGCTTTTTCAGGATGTCATCATCTAATAAAAACAACGATTCTATTCTCCGATCGAAACTGCGTACCATCGCATCAGCACTACCCGTATATACTTTTGGATTGCCTGCATTGTGGAAGTAATAAATACGCGAATGCTCCAGGTACTCCCCTACAATGGAAATCACTTGAATGTTTTCGCTTAATCCTTTTCTTCCTGGACGCAAACAACACATACCACGCACAATTAATTTAACAGGCACACCTGCTTGCGAAGCTGCATATAGTTCATCAATCAGCTCTTTATCCTGAAATGAGTTTAATTTAATAACCACTCCTGATGACAACCCAAGTTTTGCATTTTCAGCTTCCTTCTTAATTAAATTGCAAAGTTGAATGCGCATGTCGCGAGGAGATGTGATCAGGTTGCGATAGGTAGTAGGCTGTGAGTGTCCTGTGATTACATTAAAGAATTCTGATACGTCATTCGCGTAAATTTCTTTCGTAGTGAGCAGACTGATATCAACATATAAACGTGATGTCGCTTCATTATAATTACCACTGGAAAGATGGACGTATCGGTAAACACGGTCGTCTTCTTCCTTGCGAACGATCAGCAAAAGCTTAGTGTGCGTCTTTAAGCTGTTTACACCATAGATTACGAAGCATCCCGCTTTTTGCAAGCGCTGTGCTTCACGTAAATTATTTTCTTCATCAAAGCGAGCCTTCACTTCAAACAAAACTGCTACGTGTTTACCATTCTCTGCCGCCTTTAACAAAGCAGCGGTAACACGTGATTCTTTTGCCACGCGATAGATGGTAATCTTTATCGAAAGTACATGCTGATCATCGGCAGCCTTCTCCAGCAATTCCAGAACTGGTTCCATGGAATTATAGGGATGATGAAGAAGAATGTCACGCTCTTTCAATACTTCAAACAAATCGCGCGTTCCAAGTTCCGGAAAGTTAAGTGGCTTAACAGGATCGCTTGCCTGTGCTCGCTTGCTCTTAAATTCTTTGTGACCAATGATTTGTGTCAAGCCAGAAAACTCCATAAGGCTTCCTTCAGGCACACGGAAAATATTGAAGTCATCTAAATCCCATTGGATTTTTAAAAGACGCATCATCCACGGATCGGCATGCTCTTCTACTTCAAGGCGAACTACCCGTCCTGATCTTCGCGTTTTGATTTTGCGTTTGAGATCTTCTAAAAAGTTTGATTCAATATCTTCACTTTCTTCCAATGTAAAATCTCCGTTCCGATTGATTCGGAATAAGTTCGCACTGGTGATTTCCACATTGCGAAAAAGTGTATAGATGTTATTTCGAATGATCTCCTCGATTGGAACGAAGTGCATAAGATCTCCTTCTGTTGCCTGATAAAAGCGAGGAAGATTTTGTGGGATCTGAACAAACGAAACTTTTTGTTGACTCTGCCCTTCAACCTGATTTTTTGTTACCACTCCAAAAAGCAACCTGTTATACATCAGGATTGGAAAGGTGTGATAATTATCAAACACCATCGGAGTAAGCATGGGGTAGATGGTATTATTAAAGTACGCATCTACCTTCTGTGTGTTCTCTATCGAAAGAAGTTTGTAATCGGATATTACAAAACCATTCTTCGGGAACAACGGCTTTAATTTATTAACGTAACAATCGTTTTGATCTTTATAAAATTTTTGTGTTTCGGTCAGCAGCAATCTGCGAAAAGGCTCTTCACGCAAACCACTATAATCAAAACGCTCTTTTCCGTAATCGAGGTAATTGTATAAACTACCTAAACGGATGGTGCAAAACTCATCCAGGTTAGAAGCAGTGATAGAAAAAAACTTGAGCCGATCAAAAATACTCCGATCAATATGTTGAGCTTGATTGAGCACACGATAATTAAACCGAAGCCAGCTTAAATCGCGACTGATATAATTACTCTGCTCAATCTGTTGATTGATTTTCTCCGTCGTCATTATTGACTCTTCCATACCGAGGGCTCAACAAAAAAAATTAAACATCAATGCGAGCGTACTTCGCATTCTTCTCAATAAAATCTCTGCGAGGTGCTACCTCATCACCCATCAACATGGAGAACAAGTGATCGGCTTCTGCAGCTGACTCAATGTTCACTTGCTTAAGCGATCTCTTAGAAGGATCCATTGTAGTGGTCCATAATTGTTCCGGGTTCATCTCACCAAGACCTTTGTATCGCTGTATACCTACTGAATCTTCTTTACCTTGACCCAGCTCTTTTACATATGCTGCACGTTCTTCTTCCGTCCAGCAATAACGTTCTTCTCTTCCTTTCTTCACTAAATATAGTGGTGGCAACGCAATGTAGACGTAGCCACTTTCAATCAAGTCTTTCATGTAACGAAAGAAGAATGTAAGGATAAGCGTGCGAATGTGACTTCCATCGATATCCGCATCCGTCATAATGA
This sequence comes from Chryseolinea sp., assembly GCA_031388805.1. GTDB lineage: Bacteria > Bacteroidota > Bacteroidia > Cytophagales > Cyclobacteriaceae > Chryseolinea. The sequence continues at coordinate 3,534 of JANMRZ010000172.1, forward strand.
TGACTTTGTGGTATCGAAGTTTATTCATGTTCAATGCCTTCTCGTCCTCTGGTGTTCCAAAGGTTACACCCAACGCGGTAATCATGTTCTTGATTTCTTCGTTGTCATAAATCCGATGCTCTTGTGCTTTCTCTACGTTTAAGATTTTTCCGCGCAATGGAAGTATGGCCTGAAAATTTCGATCTCTACCTTGCTTGGCAGATCCTCCTGCCGAATCTCCTTCCACTAAATATAATTCACAAATGCTGGGGTCAGCACTTGAACAGTCAGCCAGTTTACCCGGAAGTCCTGTGCCCGACAAAACATTTTTACGCTGCACCATTTCGCGTGCCTTGCGTGCTGCAATACGTGCCTGTGCTGCAAGAATAACTTTGCTTACGATCAGTTTTGCTTCGCGTGGATTTTCTTCTAAAAAGTTTTGAAGCATTTCACCTACACTTTGATCCACCACACCCATCGCTTCAGAGTTACCAAGCTTGGTTTTGGTTTGTCCTTCAAACTGAGGCTCGGCTACCTTAATTGAAATTACAGCTGTTAACCCTTCACGGAAGTCATCACCACTGATTTCTACTTTTGCTTTTTCAAGTAAGCCCGATTTGTCCGCATAACTCTTAAGTGTTCGTGTAAGTGCTCTGCGAAAACCCGCTACGTGCGTTCCGCCTTCATGAGTGTTGATGTTGTTTACATACGAGACCAGGTTCTCGCTATAGGATGTGTTGTATCCCATTGCCACCTGAACTGGAATTTCTCCTTTGTCATTCTCAATGTAAATAACCGCTGGTATTAATTTCTCACGGGTTGAATCCAGGTACTCTACAAACTCACGCAGACCGCCTTCAGAATAAAAGGTAGACGACTTGGCTTTGCCATCTTCATCCTTGTCGCGCAAGTCTTGTAAGTGAATTGTGATGCGTGGATTTAAAAAAGACAATTCGCGCAAGCGATTGGAAATGGTTTCGTAATTGTATTCCGTAGATAATGTGAATATTTCTGTGTCGGGCTTAAAACGAACTGTTGTTCCGCTACGATCGGAATCGCCAATAACACGAACAGGATATTTAGGTCCGCCACGCTCGTATTCCTGCTCAAAAATTTTTCCTTCTCGGTAAACCGTTACATGCAACATTTCTGATAAGGCATTCACACATGAAACACCCACACCGTGAAGCCCGCCTGAAACTTTATAGGTATTCTTATCGAACTTACCACCAGCATGGAGAACAGTCATTACAACCTCCAGAGCCGAGCGTTTTTCTTTCTCGTGCATTCCGGTCGGAATACCCCGACCATTATCTTCAACAGTGATGGAATTATCCTCATTAACCGTTACGTGAATCGTATCGCAATAGCCTCCCAAAGCTTCATCAATGGAGTTATCAACAACTTCCCAAACCAAGTGATGGAGTCCCTTTACCCCAATATCACCAATGTACATGGCGGGTCTTTTTCGTACGGCTTCCAAGCCTTCTAAAACCTGAATATTATTGGCTGAATAATTAGCTTCGTTCCTCGACTTCTCTTCGCTCATAATGGTTGTTTATAACCTTCAAAAGTAATGTTTTTGTAGCGGTTTATACGCATGTATTAGCTGCTAATTACAAAAGAAAATCAATCTTTTTTTTGCCATTCAAAGGCTTCATAAAACTATAACTAAATGTTCATTTTGGGCTTAGAAATAAAATTTATGCGCGGGGGTTTACTTCATGTTTGAGTGTACTACTTTCTTTGATTTTCGGTGGTTCAAAAGAGGCATTCAATCTTTGAATTTTCGAAGGATTCAGAAGACAATGTCAACATCAAAACTAATACCTATCTGGCCAACATTTTAGATTGTTAAGTTCGCCAAACTTGAAAGGTTTTTAGAAAGCTTTATCTGCCTTTTCTCCAGTTCTGTATTGTTGATGTCGTAACGAAGGGTGTTGTTTTCCAAAATCACAAAACTGAAGGCCGCTCCCTTTTTAAACAAACCTTCTCGTTCTCCGATGATCATCACCGGTTTCCCTTCCGTGGCTTCTAAAATTTTATCAATCAATCCGCTTTTTCCATCCGCTACATAAAGAATATGGGGTTGCCCAATATCAGCAATGCTTTCCACTTGCTTCACTTTTACGATATGACCATTTACGTTCTTGCCATTTTGCTTTAGTAACTCCTCATACACTTTTGATTTTCCGAGAACTGTAATTTCCATATCGGCTGTGGCATGCGGCCAGGCAGAATATCGGGCAATGTTTACCACGAAGAGAGTGTAAACCTGGTAATTCGTAGTCTGTGCTGTCACCGAAAGTGAAAGCATACAGATCAATGCCATTACAACTATTTTCATCCGATTCATAAAGCTCATTTCTTAAAGTTGATCTGGTAAGAAAGTTTAACAATGTATTCGCGGCTCCTGCCAGGTATAGGTGCATAGGCTCCATCTCCTCCATTGTAAGCTTGTGCTATTCCCGGGCGTTCATTAAATAAATCGTATACACCAGCTCCGATGGTTAATCCCGGAAGAAGATCATTGTAATTGAAAAAAACATTGGCTAATACATATGGATCCAACCTTGTTGAAACAGGTTCATCATCTTCATTTATTTCGGTAAAGGCATAACGCTTTCCTCCAAAAATGAAGGTCGGGTTCACGCTAAACTTCGGTGTCAGGTAAAAATTTGTATTAAGTGTGACTTTATGGGCTAGCATTCCTGTGTATTGCTTACTTGTCTGCGCCACTACATAATTCTCGACACTATTGTCTTTTATAGCCTGACTATACGAATACGTTAATTGACCATACCACATCTTCTTTCGAATACTATAAACTACCTCAACACCTCTGCTTCCTGATTTAGATGAACTCTCGTACCACTCCTTAAAAGTATCACCCTCTCCTTTTGAACCATAGATGATGATGTCTTTAGTAGAAATATGAAAAGCATTAACAGCCAGCAGCATTTCGGGTGTGAATTGATAGCCTAATTCAAACTCAAATACATTTGAACGCTCAGGTTTTGCTCCCGTAGTATCCAACTGAACATTTTGCAAGGATGGTGACCGGAAGGCTTTACTATACAGAATCTTAAAATGTAAATTTTCAATTTTCTTTGTTAATGCTAAGCGCGGCACGAACGCCCCATCATATCTGTTGTTCTTCTCAAAACGGAATCCAATGGTAGCGTTGGCAATACGATGCTTGAATAATGCCTGGGTATAAACCGCAAAATTATTTAACGTTAACGTCGTCTCATCCGTAAGTCGGTCCGTACTTTCATCCTGGAAATAAAGTGCTCCCACATTGATGCTGATCTTTCTGTTGACATCAATCTCTCCATCCAACTGACCCAAAGTGCGCACTGCCTTAACATCAAAATCAGGACCTGGTGTGTCCGGATAGTCGTAACGCCAAGGCACTTGTCGTAAGTATTGCAGGCGTGGTGTAAGTTTGAATTTTTGAGACAACTTTAACTTATACTGAACGTCCAGATAATAATTCTCAAATGAAACGTCTGACGAGGGATCGGATGTTTCAAACTTATCGTACATGGTTCGGATAGAAAGTCCTTTGTATCGAAGCCCTGCATTGATATTCATCGGATCCGAATGTGTCGTCTTGGATAGGTCTTGTACATCTGATGTCTGAAAAAGGTCCTGATATTTCTGATCACTCACTATTCCCTTCCCTGCGAACAATGAAAAATCCCATGACAACTTTTCACCTTTGGAAGCAGCCATGACTCCTCCATTAGTCCGGCCAACGGCATCTGCATGAAACCCTGCCGTTCCGTAAACCGCCACACCGTTTAAACTTTCAGCCGCTTTTGTAAGAATATTAATTACACCATATTCGGCTGAGCCTCCATACACAGCCGAGCCTGGCCCGCGAATAATTTCAATACGTTCTATGGCCTCCACCGGGAAACGATTGCCCAAGGCAACAGATTGGTACAGTAATTCATTAAAGGGTTGGCCATCCATCATCACCAATACCTTTCCTTCGTTTGCCCAACTGCCCCTTAGGCCGATGCCCATTACAAACTGAAGATCTTGCAGAACATCAAAACCAGGTACCATTCTTAAAACATCGGCTATTTCGCGTGCACCACTATTTCGGATTTCTTCAGCCGTTATAATACTGATAATGCTGGGGGTCTCACGCGTTGCAAGCCTTTGGGCAGAGACGGCTACGTTCTTGTTCAGTATTTTTTGCAAATCACTTTCCTCTGTAAAGGCATTAAGATTTAGAAGTGAATCAAGATCCTGAGCGTTGATGGTGAGGCATGAAAGAAAAAACAGAAGTGCGCAGGTAAACTTCTTATACATAGAATTACAATTAGGAGAATTTAAGATCATTAAACTGGAAATTGAAGAACAATAGATTTGTATTATACACGCGCAGAAAGATTAAAAAATAAAACGGATATGCAAAATCAAACTTAAAGTATGATTGATTTTTCATTCAAGTAGCGATTCAGAAAATTCGCCATCGATTTATGCAAAAAAAAAGTATTTGCAACGTAGGTAGACTGCAAGAGATAGAAGTGCAGTTAATCCTTCTTAATCTTCTTCTTCTTTATTTGCTGATTCTCTTCATTGACCAATTGTAATCTTGCCTTTTGCAATTCTGCTTTTTGAGCATCATTCACCACCGGGTAACTCAAACTCAGTTTGCTAAATTCTTTTTGGATAACGGTTGCAATGGCTAGACGCGCGTAGCCCTTATCATCTGCCGGAATAATGTACCAGGGCGCAGATTCTTTCGATGTTTTAGACATGGCTTCTTCGTAGGCGCGTTGATAGTCATCCCAAAAACCACGCTCCTTCAAATCTGCCAAAGAAAACTTCCAGTTTTTAGAGGGATCATCAATTCGTTCCATAAATCTTTTCTTCTGTTCTTCTTTCGAAACGTGAAGGAAGAATTTCATAATGATAGTTCCGTTTTGCACGAGGTTCTTTTCAAATCGTATGATTTGTTTGTACCGATCTTCCCAGAAATCTTTATCAATATTCTTTACCGAATCAACGCCCGGAATGCGTTCTCCTAAAATATATTCCGGATGTACCTTCGTGACCAAAACGTTTTCATAATGCGAGCGATTATGAATGGCAATCTCACCACGGGCAGGCAGAGCCAAATAATGCCTCCAAAAGAAATCGTGATCTAATTCATGAGAAGTGGGTGCTTTAAAGCTATATACCTTAACTCCTAACGGATTGAACCCTGACATGATGTGTTTCACAGCGCCATCCTTACCGGCTGCATCCATCGCCTGGAAAATAATCAGTACACTGTATTCATTATGAGCATAAAGCTCATCCTGAATCTTAGCCAATTCTTTTCGACTTGCACCGAGCAGTGATTCGCTCTCTGCTTTGGAAAACTTTTTATCCGGTGAGGTCTCTACTTTCGTAAGATCAACTTTACTATCGGGTTTAACCTGGAACTTCTTGGTGGAAATGATGGTCTCTTGATTTGCCATTTGACTAGGTATTGTTTTTGAAAAGTTACCCTATTTTTTTGAATGGTAAATCAACTATCTCGTAAGAATTATGATACTAGAACTGTCCTGTGCGGAGCATCACCAATGTACAGGCTTGCAATACCTCAATACCTTGCTCTTCAGCAAGCTGTTCGAATATTCTATTCTCTGTGCCCGGATTGAAGATAATGCGCTTCGGTTTTAAACTGAAGATGTAATTGTACCACTCCGGTTGATGTTGTGGCCCAATGTATAAAGTTACCGTATCCACATTTTCAATCACTGGCTTTTGTCTGATATCGAGAATTTTGTTACCAAACACATCACCTGTTTTTATTCCGATGGGAACAATCTCATGTTTATACTGTGCTAACATTTCAGCAGCGAGATAAGCATACCTTCCTGTGTTTGTTGTTGCTCCTACTATTACCGTTTTCTTACTCATTATTTTTGCTCTTGGTATTTTCAAAAGTTCTTTCTGCCACTAAGACTCGAAGGCACTAAGGTTCACCAAGAATAATGCCTGATTCGCTAATCATAATCATTAAGCAAGTTGCGTATTGCTAACTACCTACTTTTATCCCTTCATAACCTTCGCTGCCGCTTCTGCACAGCGTTCTCCATCCATGGCTGCCGAAACAATTCCACCAGCATAACCTCCACCTTCTCCACAAGGAAATAATCCTTTTATCTGTGGATGTTCCAACATTTCCTTATCGCGCGGGATTTTTACAGGTGATGACGTTCTGCTTTCTACCCCTACAATCTGTGCATCGTTACTGAGATAACCCTTCATCTTACCTCCAAAGTTCCTGAAACCTTGTTGAAGTGCACGATTTATGAACGATGGCAACACCTCTTTCATGCTTACCGATGTTAAACCTGGTTGATATGAAGTTTCAAGCAACGAATTCGAAACCTTACCTTCTACAAAATCAAGCAAGCGTTGAGCGGGCGCACACTGTGTACCTCCTGCAATTTCGCACGCCATCTTTTCGATGGATTCCTGAAAATATAATCCCGCCAACGGACCATGTTGTTTAAAGTCTTTGAAATCATTTCCTTCCACTGCCACAACAATACCAGAGTTGGCAAACTTCGAATCTCTGCGTGACGGACTCATGCCATTTACTACAACTTCACCAGGTGCAGTGGCAGACGGAACTATAAATCCACCCGGACACATGCAGAAGGAAAACACGCCGCGATCCCTTCCATCAATTTGTGCCTGATGTACTAACGCATACGAAGAAGCTGGTAAATATTCTCCACGATCGGTAGTACAATGGTATTGGATCTGATCAATCAAACTTTGTGAATGTTCAACACGAACACCTAGCGCAAATGACTTGGCTTCGATTAAAATATTCTTCTTGTGTAACAGATGAAAAATATCACGTGCCGAATGTCCGGTAGCGAGAATTACTGCATCAGACTTGATCGTCTCACCTTGTGCAGTGACTACACCTTTCATTTGATTTCCTTCTATAAGAAAATCTTCCACTTTGGTATTAAAATGAATTTCTCCGCCTGTATTCAAAATACTTTGACGAATTTCAGTAATTAGTTTGGGTAACATGTTGGTGCCAATGTGAGGATGGGCATCAAACAAAATTTCTTCCTTCGCTCCATGCGCTACTAAGATCTCTAACACTCTGCGAATGTCTCCTCTTTTTTTCGAACGTGTATACAGCTTTCCATCCGAGTAGGTACCTGCTCCTCCTTCTCCAAAACAATAATTCGATTCTGAATTTACAATGTGATCTTTGTTGATTGCGGCAAGATCGCGTCTTCGGGCTTGCACATCTTTGCCACGCTCCAGTACAATTGGCTTGATCCCCAATTCAATTAATCGAAGAGCAGCAAACAAGCCGGCTGGTCCACTTCCAATGATGATAATGGAACGACTGTTACTTACGCTTGGTAAATCTTTGGAATAGGTAATCGTTGTTTTCTTTTCTGATCGCGAAAAGATTTCGCACTGCAATCGCACGATTACATTTCGGGAGCGTGCGTCAATGGAACGTTTGATAGGTTGAACAATTTGATCGCCATCCTTCTTTAAACCTACCTTTTGGTAAAGAATGGATTCGAAATTCGTTTCATCAAAAGCCTCTTCGGGCGTTAAAATAATTTCAAGTACTCGCATTAGACTTTAGACGATTGACTTTAGATGTTAAACACTGATTCGTTGTTGGTTGTTCGTTGATCGTTGCTGGAATGGGGCACTCTTGATTGGTCAATTGTACATCGTTTATGGGCTATTGACAATGGACTCTTTACTTTAATACGAAAACACATTTCCGAAATTCAATCCGAAATGAAAGGTAGTTGAGAATTTATTTTGATTGATGTCTGCAAAATAAGAGGTGTAATCCGGATCAACATTAAAACCACGGTAGCCTATATCTCCCGCTATGAAGGTATCGATGGTAAATCCTTTTGCATCATTCTTCCGCATAATACGATACCCTAGCAAAACTCCCCATTCAATTCGTTGTTCAGCGGCATTGACGGTAAACATTTCCGTAGAGTTGGGGAAAATAGGTTGGTTCACAAAGTGGCCCATGTTGGTAAACCGAATCTCTTGTCCGAAGTACCACATCCCTGCCTTTACCGGATTGTAGAATTTTTGTTTGATACTAATGGTGTAGCCACGTTCAAAAAGTTTGTTCGGTGCAATTTCACTATCCGATTTAAAAAACGGATCTCGAATGCCTACAAATTCAAATTCATGTCCGATGCGTTCTTCCAAATAAAATTCAACGCCCAGTGGCAATCTTCCCGCAGCAATAAAAATTGGATTGGTTGCCACAATAACACCATGAAATTCATTTGATCGGGCATCAAAGTAATTGAAGGCTTTTGTTTTCTTCATCGATTTCTTTGCCGCTGCCTTGTTGGCTAAACTACTAATCTCTTTTCCGAGATTACGATCGTCATAAAACGGTTTGTAGTATCCAGAGAGCTTTCCATCGTTCTCATAAATTTCCCATGTACCGGTTTTTAAGTCATCTTCGAGTGGTCCTTTTGTCTGGAGATTTCCGTTCGGATAATATCCCTTATAGATTCCTTTGCCCTGGTCGAATGTACAGTCGCCTTCTAACTTTCCATTTTCCCGAAAATATTCCCACTTACCTTGTTTCTTTCCAGAAACGATATTGCCCTTCGATTTTAATTTTCCGGAAGCATAATATTCGCGATACTCTCCTGATCCTTTATCGTAGGTAATCTCACTCATTGTGTTTCGCTCGATACCTACACTTTTCCAACGTCCATTTTTTTGTCCATCCAGATATTCACCTGATGATTGTACTATTCCATCTTCAAAAAAGTATTCCCAATCTCCGGATGCGTCATCATTTACATAATTTCCTTTCGAGGCAATTTTACCGGAAGGAAAATAATTTGTCCAGCTTCCGTTTTTCTTTCCATTTGAAAATTCACCTTCACTTTGCAATGTTCCATCTTCTGCAAAAAATCTCCAATGTCCCGCATTCTTTGTTCCTGATCGCGGACCTTCTGCTACTATTTTTCCCGAATGATAATATTCTGTGTATCGACCAAAATCATCAGCATATTCGATCTCACCCTTCTTCGTCCCATCTTCGAAATAGTTTTTCCAAAGACCTGTGCGTTTGTTGTTGGTATAATCACCTATTTCTTTTACCTGACCATTTTCATAATAGCTCTTCCATTCACCTTCACGCATTTTTCCATTGATGGATCCTTCCATACTTTTCTGCCCGCTCTCATAAAAATATTCCCACACACCGTAGTTGGCATTCTGACGGAGAATACCGCGCATCTTTAGATTTCCAGTCTCATAGAAAAATTCCCAGACACCAGTCGTTTCATTATTGGTAAACAGACCTTTCGATTCAATGTTGCCGTTGAGATAATAGGATACATATCGACCATGCAACACATTGCGCAGGGTATCTTTTACCTGATAGACTTCTTTAAGGTTTTGTTTTTTTTGATCGTGATAGGTTTGACGCGTAAAGCCCTGGCCAAGCACTTGAATTGAAGTGCTTAAAAGAAATAGAGAATATAGTAGAGATTGCTTCACTACATGTAAAGATAATTGTTAATGGTCAACAGACTACAGTCGACAGTCGACCGTGGTCTGTAGACTTTATTAGCTAACAAAAGCCGCTTTCCCCCACTCTGCTCGTTCCTGCTCACTCCACAATTCCGGGAAGAACATAATTTTTTGAAAACGCGGAGGTAAATATTTCTGCCAGTTCGTTCCGCCTGTCGCTTTAATATCAGCAGTATCTTTATGTAGGTAATGCCCGGCTGATTTAAGGTGCGCCAAAGGCCAGAGTACATTCGCGAGAGAATCGAATTCGCGAAGGCTGGAAATAACCGCTTCGGAATTTGGAAAATTTTTGAGGTATAGTTTCCGAAGATTGATGTTGCGATATTTCATGCCTGCTGCTTTGAATGCAGGCATGTACTTTTCTTCAAACTGCTGAAGGGTAAGTGTTTTTTTTCCGGTAGCCAATTCAGTGGCTCCGCTTTTCCAATACAACTTATCTATCTGCTGTTCAATGTCACTGTATTCAGAAAGCGCTTCGCGATCATTCATGTTCACCAGGTTAATCATATCGGTGGAGCAAATCTCAATCAACCGATATTGCGCGGATTGAAAACCACTGGCCGGCAACAACGACATTCTGAATTTCAAGAACTGATCTTTCTCCATTCCGTCAATCATAATCGAAAATGAATGAACAAGATTCTGAAGGTAATTATTGATGCGCTTCATGCGATCAATAAAAAACTTTTCGGTCAAGCTTTCATTCTCAGCTATTTGCTCAATCTCCCACAACACCAGATTGAAATACAATTCTGTAATCTGGTGATAGATGATGAATACTTTCTCGTCTTTAAAATGAGTCTTGGGAGTTTGGAGGCTCAACAGCGTATCCAAATGGATATAATCCCAGTAGGTTAAATAATCTGCATAAAGCAAGCCATCGAGGTAGGACGAAATATTCTGCCCCATTACATTGTATTTGGCCTGTAACTTTTTGAGTTGATCTATCAGCCCCGGATCAACAACCTGATCGCCCATATATCTGAATACGTTAGAAACTTCTTTATCTGATGTTCCGCAAACTTCGTGCTTTCTTAGTGTCTTCGTGACTTTGTGGCGAAAAATAAGCCACGAAGTCACAAGGTCACGAAGGTTCACAAAGAAAATTCATATGTTAAATTATTTACCTAACATTCGTTCTGTAAATTTGAGGCGATATTACTGAAAAATCTAAATCTTATGGCTACCGCAACTGACGCAAAAGCAAAGAAATCATTGAAGCAGGATACCTACGAGCAACCCGATTTTTACTCATTGGATGACTTGCTTACCGAAGAACACAAATTGGTGCGCAGTTCCATTCGCGATTTTGTAAAAAGAGAAATATCACCCTACATAGAAGACTGGGCTCAGCGTTCACATTTTCCATACGAAATCGTAAAAAAGTTTGGAGAAGTGGGAGCCTTTGGCCCAACGCTTCCAGTGGAATATGGATGCGGTGGCCTCGATTATATTTCATATGGTATCATTATGCAGGAAATTGAACGTGGCGATTCGGGCATGCGCTCTACTGCTTCGGTTCAAGGTTCGCTGGTGATGTATCCTATTTACAAATTCGGTTCAGAAACACAACGCAAAAAATATTTACCAAAGCTGGCGTCAGGCGAATGGCTTGGATGCTTCGGTTTAACCGAGCCTGATCACGGTTCTAATCCAAGTGGTATGGTGACGAACTTCAAAGATATGGGTGACCATTATTTATTAAATGGCGCCAAGATGTGGATTTCGAATTCACCAAAAGCAGATGTCGCTGTGGTATGGGCGAAGAACGAAGCAGGAAGAATTCACGGACTGATTGTGGAGCGTGGCATGGAAGGATTCACTACTCCTGAAACACATGGCAAGTGGTCGTTACGCGCCAGCACTACAGGCGAGTTGGTTTTCGATAATGTAAAAGTTCCAAAAGAAAATTTACTTCCCGGCAAAAGCGGACTTGGTGCACCAATGATGTGTCTTGATTCCGCACGCTATGGAATTGCCTGGGGAGCAATTGGTGCTGCGATGGATTGTTACGATTCAGCAAGACGATATGCAAAAGAGCGCATTCAATTTGGCAAGCCCATCGGGTCGTTTCAATTGATGCAGAAAAAATTAGCTGAGATGCTTACTGAGATTACAAAAGCGCAACTCCTCAACTGGCGATTGGGCATGTTGATGAATGAAGGTAAAGCGACCACGCCACAAATCTCAATGGCGAAACGCAACAGTGTACATACTGCATTAGTAATTGCGCGCGAAGCAAGACAAATGCATGGAGGCATGGGCATTACCGGAGAGTATCCAATCATGCGCCACATGATGAACTTAGAATCAGTCGTTACCTATGAAGGTACCCACGACATTCATTTGCTGATTTTAGGAAATGAGATTACGGGGATACCGGCTTTTGTTTAGAGAAGGAAGCAACAGACATTCAAAAAGTAAAAAACTCGGGCAAGCCCACAAGACATTTATTCAAGAATGAATCGTCTTTGTTTTACTTTTAATACGCGGCAGAGCCGCGGGTATTTACCTGAAGGGAATAAAAAGGGGAGCTACTATTATCCACACTTGAAAGAATTATTCGTTCATTAAAAGCTGAAATATGAGCAGCTATAAATACCTCCTGAAATTTTGCGATAGCTTTAAGATCTTAACCAAATTAACTATTTATGAAATTAAGATCCGTACTTTTTCTTGCGCTTACCATTGGCATTTTTTCGTCCTGTGGTGTTGATGATCTTGAAGATCGTCTCGACAAAATTGAAAGTGCCCTGGGCACAAATGAGCCCTTATCCATCGACTTTGAATCCACTAACCTTGAAGATGTGGGTATCATTGAAAAGACCTCCTATCTTTTTAAGTCTGGTGGTTATAATGAGTATATCAGAGACAATGGAGATGGAACATACGATGTTTATATTGAACGATTCGGAGATGTGAATTGGAACGAAGGAGCTTGGATTTTCTTTGAATACGAGGCTTCCACCCAAGAAACTTCAAATGAAAGCGCTGGCGTTTATTTTTATGACCAGTTTGGTCGCAACGTGAATCCTACTTTTTCGAATGAGTATACAGGGAACACTTTTTCATTAGACGTACAATCAATTAATATTGAAACGGGTGCTGTCAATGTTAGTGTTAGTGCAAGCACTGATGAAACGGCTACTAATAATGAGTATACTGCCAAACCAATGAGCTGTCAATTTTCATTCAGTGGAACATTAAAGGTTTTCGAGGATAATTAATCTCAAATTTTTCATTAATAAAAAAAGGCCTTCGGGCCTTTTTTTATTCTACTCTACATACGCTGAGAATGTTATTCGTTGAACAGGATTTTGTGGATCGTTGGAGTAAACCGTAACGGCTTTCTGTTGTGTTCCTGTTCTTTCTTGCGGATCAAATGTAATCTGAATTTTACTTGACTCACCAGGTTTCAAAGTAGCCTTGCTTGAGGTTGCTTTAATGCAAACACAATTTCCCTGAAGGTATTTAATTGCCAACTCCTTTTTACCTGTATTCATAAACTGCACTTCACGAACCGAAGCCGTATTGTTTTTTATTCTTCCAAAATCAACTGCAGTAGATAATAAGCGAAGTGCAGGAGCCTTCGCTAATTCTTCCTTTTTCATTTCAGGAAAGAAATCTTCCAGTGTAGCATAAACAGAAAATGATTTTGATGGCGCAATTTCATCATCGGTAATGATTTCAATATTATCGTTTTGAAAACCATATTGATTTTTCGCTTTACCGAGATAGGTAATTTTTATATTTCCACTTTTACCAGGCTCAATAGTCTTGGGTTGAATATCTACCTTAATGTATGCCGGACTCACTACCTTATTTGTAATGGAGATTGCCTTCGTTCCATTATTCATAAATGGAAAATCCCGAACGGTAGGCTCATCTTTCAAATAGACCTTACCCATATTAAAAGAATTAGATTTCAGTTTCCAGTTTCCATTAACAGCGGGCAGATCGAGGCTGGGAGCTTCTCCGCCAGTGGAGACCTGACCTTTAATCTGAAGTACGATTGGATTGCCATCCAAGTCAGTTGTGACCGTGAGTGATTTATTAAAATATCCCGGTCTTCCCTTCGGATTAAAACTCGCCTGAATGAATCCGGTTTTGCCAACACCCACTGGTTCTTTCGACCATGAAGGTGTGGTGCATCCACAGGAAGGCTGAACGGTTAAGATTTTGACCGGCCGGCTGCCTGTATTGGTAAACATAAACTCGTGCGTTACCGCTCCTGCCTCCTCCTTTACAGAACCAAAATCAAATGTCTCCTCCCGAAACTGAATGGCTTTGGTTTGCTGGGCAAAGGTATTTAGCCCAAAGAGTACGATAATCAGCGCGGTGAAACAGAACTTCATCTTCATAATTGTTAGTTGTACAAATTTAAACTAATTCACTTCGACTTTATTTTATTTTCTTTGCAGAACTATGGCAAGAATTTTAACAGGCATACAAAGCAGCGGAAGACCGCACTTGGGCAATTTATTGGGCGCGATTATTCCAGCCATCGAACTTTCTAAAAAACCAGGGAACGAGTCTTTCTTTTTTATTGCCGACTTACATTCACTTACCAGCATTAAAGATGCGCAAACACGCACGGATAATGTTCGGGCAGTTGCCGCTGCATGGCTAGCATTTGGTTTTGATATCGAAAAGAATTTTCTCTATCGTCAATCGCGCATTCCGGAAGTGTGTGAGTTGACATGGTATCTCAACTGTATGACACCTTTTCCAATGCTGGCGAACGCACACTCCTTTAAAGATAAATCAGAACGCCTAGCTGATGTCAATGCTGGCCTCTTTACTTATCCGGTACTAATGACAGCCGATATAATTCTCTATGATGCTCACTTTGTTCCGGTAGGAAAAGATCAAAGGCAACATTTAGAAATGGCGCGCGACATTGCATCAAACTTCAATACTACCTATGGCGAAACTTTTGTGGTGCCCGAAGCGAAGATCGAAGAGAATGTAATGACCATCCCCGGAACGGACGGAAACAAGATGAGTAAGTCATACGGAAACATCATTGATATTTTTCTTCCGGAAAAAGAATTGCTCAAGCAAATCAAAACTATCAAAACGGATAGTACTCCAATCGAGTCACCAAAAAATCCGGATACCGATGCTGTCTTTGCGATTTATAAATTGGTAGCAAATGAAGAACAGCAAAATGCACTGCGTCAAAAATACTTAGCCGGGAATTTTGGTTACGGTCATGCCAAGCAAGAATTGTTCGATGTTATTGTTTCCAAATATAGCAAAGAACGTGAGGCCTTTAATTTCTACATGAGCAACGATGGAGCGCTGGAGGAAAAACTAGAACAAGGTGAAGCGAAAGCTCGCGTTATTGCTTTTGAAGTTCTGAATCGTGTAAGAAAAAAATTAGGATTTAGATAATTCGAAACTACTTCGCAGTCCAAACTATTTGCTGTGCGCTAGTGCCTACCGTCAAGATGATGCGCGGTGGTTTTGCTTCAATAAAGAGTTTAGTGTCTTTACCCGGAAGTTTTTCAACTTCAACCGGAATTCCTTTTAGATAAGCGATCGGCATTAACACATCGTTGTCCGGACAAAACTGATCGTGTACATTTTGTAAAGCCTCCTCCATATATTCTCCATACTCTTCCTGAAAATCATCTTCCAGGTCGTGTAGTTCCTCTTCCAGATCATCGTAGGTAGGATCACTGTAATTCACCTTCTCCAACGCGTCCTTTTTCTGAATGATTAATTGAAGGGCTTTGTCCAATGCCTTGATGTCCATACAATATATTTTTTGCAAAGATTAAAGTTTTCATTGGATTACAAAAATACTTTTGGGGTCTTATTCTTGATTTTTCTTACTTATGGATGTCATCGTTTTCAGAAATAAAATTTTGTCGATTCCTGAAATTAGCCTTGACCAATCATCAAAAAATCCTAAAACGTCATTTCACAGAATCTCCTTTGCATTTGACATTCAATAAAATGGAAAGGGTAATTTTACTTCGTAACTTCACAACCATGAACGAAGACTTCTTACCCATCAACGGCACTGACCATATCGAAATGTATGTAGGCAATGCAAAACAATCTTCTTTGTTTTATCAGCATTGCATGGGTTTTGAATTGGTAGCCTATGCCGGTCCGGAAACCGGAGTACGCGACCGATCATCCTATGTACTTCAGCAAAATAAAATCAGGTTAGTGTTAACAACATCACTTCATCCCGATTCTGAAATCGCTGGACATGTACGAAAACATGGAGATGGTGTAAAGGTGCTTGCACTTTGGGTCGACGATGCTCGTAAATCATTTTTCGAAACCACTTCGCGCGGAGCAGAAGTGGCACAACAACCAACCGTTATGAAGGACGAACTGGGTGAAGTAGTGGTCGCTTCTATTAAAACCTATGGTGAAACGATTCACACATTCGTAGAACGCAAAAATTATAAAGGCGCTTTTCTTCCTGGATACCAGCCCCGTAAAAATTCAGTGGATGTAAAATCCATCGGGTTAAAATATGTGGATCATTGTGTAGGCAATGTGGAACTTGGCCAAATGAATCGCTGGGTGGATTTCTACGAAAAAGTAATGGGTTTTAAATTATTGATCACCTTTGATGATAGCGATATCTCAACCGAATACAGTGCCCTTATGTCGAAGGTAGTATCGAATGGAAATGGCTTTATTAAATTTCCGATCAACGAACCGGCCCATGGAAAAAAGAAATCGCAGATTGAAGAATACCTTGACTTCTACCACGGTGCCGGTGTTCAGCACATCGCTGTCGCCACGGATGATATTATTCATACCGTAAGTGAACTGCGCAAGCGCGGAGTTGAATTTCTATATGTACCTGATACTTATTACAGTGATGTTTTAGATCGGGTCGGAACCATAAATGAAGATTTGAAAGAGCTGCAAAAGCAAAATATTTTAATCGATCGCGATGAAGAAGGTTATCTCCTTCAAATCTTTACCAAGCCCGTTCAGGATCGACCTACCTTATTCTTTGAAATCATCGAACGTCATGGGGCGAAATCGTTTGGCAAAGGGAATTTCAAAGCATTGTTTGAGTCCATTGAGCGCGAACAGGAGTTGCGCGGTAATCTATAGCAAGATAATTCATTCCATAACCATGCGCGTTAAGCATGCCGCTATGGAATGATAAAAATCCTACACCTTTGGAATGTTGTTCCGTGTATATTTGTTGATAGCTGAAATCTTAACGAACAACTCATTACGAATTTGCCGCCCAAAGAATTAACCATATTTCCCGAGGAACAAACCGATACATTTTTCGCGGAGATACTCTTGCCCGTTCCCATTCCAAAGCTCTTCACCTATCGCGTTCCGAATAATCTAAAAGACAAATTACTCATTGGTCAACGTGCTATCGTACAGTTTGGCGATCGTAAAGTATTGACCGGCATTGTTGCCAATATTCATCATCAACCACCAAAAGAGTACGAAGCCAAATACATTCTTGATTTGCTGGATGATTTTCCGGCCGTAACCGATTTGCAATTCAAACTCTTCCAATGGATTGCCGATTATTACATGTGCACGGTAGGCGAAGTAATGCAGGCAGCCTTGCCCAGCGGACTAAAACTTTCGAGTGAATCGATGGTGCAGCTACACCCTGCCTTTAATCTGGAAGAAAGCAATCTTTTGTTTTCTGAAAATGAAATCATTTTACTGAAACGATTAGCAAGTGAATCGTTATCCTATTCCGACATATCAAAACTACTCGGTGTTAAACACCTCTATGCACTTTTAAAATCGCTTGTCAGCAAAGAAGCCATTCTGTTGTTTGAAGAAGTAAAAGAAAAATACAAACCCAAAACCGAAAAGAAAGTAAGGCTTACCTCAACCTACAGCAATACAGAAGCGATTGAAAAACTTTTTGAGACGGTATCAACTAAACCGAAGCAAGAAGACATTCTATTAAAATATCTTCAAGTTGTACCTGTGTTGAATCATCCAGAGTTAAATAAAAATGGATATTCTAAAAAGAAACTACTGGAAGGTGATTTATCCGAATCTTCTCTAAACACCTTAATCAAGAATAAGGTATTGGAAGAATTTGATATCATCATTTCGCGCTTTGAAGAAGATGAGATTACAGAAAGTAAGCCGATATTGCTAAGTGAAGAACAACAACACACGCTAAATGAAATCATAAAAAGTTTCACCGACCATTCCGGTGTATTGTTGCACGGGATTACCGGAAGCGGAAAAACAGAAATTTACATTCACTTAATTAAACAAGCATTAGAAGGTGGATCACAAGTACTTTACCTTCTTCCTGAAATTGCACTCACCACACAAATTGTTCAACGGCTTCGAAAAATCTTTGGCACCAGCATGGGTGTATACCATTCCAAATTTTCTGACAACGAACGTGTAGAGGTCTGGAATGGAATATTGAATGGTCGTTTCAAATTTGTAGTTGGTGTACGTTCTTCCATCTTTCTTCCCTTTGACAATCTCGGACTTATCATTGTAGATGAAGAACATGATGCATCCTACAAACAACAAGAACCTGCACCTCGCTATCACGCTCGTGATGCTGCATTGGTGATGGCAAACCAGCATCATGCAAAAGTATTATTGGGATCTGCAACACCCTCAGTTGAATCGTTCTACCAGGCACAGCAAGGTAAGTATGGTTTTGTAAAACTGGAGAAACGTTTTGGTGAAGCGCAGTTACCCAATATCATTTTTGCAGATATGAGTCGTGAGCGGATGCAAAAAACAATTAAGGGAGAATTTTCCGGATTGTTGCTGCGAAAAATAAACGAAACACTTTCCAAGAAAGAACAAGTCATCATCTTTCAAAACCGCAGAGGATACTCTCCGATGGTGAGTTGTGAAGATTGCAACTGGATACCCAAATGTGTTAACTGTGCAGTGAGTTTAACCTACCATCAATACCGGCACGCCATGGTATGTCACTATTGTGGATACAAAGAAACGATGCCGAGTAATTGTCCGGTGTGCTCCTCCACACGACTCAAGACGGTTGGATACGGAACAGAAAAATTAGAAGAAGAACTCAACTTACATTTTCCGGAAGCCAGTGTACAACGAATGGACCTTGACACAACGCGATCGAAGACTGGATATGAAACCATTATTGATCGATTTGAAAAAGGAGAAACCAATATTTTAGTGGGAACACAAATGGTAACAAAAGGTCTTGACTTTGGACATGTAAGTCTCGTGGGGGTTTTCAATGCTGATCGCATGATACATTTTCCGGATTTTCGTTCTTATGAAAGAGCCTATCAACTCATCACACAAGTAAGTGGCCGTGCCGGGCGGAGTGATAAACCCGGAACGGTTGTTATTCAAACATCAAGTCCGGATCATCCCTTGTTGAACACCATTATAAAAAACAGCTACGAAGAATTTTACAACAATCAAGTCACCGATCGACATCAACACAACTACCCTCCGTTTACAAGACTAATTGAAATCACGGTGAAACATACCGACAAAAAGGTTTGTCAGGCAACTGCATTGTTCTTGTGCGAAATTCTTCGAAACAGATTGCAAGGTGTGAGCATCCTTGGACCAGGAGAGCCGATGATTTCAAAGATCAGAAATCAATTTTTGTTAAGTATCCTGATTAAAATTCCGCGCGGCTCTGGTGAGTTGGCGCATCATAAAAAAATGATTCAACAAAGCATTGGTGATTTACTGAAGGAAAAAGAACATCGAAGTGTGAGGATTGTGTTGGATGTTGATCCTGTTTGATCCTTTGCCACAGATTCGCTGATTGAATACTCTCTCTTGGTGAACTAATCACAAGATCTCCCACTCCTCATTCAAAACCGGAATGGCAGTGTGCGCTGTTAAATCGAACTGACAAGGCACAATCGAAATGTAATTGTTGGCGATGGCCCACTCATCGTTGTCTTCACCCTTATCGAAGTTTACAAATTTACCGACCATCCAAAAATAGCGTCTTCCATTCGGATCGAAGCGCTCATCAAACTCTTCCATCCATTTTGCATTCGCCTGGCGACAAATGCGAATACCTTTAATCTTTTCATCTTGCTTCTTCGGAAAATTGACATTGAGCGCCACACCTTTCCGCAATCCTTTTTCTAAAACCTGAAGTGTAATCTTTCTAATGTATTCTTCCGTATGCGAAAAATCTGCATCGTGCGCAAAATCGCAAAGTGAGAAACCAATGGCGGGCGTACCTTCAATAGCACCTTCAATAGCAGCTGACATGGTGCCTGAATACAAAACGCTAATAGAAGTATTGCTGCCGTGATTTATTCCACTTACAATAATATCAGGCTCGCGATGTTCCTTCAATACAAAGTGGCGCGCAATCTTCACGCAATCAGCAGGTGTGCCCGAACATTCGTAGGCTTTCACTCCTTCGAAAATAAAATTTTCTTCCAGCCGCAACGTTTCACCAACGGTAATAGCATGCCCCATTCCAGACTGTGGTCCATCGGGCGCTACTACAACAACATCGCCAATTGATTTCATTACATTAATTAACGTGAGGATACCTTTAGAGGTAATGCCATCATCGTTGGAGACAAGGATTAAGGGTTTCATTGACGAGTTTAAAGTTTTGAGTTTCGAGTTTAAAGTTTGCAATTAATTCGAAACTTTAAACTCGAAACTATTTACGTTCCAAAAAGTGAATTATAATATTTTATAATCTGAGCAAAGTCGTATTTTTCATCAATCTTTAATTTATTGACTTTCATAAAATCTTCTACAGCATCGGCTTTCTTACCCGTTAGATCCAGCAAGTCTTTTTTGTTGCCTGTAAATTCAGTAATCGCTCCACTTTCATCCAGGAAAAAATACCGGTACACCAAAACTTGTCGAGTGTACGATCCATAATAATACATCGAGGAATAGGATTTAGTCTCTATCGCTTCGCGCGCCAATAAAGTTAACTTACCTTCTTCCAATAATTCAAAAAACACGGGCGCTCGATATCCTGCCTGCGTGGTATACGGCAATGCATAAAACGATCGATACTTATGCACCGTAAGATCAAAAATTTCGAAGAACAAAACTTTCTTGGCAGAGTACGCTTCAATTGTTTGTGCGCTCGCTGTGTACTGAATTAAATCTTGTTGAAGATCATACTTTACTTTACCGATCAATGTATCAGCACCTTCAAGCAATACAATTTTACCTTCATGCCAAAGATCAGACGGAAATTGCTGAGCCAACACCTGGCCAAGCGAGGAAAAAACAATTACACATGTTATTAAAATCCGAAGTGGCATTTTTAAGTTGTTACACCGAAAGTAAATCGTGTGTGTTATTTATGCTTTAGAATATTATGTCCCAGTTTATCACGTTTCGTCAAAAGGTATTTTTCATTATGCGGATTGGATGCAATTTCAATAGACACATTATCAACAATTTCCAAGCCATACCCCATTAATCCTACACGTTTCTTCGGATTATTAGTAATTAATCTGATTTTACTAATTCCAAGATCGCGAAGAATTTGTGCACCAATGCCATAGTCACGCTCGTCCATATCAAAACCAAGTTGAAGATTTGCTTCTACTGTATCAAGACCTTCCTCTTGCAATTTATAGGCTCTCAGTTTATTTAATAGGCCAATACCGCGACCTTCCTGTTTCATATACAATACGACACCTTTGCCTTCTTTGTTTACCAGATCCATTGCTTTGTGAAGTTGTGGTCCACAATCGCATCGGCATGAACCAAAAATGTCACCGGTTACACACGATGAATGTACGCGTACCAATACCGGTTCATCTTTTGTCCACGTTCCCTTTACTAACGCGAGATGCACTTCCTTTGTATTTTCTTGTTCAAAAGCCACTAAATTAAAATGACCGTGTTCGGTTGGCATGTCCACTTCTATTTCTCTCTTAATGAGAGATTCCATTTTAATGCGGTGCTCAATCAGATCTTTAATGGAAACCAATTTGAGTTTGAAGCGCTCCGCAACTTTTACTAAATCAGGAAGGCGCGCCATTGATCCATCCTCATTCATAATCTCCACCAAAACACCAGCGGGTTTAAAACCAGCCAGGCGAGCCAAGTCAATGGCTGCTTCAGTATGCCCTGATCTGCGTAACACACCTCCACGTTTTGCTTTAAGTGGAAATATGTGACCGGGTTTACCAAGTTCTTCCGGCTTTGTATCCGGATCGGTTAATGCACGAATGGTTTTAAAACGATCATGTGCCGAAATACCTGTGGTACAACCATGACCAATCAAATCAACTGAAACAGTAAAAGGAGTTTCGAATGTTGCTGTATTTGTTCCCACCATCAAATCAAGGCCAAGTTCTTCACAACGATCTTCAATAAGGGGCGCACAAATTAGGCCGCGACCATGTGTGGCCATGAAGTTTACAATTTCCGGTGTAATGCATTCGGCAGCACAAACAAAGTCACCTTCGTTTTCACGATCTTCATCATCTACCACAATAATTACCTTACCATTCTTTATTTCTTCAATGGCTTCGTAGATGGAATTCAATTTTATATCTGACATATACAGGTTCAAAGTTTCAAGTTCGAGGTTCAACGAGTGTGTTTTAGTTTGTAAGTGTTGGGGTGTTTAGGTAAATCTTTGAATGCAAAGAACAATATGATTTATACTTAAATACCAAAATACACAAACACCAAAACACCTTAATCTGTTCCATTATTTTGGAATGACAATACCTAAAATAACGGCCAGTTCTTTTTCGGCTCCTTTTAGTTGTTCGTGTATGGTAAAATAGTTTTCCATATCGTCTTCTGTTACGGCTTTTTTAAGTTGCTGTAAATTATCTTCCATGAGTTTTTGAATCAGTCTGAATTTCAATCGCAACACGTTGGAGTACGCCATGTCGTGAATCAGATCGCGTTCATGAGGAATCTGAATGTGAAATTTTTCGCCCCAATGCTTACTGGTTTCGTATCGCGATGTAGTTAATTCAGCAACAGCATTCTTTACCGCGTCCGTTCCATGCTCCATGAAATAAAGTGTGTCCAATGTTTCACCACGATCAGCACCGGCACGAAACGTCAAGTAAATTTCCTTATATACCGGGTTGGTAAACTCAACATCTTCCAATTCCGTCAGCATAAAATCAATAAGGCGATTATCATCGTAATGACTTTCGGCATAATTTAACAACAAGCGCATGGATTCGCGTTCCTGTTTATGCACCATGCCTGCGACATCATTTTTAATTTCAGGGCCGACATCAAGAATTTTCTCAAGTGGCGGATTTTGTTTGTCTTCGCGTACTCGCTCTTGATCTTTTTTCTTTCGATCGTCAATTATAATTTTATTGAGTTCCGTGAGGAGAACACCTTCCGGCATTCGAAGCAACTGACCCGTCTCTTGAATATAAACTGAACGCTTAATGGCGTCTGGTATGAGTGAGATACTTGTGACGATATCACGGATCGCTTCTGCTTTCTTAATCGGATCGTTCGATGCTTCGGCTGCAAGAAGATCAATCTTGAAAGAAATAAAATCTTTTGTGTGATCCTTAAGGTATTGCTTAAACTCCGTGCTTCCCATTTTCTTGGAGAAGCTATCTGGATCTGCACCATCTGGCAACAATACAACACGAACATTGAGTCCGCCTTTCAATACTAAATCTATTCCACGCAATGCTGCTTTAATACCAGCAGCATCACCATCAAACAACACGGTAATGTTTTCAGTAAACCTTCGAATGAGTTTGATCTGCTCTTCTGTCAACGCAGTTCCTGATGAAGCAACTGCATTGTCGATGTCTGACTGATGCATGGAGATTACATCGGTGTAGCCTTCAACGAGGTAACAGAAATCTTCCCTGCGAATGGCGTTCTTTGCCTGATACATTCCATAGAGCACATTGCTCTTATGGTAGATCTCTGTTTCAGGCGAGTTAATGTATTTCGGCTGATCTTTTTCTTTGGTGAGAATACGCGCACCAAAGGCAATTACCTTTCCCGAAAGGTTATGCACCGGAAAAATTACTCTTCCGCGAAAGCGATCATAAAATCTTCCGTCATCTCTTTTTACAATGAGTCCTGACTTCTCCAACATTTCTTCACTGTAGCCAGAGCTTAATGCTTTTTTGTTGAACTGATCCCACTCGTTTATGCTATATCCTAACTCAAATTTCTCGATGGTGCGGTCATTAAAACCACGCTCACGAAAATAACTGAGACCAATACTTTGACCTTCGTCAGAATGAAAGAGTAAATTTTTATAATGCTCCTTCGCATAATTCATGATGATGTAGAGACTATCGCGATCGCTGTTCTGCGCCAGCTCTTCTTTCGAAGTCGCTTCCTCCTTTAACTCTACACCATATTTTTTCGCCATGTAGCGAATGGCCTCCAGATAGCTCATCCCCTCATGCTCCATTACGAAGGTAATTCCATCGCCACCCTTGCCGCTGCTAAAATCCTTGAAAATACCTTTTGAAGGAACGACATAAAAAGAAGCCGTTTTTTCGTTCGAAAATGGGCTCAATGCCTTATAATTCTGCCCTGATCGCTTGAGCGTCACAAAATCCCCCACCACATCCACAATGTCGATGCGACTTTTTACTTCATCTATAGTTTCGCGGGAAATCACGAGGCGTGGTTGGGAGTTAATCGTTAAAGGTTAATTGGGGTCAAAGATAATGGTGATTAGTCCATAGTCCATAGTCGATGGTCGATAGTTGATGGTACAAGGCTGGTGAACTTCTATGGACTATTGACCATCGACCATGGACTTGCATTTAAAAAACTATGAACTATGGACTATTGACTATCGACTTTGTAACTAATTTGCAGCGAAATTTTAGATCTTATTTTCCTTTTCCCTGTTATACGCCCATGAGTTTTACTGAATCTGATATTATTAAAGCCCTTTCCACGGTAGATGACCCTGACCTGAAGCGCGACCTTGTAAGCCTGAACATGATTAAAGATGTGAAGGTCAGTCCCGAAAAGGTGAGCTTTATGGTGGTTCTTACTACTCCGGCTTGTCCGCTGAAAGAAAAAATTCGTCAGGATTGCGAAGAAGCTGTAGAGAAAGTGGTGGGCGGTTCAGTTGCGATTGAGATTTTCATGACCTCTTCAGTAACAACTTCACGAGATAATACTCCTCTTCTTCCCGGAGTTAAAAATATTATTGCTATTTCTTCCGGAAAGGGTGGTGTAGGCAAATCGACCGTAACTACAAATCTTGCTGTTGCACTGGCTCAATCTGGAGCAAAAGTGGGTTTAATCGATGCCGATATTTACGGACCCTCTATTCCGACCATGTTTAACTGTGAGTTTGAGCAGCCTACGGTAAAACAAGTCAACGGAAAAAATATTATTATACCAATTGAACAATATGGTGTAAAGCTTATTTCAATCGGTTTCCTTACACCGCCCGACAGTGCAGTGGTGTGGCGTGGACCGATGGCAAGTTCAGCCCTCAAACAATTTTTCAGCGATGCTGAATGGGGTGATCTCGATTACCTATTAATAGATTTACCTCCTGGAACCAGTGACATTCACCTTACCATGGTGCAAACTGTACCGGTAACCGGAGCTGTTGTTGTAACAACACCTCAGAAAGTTGCTCTTGCCGATGCAAACAAAGGTATGGCTATGTTCAAGCAACCCCAGATTAATGTACCGATCTTAGGAGTAGTAGAAAACATGGCGTACTTCACACCAGAAGAATTGCCCGACAATAAATATTATATCTTCGGAAAAGACGGAGGCAAGAACCTAGCAGAAAAACATGGTGTTCCTTTGTTGGGTCAAATACCCTTGGTGCAAAGTATCCGCGAAAGTGGTGACAGCGGCTTACCCGCTGTGTTGAAAGATAGCGCAACATCAAAAGCATTCCGGGATTTGGCCGAAACATTAGCTCGACAGATTGCCATAAGAAATGCTAACTTTACGCAAACGCAACGCGTAGAACTGAAAGTCTAATGAATACTATACTGCTAGAAGACATCACCAAAAAAATTGAAGCCTCTCTGGATTCAATTCGCCCCTACCTGATGGCCGATGGTGGCAATGTTAAGATATTGGAACTCTCGTCTGACAATGTTCTGAAACTTGAATTCGTTGGCGCTTGCGGAAGTTGCCCCATGTCTACGATGACGTTTAAGGCTGGTGTTGAAGAGGCCATTAAAAGAGCTGTGCCTGAGGTGAAGTCGATTGAAGTGGTGAATCTTACTCCGGTTGGTTAGTGGTTGTTGATTGTCAGAAATGATTTGTGATGATTGATTTGCGACTATAGATAGTCGACTTTGAACAACTCGTCAAAATCACTAATCAATCATCACAAGTCACTCATCTTAAATCAGAATACGTCAATTAATCTGAATTGACACCCCCTTTAATCTCTTAAATTAACGGTTACTCTTCTTACCTTTGGTCGATACAGTTCAGGTTGATTTTATTTAAAAGGTGATTTTTCAGAAGCGTTACATGTATATCCTCTTCAATCAAGTTCGTTCGATAGCGGGCCTTGCAATTCTTACTATCTTTCTTTTTCTCCCTAATCAAAACTCCGTTGCGCAAGATCGCTGCGGAACAGTTGAATACATTCAGAAATTAAAAAGCCAGCAACTGCTTCAGGAGAATGAATCGACTTTTGAAAATTGGCTTCAAAAAAATAAAAGCAATAGTAAAAAGACTGGTCCATTTCGAACGCAAGCCATCTACCAGGTTCCAGTTGTTGTTCATGTTATTCACAATGGTGAGGCAATTGGTACCGGCACGAACATTTCAGATGCACAGATACTTTCTCAAATTGCAGTACTCAACAAAGATTATCAACGACTGAATGCTGACGCATCAAATACACCTGCAGAATTTCAATCTGTTGCCGGAAGTTTTGATATAGAATTTGTTTTAGCAAAACGCAATCCGGAAGGATTACCTACAACTGGTATTGTTCGTACACAAGGCACTAAGATTTCATACACCATCAACGACAACTACGAACTAAAAGCCACTAGCTATTGGCCTGCTGAAGACTATCTCAATTTGTGGGTCTGTAACATTACCGATTATCTTGGCTATGCACAGTTTCCAGTATCTGCTCTTGATGGATTAGAAAATTCATCCGACAACAGATTGACCGATGGTGTAGTAATTGCCTATCAAGCTTTTGGCTCGGATGATGATGGCGCCTTTGACCTTGAACCGGATTACAACAAAGGACGAACCGCCACACATGAGCTCGGCCACTTCTTTGGACTTCGTCACATTTGGGGAGATGATAGCGGCGCTTGTTCAGGAACGGATTATGTAAACGATACACCCAATCAGGCAAACAGCACCAGTGGTTGTCCTACGCATCCTAGTCTTTCGTGCACGAACAATAAAATGTTTCAAAACTTTCTCGATTATACAGATGATGTTTGCATGAATCTTTTCACTGTAGGGCAAGTCGATCGCATGCAGATCGTAATTGAGAACAGTCCGAGACGAGAAAGTTTACTCACATCACCCGCGCTTATTGACCCGGTACCAGTGGCAAATGATTTAGGAATTAAAGAAATTATTACCCCTGCTTCAAGCGAATGTAGCACAACGTTTACGCCCACTATTGAAATTAGAAATTACGGAAGTAACAGCATCACCTCTGCGCAAATTCAGATTGAGAAAGATGGTGTCTTTGTAGAAACACTATCTCCTTCTCTATCATTGGATCCACTCGAATCAACAACCCTTACCTTTACTAATCTTTCTCTTTCAAGTGGTAGTCATACGGTAACGTTTACCATTCTCCAAACCAATGGTGTGAGTGATGGGAATCCTGCTGACAATGAAATAGATCAATCCACTCAAATTGCATTTACTCAAGCTACTCCTTTCGCGGAGACGTTTAATTCAACACCCACTACCTGGACAATCCAAAATCCTGATCAAAATCTTACCTGGGAGAATGTTACGGCTCCCAATTCAAATGCATCTAACACTTCCATGAAGATGAACTTTTTCGATTACGAGGATAGCGAAGGTGAAATTGATTTGATAATAACACCTGTCATTGATCTTTCAATCATATCTGTAGCGTTGCTTTCGTTTGATGTTTCGCATGCGCGTTTTAGTAGTTCGAGCAATGACGGTCTTCGTGTACTCGTAATATCGGATTGCAACACGGATCTGACGCAAGCAACAGAAATCTATAACAAGAGGGGGTCAGCACTTTCAACAACAAGCAATACAACAAGTGAATTTATTCCAAGCAACGCATCTCAATGGCGCACTGAAACATTCAATCTCAATGCCTTTATCGGCCAAAGTAATATTCAACTTGCCTTTATTGGACTGAATGACTACGGTAATAATCTTTACCTGGATAATGTAAGTATTATTAGTACTGCGTTCCATGATATTGGTCTCACTGAAATAGTAGCACCATCACCTGTTACCTGTTCAGAAAACACGGAGCCAATTATTCAGATTCGAAATAATGGAACAATTATCATTAACTCACTTACCGTAAACTACATTGTGAATGGTGGAAGTGCACAAACGACATTGGTGAATAATCTTAATCTAGGATTAAGTGAATCGACCTATATTACCTTACCTTCCATCTCATTAAATGAAGGAGAAAACACAGTGTCAATTGAATTGGAATCACCCAATGGCGCAATTGATTTGGATCTCAGCGACAATTCAGATGAGGTCATTATGACATTGAATGAAGCAAGTGAAAACATTCCACTCAAAGAAAATTTTGATGGGAATTTTTTAGAATACTGGACAGTTGCCAATTCGAACAATGGAATGAATTTTCAAACCGTCTCCACAAATTACAACACATCTCTTTATTTCAACGGATTCAGCAACAGTAATTCAGGTGATGAAGCCTGGTTAGTGAGTCCGGTTTATGATTTTTCATCTATAGCCGTAACCGAACTTTTTTTTGATTTATCGTACAAAGCAAACTTCGATACAAATGACCGGCTTCGAATTTTAGCATCTACTGATTGTGGATACACTTATACTACAACTTTGTTCGATCGAAGTGGTACAACACTTTCGGATAACGAGACTTCTGCGAACAGTTGGAACCCTGGTGAGGAATCAGATTGGCAACACCTAACGGTTGACCTTTCTTCTTTGACCGGTAAGGAAAATGTTCGATTGGCATTTGTTGTTACAAATGATCATGGCAATAATTTGTACCTCGACAACATTCAGTATTTTGTAATCACCCACATTTTTACGGTCTACCCCAATCCGGCAAACAAGGATAATATCTATATAACATTAAATCTTCCAGAAAGCGAAACAGCACAACTCGAAGTTATTGACAGTATGGGCCGTCTTATCTACAGCGAAACGATTGACCATGCTTTGGATGAAACACAACAACTCTCATTACCAAATGCAGCGGCAGGAATATACTTTATGCGACTCCGAACTTCAAATAGAAAGCACACGGAAAAAATATTGATCACCGATTAAATATTTGCCAGAAAGGCCCAAAGTTCCACTAGGTAGAATCTTCTCCTAGTTCTGAGTGCTCACAGAACGAAATAGGATTGTATGGTTGTGATCTGTGAAGACACAGCCACGGTTTAGGTATTGCCACAGTCTGAAAGGCTGCAAGCCACAGTCCCCACTTGCAGCCAGAAGCGTGCAACTTGTAGCCAAAATTTAATACCCAAAAGAACGAGTAGATCAAATACACCTTTTCATTATCTTTCGGACAACGAAAATTTGAGTGAATGTCAAAAAAGAAAAAAGTAGCCATCTTGTTTGGAGGTCGGTCGGTAGAACACGGAGTATCCATTAATTCGGCCCGTAACATTGCAGAATATATTGACAAGAAAAAGTTTGAACCCATTACCATCGGCATTACCAAAGCTGGTAAATGGTTCCTTACTTCTGGCGTAAGCAAAGACATTCAAAAAGGCGAACCCGTCAGCTTGGTACTCGATGCGCAAAAGCCGGGCTTCATTGTTATTTCAACTGGCAAACGATTTTCTGTCGATACTATTTTTCCTGTTTTGCATGGCACCGATGGTGAAGACGGAAGCATTCAAGGTCTCATCAAAGCAATGGACATACCCATGGTGGGCACAGGAGTTTTAGGATCCTCCATGTCCATGAATAAAGTAGTGGCAAAACGTTTGTTAAAAGATGCTGGATTGCCGGTAACCAATTTTCTTTCCTTCAACTTTAGTGAAAAAGACAAAATCAGCTTCACTGCCATTGTCAAAAAAATCGGATTACCCTTCATGATGAAATCGGCCAGTCTTGGTTCGTCAGTTGGTGTTTCTAAGGTGAAGAATAGAAATGATTTTAAGATAGCGCTTGAAGACTCCTTCCGTTACGATGACGAAATACTGGTAGAAGAATATGTAAGCGGTCGCGAGATTGAATGTGCCGTATTAGGTAACTATCCTGCTGAGGCTTCTAACCCGGGCGAGATTGTGATCAACAAAAAATATGAGTTCTATACCTTCGATGCCAAGTATGTAGATCCGGAAGCCGTGCGCATTGATGTTCCGGCTAAGCTCCCGAAAGCAATTGCCGAGAAAATCCGTAAGGCCTCAGTTAAGGCATATGAAGTTTTGCACTGCGAAGATTTTTCGCGTGTCGATTTATTCCTCGATAAGAAAGGAAACATCTACATCAACGAGATCAATTCTATTCCAGGCTTCACTAACTCCAGCATGTATCCCATGATGTGGAAAGAGCGGGGCATTAGTTTTACTGAACTGATTAGTCGGCTGCTTAACCTTTCGCAGGAGCGCTACGACCGAAGCAAGCGCATTGAGCGCGATTTCCAGTCGTCATTAAAATTCTGATGGTAGTATATTTGCTTCTTAACTGGTACGAGAATGGGTTTTAACTTCAAACGATTCAATACAAATACTTTAGGGGGCGTGCTCCTGCATTTTCTGATTGCTGCTGGCATAATCATCGTACTTGGTGTTTTTTATTTCTACGCGTACCTGCCCAACACCACTAACCATGGTGAAACGATTACCGTACCCAATGTAGAAGGTTTAGCCATTAATGAACTGGAACGTTTCTTAGTAAATCGGAATTTGCGTTACGAAATAAGTGACTCATCTTATTCAGCCGAGTATCCACCGTTAACTGTGCTCAAACAATTTCCTCATGCCGGTGCAAAAGTGAAAGAAGGAAGAAAGATTTTTATTTCCATTAATCGCGCTGACCCTCCTACAGTTCCTATTCCTAATCTCATTGATGGTTCGGTTGTAAATGCAGATGCAGTATTACGTAGTAATGAATTGAAACGCGGAAGAATTGAACTCGTGGCAGGCCCCTTTAACATTGTGAAGGAAATGAAATATAAAGGTGCACAGTTGAAGGCAGGAGATCGCGTTCCGAAAGGGGCCATTATTGATTTAGTGGTTATGGACGGAGGCACCGGCGGAAAACTTGAAATTCCTACGTTTATCGATTTGCCTTATGATGAAGCTGAATTTATGATTTCCGGCTGGAATTTGAATGTGGGCGAAATTATTTTAGTTGGCGATACTACCGGAGGCGTGGTTTTAAAACAAAAGCCCGAGCCAGGAGAAAATATAAAGGTAGGCGATGCCGTTGATCTTTGGATTGGCAAACCCGGCACACCTATTCCTGATGAGGGCGAAGAAAGTGAAAATCAATAATGGCATATCATCCCATCGCATATCACCTTTGATTTCACTCAAGGGGTTGTGGATTGTTGCCTTATTCCTCGTGTGCTCATTTGGACTTACCCTAAACACATTTGCTCAGCTCAAACGGTTTCCAGTTCAGCGAAAAAATTCAACATCTTTTTCAAAATCAAAAACAGAAGGAACACGAACAAAAGCCGTTTCGCTTTCACTTCCTTTCTGGGATGATTTTTCATTCACCCCGGTTAACGACACATCGAATACAGAATCCCATGCACCGCTTACTTCGCTTTGGTCAAAGGGTAGAAAAGTTTGGATCAACGATGGGCTTGGCATAAACTCTCCCACTATCAATGTAGCCTCGTTCGATGGACTTGATTCAGTAGGCTTACCGTATTCGCTTGAAGTTTTAGCAAACGGCTTTCGCGATACGCTTCAATCACAACCCATCAATTTAGATGAAGTGTTAGCGGGTGATCGAAATTCTGTTTACCTCAGCTTCTTTTATCAATGGCAAGGAAATGGTGAAGCACCTGATGCTGCCGACTACATGCGCTTGGAATTTAAAGACAATACCGGTGTTTGGAGAAGCATGATGACGATCAACACAAAATCATCGTTTGACAAAACTATTTTCTACGACACCATCATTCAAATAAATGACGCCAGTCTAATTAACGCTAGTTTCTTTCATGATACTTTTCAATTTCGGTTTAAAAACTATGGAAGGGAAAGTGGTCCGTTCGATACCTGGAACATTGACTATGTGTATTTGAATAAAGGAAGAACGATTAATGATATTTCTTTTCCAGATCAAGCGATAGCTTCTCCTATCACTCCTCTTTTCGGAAAGTATAGTGCGATGCCAAGAAAACATTTCTTTGCTTCACCGATAATTGATAGTGTTAAATTTGATTTAAAAAATCTTTTAGACAGGAATATTTCTGTCGACTATTATGCACTTGCCAAGTTCACCAATTATGAAAACTCTATTCCAACACCATTTACCGATACATTAGTAAACTCAGATGGAATTCGAAAATCAGGAGGTTTGATGTTTCCGTTTGAACGATTTCAAGTTCAATTTAAAAATTTACCAGACCCTGATAATATACTTCATTTTAATCCCAATGCAGATTCGATAAGTATTACTTTGAAAGTGATTGCAAGTCCGAATAATCCAGTTCCAGGTGATTTTATTCCATTTGCTCCACTCACTTTTACAGATAACGACACAGTATCAACTTATTTTCATCTTAACGATTATTATGCCTATGATGATGGCACTGCAGAATATTCAGCTGGTCTTACTCGTGCAGGCAACCGGCTCGCCTATCAATTTACACGTGACGAAGAAATACCCGATTCACTGGCCCTCTTAAATGGTTTTGATATTTACTTTCCGAAATTCGGAGCGTCTAGTAATCTTACTGTCGATTTTGTGATTTATGATGATGTCGCTGGAATGCCGGGGGATATTTTATATACGATTCCAAGTTATCAGATCAAACAAACCGATCTAAATGTGTTTCAGTTTGTCCGCATTGGCGAGCCCTTCTTTATTGGTAATAAATATTACATAGGCTGGAAACAACCCATCAGTGGAAATGTTATTGTTGGTTTAGATATCAGTAATAATACAGGTGACAAAATGCGGGTTTACACCAATGGTGAATGGAATGTAAACGATGCAGTAGAAGGAAGCTTAATGATTCGTCCGCATTTTGGTAAGGCTGATATTATTACTGGAGTTACTGAACATGATGAAAGTTTACAAGTCTTTCCGAATCCAAGCAAAGGAGAGTTTTACATTCGCGGAAAATACGACCGCATGGAGATCATCACCATAACTGGTCAATCGATTTCTTTCACATCTCAACAACAGGAAGAGGATACGCGTATTGCTATTCCAAATCCTACCTCCGGATTGTACATTCTAAAGATTGTGAGAGGTAATGCACTTGAAACGAGAAAGATTGTGATCGATTAGTAAACTTTTGTTTGTAGCAGTGCGCAATCCGCTGTTTCGAGTTTAAAGTTTCGAGTCAGGTTCCTCAAAAATTCTAAACAGTCTTTCGAACAACGAGCAACCATCAGCAAACAACGATTCTACATTCTAAATCCTAAATTCAATCTTCTTAAAGCTCTATTCACCAAATACCTTCATCACCAACGGTGCCGGACTAAAGCAAAGCACAAATATGATCAGTGCTAACCAGCCCAGTACAATGCGGGTTCCGTTCAATGGCTCTTCTATTTCGCATGGCGGATGGTCGATGCCGACAAATCTTCCAATGACAAAAACAAAAAGTAACCAACCGGAATAACCCTCCACTCCCGGGAACATCCACGACAAACTAAACTGAACTGCAAACATCAGCAGCGCATACATTATTGTTTCACGCTTGGAAAGTTTTAATCCTGAAAAAGCTAAGTACAAAAACACAAGGTAACCCGGCACCCAAACAAGTAATGTATCCGGTGGGTCTGTAGGCTTAACAAAACCAAAGCCCGCATAAAAAATAACTACTGTAAAAAATACAGTAGCAATAATGCGATGGATTCGATAACCGAACAAACCATACACAACATGCCCGCCGTCAAGCTGACCTATGGGCAGAAGATTAAGACATGTAAAGACAAGCGATAAAAAACCGGCCAATAAAAAAGGATAATGCATAAGCTCGTGTGAATTCGGAACAAGAGCAGGATCGGCCACTACATTTTTAAAAAAATAGAAAAGCAGATTTTCACCAAAAGCTACATCAATCACGCCCGGCTTCTGATCCTGATAAACATAGTCCGCATAATTAACACCATAGGATTTGTACTCAGGATGAATTTCAAAAATGTAATCGGCTGATGGCAAGTGAGTAAATCCATAAAACAAAATAATCATGGCCATGACAAAACCAGCCAATGGACCAGCAATACCAATATCAAAGTTCTGAACCTTCGAAGGCACTTTGCTTCGCAAGCGAATGAGTGCACCCATTGTACCAATTGAAAATGGAAGCGGTGGAAACGGAATATAATAAGGCAAAGATGATTTTACATTATAATAAATGGCAGTGAAGTAATGACCAAACTCATGAACAGTTAAGATCAGCAGAAAGGGAATGGAATATTCCATTCCTCCAACGAAATCGTTCCACCCAAAACCCTCTATGAAGATGGATCGCCCATGCGTCCACTCTGCACCTGCTAATGTGGTGGTGATGAAGGTGACGATGAATAAAAGAATTTGAAGAAGTATTCTGCGCGTTTCTTTAGGCATGGAAGTAAGTCAGGATAAGATCGGGTGTGGGTATGTGTAACGTTTTAATGCCAAGTGCTTTTGCTCCTGCAATGTTTGCTTCATTGTCATCAAGAAAAAGCGACTCATCAGCTTTCAAACCATTTTCTTCCAGTACCTGTTCAAAAATATCAGCATCTGGCTTTCTTTTTTTCATCAGGTGAGAATAATAAGCACGATGAAAGTAATCATCCAATACCTTACCTCCTCCAAGGGCTGGCATAATAGTGGTCTGAATGAAATTCAAATGAATGTTATTGGTGTTGCTCAACAAATAAACCTGATAGGTATCCCTGAGCGTGTTTAGCAATTCAAGCTTCCCTAAAGGTATTCCCAAAAGCATGGCATTCCAACATTGATCAATCTCCCGATCACTTACATTCACTGCATAGACCTCGCGCACAAAATCGCGAAACTCAGCATCGGTCAATAATCCCTTCTCATATTCTTCAAATCCCTTTGAGGCAATGAATCGATCCTTTACGACTCCTTTTGAAAGACCAGAAACGTTGGAGAAGGCTTGAAGCGTATCATCGACAGAAAGATCGAGGATTACACCTCCTAAATCGAAAATAAGGTTTTTAACAGAAGGGTCCAGGCGCATGAAAATCGTTTTGTGTATTCAGGCCCAAATATGTAACATTGCACCTCGATTTTCAAAAAAGAAGCGAAATCGGGCCCATAGCTCAGCTGGTTAGAGCACCTGACTCATAATCAGGGGGTCGCTGGATCGTGCCCAGCTGGGCCCACGCAAAAAAAGGCGATTTTTACGGATCGCCTTTTTCGTTTTCATTCCGGTATCAACGGGAATATAATTTTACAGAGGGTGCCCTTGCTCTCTTCGCTGCTCATCTCAAGCGACCCATAATGTACCTTCACAATACGATCGACCAATGCCAGGCCCAATCCTGAACCGGAGATTACACCCACATTTGTTGCCCGCACCAGGGGTGTTCTGATTTTATCCATATCCGATTCAGGAATTCCGATACCGGAGTCTTGAACACTGATAATGGCGTCATTATCCTTCTTAAAAAGATTCACCTCCACTTTATCGTGAGAGTATTTCAATGCATTATCCAGAATATTCTGAATGGCCATGGTAATCAACAAAGCATTTCCATGAATTGCTGTGACCTGGTTGGAAGGTTGAAGTACAATTTCACGCGACGGAAAACGAAATCGAAAACCGATTACAATTTCATTTACCAAAGTGGTTAGTTCAATTACACCTCGTTCTGATTTCTCTGCGTTTTCTTCAAGTCGCGTAAGCACTAATAAACCATGTGTAATCTGCTCCAGTTTTTCAGCCTCCTGCATTACTACAGAAAGTGTGCGTTGATACTCTTCTGTTTTTCGTGAGCGATTTAATGCCAGTTCTACCTCCGCCATAATGGTAGTGAGGGGTGTCTTTAATTCGTGTGATGCATTTTGAACAAAACGTTTTTGGTTAAGGAAAGAAGTCTCCAATCGCTTAAGGAGGTCATTGAATGTTAAAATAAGTTCATCAATTTCGTCTGGCTTCTCAATGATATCACCTGGCTTTGTAAACGGAACACGGTAGCTTAAATTCTCACCTGAAATTTTATTTACCTCATTCACAACATGGGTGACCGGCTGCAGGGCCTTACGCGAAAAAAACAATCCTGCATAATACGCCAGCAGTAAGCTAATCAGCCAGCCACCAACAAGAACCTCCAGTTCGAAATCCAATTTTCTCTGTCCATAAATATCCTGCGCAGTAACAAATACAAAATGTTCTTTACCATTAATGAAGTGTACTGCACCTGCTGTACTTAATTCTCCCTCCTCAATTGAGAATGTCTTTTTCTTATGCAAAATAGAGAGCCAGTCTTTCGGTACTTCCTTTGTTCCCCGGCTTAGTACAATTTCATTATTTCGATAAATTATGACAGAGGGTTGAACAAGACCAAAGGTATTGATCTGATCTAGGGTTAATCCTGTTGTCTGTTTTGTAAAAAGCAACGTTTCTAATTCCGTTTGTTGATTGAGACGGGCGATAAAATCAGCATGAACAAAACCTTGTGTTACAAAATAGACAAAGATAAGAATGGAGCCTGTAAGAAAGCCGCTGATGATTGTAAACCGAATTGCTAATCGCTGACGTATCTTCACAAATCAGGAAGTTTTAGAACGTAACCAAAACCGGTAATGGTGTGAATGAGCTTTGGATCGTGATTCTTATCAATTTTATTTCGAAGGTAATTGATGTATACATCAATGAAGTTAGTACCCGTTTCAAAATTCAAATCCCATACCGCTTCTGCAATTTCCAAACGTGACCGGACTCTGCCTTTGTTACGCGCCAGATATTCAAGTAATGAAAATTCTTTTGCCGTGAGTTGAATAATTTTACCATTGCGTTTTACTTGCTTGGCATCAAAATCAACAATCAAATCAGCTAATATAAAGTAGTTTGTCGGCTCACTGTGTTTCTCACCAAGGGTTGTGGCAACCACTGGAAATTTCTTTCTACGTGTTAATGCTTTTACGCGCGCGTACAGTTCATTAAATCGAAATGGTTTAGGTAAATAGTCATCAGCACCTGACTCCAAACCAAGCACGATATCATCACTCATGCTTAATGCCGTAAGCATCATTACCGGAGTTTGATCATCCTTCTCCCGTAATTTTTTACAAAGCTCAAGTCCATTGAGCAATGGAAGATTCACATCCAGGATAATCAAATCATAATGTCCATTTTGTGCAAGGCGTAAACCAATTTGTCCATCGTAAGCCACTTCAGTTTCATAGCCCTCTTCCACCAAACCGCGCTTCAGCACTTCGGCTACATTGAGTTCATCTTCTACAATCAGGATTTTCATGTGTTAATAATTTTGTAGTAGAGGTCACATGGAATCTCCAGACTTATCGTCATTCCTTTGGTTGAATGAAATACCTGGAGATTTCATACGATCAAAGAAACAGTTTTAAAAACGTCAGCACAATGAAAGGATATGATTCTAATCATTCTTTAACCTGCTACTCACATTAAATGAATCTACAAAAGTTACTTCATTACATGCACCCAGCTTTTACATGTTGCGTGACCTTCTACCGTAACTTCATAGTAATAAACTCCTGACGCCAAACCTTGTCCTTTCCAGTTATATTGATAATCATCCGATTCGAATACTTTATGTCCCCAGCGATTAAAAATGGTTATTGAAACTTTGTACCCAAAATCGGAAGGCGTAATACCGGGCTGATCTCCGTACTGAACCATAAGAATATCGTTCTTACCTTCTTCAGCATCAGGCGTAATAATATTAGGAAGCAGTAAAGTGAAGACGGGAACAGGCACAATTTTCTCAGTGACACAAAATTCGCGTACGCCAACTTGCTTAACCGTGTATGATCCATCTGACTCAAATTCATGACCTTGTTCTTCTTTGTCGCTTGTAGATCCATCTCCAAAGTCGAAAAACAATTGATCGCCTGGAAGCAAACTGCTTGTCAGGCTTTTTACATACACAGAAGGCCTGCCAATGCAATCCGAAAGTCTAGTCAGCTCAAATTCCGGAGTGATGATTGAAACAACATTCAGTTGAACTGAGTCTTGATGAACACAACCGTTTGACTCGGTAATAGCAATGTAATACATCGTTGTATCTTTTGGTGTTACTATCGGCTCAGCCAGATCAGACTGAAACGAACCATCTTCGCTTTCCCAGAAATAAGATTCACCTCCACTGGAAAATAATGAATACGGTGTTCCTAAACAAAGATCATCATCATCTTGTACCTGTGTATCCGTATCAAAAACATCAATAACGGTTTGAGCGACATCTCTGCCAATACAGGTATTTTGATCGATAGCAGTTAACGTAACCGTATATCTTCCTGTGGCTTGATATCCATGACTGATATTTTTTTTCTCTGCCGTTACCAATGCTGTTCCATCACCAAAATCCCATTGAAAAATTTCGCCAC
This sequence comes from Chryseolinea sp., assembly GCA_031388805.1. GTDB lineage: Bacteria > Bacteroidota > Bacteroidia > Cytophagales > Cyclobacteriaceae > Chryseolinea. Next base: position 41,943 of record JANMRZ010000172.1, read on the forward strand.
CGGTACATAGGTTTTCGAACACTATACTATCTGGGAAACATATTTTATTTAGCCCGGGCATATCCAATGCTATTGAATTGGTTTGCAGACGTGCTTTGAGAGACGAAAGATCAAACTTAAATGCCGCGTTATTACAATTTCCACTTCTGTTTACGCGCGACCATGCATTCTCCGTTGTAGGAAAATCGGATGATGAGCTCCCGGTTGTATTTCCACTAATGCATCCTGAACAAACAGCATGGTAGACGATACCTCCCTTATCAAAACGACTTGTACCACCATCAACATGCGTTCGCGATTGTGTGCCTCCTAAATAGGTAGAGTATAAAAGTTCGGAGGCATCATCGGTTAATACAATAAAATAAAAATCGGAACCTGTTGATGTTTGTTGAAATGCATCAACTGTAATGGGCATACCAATGGTGCTGCTTTGCCAATGACCTGACGCCGCATTAAGTGATCCTCCCCAACCGGACATGTATAAATTATTACACTCATTCACTAAAAATGCTGTAGGTGAAATATTCGGAACGCCAACACCTGATCCAAACACAGTGGAAAAACCAAGAGTAGTCAGTGTACTATTAAACTTCTGAACAAACTGTCCGCTGTTTACATTTTTATAAACATTAGCGGTAATTGGAAAATCACCAGAAGTTTGACCATACACATACACTTCTTCATTTGAATTCAGATCGAGAAAGTAAACCTGATCAAACGAGGATGTGCCTGTATAGGTAGCATGATAAATTGTGTCACCTGCGTTTCCAAGTTTTGCAATCCATCCATCGGCATCACCCTTCAAAGCACTTTGATAACTTCCTGTTGATACAGGGAAATTCAAACTAGTAGTTCCACCGGCAATATAAATATCATTATCGGCAGTAAGTTTTAATGTATGCGATGCATCTGTTCCACTTCCTCCTAAAAAAGCAGACCATTGTAATTGTGATAGTTGCTTATCGAATTTAAAAACGATGGCATCTGTTTCACCTCCATTGTACGATTCATCAAAACTATTTACGGTTGGAAAATCAGATGATTGTGTTACCGAACTGATATAAACATTTCCTGCATCATCGGTAATGATATCGCCCCGCAATTGGTCACCATAATTTTTTGTAAGCGCTCCAAAATTTGTATTCAAGCCGTCATTAGATGTTCCACCTAAATACGTTGATGATAATAACTGACTTCCATCCGCACTGATGCGGGCCACAAAAATATCAGAACCATTCGTGAAAGGTAAAACATGACCCACCACAGTTCCTCCATTAAAGGTTTTATCAAATGCATTGGACGATGTTGGAAAATTCATTGAACTGGTTGTACCGAGCACCATCAATTCTTCATCGTCATTCATAATTAAACTGTGGGGAGATTCAGAATCGCTTCCACCCAAATAAGAAGCATACAACATTTGTTCTCCTGCTGAATCATATTTTAAAATAGCCACATCATAAATACCACCATAGGTAGTTTGAAAAACACCAGGTGTTGCCGGAAAGAAACCGCCAACATTATTATGATTCGTAATGCCGGTAGAGTACAAATTTCCTTTTTCGCCAGGAGTAGCAGAACTTCCCCAATTATCTGCTGTTGATCCGGAATAGGTAGAGAAGATTAACAAAGGATCGATTACCAGTTCATAACATTCATCATATCCTTTCGGAAAACAAAATGTAAGTTGATTTTGATTCAATTGAAATTCACATTCAATCACTACTTTTCTTCCATCGATCATTTGATATGCCAACGGACGTTGCTCAATAATCTCTGCCAGATCCGTTTTTGCATAGAGGTTTCCATTGTCTAGCGAAAGTTCTTTGGCTCCAACGTATTCCATTATAATGGGTGATGGGTCAACTCCAGGTGCAACAATAAAATCATACTTGGCATGTTCGCCAGATGAATACACCTTCATGTCGATACCAGAATAAAGTGATGGATAAATAAAACCATCATAGGCAAATGCTTTTGATGCCCATTGTTTTTCATCACTCCCTAAAAAATAATTATAGTATTCACTCGATTTACCAAAGGGCAACGGAATTGAGTTCCGATTGGCACCAATAAAATTTACATGCACTGCGTTACCGAGAATAACATCCTCTACTACTTTTTGTCCATCCGCTTCACTGTGCTGAAGATGCGTTTGTTCATGAAGTTCTTCTAATCGTTTCTCATCTAAAAAATAATAACGGAAACCGCCTGGCTCAATGGCCATTGTTCCACCCTTGATGTTTGCATAATACAAGACATGAGCAGGCCACTGATTTTTATTCTCAATGAATTTAATGTGGGGAGGCAAACCTCCGAAAACATCTGTTCCTATTATACCAAACAGCAAACAAATTACATATACCCTCTTCACGACTTTCAACATGTTTATTGATTACTCGAAAATTTAAAGGAGAAAGATAACATTCCCTGATTTGAAATGAGATGTCAACGTTGCGAATTTTCTTTATGCATTGACTACATGCGACAGATTGATGTTTTTATTTCGCAAATCAAGACCTCCTTCTAAAACCGATTTAAGATTTGCCAGATAGAATGTCCAGCCATTGGAGCAACCAACGTGTAGATTCGTTTTTGGATCAGCATCTAATGGAATATGTTCTTGCATCAATGTGCAAATCGTTTCACCGAAGGCGTGGCTTAAGGTAATAGTAACGATACAATTTCCTGAAAACACAAACTTGAATACGTTTCTTCCATTTGCTTCAACTACTTCTTTTCGTTCAAATACATCATCCGGGTAACCGTGCCAGAGCCAATGGTAATAATCGTTTGCCTGAACGAAATCATGAAGGTGACGAACGTGCCCCTGCTGGTTTGTGAATTCAGCAGATCTCAAAAACCAACGCTCAAGTCCATCTTGCGTTGCCCAGGCTTTGTAAATCTCTTCTTCTGTTGCACGAATACCTATTCGCAGAGTAAAAACACTCCATTGTTCAGAAAGCATTGTCATAATTAAAGTTAAGAAAAATCAGGTTGACACACATCATATCACACATACTTCGGTAGTCTAAAATATTTTTATCTCACATTATTAAGATTTCGTCTTAAATTAATCCGCTTACATAAACCACCGCTTGATCTTTGATGTTTAATCACTAGTTTTAAGAATATTGCCTAACCGCGATTTATGCATAAAACTTTACTGCTTCTCTTTGTTTCTCTTACTTCTCTTGCGCTTGCGCAAACGCAGCGGCTTACAGGAAAAGTAACTTCATTGGCTGAACCGGATGGTTTGCCTGGAGTAAATGTGACTGTAAAGGGTACATCCCAGGGAACCATCACCAGTATTGGGGGAGAATTTTCACTTGATGCTGAAGTGGGGTCAATTATTGAATTTTCTTTTATTGGTTATACCTCACAGCAAATCACCTTTACCGGACAAACTAATGAAACTGTTGTTTTAGTAGAAAAGCCAACCGAGTTGGGAGAAGTCATTGTTGTTGGATATTCATCCATCGAGCGGAAAGATATTACTGGTGCTGTTTCAACTATCAATGCGGATAAATTAAAAAATCTTTCTGTTAATGGACTTGATCAGGCATTGCAAGGACAAGCCCCCGGAGTTCAGGTAACACAATCATCGGGCACACCGGGTGGTGGAGTTTCGGTACGCATCCGAGGTTCAACCTCCATTAGTGCGGGCAATACACCACTCTATGTCATCGATGGAATACCTGTCGAAACAGGAGCATTAGGAGCCCGAAGTTTTGGTGGCCAAAATGATAATGCGCTTTCGCTTATCAATACAAATGACATTGAAACCTACACGGTGCTTTCAGATGCTTCTGCAAAAGCACTCTATGGATCTCGTGCATCAAATGGTGTAATTGTCATTACAACGAAGCGCGGGAAAAATTCAAAAACCAGTTTAACATTTGATGTGCAACGCGGTATTATTGATCCGGTAAATACACTTGATCTTCTCAACTCAACTCAACTACTCGAGCTACAACGCGAGGCCGTTACAAATGCGGGAGAAAATCCAGATGGCTTCGGATTGATAGAAGATGTAACCGATGGTGTGAATACCGATTGGCAGGATGAAGTTTTACGCAGAGGCATTATGCAACAATATCAACTATCAGCAATGGGGGGTGATGACAATACACGTTTTTACATCAGCGGAAGTTTTCGTGAAGAAGAGGGCGTTCAACTGAATAATAAATTTCAGCGCTTTGGCGCTACAATTAATCTTGATCAAAAACTAACATCGAAACTTTCCATCGGTACAAACGTCACGCTTTCACGTGCATTGAATAAACGAGTGAAGGGTGATAACTTTTTAGATGGTGTGTACTCAGGTGCTATAAAGAGTTTGCCGTATCACGTAGCGTATGATGAAAATGGCGCACTGGTTGGGCCGGGCTCACCACTTTATGCCAGCTTTCCAAACTTCAACCCGGTAGCACAAGCCTTACTTCCGCGTTTCAATACTATCTCCGTAAAAGCATTGGGCAATATCATTGTTACTTATGAGTTTAATCCACACTTAAAATTAAAAGCACAAGCCAGTTTAGATTACAACAATGTAACAGAAGATCAATATGAATCTTCACAAACTGCCATCGGTGGCTTTCTTGAAAGTGTTGGAGGTCAGGGATACGGAGTGTTCAGTGCAAGTACATTCGCCAATATTGATTCATACCTCACACTATCCTATGACAAAGAGATTTCATCATCACAAAGACTAAACGTTGTTGTTGGGTCAGAACTATATCAAAACACTTCTATAGGCGGAAACGTGCAGGGGAGATTGTTTCCGAGCGATGACTTTACCTATATACAGTCCGCAGGAGTTGTCGATGCAGGTGCATCTTTTCGTGAACCGCCTCATAGCATCCTTTCCTTCTTTGGCGAAGCACGTTATGATTACGATGATCGTATTCTTATTACTGCTAGTTTACGAGCAGATGGTTCATCTAATTTTGGACCGAACAATAGGTTTGGTTATTTTCCTACCCTGTCAGCTGCCTGGAGAATTTCAGAAGAGGAGTTTTGGAGGTATGACTTCGTCAATAACTTAAAATTAAGAGCAAGCTTTGGTCTTACGGGTAATGAACGCATTGGCGCCTTTAATTATTTAGGACAATGGGGAGCTTCCACGTATAATGGAAGTTCGGGCGTTGTTCCGAATAATGTTCCCAATCCAAACATAAAATGGGAAACCACACGCGAGTTGAACGTTGGCGTTGATGTAGGCTTTCTTGAAGAAAGAATTCAAGTTGTATTGAATACCTATTATAATAAAACAACCGATCTGCTTTTGGTAAGACCCTATGCTCTCACTACCGGGTTTGCAGGAATAACCGACAATATTGGTGAAATGGAAAATAAAGGCATCGAGTTGAGCGTAACATCGGTAAACATTGATAAAGATCTCCGCTGGACAACAACATTAAATCTTTCCAGAAACTTGAACAAGGTTCTATTCTTGGCAGACAGCGTACCTCTTTATCGCGGGTATACCGGTGAAGGTGTGGATGGAACTAACATCATTAAAGAAGGCGAACCTTTAGGATCATTTTGGGGATTAAATTTTCTTGGCGTTAATTCCACCACCGGAGATGCCATCTATGAAGATCGAAATAAGGATGGCGCTATTTCAAATGCCGATGCCATGGTGATTGGCAATTCTCAACCGAAATTAATCGGAGGCATTACCAATACGTTTCAATACAACCGATTCGACCTTTCTATATTCTTCAACTTCTCTCTCGGAAATAAAGTATTGAATTTCACAAAAGCATCTACCGTAAACATGGGTGCTGATATTCAAACCAATCAATCCGTTGATGCACTGCGCAGGTGGCAAGAGCCAGGTGACGTAACCGACATTCCACGATATGAATTAAACAGCACTCTTAATAATTTGCATAGCAACAGATTGTTGGAAGACGCATCGTATTTGCGATTAAAAAATGTAAGCTTTGGATATAGCTTACCACCTACCCTTGTCAACAAATTAATGCTTAACCAACTTCGGGTTTTCGCTTCAGCAACAAACCTGTGGACGCTTACAAAATACACCGGCTCTGATCCTGAGGTAAGCACATTAGACGGATCAACATCGGCTCAAGGAATTGACTTCTTCACACTACCACAAGTTCGAACCATTGCCATTGGTATTAATGCTACATTGAAATGAAAAGTCGGATATATACATACTATCTTATCTCGCTATTCCTGATCAGTACGTCTTGTTCTACTTTATTAGAACCCGAACCAATTGATCTACTCACTGATGATATTGTGCTTAATGAAGCAAAAGATGTTCCCAACGTAGAGATTGGCTTATACAGCGCATTCCGTCCGATCATTCCATCTACGGTAATTGCTGGCGACTGCACAGCCGATATGCTGCAATTCAGAGGAACGTTTTCACAATACCGCGAGCTGGGCACAAAAACAATTACCTCTGCAAATGCATCCATTGCCGCATTGTGGGGCAGCATCTACAACACGATATACATTGCCAATTTTATTATTGAAAAACTTCCCACTGTTCCAGGAGTAAAAAGTGTAGACAGAGAAAGAGTAATGGGAACCGCTCACTTCTTAAGAGGTTATGCCTACTTCATTGCTCTCTACACGTATGGAGGCGTACCGAAAGTTACCGGAACATCGATCGAAGCAAACCGAAATATAGCCCGGGCATCTCGAACCGAAATACTGGGTTTCATTTTAGAAGACTACAATGAAGCCTTGGGCAAGCTACCCACTCAAACAGCTAATGCAGGCTATGCGAGTGATTATGCCTTACGAGCTGCATTGGCAAAATATCATTTATACAATGAAGATTGGGCCGAGGCAGAACAATTTGCCACCAATGTCATTTCTTCAAATCAATTTTCATTGGAGCCTGAGTTTGAAACCATAGTGATAGATGACTTCACGGACGAAGCAATCTTTGAGGTGGGATATACTTTATCAGATGACCCCAGTACAAATGGTAATATAGGTTTGAACTATATTTTTTCAGGAAGGAGAGAAATGATTCCTGCGAATCAACTTGTTGCTGTATTAGATAGTCTCAACTCCGCTTCGAATTCGCGCGACCGATATTTCTCTATAAAGTTCAACTTCAATAATCTGAAAGGAGATGACAACGGCTGGTCGGTTGATAAATATGGAACGGGAGATCAGGATAATAACAACGTTGTGGTATTTCGTCTTGCCGAGATGTATCTGATTCGCGCTGAGGCACGGGCGCAGCAAGGCAAGGTATCCGGATCGAACAGTGCCCAACAAGATATCAATGCGCTACGAACTCGCGCAAAAGCAAGTACTGTGGGATCGGTTACTCAAGCCCAAATGCTTTTATTAATTGAAGAAGAGCGAAAGTATGAACTGGCTTTTGAAGGACATCGCTGGTATGATTTAGTAAGAACGGGTCGCGCAAAAGATGTCATGTCTGCGTTCTCACCAAATTGGAAGGACGCGTATGAGTTATGGCCTATCCCGCAGCGTGAAATTTTGAACAATCCAGCCTTAGTCGGAAATCAAAATCCCGGATATTAAATGAGAAGATTTAAAACCATATTTTCTATCCTTTCTATTCTAGCATTAATGAATTGCGAAACGGAACGCATCCTTTTTGAAGGACCTTATTTCGTTCGCTTTACGGAATCAGCACGGACTGAAAAAGAAAGCTTCAGCAAAATCATTGCGATTGAAGTGCATCAGTCACAACCCGTTTTAGAAGAAGATATTACCATCAATTATTCCATTAGTGGTGACGCCCGCGAAGGAATTGATTACACCATTATTGGAGAACGAGGAAAAGTTACGATTGAGGAAGGTGAATTCTTTGGCGCCGTGCAAATTCAATTAATCAACAATGCTAATAATATTATCCGCAGTCAGGATATCATTCTTACCATTCAATCGGTCACCTCAGATAAACTACAAGTGGGGCAAGATCAAAGCGCTATGGGCAAAACCTACACCTTTACCATTGTCGATGATTGCATCCTCGGTGGAACCTATATTGGAAAACGAGGATCGCCTAACATAGACAATATTACCATCACGAGTTCCGATTGTGAAAACTACAGACTCTCAAATTGGAATATCAACGTATTTAATTCGAATACAGAAATGGATCTAACGTTTATCGATAATGGAGACAATACATTAACGATTCCGCAGCAAGAAGAAGAGAATCTGGATACTGAATTGGCCACCATAAGAGGAATAGGTGTGGTCGATCCAACTACACGCGAGATAATAATGACCATAACATTGGTCGATTTTGAAGATCAGCCAGAAGTGTCTTTCACTCTAATACACGACTAATATGAAAGCTTCATACATTCTTACTCTTAGTCTGGCGCTGCTGTTTTTTTCATGCACAGAAGAAATCAAACCTACCCCATATGAATACACCTCCATTTTTACCGGAGCAAATAGCAAAACCTGGGAACTGAAATTTGTTGAAGAAACCTTAAATGGCGATGTCGTTGACAGATTCAATATCAGTTGCGCATCAGATGACGAGTATATTTTCTATGCAAATACTGAACGGTCATACGAAGCCGTTACCGGATCACAAAAATGTTCTGATGGTGAAGATGATGTCATCACCACCGCATGGTCCTTCAATAATGCTACAGCAACACTGACGATGTTACTTCCATTCTTCACGACAGAAGGCAGTTTACCTTTTATTGTACGTGAAGTGAAAAGTAATAAAATGGAACTGGAGATCTTTTTTGATGAATCCAATACAGGCAGTTATCGCATCCATTTTGATGCAACAGATGAAGATTAAATGATGTCATGAGTATGAGGGTACATATATTAATATTTGTTTGTTTGTACGTTGGACTCACCGCCAATGCCCAGGAAATAAGCACTGATACCTTGCGCAGATGTGCCACGATGGAGCAAGACAGTATTAATAAAATACGGTATCCACAACGCAGTACACTCGATGATTTTGAAGAATCCATTCAGCAAAGAGTCAAAGAGATTCAGGCACGTGAAAAAGCATCCGGAAGAACACAGGCTTTACTCTTAACGATCCCTATTGTGGTTCATATTGTACACAATGGAGAAGCGGTAGGTAGCGGCATGAACATAAGCCTGGCCCAGGTGCAATCACAGATCGAAGTATTAAATGAAGATTTCCGAAGAAAGTCGGGAACACCAGGTTTTAATACTAATCCAGTGGGATCCGATATTGAAATCGAATTCTGTTTGTCGCCTGTAGATCAAAATGGAAATACATTAAGTGAACCCGGGATTCATCGATACAATGGAAACAAAAGTAGCTGGACACGTGAGGAAATTGAAGGCAGTCTAAAATCATCAACCATCTGGAACCCTAATTTATTTTATAATATCTGGACGGTAAAGTTTAGTGGCACCAGTTCTAACCTGATAGGGTATGCACAATTTCCTGATCAATCCGGATTGTCAGGATTAAATGAAACAGGAGGACCTGCGTCTACTGATGGCGTAGTTGTGCGCTATAACTCTTTTGGTTCAGTAGATAAAGGTAGCTTCCCTGTTTTACAAGCACCTTATAACAAGGGCAGAACTTTATCACATGAGACTGGCCACTGGCTCGGACTTCGACACATTTGGGGCGATGGAAATTGTGCCGATGATTTTGTATCCGATACTCCACCGGCAGCAAGTGCAAGTACAGGTTGTCAGATCGGTCGGTTTAGTTGTGGAGCAACCAATATGGTGGAGAACTACATGGACTACAGTAACGATGCGTGTATGAATATTTTTACGCTGGGACAAAAAACAAGAATACGCGCTGTAATGGATTTGAGCCCCAGAAGAAAATCATTGCTGGCAGCCAACTTATGCAGTCCTTCGGTTGCCGATGTGCCTACTCCTAATTTTACTTCCGACAAGCAATTGGTACTGTTGGGAGGCGAAGTTAATTTTACAGACCTTTCAACCAACTTTCCAACTGAATGGAACTGGACATTTGAAGGAGGTAATCCAAGTGCTTCCATTGAACGTAATCCAAAAATAAAATACCTAACGCCAGGTCTTTATAAAGTTACCCTGTCTGCGAAGAACTCACTTGGCACATCCGATACGCTGGAGATCAGCAATTATATTGAAGTTTCAGAAGAAGGATTGTGTGGCACTACCTCTAACTTTCTTGAAACCTATACACCTTCTGTACTTCCTTTATCAGATTATGGAAATTATTCAGGCTACCTCACTGGTCATAATAGTTTAAAGAGCAAGGCGGTTTCGGAAATCTTTGCCAACACACTTGGCTATGAATTTATCAGTGGTGTTAACATTACTTTTGGACATGTCTATTCTACAAGTGAAGATGCCACAGTAACGGTGACGGTTTGGAATGGCCGCGGCCCTCAACGCGCACCAGGTTCTGTGATCGAACGAAAAGTAGTGTTGCTTAAACAAATTCAGAATGACATTGAAAACAATCGCGCAACCAGTATTGTCTTCGATCGGGAGACACCTGTGTTTAGCAAGACCTATCATGTTGGTATTGAATTAAACTATGAAGAGGGCGATACGCTGGCCATTCAATCTTCACTTGATGGTGAGTCAACTAATGCTACATCTTGGTTACAGGATATAAATGGTGTTTGGAATCCCTATGCCATTGCTTTCGGAGCGAACATTGCCATGAACATTGAACCCATTGTTGGCATGAATCCTTCTGTACAGGTTTCTGCATCAAAGCAATTAATCAATCCGGGTGAAGAGGTAACACTCAATGGCCGTGGTGCAAGTATTTTTATTTGGAGTACGGATGATGGTGAAGTACAAAACTATACCGGACCTCAATTGATTATCCATCCAACAGAAACTACTATTGTTACGACTAATGGTTCTGGTCTGGAGCTTTGTAATAAAATTGCCACCACAACCATCTATATTCGCGATGATATTACCGGCAATGACGATCACACGTTAACAAAGAGTATAACACTTTATCCTAATCCTGGTCAGGGCATTTTAAACATTGCCGTTGAAAACAACTTCCACGGTGATGTAAACCTGCAGATACTCTCTGTTATTGGAAACGAAGTTTCATCACCTGTAATGTTGAAGAAAGAGAGCGAAAAATTAATACACACTTTTAATACAACAACTTTACAATCGGGAATCTATTTTATTAAAGTAAATCAGGGTGGAAGAAGTGTTATTAAGAAATGGGTAAAAAATTGACCTTATAAAAGGTAACAGAAAGGCGCATTCAAACGATGACGAAAATGTTGCGATTAAATGCCAAAAGAATTCAGTAAATTTAAATATGTAAACAGTACAATTATGAGAAAATATAGCACGCTCTTTCTTTCGGGTTTAGTCATTACTTTTTTTGCATTGGCAATTTCAGCTTGTAGCGATGATGATCCTGAGCCCGTAGTAAAACCAAAACTCTCCTTTAATGAATCGACCCTTACTGTAAATGAATCGTCAGGTATAGTTGAAGTTGAGGTTGTACTAGACAAACCTGCAACGGAAGATATCAGCATTACATACGAATTGAGCGGATCGGCAGTTGACGCAGTTTTCGGTGACGCAAATGATATTAGCTCCGATTACGAAATTCTCACTGACTACTTAGAAGTTGAAATTGAAGCAGGTGAAACAACTGGCGTTATTGAGATTGGACTTTATTCTGATTTCTATTGGGAGGGTTCCGAGGTAATTGATATCTCTATTGAAAGTGTGGACAGTGATGAAGTTGAGATTACACGCGAAGATGAAATTGAAGTAGTGATTCTACAAGAAGATGGATTGATTGTATTATTAGAGTGGCCTCGTGTGGAATTAGATAGTCTTGCCGATATGGACCTTGTTTTAAGAGCAGGTTCAAGTACGTCTACATTAGAGGATGTAGTAGCACTCTCCGCAGATGGAGCTTTTACAGGGGGAGAACTTGTCTTCATTCCCAAAGCACCTAACTTAGCCTATGGACTAAGCTATGTCTATTATGAAGGGACTTATAATAGACTTCCATTTAAAGTGACATTCACTGATTTAGTAAATGGCACTGCTGAACCGGCAGCACAACGACAAGTTTTCGAAGCTACGTACACCAAAGCTAATTTAAATAAATGGACAAATTTTAATACAACATTGATAGTTCAAACGCTGGAAAAATCAGGAGTAGGTTTTGCTACACCTTCGCAAATTACTGTTCCAATTAGCGGAAGTAGAGTGGCACCAAGCGATTCATTTACACAAGCGGCTCCTACTCTCAAGAAGACAAAAAGAAGTTTGGAAGAAACCGAACTATTGCATTCAATGCTGGAGAAAATTAAGAACTAGTAGGTATTCCTTAGAATAAAAAAAAAAGGGGGGGGGGGGGTCGAATTATAGACCCCCTTTTTATTATAAAGTCAATACTAATTAGGGTCTGCTGAATAAGTCAAAGGATGAATTAATAGCGATTTTTAAATCAAAAACACAAATTTGAATGGCTCTATAAAAAAACAAGTGCAAGGAAAAACGGGATAAACTTTCAAAACCCTTGCACCTATTCTAT
>JANMRZ010000191.1:0-10757 GCA_031388805.1 Chryseolinea sp.
CACTGACTGAAACAACGGTTTATGTTTTATGCTTACATCCTGAAAAGCCAATCTTTCGGAACCCATTTACGGTAGTACAGAAGATTTAAACAAAAGACTGATAGATCATAATTCTGGTAAGGTAAAATATACCAAAAGCAGAAGACCTTGGTTTCTACACTATTCTGAAGCTTTTGATACACGATCAGAAGCCCATAAAAGAGAAAAGTTCTTTAAAAGTATTGATGGCTATGTTTTTCTAAAGGAAAAAGGAATTATTTAGCTTTTTTTGGAGAGGTGTCCGAGTGGTTGAAGGAGCACGCCTGGAAAGTGTGTATACTCGAAAGGGTATCGCGGGTTCGAATCCCGCCCTCTCCGCCAAAAAAAGCCTAGACATTGTCTGGGCTTTTTTATTTTAAAATGCCAGATGGTTGAAGGACCATCCCGATAGTTATCGGGAGAAGGCGTGTAAGGTGTTAGCCAGGTTGAATGTGTTTCCTTTCCCTCTTTTATTTTTGTAGGGTTACAATGGTATAATTATTTTTTGACGGGGAGAGGGTAAACAGTCAATCTAAATTCTGTTGAATCAGGCGGGATATAGATTTCAATTAGTCCAATTTTCTCTTTTGGGAATACACCCTCAGTATGTTGGAACGGTTTTATTCTACATATATATCCTTTGGCTTCTAACACATCGATTGCTTCAACTACATAGTTCATACTCTCTTGGTCGTGATTATAGAAACCAATAATAAAAGTTTTTGCTTTGGGTAGTTTAGTTTTTAGCCAATTCAGATCATCTTCATTTATGTGTCTTTGTGGGATTGCTGGATTGACTGTTTGGTTATACGTGTTACCGGTGCCACCATTATTTATAAATCCATTATTATTTACTACAACAGTATCTGATTTCTTTTTGGATTGCTTAATGGTTGTGTGATTTACAATTTTATCACCCGCTACAAAATCATTATTTACATCGCCTTTGTTCTGATTGATCTGTGGAACTTGATTGATGGTTTGTTGTGCTGAGTCTTGAACCGTGCTGTTGGCTACTGGGTTTTGTGTGATGGTCGATTTGTCTAATTCTGGTTTTGAATAAAGACTAACAATCCATGACCCGACAACAAAGGTTACAAGGCTTAATGTGGCGACAACAATATCCCTTTTATATTTTTGAAAAAATTTCTTCATACCTACATTGTAAAAATTGCAGCTATCAATTGTAACAAGAAACCACCTAATAAGAAGTATAAACCAACTCTCACCCAATTCTGCTCTCCCTTCTCAACCTGTCTTTGAAGGTATGCCATGAGTGGCCCAACGGTACTAACTTTTGATGGATGGGGAGTTTTCCAGAACATTAATAATGCTCCAATAATGTCGAATGTGATGCCCATGATGTTAACGTATTTCATTCATAAAAATAATCATTTTCGAGCATAGGGTAAACCTGTTTATTTTTGTAGTTTTATTCGTGTACCGTTGGTAAAATTGTTTTAAAAGGGCTACAAATTTTATCGCGACTACTTACAAGGGTGGGCATTCGCTCACCCTTTATATTATCAAACAAGTACAGGAAATGTTATCTAGCATGAAGAACACACTATTGTTATCTGTTATACTTTGCTTTACGTTAACTGCAACTTGTCAAGACTATACATCGGGTGGTTCTTTGGTAGTTGCTATGCAAACAACTGAAGGGATGTTAATTGTTGCTGATAAGAAATTAACAAGTACTACCACGACAACCTCTTTTACAAATGCCCAACCTATTTATAGTCTTGGTAATAAGATTTCAAAGTTCAATACATATTATGCCTATGCAATAACTGGACGTGCGATTACTAGCTTTAACCCGTTGCTTGGTGGTGTCGTTACCTTTGATATGCAACAGATTGTAAGTAGGTTCTTAGATCAATATAATTATCCATACGTAACGGCAAGTTTTTTAGATTCTCTTGGTCAATTTATTAAAAATGAATATAAAGAAACTCTGTTACTTCATGATAGATTCTCCCCACCGAACGGAACTAGAAACTCTAATCTTACGACTGATGTTTTGATCTGTGGTTACAATCCGACACTAAAGAAATTCCAAATTGGAATTGTGAAGTTTAACATGGGAGATGTATTAGCAGAACAAGCGGGACTCACATATATTTTGTTAATGGAGGAAGGTTTTCTGTTTTCTTCAATTCTTTTTACAGGGCACGTAGATTTAATATTAGAACTGCAGTCAGGTTCAAACATCAAATATGACGAGCTTCGGAAAAACAAATTGGTTGATGACGTGATTCACAATAAAAAGCGTAAACTTTACAAGCCTGAGTATGCAATTAAGTTGGCTAAATGGATTATTGAGGAAACGAGCAAAATTACACCAACTGTCAGCAAGGAAGTTGATGTTGCAATCATAGATGAGAAAGGATTTAGATGGCTAGAACATAATTGATATTACTGGAGAAAATAAATTACAAATGAAAAATATATTGTGTGTTATTTTATTGATGACGTGTGTCGGTGCCATGTGCCAACCTTCGAAGAAACAAGACGCGAATAAAATTTTTGAAGATAACTTCAAAAAGTACTCACATAAAATCGACAGTGCGCATAAGGCAGATTTTCAAAAGTACAAGGCTAAAAGCGATAGCTTACACAACGCACAATACCTAAATCAATTAGAACGTGCAATACTTGTTGATACTGCAAAAGATACATATTATGGTACGGTGTTTAGTGGTATAGCAGTTTCAGTTACGGTTGTAATACTTTTTTTTGGATTTAATGTTTGGCAATCAAGAAAGGAAGCAAAGAGGCAGCTTAAAGAGATTGCAACAAACGCTAACATCTCGTTAGTAGCTCAACAGAAAATTCATATTGATGCTTATGAAAACCTCAGAACAACTGCGATTACATTTCACCAGCAAATCCAAGACGACCTACAGGAAAGGTTATCAGTAGCGGAAGAAAAAGTAAAGGTAGCGGAAACCAAAAGTGACGATACAAGCAAGCAAACATTAGAGAATGCAAGAAATGAAATTGAAAGATTGAAATTGAGAATTAAAATGGGGAAAGAAGTTCCACCACAAGATAGCAACAATTTAAAAGGCACATTTAGTATTGCTCCGGGAGTTGGAGAAATTCTATTAACATGCTCGAACCGCAAATGTGGGAAAACATTTGACTGTCGTTCGATGAATGCAACTTTACGTTCGTTCAACTCTGAATCCGGTTATCCAGTTATCAAGATTGTTTGTCCACATTGTGGTACACCTAATGATATTCCTAAAGGTGTTCATCGGATCATATTTAATTCCTAGCACACATATCATACACCTGCTTTCTAATTTCCTTTTCCGTTGAATCAGTTGTCAATCCCCTCATTAAGTCTTTAGTTGAAATGTGGCCAGTTTGATTGATGTATTCAGCGTCAAGCAATCCTGCACTTTCCGCAAAAAAAGCCTTGACAATGTCGGGGCTTTTCTTTTTTCAATATCTTCGGCTTTATGACTGAAGAACTGGTATTAAAACAACGCGACTCCAAGACGGTAAGAGCCTGGTATATGTTTGACTGGGCAAACTCGGTTTACAACCTGGTAATTACCACTACCTTCTTCCCAATCTACTTTGCAGGAGTTACCGCTTCAGCGTATGGAGAAGATAATGTTCCATTTTTAGGAAGGACATTTAAGAATTCATCTTTATATGATTACGCCCTGGCAACGGCTTATCTCTTCATTGCTTTACTGTTGCCCATCCTGTCTTCTATTGCCGATTCGTATGGCAACAAGAAAAGGTTTATGCAATTCTTCTGCTATCTGGGAGGCTTGGCCTGCATCGGACTTTTTTGGTTTAAAGGTGAGCAGCCCAGTGTTGCGTGGGGATTAGGTTGTTTTATGCTAGCGGCCACCGGATACATTGGCAGTCTTGTTTTTTACAATTCATATTTACCGGATATAGCAAAACCGGAAGATCATGATCGAATTAGTGCGAGAGGTTTTTCATTCGGTTATTTCGGTGCCTCGCTTTTGCAAATCATTGGGTTTGGATTGGTAGTTTATTTCAGTGCCAAAGGAGATAAAACTTCTGGGCCTCTATTTACCTTCTTACTGGTAGGATTATGGTGGATCGGCTTCGCGCAGATTACCTTCTTCAATCTCCCAAAAAGTCTTCCCCCGATCAATAAACCGAATACCAACTTTCTGACTTCTGGTTTTATTGAGCTTAAGAAAGTCTTTGTACAGATCAAGTCACTTAAAACGTTGAAATGGTTTTTAGTAGCATTCCTGTTTTACAATATGGGTGTTCAAACCGTTATGTTGGCGGCTACCTTATTCGGTCAAAAGGCATTGGGACTTCCTGCAGATAAACTCATCATCACCATTTTGCTTATGCAATTTGTAGCGATAGCAGGAGCAACGATCATCTCCCGATTGTCAAATCGGTTTGGAAATATTTACACCCTAATGGGAGTTGTGTTGCTTTGGGTGGTGATTTGTATTACTGCTTATTTTGTTGCCGTACTGAAAGAATCAGGACACGAAGTTGAATTGTATTTCTATGCAGTAGCGGTTGGTGTAGGACTTGTTATGGGAGGTGTACAAGCATTGAGCAGAAGTACCTATAGCAAACTCATGCCACCCACTCGCGACACAGCATCGTTCTTTAGCTTCTATGATGTAACCGAAAAAATATCCATCGTGATTGGGATTTTCACATTCGGTTATATCGATGAAATATTCGGAATGAAACATTCAGTGCTAGCGCTGATCGTATTTTTTGCTATTGGATTTGGCGCACTGTGGATGGCCAAACGCAAAGAACTTATGAACAGATAAGTGGTGAGGTTTATTTGAAAATGAATTTGCTCAACTCTTCTAAATATTGAATGGATAGATATTGGAGCTTTTATTCTATTTTTTCAATTTTTCCGGATTCCAAGATTCTATATTTCTTGTCTGAGACAGTCACTTGTTGAGTACTATCTACTCTATGTCCGTCAGGCTCTAAGTCATATGTGAAGATACTATCTAAAAGATGTATTGTTAAGTCCTTATTGATTGTCGCTATTTCACTTGTTCCACTACTAGGATCGTTTCCTCCCGAGTCACCCAATAAAAATAGAGTGTCAATTGGATTACCAATTCTGTCAATTGTTATTAATGTGGGTGATCCTGTCTCGTCAGTTGATATAAAAATTATTGCTTTATAATTTTTACTATCAACAAGCTTGGCATATGGATGCTTCAAGAGTTCCCATCCCTCTTTAATTCCATATTTTTCCAAATGTTTCATGTAAAGATCGTCCCAGTCGTCTGGCCGAAATGTGATCGGGATTTTTAATTGGTCAAGAGTGTCATAAACATTTTTGAATGGCTCTGTATCAGTCGCTTCAGTTTCACCCTGTTCAGTCTTTTTAGGTTTGTCAGAACAAGCAATCAGAGCACAGATAACTACTAATCCTAAAACTGACTTATGAATCATAAATGTCTTTTACACTACTTGCTTACATTAGTAACGAAGATGTTTTACGGTCATTCCGTTATTGATTAATTGCTTTAACGAATCAATACCGATTTTTAAATGGAGCTCAACAAAGTTGGTGGTTACAACTGAATCACTCGCTTCTGTTTTTACACCTTCCGGAACCATGGGCTGGTCTGAGACTAGCAACAATGCACCTGCTGGAATTTTATTATTAAAGGCTGTCGTGAAGATCGTTGCTGTTTCCATGTCGATGGCTTGAGCCCTGATCTTGCGCAAATAGGCTTTAAAGTCTTCATCCCATTCCCAAACGCGTCTGTTGGTGGTGTAAACAGTTCCAGTCCAGTAATCCTGATTGTAATCACGAATGGTAGTCGAGATTGCTTTTTGTAAAGCGAAAGATGGAAGAGCAGGTACTTCTGGTGGAAAATAATCGTTCGATGTTCCTTCTCCTCGAATGGCAGCGATAGGTAATATGAAATCGCCAATATCATTTTTCTTTTTCAATCCGCCACACTTACCTAGAAACAAAGCTCCTTTTGGTTTGATCGCACTTAAACAGTCCATCACGGTTGCCGCATTCGGACTCCCCATTCCGAAATTGATAATGGTAATGCCACCGGCAGTTGCGCTGCGCATTGGCTTATCTAAACCATTGATGGGTACGTTATGCCAGCTCGCGAACATCTTTACATAATTCTCGAAATTGGTGAGAAGGATGTACTCACCAAATTGATCTAATGCCTGACCGGTATAACGGGGTAACCAGTTTTCAACAATTTCCTGCTTCGTTTTCATATCTCAAAGTTAGAATAAAGTACCGCATGGAAAAAATGATTGGTGCGTTCAATACTAAAAGGTTTATTTGTATTAATGGAGAAACTCAATCTTCCTGCGTTTGAATACAATGTAAAAGAATCAGATGGCAAAGTCTGGATTTACGATGTGCTTCGGAAAAAATATTTAGTGCTTACGCAGGAAGAGTGGGTTCGTCAGCATTTCCTTCATTACCTTTTAAGTCATGTTCAATATCCAAAGTCGTTGATAAAAGTTGAGGGCGGATTAAAATTCAACCAACTTCAAAAGCGAAGCGACATTGTAGTGTTCGATCGAACCGGAAATCCCTGGATGATTGTTGAATGCAAAGCGCCTGATCAGATCATAAATGAATCTACCTTACGACAAGCGTCCGTTTATAACGCAACACTCAAAGCAAAATACCTTGTGTTAACGAATGGCATGAAAACATTTTGTTGCCAGATTGAAAGCGAGGATGGAAGTGCAGTTATGTTAAATGATTTGCCTTCGTTTGAACAGCCGTAAACCACATAGGCACATAGAGCACATAGTAATTGAAGTGAATGGTATCTATGTGCTCTATGTGCCTATGTGGTAATGCATTTACAGATGCCCCAGGCCATATTCAGGATGCCTTCCTTCAATAATTCTGTAGAACGAATGAATTTTTTCAAAATCGTTCGCTTGTTCAG
The DNA here is from genome assembly GCA_031388805.1 of Chryseolinea sp. GTDB lineage: Bacteria > Bacteroidota > Bacteroidia > Cytophagales > Cyclobacteriaceae > Chryseolinea. Next base: position 6,957 of record JANMRZ010000191.1, read on the forward strand.
TTGTTGTATATAATGGATCACTAATGACTACCGTTTTGTTTTTGAAATCCAATCCAACCATGATAATCGGAACGTTTACTTTGCGTGCAATGAAATAAAAACCAGTCTTTAATTTCTCAACTCGCTTACGTGTTCCTTCGGGGGCGATGGCAAGTGAAAATTGCTCGTGTTGATCAAATATCTTCACCACTTCATCTACCAGGTTATGATGATTTGAACGATCGACTGGTGTTCCGCCAAGGTATCGAAAAATAAAGCCGAAGGGTGGTTGGAATAATTCTTTTTTACCAAGGTAGCGTGTGTGTGTCATGTGCAATATGCTTCGATAGGCGAGACCAATAAAAAAATCCCAGCTACTCGTGTGCGGAGCCACAATGACAACATATTTCTTGATGTGATGATGAGGAAATACAGCATCTGTTCGCCATCCATTTACCAGAAGAAATATTTTCCAGAACCACCGCATGTCATTCTTTCATTTTGGATTTTGATCAAATATCGTAACTTCCAAATCACAACCAAATCCATCTTCACTATGTCTGGAATTGAAAAAAAATCAAGAAGAAATTTTATTAAGAAGGCGTTTGGTACAGCGATTCTTTCAAGCGCTGCGCCTTCACTTCTTGTGGCCCGCCCGGAAAATTTTGTTACACTTCCTTCTACAAATCTTCCGTCACGAACTTCAGCCAACGACCAGGTGAATGTGGCGGTTATCGGTATGGGGATCATGGGCTTTAATAATCTGGAAACAACGGTACAGGTTCCGGGTGTGAAGTTGATCGGTGTGTGTGATCTCTATACAGGAAGACTTGATCGCGCTAAAGAAATGTATGGCAAAGATATTTTCACAACAAAGAACTATCAGGAAATACTGGATCGAAAAGATGTTGATGCTGTGATCATCGCTACTTCAGATCACTGGCACGATCGCATCTCCATTGAAGCCATGAATAAAGGTAAGCATGTGTATTGCGAAAAACCAATGGTTCACAAACTTGAAGAAGGTGCAGAAGTAATCGCAACACAAAAGAAGACCGGTAAGGTTTTTCAAGTGGGAAGCCAGCGTGCGAGTTCCATCATCACACAAAAGACAAAAGATATTTTTGAATCCGGTGTGATTGGAGATTTGATTTTGGTTGAAACCTATATGGACAGACATTCCGCTAACGGTGCTTGGCAATATTCCATCCCGACTGATGCAAATGGAGGAACAGTGGATTGGGATAAATTTGTTGGTGATGCACCAAAGATGCCTTACGATCCAGTTCGTTTCTTCCGTTGGAGAAATTACCAAGACTACGGAACAGGTATTGCTGGCGATTTATTTGTGCATCTCTTTACAGGTCTTCACGCTGTAACAAGTTCAACAGGTCCAAATCGAATTTTTTCTACCGGAGGACTTCGATATTGGAAAGATGGAAGAGATGTGCCTGATGTTATTACAGGTGTTTACGATTATCCGGCAACCAGTAAACATCCTGCGTTTAATTTGCAGATGCGTGTGAACTTTGTAGATGGTGCAGAAGGAGGTGAGAGACTTCGGTTTATTGGTACAGACGGGGCAATCATTATGGGTTGGGATACTGTAAAAGTAATTCGTCATAAAATTCAAAAGGATCCTGGATATGGTGGATGGGACTCGTTCGATACCTTTACGCTAGCGCAGCAAAAAGAATATGCAAAATGGTATAAGGCTCATTTTCCTGAGCCTAAACCAGCTGTCATTGAATCGGATGTAGAGTTTCGTACGCCTGAAAACTACAGCGCCAATTTAGATCATCACTTAAGTTTCTATCGTGGCATTCGTGAGAAGACTCCGATTTTAGAAGATGCTCTTTTCGGTATGCGAGCAGCGGGTCCGGCATTAGCAACAAATAAGAGTCTTTTCGAAAAGAAAATTATAAACTGGGATCCGGAGACAGCAAAAGTTATTTAGTCTCAATCGATAGTTAAATACTAATCTTTAAAAAAATCAATGAAGCCAAGTCAATGTGACTTGGCTTTTCTATTTTTGGTGCAAAACCATTTTAGCATGTCCGATCTTTTAAACCTTGTTCAAACCAAAGCGCAATCCTGGCTCGATAGTACTGTCATTGATGATACTACTAAAGCAGAGGTGAAATCATTATTGATGAAGGACGATTCCAAAGAATTGATTGATAGTTTTTATAAAGACCTTGAGTTTGGTACAGGCGGATTACGGGGCGTAATGGGTGCAGGTTCAAATTGCATGAACCAATATACGGTTGGTGTTGCTACACAAGGGCTCGCCAATTACCTGGTAAAATCTTTTCCGCTAACTCCGATCAGTGTAGCCATTGCGCACGATAGTCGGAACAACAGTCGCTTTTTTGCTCAGGTTGCGGCCAATGTTTTCTCGGCTAATGGAATTAAGGTATTCATGTTCTCAGAACTTCGTCCAACACCCCTTCTTTCATTTGCTATTCGGTATTTAAAATGTAATTCAGGTATCGTTGTTACAGCATCACATAATCCAAAAGAATATAATGGATACAAAGCGTATTGGAATGATGGGGCGCAAGTTGTTCCACCCCACGATAAAAATGTAATGCAGGAGGTAAATGCCATTACATCTTTTGATCAGGTGAAGTTCAAAGCAGATTCTTCAAAGATCGTTACCATCGGACCTGAAGTGGAGCAGGCATATTATGAAGAAGTAAAGAAGATCATTCCGAATCATGATGTTATTGCAAAGCATCACAACATACCATTAGTGTACTCCAGTCTTCATGGTGCGGGCATTACAATGGTACCAGAGTGTTTGCGTCAGATTGGATTTACGAATATTCAAGTAGTGGATGAGCAAAAAACTCCTGACGGAAATTTTCCAACCGTTCAATCCCCAAATCCTGAAGAGAAATCAGCAATGGAATTGGTGATTAAGAAAGGTAGAGAGGTAAATGCAACAATGGTGATGGCAACCGATCCTGATACCGATCGTGTCGGTATGGGCGTACGGAAAGCAGATGGAGATTTTATTTTGCTCAATGGCAACCAGGCTTTTTGTTTGATGATGTATTTTATCCTGAAGAATTTATCGGACAAGAAGAATGCTTACATCGCTAAGACCATTGTGACTTCTGAATTAGTAGATGCAATGGCGGCAAAGCTTGGTGTTGAATGTTACAATACATTAACAGGTTTCAAATACATCGCCGAACTCATGGGCCAGTTCGATGGCAAGAAACGTTTCATCGCAGCAGGCGAAGAAAGTTATGGTTACATGGCCGGAGATTTTGTGCGCGATAAAGATGCCGTTTCAGCATGCGCGTTTTTTGCAGCAATGGCAGCCAGTGCAACAGATGAAAATAAATCCATGTACGATTGGCTGATCGATATGTATGTGGAGTTTGGATACTACAAAGAAAGTTTGCTCAACCTAACGAAGAAAGGACAACAAGGAGAACAAGAGATAAAGGCAATGATGCAGAAGTTCAGAACCAATCCTCCATCTGAAATTATTGGAAGCCGTGTAGAGCGTTTGCTGGATTATAAGACATTGAAGGAACGAAATCTGATAACAGGAAAAGAAAGTGCATTAAACTTTCCATCTTCTGATGTACTTCAGTTTTATTTGGAAGATGGAACGAAAGTATCGGTTCGTCCATCAGGTACCGAACCTAAAATCAAATTTTATATCAGCGTCAATACGAAACTGAAATCACGAGAAGAATTCCCCGGTGCAACAGAAAAGTTGGATGTGAAAATCGGTGGTGTTGAGAAATACTTACTATCAGTTTAAATTCTAATTGTTTAGTGGTGCCACCGCTTTGAGCGGTG